>JAAESX010000213.1 GCA_024228935.1 Pseudomonadota bacterium
CCTCCTCTGCTGTGGTACCTGGGAATCTGCCGGCCCGAGTGGATCCTGGCGGACCTGGACCACGACGCCGCCTACGAGAGCGAGTGGAAGCAGGGAAACAAGCCGCTGCGGGCGCTCCGGGCCGCCATGGAGCGAAACCGTGGGGGCATCCCGGTACCCGAGGTCGAGAAGCCCACCGGTCTCCGTGCCCGTCTGAAGGCGAAGCTCAAGGGAGCGCTCGAGTCCGGCGCCGACGAGGACCTGGCGAAGATGCCCGCGTACGGCGTCCTACGGGACGAGGCGGTGGAGAAGCGGAAGAAGAAGGTGGACCACACCCTGGCGGTCCGGACCCTGCCCGACGACGAGGGGCGCGAGCACGACGAGTGGGATCAGGCCGCTGGAGCCTGGCGGATCGGCGAGACGTTCGTCACGACCCCAGTGGGCAACACCGGACCGGTGTCGGGCTACGAGCGCGTGCTCGATGCCAACGGCGGCGCCATCAAGCGCATCCGGCGGCGCTTCGAGGCGCTCCGGCAGCAGGAGCGCTGGGAGGGCGGCCTGGCGGACGGACCGGAGATCGACCTGGACCGCGCCATCGTGGCCTGGAGCGACATCCAGGCCGGCCAGCAGCCGAAGCAGGACTTCTACAAGCGGTTCGTCCGGCGGCGCGAGGCGGTCTGTGTCCTGACGCTCGTCGACCAGTCCGGCTCGACCCAGGGGCGGGTGCTCGCCGCTCAGCAAGAGGCTGTGGTCCTGTTCGCCGAGGGCCTCAAGACCCTGGGCGTCCCGCACGCGTTCCACGGCTTCAACGGCAGCCATGCCCGCGACATCAAGCTCCACCGCCTGAAGGGGTTCGACGAGGGCTACGACGACGACGTCCGCCGGCGCCTGGGCAACCTGCGGGCCGAAGGCGCGACCCGCCTGGGCGCGGTCCTCCGCCATGCCTGCTGGATGCTCGAGCAGCGACCGGAGCCACGTCGGGTCCTGCTCCTGCTCTCGGACGGCAAGCCCGAGGACCGGCACGGCTACCGCGGTGAGTACGGCGTCTTCGACAGCGCCGTCGCGGCCCAGGCCTGCACCCGGTCGGGCGTCCACCTCCACTGCATCAGCATGGACGGACGCGACGACGCAGCGGAGTACCTCCGGCCCATCTTCGGGGCCGGGCGGTATCTCCAGCTGCGTCGTGTCGAGGAACTCCCGGAACGCCTGCCAGAGGTGTTCCAGGGGCTGCTCTAGCCACCCGGGCGTCTCAGCCCGGGGCGAAGAGGAACGGGTAGCTCACGATGACGATGCCGCCGCCCAGGGGCTCGGGGTACTGCAGCTTCATCATGGTGTTGTTGAGGCAGCTCTCGACGGCCTTGTTGCCCATCGAGCTCGCCTTGGTCTGGCTCGCCGACACCTCGCCCTTCGGCGTGATGGTGAACTTGAGGCTGACCTTGCCGCCCAGGCCCGGGTCCTTCGTGAGCTCGCGCTGGTAGCAGTAGCGGAACTGGTTCAGGTGCCGCTTGATGACCGCGTCGATCTGCGAGCGGTCCATGCTGCCCATCACGATGCTCTCGCTGGAGAGCCGCACGCTGCCTTCGCTCTTCACACCCAGGACGCCGTCACCGAAGTCCCGGGCGTCCTGACCGAAGCCGTCCAGGCCCAGGCCACCGCCGTCGTGCGCAGTACCGCCGCCGCCGATGCTGTCGCCACGCGAGCTGAGCCCGCCGGTTCCCATCTGGACGCCCTTGGCGCCGATCAGGCCACCCAGTCCGTCCGTGATGCCACCCGAGAGCGCGCCCGAGTCGAGCCCGGCCTGCGAGCCGACGGTGTCCCACACGCCCATGATCCCGGCGGTGCTGGCGACCTCGCGGTCCTCACGCTCGGCCCGTCCACCCCGTGCGATCTCCATGAGCGCATCCCTGGCGCCGCGCTTGCCTTCCTTCCGCTTGGCGCGCTTGCCCTCGCGGGTGACCGTCTCCTTCTTCTCGATCTGCTTGACCTCGGGCTTCGGCGGGGCCTCGATGAGGACGTTCGCGAAGCGATCCGGGACCTCGTTGATGCCCTGGCTCATGGCCGGTTCGCTGGTGAAGGCGACGACCGCGAGCATGGCGGCGGCGAAGGCGGAGAACCCGAGCGTGCCGATGAGCGGCAGGTCGAAGGACGTGTCCGCCTTGGGCGAGCGGCGGCCCGGCTGGGTGAGACGAGCCACGTACGTGATGGGCCCGATCTGGACGACGACCTGGTCTTCGGGGGCGACGTCGAAGCGACGGATGCCCTCGGCGTCCTCGACGCCCTTGTCGGCGAGCGAGGTGCTGGCGCTCCAGTCCTTGCTGATGGCGCAGGCCAGTCGCCCGTCTTCCACGCGGAAGAGCTCGAAGGGCTCGTGGACCGGCAGGTTCTCGAGCGGCATCGGGAAGTCCGCGCTGCCGATGAGCACGCTCCCGGTCTCGGCGTCCAGGTGACGAACGTCCAGGAGCGTCGGGCCCCAGACGGCAGCGATCTCCAGGACGAGAGCGGCCTTGGTGTCGAGGCCCATGTCGCCGCGCCCCGCGCCACTTGCAGTGACGGCGGCCATCGGGTCGTTCGAGTTCAGCAGGTTCATTTCATGCGAGCGCAGCTCGCCCTTGGTGCGCAGATCCATCACGCCCTCCACCGGGTGTGTTCGAGGTTTGTGCACCCGCGTCAGCCCACCTCCCTGGCCTTGGGAAGCGGACGTCTCAGCGGGTACAGAAGCTCAGACCGCGTCCCCCCGGACCGGTTCGTCAACGGACTGTCAGACGTCGATCACGGCCTCTCGCGCGCGGGGGCGGAGGTTGTAGTCGCTGGACATCGCTGCCCCGTAGGCGCCGGCGTTTGCGACCAGGAGCACGTCGCCTTCACATGTGTCGGGCAGGACCCGAGCGTGCCCCAGGACGTCCCCCGTCTCACAGATCGGGCCGACCACATCCGCGATCATCTGCCCGGAATCGTTCCGCTTCGACAGGTTCAGGATCTCGTGCCGCGCGCCGTACAGCGCCGGACGAACCAGGGTGTTCATGCCCGCGTCGACGCCGACGTAGTGGCGCTCGCCCTTGGACTTCACCTGGCTCACGCGGGTCAGCAGGACCCCGGCCTCGCTGACCAGGAAGCGCCCCGGCTCGATCCAGAGTTCGACGCCCGGCCAGGCCTTGCGGACCTCGCCCAGGCCGTGGTCGAAGGCCGCGAGATCGAACGGCTTCTGCCCCGCACGCTCGGGCACGGGCAGCCCGCCACCCACGTCCAGCGCGGTGACGTCGGGAAAGCGCGCGCTGACCTCGCCGAGGAAGACCGCCAGGTCCCGCCAGCGCGTCGGCACCTTCATGCCGCTACCCGCGTGAGCGTGGAGTCCGACGACGCGCACGCCCAGCTCACGCGTCAGGCGCTCGAGCTCGTCGAGCTCCTCGGGTGGGACGCCGAACTTCGAGCGCGCTCCCGCGGTCACGACGTGGCGGTGATGTCCCCCACCCCGCCCGGGATCCAGGCGGACCAGGACCTCGCGTCCCTTGAACACCGAGGGCCAGGCCGTGAGCGGGTAGATGCTGTCAAGCGTGACCCGGGAGCCGGCGGCGAAGCCTGCCTCGTACTCGGCGGCGGGGGCGAAGTTGGGCGTGAACAGGACGGGGGCAGCCGGCGCGACCTGGGCCACGTGCGCCAGCTCGCCGGGGGACACGCACTCCAGACCGACGCCGCAGGCGACCAGCCGCCGAAGCACATCCGGGTGCGGGTTCGCCTTCACGGCGTACCAGACCTGATCGACATTGTTGAGCGAGACCAGCTGGTTGGCGCGTTCGTCCAGAACCGAGGCGGCGTAGACGTAGGCCGGCGTCCCGAGCTCGGCTTCGGCCAGCAAGCGGTCGGCGTGGCGGTCCCACCAGCCCTCGAGCGGGGCGTCCAGCGCCTCGCCGGCGAACAGCTGCTCCCAGGACGGGCCGAACACCGGGTCCGTCGTCTCCTTGAAGAGCTGGGCGTGGAGGTCGCGCAACAGCGGCGCCGCGTCCTGCTCGTCGACGACGAACGTCAGGTTCAGGTCGCTGGCGGCCTGGCTCATCATGTGGACGTGGCGGTCCTCGAACCGCTCCATCGCCCCGCCGAGTCGGTGGAGGATGGCGCGGATCCGGCGCCCGACCAGGCTCACGCTCGCGGCGGGCAGGATGAGGCGCGGCGTACAGACAGCCGACAGATCAGCCAGCAGCGCGTCCAACCGGTCGTTCTCGAGCGTGTTCGCCGAGGGGTCGAGCGAGACGGTGACATTGGTCTCGCTCGTGGCGACCAGATCGACGGACAGGTGGTGCCGCGCGAACAGCTCGAAGACGCGCGCCAGGAAGCCCACCTGCTGCCACATACCGACGGTGTCCATGCTGACCAGCACGATGCCCTTGCGAGCGGACAACGCCTTCACCTGGGGCCGCCCGGACGAAGCCTCGGCGCTGATGACGGTGCCCTCCATGTCCGGCGCGGGCGTGCACTTGATGTGGAGCGGGATGCCGTGGGCACGGACCGGCGGGAGGCAGCGCGGGTGCAGGACCTTGGCGCCCATCGTCGCGAGCTCCTGGGCCTCGTCGTAGTCCAGCTGGCGCAGCAGCCGAGCCTCCGGCACCTGGCGGGGGTCCGCCGTGAACATCCCGGACACGTCCGTCCAGATCTCCAGACGCGACGCCTGGAGCTGTGCGGCCAGCGTGGCGGCGGACGTGTCGCTGCCCCCCCGACCGAGCAGCACGGTGTCCCCTTGCGGGTCGCGGGCGATGAAGCCCTGCGTGACCACGACGCCGTCGAGCGACTCGAACAGGTCCATCAGCTCGGGCCGCGGGTCGAACGCGACCTGGGCCGAGGCGTACCGCCGGTCGGACGCCTCCTCCGAGACGGCCTGAAGCAGCGAGCGGGCGTCCTGCCAGGTGCTCGTGATGCCTTCGCGAGAGAGCCATGCCGCACCGAGCCGGGTGGACATCAGCTCGCCGGCTGACAGGATGCGGGCGTGCAGGCGCGGGCTCACCTCGCCGACGAGGCGCGCTCCCTGGGCCAGCCGGTCCAGGTCGCCCAGCAGCTCGCCCAGGTGCTCTTCGGGCTCGAGCCCCAGCGCCGAAGCCTGCTCGACGTGGCGGGTGCGCAGGAAGGCAAGCTCATCGGCCCCATCCCGTCCCGCCGCCAGCTCGGCGGAGAGCCGCACGAGGGCGTCGCTGACCCTGGAGAACGCCGAGCAGACGACCACCGGGCGCACGCCTTCCGCCAGACGCGCGCGCAACACGCCGGCGATGGTGCGCCAGTTGGCCTCGGAGGTGACGCTCGTCCCACCGAACTTCAGGACGACCCAGGGCATGTGACCTCCTGGCCAGGGCGGATCGGGCTGGTCGGTGGCCGGGCCCTGGTCCCAGCCCCGGTCGTCATCGTCCCAGCTCATCCCCCGGCGGGCGTCAGCGTGACGTCGATGGTGACCTGGACCGCGTCCTCGACCGAGGCATGGCCGCACTCGACGATGAGCGCCGCCAGCTGATCGCCCAGCCCGAACGAGGCGATGGACAGATCGATGGGAGTCTCGGTCAGGAGCTTCGTGTGGCCGGCCGCGTACGTCGTGACGCTCATCGGAACGCTCACGTCGACCGTCTGGCCGTGCAGCGTGATGCGGCCGTCGACCGTGGCATCCGCTGGCTGACCGACCACGAGGCCGCCTTCGGGCAGCCCCCGCACGGCTGCGAACTCGAACGTGGCCTGGGGGTTGCCCTCGGCCTCGAAGAAGGTCCGGAGCAGGCGCTCATCGCGGACCTCGTTCCCGCTGTCCCAGCTCGAGACCGGCACGACCACGGCGCCGTCGATGCCGCTCAGCTGGGCGAAATCGCTCACCTTGAGCTCGCCGGAGACCTGACCGAAGCCACCCGCCACGGGAGCGCCCGGGTCCTCTTCGTTCTTGTTCTTCGTCGAAACGACGCCGACGCTGCCCGAGACGGCGACCGTGGCCACCACGGCCTTCGGCGCCGGTGCGGGCTCTGCGACAGGCTCGGGAGGGGGCTCCGCTTCGGGCGCACTGCCGCAAGCGAGGAACAGGGAGAGAAGCACGGTCACCTCGTCAGACGCCGATAGATGGTCGGGAGCCGATGTGGCAAAGAGCCCACATCGTCGATGACGATGTAACCGACCTCGCCGTAGAGCTCTTCGAGGTACTTCCGAGCGCGCGGATCGACCGTGATGCAGAACGGATGGATGCCGGCGTTTCGCGCCTCTCGCAGCGCGATGCGGGTGTCGTCGTTGGCGTAGCGGTCGTAGTACTGGTCGCAGCCACAGTCGAGCGGACGCCCATCCGACAGCAGGATGAGGAGCTTGGTGCGGGCGCGATGCTGCGCGAGCCGGGCGGTGGCGTGGCGGATGGCCGCGCCGTCGCGGTTCTCCATCTTCCACGTGATGCGGCCGATGCGCTCGCGGACGGTGTCGTCGTACCGGTCGTTGAAGTCCTTGGCGACGTAGAACGCGACGTGCTCGCGGCCGTAGCCCGAGAAGCCCCAGATGGCGCAGGCGTCCCCGATGGCGTCGACCGCCTCGGCGATCATCACCAACGCCTCCTTCTCGATCTGGATGATGCGCTTGCCGTCCATCCCAGCGTGCGACTCGTTCGTCGAGCTGCTCATGTCGAGCAGGAATGCGACCGCCACATCCCGCTGGTTTCGCAGGTGTTTGCTGTACACACGGTCCGTGGCCTGGCGCCCGGCGCGTCGTGACACCCGCGAGTCGATGACCCGGTCCAGGTCCAACTCATCGCCATCCGGCCACCCGCGGGTCCGCTTCAACTCTTCGGGTCGAAGTGCTTGGAATCGCCGGCGAAGCCGCCGGATCTCGTTTCCGTACTCGTCCAGGACGTCGGTGACGAACTGGCGGTCGCCCGGAGGCAGCGTGTGCTCGCGAACGCGGACCCAGGACGGCTTGTAGTCTTCGATGGCGACGTCCCACTCGGGGTAGTTGAACGAGCGCGCGTTGGGGTCCTCCTCGAGCTCAAGCGGACCCGAGAACCGCGTGGTGTGGACCATCTGCGGTTCCTGGTCGGTCTCAGGCTGCTCGACCTCGCCCCCCTCGACGCCGGGCATGCGCTCGAGGAACGCGATCATCTCGTCGTAGCTGCTGTCGTCGGTCTTCCCGCGCTCGTGCTGCTGCATCGCCTTGCGGATCTCGGAGATGGTGGCCTCGATGCCGGCCTCCTCCATGTCCTCGCGCATGTCGCGGGCCGCCTCGTCTTGGGCCCGCTCCGAGTCTCCGAGCGCTTCCGGGCGGATGGCCGAGCCGAGCGCGCTGTCCTCGAGGCCCTCGTAGGCGCCCTCCCCCTCGTCGTCGGCCGGCACGTCGCCAGGCATCTCCGGGCGCTCGTTCTGCCGCTTCTTCCCGCTCCCGCGCGTGGGGCCCGGGCCCTTCAGGTCCTCGGGCTTCACCTTCACGAGGAGCGCATCGGCGAGCGGGTAGAGCTCGGGCACCAGCGCGGCGACCTGGCCCACGGTGGCGTCGGTGGTCGTCAGCGGCTCGATCAGCTCCCACGCAGCCTCGAGAGCCTGGCCGACCTCGCCCTCGAGGGTCGGTTCCTGACCCCAGACCTTGCGCAGGAGCCCCTCGACCAGGGCCTCGGCGGGGGCGAGCTCCGCCAGGTCTGGGCGCTCGGCGAGCTCGTCGGGACGCAGCTGGGCGATGTCACGAGCCAGCCCCGGGTACGTCCGCACCATGCGCGACTCGACGCGGGCGTCCTCGACCACCTGGAACAGGTCGCGAGCCAGGCTCTTGTTCGGGAACGCACGGAACAGCCGCTCGAGGTCGGACTCGTCGCGCATGATGTCGGGCCAGGTACCTGGAACCGTTCGGAGATCCAGGTCGAACGTGCCGAACTCCAGGTACGCCGCAGTCCGCGCGGTCAGCACGCGGAAGACGGTGAAGTCGCGGTCGTCGCCGTACCGGTCGACCCGCTCTGGCAGGTAGAGATGCCGCCCCTCGGAGAACGCTCTCATCTTGGGGCCGGGCGGGATGGGACGGACCTGGACGTCCTCGCCGCAGTGCGCCCGGGCGTACAGCGCCAGGGTCCGGCTCACCTCCTTCAGCGGCAGCCCCATGACGAGGCGCTCGAGGTGCTTCTGCGAGGCGCTCGATTCGCGCCGCAGGAACGACTCGGCGACGGCAGAGCTGTCCTCGTGCAGGTCGAGGCCGCTGCCCAGGAAGCGGGCCAGGGCTGCTCCCGACAGCGACTCCATCAGCTCGGGCAGGTTGCGGGCGACCATGCTCGCGGCCTGGGGACGCTCGGTCACGACCAGGGTCACGAGCCGCAGGTACTCGCCGCGGGCGCCGGTCTCGACGCGGGCCAGGTGCTCGGGGATCTGCCCGGCCATCACGCGACCCAGGCGCCCTTCGGCCTGGGCGGCTCGCAGGACGAGGGTGGTGTAGCGCTCGCCCAGCTCGGGCCCGAGGGTGTCCTCGACCGGGCCCACGTGACGCAGCCAGCTGCGCAGCGCAGTCCGGTCCGCCCGCGCCAGCTCGGCCGCAGCCCGAGCTCGCGCCGTGAGGGCCTTCGCCTTCTCGGTGAGGCGCTGTCGCCAGCGAGAGATCAGAAGAAGTCCCGCACGACCTCGAAGATCGACCTCTGCAGATCGGGGTCGTCGGTGAGCGTCCGCGCGAACGCGACCTCGCAGGCCCGCCGCGGGTCGATGCCGCGCTCCATGAGCCGGGCCGCGTGGATGAGGAGTCGGGTGCTGACCCCTTCCTCGAGGCCACGGTCAGTCAGGTTGCGCACCTTCTCGGCGGCCGTGACGAGCCGGTCGGCCACATCCGCATCGACGCCGCCTTCCTTCTGGACGATCTGCGTCTCGACGGCCGCTTCCGGGTAGTCGAAGTCCAGTGAGATGAAGCGCTGCCGCGTCGACTGCTTCAGCTCCTTCAGGACCGACTGGTAGCCGGGGTTGTAGCTGACCACGAGCATGAAGTCGTCGGGTGCGCCCAGGACGCTCCCCAGCTTGTCGATGGGCAACAGGCGGCGGTCGTCCGTCAGCGGATGGATGACGACCAGCGTGTCGTTCCGCGCCTCGACGACCTCGTCCAGGTACACGATGGCGCCGTGGCGGACGCCCGCTGTGAGCGGTCCGTCGCACCACACCGTCTCGTCCCCGAGGATCAGGAACCGCCCGACGAGGTCGGCCGCCGTGAGGTCCTCGTGGCAGGCGACCGTCACCAGCGGGCGGTCCAGGCGGTGCGCCATGTGAGCGACGAAGCGGGTCTTGCCGCACCCCGTCGGACCCTTCAGGATGACCGGGAGCCCCGCCTGATGGGCGGTCTCGAAGATCTGGACCTCGTCCGAGACCGGCAGGTACCAGGGCGCTTCCGCGAGCTCGAAGTCGCTGGCGGGAGGAGTGATCGTGCGCATGGGCGGACGCTACCGCGACCTGACCGGGATAGAGGCGAGCCCTGGAGGATTCGTGCCCACGGCCGACGAGCTGAACGCCACCCTGGCAGCCCATCATCCGGCTGCGTTCGCCTGTCTCTCGACCATGGGTCGAGAGGCCGCGTTCCCCACGGGGATCCCGGCGCAGGCGGCCGAGGCGCGCGGCGTCGAGCTGCAGGCCACGCTGGGTCAGCTCACGGACGGACAAGGCCGGGCCATCGTCCCCGACGCGCTGGACTCGCTGTCGCGCGGCGACGGCAGCACGGCCTACCTGTACTCGCCGGTCACCGGTCTCCCCCGGCTCCGCGCGCTGTGGCACGAGCGGCTGCGGCGACAGGGGTCGGCCCCGATGTCGCTGCCGCTGGTCACCCTGGGCCTCACCCATGGACTGTCGCTCTGCGCCGACATGTTCACGGACGCCCAGACGGACGTGGTGGTCCCCACGCCGATGTGGGGCAACTACCGGCTGGTCTTCGGCTTCCGCCGCCAGGCCAGCCTGGTCGGCTGGAACTTCTTCAACGACGCGGGCGGTCTGGACGTCCAGGCCTTCGCCGACGCCATCGCCAAGGTTCGGACGCGTGGCGTCGTCATCCTGAACTTCCCCGGCAACCCCACGGGGTACTCGCCCACCGAGGCCGAGGCCAAGGCCCTGGTGGACGTGCTCGCCGCGCACGACGGCCCCCCGCTGACCGTCATCCTCGACGACGCGTACCACGGGTTCGTGTTCGAGCCCGACATCGTGGTCCGCTCGCTCTTCTGGGAGGTGGCCGAGCGCTGCTCGCCGGACAAGGTCCTGGCGGTGAAGGTCGGCGGCTGCACCAAGGAGCTCCTGTTCTTCGGCGGCCGGGTGGGCTTCCTGACGTTCGCCGGGCCCGCCGCTGCGACCGCCGCGCTGGTGAACAAGGCCCAGACCATCACGCGCGCGACGGTGAACTGCCCGCCCGCTGCGACCCAGGTGATGGCCATCGAGGCGCTCGCCGACCCGGCGGTCGACCAACAGATCGCGGCCATCCGCATGCAGCTCGACGAGCGCTACCGGATCCTGAAGACCGAGCTCGCGGGCCTCGACGGAGACCGGCTCCGTCCCCTGCCCTTCAACGCCGGGTTCTTCGCACTGATCCAGGTTCACGAGAGCCTGGACGTCCACGCCGTTCGCCGGCGACTCCTGTCCGAGCAGTCGGCCGGCGTCATCGCGCTGCCCTCGGTCAATGCACTGCGCGTCGCCTTCTGCAGCATCGGCAAGGACGACATTCCTGAGCTCGTCGCGCGCATCTCTCGCGTGGTCTGAGTCCTATTCAAGCCCCCGGGAGACACCATGGGAGCCCTCGACGCCAAGGTCGCCGCAATCGACCCCACCCTGGACCTGCTCGACGAGATCGAGCGCCTGCGCAAGGGACGGAACGCCGTCATCCTGGCGCACTACTACCAGGAAGGCGAGATCCAGGACCTCGCCGACCACATCGGCGACAGCCTGCAGCTGGCGCAGGCCGCTCGGGACACCGACGCCGACGTCATCCTGTTCTGCGGTGTGCACTTCATGGCTGAGACGGCCAAGATCGTGAACCCGGACAAGGTCGTCATCCTCCCCGACCTGGACGCCGGCTGCTCGCTGGCCGACAGCTGCCCGGCCGAGAAGCTGGCCGCGTGGAAGACGCTGCACCCGGACCACGTCGTCGTCAGCTACATCAACTGCTCGGCGGGGACCAAGGCACACAGCGACTGGATCTGCACCAGCAGCAACGCCCGGCGCGTCATCGACGCCATCCCGCCGGAGACCCCCATCCTCTTCGCCCCCGACCGGAACCTGGGCGCCTGGCTGTCCAAGGAGACGGGCCGGGACATGAAGCTCTGGCAGGGCAGCTGCATCGTCCACGAGACGTTCAGCGAGCGGAAGCTCATCGAGCTGAAGAGCAAGCACCCCTTCGCCAAGGTCGCCGCCCACCCCGAGTGCGAGCCGGAGATCCTCCAGTACGCGGACCACATCGGCTCGACGTCGAGCATCCTCCGCTACACGAAGGAGTCCGGGCACAAGCAGTTCATCGTGGCCACCGAGAGCGGGATCATCCACCAGATGGAGAAGGCCAACCCGGACGCCGAGTACATCCCGCTGCCGCCGAAGGGCGACAACTGCATGTGCAACGAGTGCCCGTTCATGCGGCTGAACACGCTCGAGAAGATCTACCTGGCCCTGCGGGACCTGGAGCCTCGGATCGAGATGGACGGGGACCTGCGTCAGAAGGCGCTGGTGCCGATGGAGCGCATGCTCGCGCTCGGCTGAGGTCAGAACCCGAGCGTCAGTCCGAAGCCGTCGTTCACGACCGTGGTGCCGCCGGCGGCCAGGATCCGGCGCGTCCAGGCGACGCCGAAGTGGAAGTTGCCGGTGTTGAGCATGAAGCCCGCGCGGTACTCGAACTCGTGGCCGAAGCCGCGGTGGAGCGTCCGGTCCCAGTCGACGCGACGGGCCGGGTTCAGGACCCAGGTCGTCGTGACGCCGCCCAACAGGTAGGCGTTCGGCGGTCCGAGCGTGAAGACCACGGGGAAGTCGACGCCGGGGGTCGCCTCGGTCACGCTGAACTTGTTGTAGAAGACGTCCGCGCCGGTCAGCAGCGAGTACTTCGGCTGGATCGGGCCGACGAAGGTGCCACCGCGCACGTCGTACCCGCCGGGCAGGATGACGACGCCGCGCAGGCGGGTCTTGCCGCCGAGGATGGTCTCCAGGTCGTTCAGGGCCAGTCCGACCTCGGCCCCCAGGTTGGCCGCGATGCGCGAGCCTCCGGCGCTCGTCCGGTACAGGCTCGCCGACAGGACGGGGTCCCAGTACGGCGCGTACTCGATGCGCCCGAGCAGCGGCTGGGTCTCGACCGACCAGGGATTGGCGGCCTCGCTGGGCGCCATCAGCGCCATCAACAGTCCGATCACGCGTCGCTCTCCTGTGCCCGGCTGACGCTTCCTCGCCCGTTGACGTTGCGGATGACCTTCGCGAGCAAGTGCTCCACCTCGTACGGGACGTACCACGACGGCCACTGGGGGTGCCGGACGCTGGTGCTGCCGATGAAGCTGAACGTCCAGCCCTCGGCGGCCGCTCGGTCGGCCAGCGCGCCGAGTCGCGTCCAGGCGGGGCCGGACAGGAGCGGATGCGCGCAGGCCACCGTGACCGCCTTCGCGCCGTGCTCCTTGAGCTCGTCGACGGCGGCGACCACGCTGCCCGCGGTGTCGACCATGTCGTCGATGAGGATGACGTCCTGGTCCCGCACCGAGCCGATCAGGGTCGCATTCAGGACCTTGTTCGGCGTGCTGTAGTCACGCTCCTTGGACAGGGCCGCGATGCCGACGCCGAGGCACTCGGCGAAGTACCGGGCGCGCTCCAGCCCGCCGACGTCCGGGCTGGCGACGACCTGGACCGGGATGCCCTGGGCGCGCACGAAGCGCGCAAGGCTCTTGGACAGCCCGACGTTCTCGAGCATGCAACGCGCCGGCGCGAACATCCCGCTGATCGCTTCGTTGTGGATCTCGAGCGTGATGACGCGACACGCCCCGGCCGTCTCGAGCATGCGCGCGACGAGCCCAGCACTGATGGGCTCGCGCGACCTCCCCTTGCGTTTGTCCTGCCGACTGCCCGGGTAGTAGGGGACGACGGCGGTCACGAAGTCGGCGTCGGCGAGCTTGGCCGCCTCGACCGCGTGGAGCAGCATCATCAAGCGGTCGTAGACGCTGCGCTCGGTGCCTGGGACGATGGGGCACTGCACGACGTAGACGTCGCAGCCTCGAACGTTCTCCCGGATCTCGACCTTGCCCTCGCCACACGCGAACCACGTCTGCTTCTTCGAGACGCTCGGCGCCGAAAGCTCGTCGGCGATGGCCGCGGCCATCTCCTCGGCCCCTTCACAGGCCAGGATGCGCAGCGGCGCGCGACACTCGATGGCACTCATGCAGCTCCTCCTGCGATAAGCCTACCGCCGTGCACGAGCCGACCACCCGCCCGACCATCGGTCCGTACCAGGCCGTCCGAGCACTCGGCGCGGGCGCCGCGGGACAGGTCTGGTTGGCGAAGAGCCCCACGGGCCCCGTCGCTCTCAAGACCGCGCACACCCCTGATGGCCGCGCGTTGCTGCGTCGAGAGGCCGGAATCCTGTCGAGGCTGGACCATCGCTATGTCGTCCAGCTGGTCGACAGCGACCTCGACGGTCAGTGGCTGGCGCTCGAGTACGTCGACGGCCCGACGCTGGACACGTGGGGTCGAAACCAGCCCATCGGGCGCACGATCGAGCTCGCCGCCAGGCTGTGCGAGGCGGTCGCGCACGTCCACGACACAGGCATCCTGCATGGTGATCTGAAGCCGGGCAACGTGATGGTGGATGAGTACGGCTGCCCCCGGATCATCGATCTCGGAACGGCGCGGCTGGTCGCGGACGTCCGCGCCCCGAAGGGCTTCCACGGGACGCTCGGCTACGCCGCGCCCGAGCTGCTGATCGGTGAGGTCCCGGGACCCGCCGCGGACATCTACAGCCTGGGCGCGCTGCTGTACCGGCTGCTCACCTCGAACCCGCCCTTCCGCTCGGCCGACCCGGCCGACCCGGCCGCGCTCGCGTACCTGCCGTTGTCCAGCTACCCAGAGCCGCCCAGCGCCTACGTGCCCAGGCTCCCCTCCGCCCTCGAGGACCTGGTGCTGAGCATGATGGCGAGGGACCCGGCCCGGCGCCCGGTGCCCGCCAGCGGCCTCCCGCCCCTGCTCCGTGCGGCGCTCAGGACGTCGCCGAAGCCACCCATCGTGGGCATGTCCCGCGAGCGCGCCGGCCTGCGAAAGGCGGTGGCCGCGACGATGGACGGCAAGCCGGGGGTCGTCGTGCTCCACGGCGTCGAGGGCTCCGGACGACGGACACTCATCCGCGAGGCGCTCACCACCGGTCGCCGGGAAGGCGCCAACATCGTCGAGGGGGTCCGGGACCCCCGCGCGCTGCTCGAGCACCTGCGTCACGCCGGCGCCCCGACCCTCATCGCGACCGAGGCCAACGGACGCGACACCACGTTCGTTGCAGGCCGCATCTTCGGCGAGCGGCTGCCGGCGTTGTTGCTCGTCCGCGCCGCTCGTCCGCTGATGACGCTCACCAACCTGGGCGCCCGACACCTGTCCCCGGCGGGACTGACATCGACCCAGGTCGCCATGCTCCTCGAGGCCTATGGGCTCGATGCGACCCGGGCCGCCGACATCCACCAGCGCACCCGTGGGCTCCCGGGCGCGGTGGTGGGCTACGCCCAGCCGCCCGCCGAGGGCATCGAGGGCGTGACCGACGAGCAGCGCGAGCTCCTGCGCGCGACGGCGTCCCAGGCGGTCCCCATCGCCGACCTCGCCCGCATGCTCGGCGTCGGCGAACACACCATCTGCGACTGGTCCGAGGCGCTCCTCGATCGGGGCCTGCTGCAGGAGGTCGAGGACGGCACGGCGCTGCAGGCCGTGCGCGGAGACGCGTGATAGCCCAGGTCCGCGAGGTCCTCATGCGCATCCACAGCGAGTCTGTCATCCACCACCCCCGCGAGGCGGTGTTCGAGGCCTACCGAGATCGGCTGAGCGAGGTCGCCGTCTACATCCCGGACATCCGCCAGATCGACGTGCTCGACCGCCGCGAGGAAGGCACCCTGGTCAGCCTGCACAACGAGTGGGTCGCCGACCGCGAGATCCCGAAGATGGCCCGGGGGTTCATCCGGCCGGAGATGCTGCGCTGGGACGACTGGGCCCGCTGGGACGGGTCCACCCAGATATGCACATGGAAGCTCGGTATCCGCGCGTTCCCCGAGGGCGTGAAGTGCATGGGTTCCAACACCTTCGTCGACCTGGGCGGTGGTCGCACCAAGGTCGTCCTTGGCGGCGACCTGACCGTCGATGTGAAGAAGATCCCGGGCGTGCCTCGGCTGCTGGCGGGCCGCGTCGGCCCCCAGGTCGAGCGCTTCATCGTCAGCCTCATCACGCCGAACCTCGAGCGGGTGAACTCCAGCCTCGGGCGCTTCCTCGACGACAACGGATGAGCGAGCGCACCTCCGGATGGCTGCCCGTCGAGCACGTCGACGTCCAGGGTGACCCGACCGAGACCGACCGGCTGGTGGCGGCCCTGACCCAGACGGGTCGCGACTTCCGCTGGACCCACGGCTTCCACACGTACCCGGCCGGCCTGCACCCCGACTCCGCCGGCATCCTGCTCGACGGGTACTCGGGCGCGGTCTACGACCCGTTCACCGGCGGCGGGACGACCCTCGTCGAGGCGATGGTCCAGGGACGCACGACGTACGGGACCGACCTGTCACCCATCGCCGTGCTCGTGAGCACGGCCCGCACCCAGCTGTGTGATCTGGAGAAGGTCCAGCGCTTTCGCGGTCAGGGACGCCGCATCGCCGAGGGCGCCAAGCGGTACGACCAGCTCCCTCGCAACCCGGCCGTCGTCGCCCAGAAGAGCTGGTACGACAAGCACGTGGCGATGGAGCTCGAGGGCCTGCGCCTGGGAATCTCGCGCGCTCCTGAAGAGGTCCAGGGCCTGCTCACGGCGGCGTTCTCGTCCCTCCTCGTGAAGTGCAGCCATCGGCGGAGCGACACCTCGGCCGTGCGGGATGCACGCCACCGTGCTCCCGAGACGACGGCCATCCTCTTCCACAAGAAGGTGCGCGAGCTGGGCCGACGACTCGAGGCGTTCCGTCAGGCGGTCCCCGCGGAGACCCCGCAGGCCGACGTGTCGCTGCAGGACGCTCGCCGGGTGACCCTGCCCGAGCCGGTCACGCAGATCGTGACCTCGCCGCCCTACCCCGCCGTCTACGACTACCTGCCGCTGCAGCGCCTGCGCCTGGCCTGGCTCGACCTGCCCGAGCCGGACGACATGAGCGAGATCGCGCCGCGAAGGGCGTTCCGGTCGGACCCCAAGTGGGCGCTGGATCGGTGGCGGAAGGACCTGGACGCCTGGCTGTCCCGCGTGCCGAGCCAGCTCGACGACGGCGGCTCGCTCACGGTCGTCATCGGCGACGGGTTCAGTCAGGGCCGGGCCATCGACACCCTGCTTCCAATCGAAGAGGCCGCCCAGCGCGCGGGACTGCGCCCGGTCGCCCGAGCCTCGGGACATCGCGAGGACCTGGGTCCGAAGATCACGCGACGCGAGCACGTCATCCTGTTCCGCAAGTGAGCAAGAAGATGAACGAGACCAACGACTTGAAGAGCCTCTCTCAGCTCGAGGACGAGGTCCGGGCCTTTTCGGACGAGCGCGACTGGGGCCAGTTCCACAGCCCGCGCAACCTGGCGATGGCCGTCAGCGTCGAGGCCAGCGAGCTGCTCGAGCTATACCTCTGGAGCGCCGACGGCGAGGCCCGGACACCCGAGCGCACGGCGCGGGCCGCCGAGGAGATGGCCGACGTCCTGATCTGCCTGCTGAACCTGAGCTCGCGCACGGGCATCGACCTGCAGGCCGCCGTCGAGGCGAAGCTCGCGAAGAACGAAGAGAAGTACCCGGCGGACCAGGTTCGGGGACAGGCGAAGAAGTACGACGAGTACTAGGAGCTCGTGGCGCGAAGCGCACCTTGCTCTCGCGGAGCGCCAGCGCAGCGCGCGCGGCGAAGAGGGCTCCCGCCCGCTCGTGACGCCGAGTCACGCAGTGCGAGGGGTTCAGGAGCCAGGGTGGGATGAGCCGCGCGGAGGCTGCAGAGCGAGGCACGAGTGACCCGATGCGCAACCGATACCGAGGCGACGCAGGAGCCGAGGCAGGGAACGGGGTCCTACTCGGCCGGCGCACAGGTGCTGACGCCGGCGCCCACGACGTCGAAGCCGATGTCGGTCTTCGCCTTGGTCATGTTGCCGTCGGCCGCGACCCGGTACACGTCGGTGCTCTGGCCCATGCCGTACTCGCGCACGAACAGAAAGAACTCGCCTCCCCAGGTCGCGAACGCGAACGTGTCGATGCCGTAGGGGTCGGGGAAGCCAGGCAGCTTCAGGCGCTCCACCTCGCTGCCGTCGCTCTTGTCGATGCGCGCCAGGGCGGCCGGACTCTCAAGCGGGAGCATGGCCCACAGCTCGCCCTCGGCGTTCCCGGTCAGCTCGGACTGGCTGGGCATGTTGCCCATGACCTTGAGCTCCCAGGTCGCGGTGTCGAGACGCATCAGCCGGTCGGCGTCGGCGACGTACAGGTCGTCGCGCCAGGTCTCGGCGTCCTGGGTGGCGTACCCCATCCCGAAGCTGTCCAGGCCCTTGTGCAGGCTGAACGTCGTCTCCTCGCAGTCGAACGTCTCGAGGTCGACCGCGTACACGGTGTCGTCGCTGTAGCGGACGTAGGCCAGGCCATCGCGCGCCACGGCCATCGAGGCGGGCGTGCCGTACGTCGAGCACGCCAGCGTGCCCACCGCGCTGAACGACAGCGACGGCGGGTCGAACAGGAAGACCGTGTCGCGGTCACGGTCGATGACGTAGACGAGGTCGCTGGTGTGGTCGCAGTCGTCCTCGGGCTCGGGATCCTCTTCGGGCTCGGGCTCCTCGTCGACGGGCTCCTCTTCCGGCTCGGGCTCCTCGTCCTCGGGCACCGCGGTGTCGAGCCACGTGCCGGTGTCCTCGGGCTCGACCGCGTCGGCCTCGAGCGGGGTCACGTAGAAGTCGGAAGAGCAGGCGGAGAGGATGAGGAGAAGCATGGAGGCACCGTACGGGGCCTCGACCATCACGAAAAGTGCAACATCTTGACGCCCGCCATCAAGCTTCTTGAATGATGAGCTCCAGGAAGCGACGCCCGGCTCGACCCAGCGGTGCGCCCGCTCGGGAGACCAGCGACGGCGTGTAGGTCCATCGATTCGTCGGCCGGTCGACGAGCTGGACCCGACCGGCGGCCAGATCCTCGGCGACCAGATGCTCGGGCACCCAGCCGAACCCGGCGCCCTCGACCAGGGCCAGCCGCTTGCCGTGGAAGTCGGACAGGTACACGACCTGGGTCGCTCCCTCGAAGCCCGCGCGAGGCGTCTTGTCGAACCGCGGAGAGCTGTCCTTCACCACGAGCTCGACGGTCTGGTGGTCCGGCGCCC
Organism: Pseudomonadota bacterium; assembly: GCA_024228935.1. Taxonomy (GTDB): domain Bacteria; phylum Myxococcota_A; class UBA796; order UBA796; family CAJQPC01; genus JAAESX01. The sequence continues at coordinate 18,407 of JAAESX010000213.1, forward strand.
CCACCAGCACCATCTCCAGCGGCGGGAGCGGGTGCACGACGAGCGGGTCGTCCTCGGGGTCGAAGTCCAGGATGAGCATCAGGTCCGCTCGCTCGCTGGCCCAGCGCGACGGGACGCCTTCCTGGTACTCGACGTCCACGCGCAGCCGCGTCGGGATGCCATCGGCCGCGAACTGCCGCAGCGCCCGAGCGATGGGCTCCATCGGGTAGACGCCGTCCACCACGACGTGCAGATCGGGCTCCCAGCCGTCTCGCAGCTCCTGGGCCGTCCTCTCGAGCCGGGCTCCGGCCTCGAGCACGAGCCGGGCCTCCTCGAGCAGTCGCCGACCGGCCGCGGTCAGGTGGGTCCGGTTGCCGCTCCGCTCGAAGAGCGCGACGTCGAGCTGCTCCTCGAGCGTCTTCACCGCGTAGCTGATGGCGGACGGGACACGGTGGAGCTCCCGGGCCGCCCCGGCGAAGCTGCCGGACCGCTCGATCGCGTCGAGGACCTCGAGCTGGTCGAGGGTGTGGACCAGCCGCGCCACTCAGCTCAGCGCGTCGCGCAGCCGCTTGGCGGACATACCGGAGAGCGACGAGCCCTGGCGCTCCAGCTTGGTGAGGACCGCATGCGGGTCCACCTTGGACTGCTTGAGCGCGCGGTAGGCCTTGTCCGGCAGCTCGTGCGTCGCGAACCGGTCCTTCACGGCCGTCCAGGCCGCCTGCTCGCGCTTCTTCATGAACGCGTCGCGAAGCTGCGCGAGCTCCTTGGCGTCGCGCCCCCTGCCCCCCTTCTTCAGGAGCTTGACCAGCTGGTCGCTCGCCTGCCGCGCCTGACCGAGCTTCGGCTTCGGAGCCAGCTGGACCGATGAGAAGCCGCGCGCGAGCTGGCTCAGACGCTGGTGCCAGGCCGAGCCGAGGTGGGCGCCGTCCTTCATCGCCTCGGGCGGTGCGTCGTCCGAGAGCTTCTTCGGGGCCTCCTTCGGGAGCTCCCGTCCGAACGCTGATGCGAGCTGGCCCTTGAGGTCCTTCACTTGTGCCAGCTCTTGAGCTCGGAGACGTCGCCCGACCAGACGGTGCCCGCGTCCTTGTCCACGACCCAGTAGTAGTCCTGGCCCTGGGCCTTGACCTTCAGGACGTTCTTGAACGTCCCGGCGGGGACGGTGACGTCGTCGTGGTCGGACACGACGTAGGTGGCCTCGTACTCATAGTCGGTGGTGGAGCCGTTCTGGGTGACCTCGTACGCGTAGCTCGCGTCCCAGCTGGAGCCGTCTTCGACGTCCCAGATCATCACCAGGAGCGGATCCGTGTACCGGACGGTCTGCTCGATGGTCTGCGCGGACTGGCCCGAGATCTGGTAGACGAGGTCCGTATCGGAGCGCACCAGCCAGGCGCCATCGTCGTCGCACTCGTACGTGCTGGACGTCGAGCTCTCGTACCGCTCGTACGAGGGGTGCTCGAGCTCGCCTTCGCTCTTGATGACGACCTTGTAGGCATCGCCCACGTCATCGACCGAGTGCACCCAGGTCGTCGAGTCGTAGGCCTGGCCGGTCTCCTGTTCGTACTCGGCCGTGTAGGCCCACTTCCACTCGGCCCCCGAGTCCATGAAGCCGCTGTACTTGGGGCAGTGCCGCGTGATGCCGCCGTTGCCACCGCCGGGATCGGTGTCGTCGCCGCCGAACGAGTCCTGCGTGTCGTCGTTGCCGCCTCCGCCACCGAACAGTCCGCCGCGGGGTTCGTCCTCGCCGGTGTCGGCGCTGCGACCACCGCCGCAGGCCAGGGCGGTCAGGGCGATGGGGATCAAGGCGTGTCGGAGACGCATGCTCACTCCTGGTAGGAGTACCGCTCCTCGAGCCAGGGGTCGGCTCGGTTGTGGTACCCGCGCTCCTCCCAATAACCCCGCTCGTCGCTGGTCCGAAACTCGATGTCCGCGAGCCACTTCAGGCTCTTCCAGGCGTACAGGTGGTGCACGACGAGCCGGACGGGGCCTCCGTGAGCCGGCGTCAGCGGTTCGCCGTCGTGGTGGGTCGCCACCAGGTTGTCCGGCCTGGCGAAGTCGGCCAGCGCCAAGTTCGTGGTGTAGGCGCCAGGTCTCCGGGTCGAACGTCGGGACCTCGCCCTCGTGCAGCACGGGCCATCCACCGACCTTCTTCTGCCCAGGGGGGAGTCGAACGGTCGAGCGTTCGGCCTGGACCTTCTGTCCGGCCCGCCACAGGGGCATGTCAGCCCTTGTCCTCAAGCTGTAGCTGCGTGAAGCCGAACTTCACCTTGAGCGTCACGAACCGGTCGTCGATGTCCAGGATGATGTCGGTGACCTCCATCTTCAGCTGGATGGCGGCCGTCGCCCCCACCAGCGCCTCGTCCAGCTGCTTCTTCGGGAGGACCGTCACCGGGTTCACCTGCGGGAGCGCCTGGCTCTCGATGAGCTTTCCGATGATGTCGTTCGCGAGCCGCAGGACGATGTTCTCGCCCAGGTCGATCCCGACATCCGTGACCTCGCCGACGATGGCCTGCTGGTCCGCGTCGTACCGGACCTCGCCGATGCCGACCTCGGCCCCGATGCGCTTCTCGACGCGGAACGGAATCTCGATGTTCTGGTCCAGGAGCGTCGCGGTGCCATGCGCGACCAGCTTGGCGTGCGCCTCGAGACCCAGCTTCTGCTCGGAGAACTTGAAGTCGCTGCCCTCGTCGTCGATGTGGACCTCCCAGTCCCCCTCGACCTTGATGAGCCGGTCCATCGCGTCGTAGACCTGCTCGCGGCGGTTCCCCCACGTCTCCTTGGCCCGGTCCTTCACGCGGATCAGGGCGTCGTTCTGGGGCCCCTCCAGAAGACCGGCGACGCGCTCCTTCACCTGGAGCTGTCGCGCGGCGGACCGCAGGTTCTCGGTGAGGTTGAACGGTCCGGACTGGACCTTCACCGGGAGGGCCTCGCCGAGAAGCTTGGTGAAGAGGCTCTTTCCGATGGAGAGCGAGATGTCGTAGGACTCGCCGATCTGTGCGGTCATGGGGGGCTCCCGGGCAGGCCGAGGGAGTCTACCGCCTCAGTCTCATGGCTCGCGTCCGATCGTCGTGCTAGACCGCGCGCCCTGACATCCAGAATCCAGCACACTCGTGGAGACACTCATGGAGCGCACGCTCTCGATCATCAAGCCCGACGCCGTCAAGAAGGGCGTCATCGGTCCCATCCTCGCCCGCTTCGAGGAGGAGGGCCTCCGCATCTGCGCGATGAAGAAGATCCAGATGAGCAAGCGCGTCGCCGAGGGCTTCTACGCCGTGCACGCCGAGCGTCCGTTCTTCGGTGAGCTGACCGAGTTCATGTCGTCCGGCCCCTGCGTCGTCATCGCGCTCGAGGGCGAAGGCGCCATCCTGGCCAACCGCCGCATCATGGGCGCGACGAACCCGGCCGAGGCCGCCGACGGCACCCTCCGCAAGCTCTACGCGGACAGCATCGGCGAGAACGCCGTGCACGGCTCGGACGCTCCCGAGACGGCCGCGACCGAGATCGCGTACTTCTTCGCGGGCACTGAGCTCCTGTAGAGGTCGCAGGGACCCGCGCGTCCCACTGCGACCCGCGGGTCGCACCCCCGAAGCCCCGATCTGGCACGTTCCTTGCGCCAGCTCGGGGCTTTTGGCATCTTCCGCGGCTGGCACCATCCTTGCTAAAATGACCGTGATGCTGCTCTTCGCCCTCACCGCCTGCAGTGACTTCGGGATGGACCAACACGAGGTCTCCATCGACGGCGGTGCCCGTGTGACGCTCGAGCCGACCGAGACGGTCCAGTTCGAGCCGACCTCGGCGTTCGCAGCGGCGAGCTCGGCCGAGCTCGTCATCTACAGCAGCGGAGACGCCCCGCTCGCCGTCCACGACATCTTCATCGGTGGCGTGGACGCGGACGTGTTCTACGTGCCGGACCTGCCGCTCCCCATCATGTTGGAGCCTGGGTACGAGTTCCCTGCCCGCATCTACTTCGAGCCCAACGCCGAGAGCACGTTCTCGGCCGACGTCACGGTGACGACGGCCGGCAACCTCGAGGAGGTCGACGTCAGCCGCCGCCTCATTGGGAACGGCTGCTACGACCGGGGCAACGACGGGACCTGCGACGACTACTAGGTCCGGCTCGCTCCGCATCGCCTCGGGGGGAACCCCAGCAGGTTCCCCCGGCCTCCTGCGTCGGCCTCCCCCTCCGGCAGCGCTCACCCTCGTACTCGCAGGCTCGCATTCGAGCCGCTAGGTGCGTCGCGGCTGCCCTCCGTTCGCAAGCTCACTTCGGGGTCCTCGCCGCGCAGTTCCGGCTCGAGACGGCCGTGGGACCTGCGACCACGCATTCGAAGCTCGCTCCGCATCGCCTCGGGGGGCCCCCCTGCAGGTTCGCCTCCCGCATCTGCCTCCCCCTCCGGCGGTCGAGCCCACGTGGTAGACCCGCTTCATGGGCGAGTACCCGAGCATCTTCAAGTCTCCGAGCATCCCATCCGTCAGCAAGGCGCTCGTCGCCCGCTGGGAGAAGCGCCTGGACGCGCTGGAGCTCGACGCGCTGGCCGACCTGGTCGCCGACACGGTCTACAAGGAGCGCCTGCGCTTCGAGGACGAGCCGGGCCACGACAAGGAGGTCAGCGACATCGACGCCGCCGCCAAGGCCATCAGCCAGCGCAGCCGGAGCGCGCTCTGCTCGGCGGTCCGTCGACTGGTCCGGAGCTACGCCCACGAGATCCATCATCCGTTCAGCACGCGTGCCTACGGTCTGGCCACTCGCGTGCTGCCCTCGGCGCTGACGAACCTGGTCACGGCCAGCGACCCGCGACGCCTGCTGCTGCGCGAGACGGACCCGGGAAGGCGCATCGCCATCCACGGCGACGTGGACCAGATCAAGCGCCTCGCTGAGAAGGGCACGCTGATCCTCGCCCCCACGCACCTCTCGAACCTCGACTCCCCTCTCATCGGGTACGTCCTGTTCAACTCGGGCCTGCCCCCGTTCTCGTACGGCGCCGGGCTGAACCTGTTCAGCAACCCGATGATGGCGTTCTGGATGAGCCGGCTGGGCGCGTACACGGTCGACCGTCGCAAGCGTGGGCGCATCTACAAGCAGACCCTGAAGGACTACTCGACCGAGATCCTGCGTCGGGGCTGCCACAGCCTGTTCTTCCCAGGCGGCACGCGGAGTCGGTCCGGGCGGGTCGAACACAGCCTCAAGAAGGGTCTGCTGGGGACGGGCGTCCGGGCGTGGCAGGAGCAGCTCGCCGAGCGCTCCCCGACCTCGGACGTGTTCGTGGTGCCGCTGACGCTCTCGACGTCGCTGGTCCTGGAGGCAGAGACCCTGGTGCGTGACTCGCTCAGTCGCGAAGGCAAGAGCCGCTACATCATCGTCGACGACGAGTTCAGTCAGCCCCGTCGGGTCGCGAGCTACCTGACGCGCGTCGCGAACCTGGACGAGTCGGTCCACGTGACCTTCGGCACGCCGCTGGACGTCATGGGCAATCCGGTGGACGCCGATGGCAACAGCCTGGGACCGGACGGCGAGGCCATCGACCGCAAGCGCTACGTGTGCAACGACGACGGCCAGGTCGAGTGGGACGACCAGCGGGACCAGATCTACACGCAGCGTCTGTCCAAGGCGCTCGTGCGCTCGTACCACCGGGACAACGTGGCGCTGCCGACCCACGTCGCCGCGCTCGCGGCCTGGCGTTGCCTGGCGCGGCAGAACCCGGGCCTCGACACGTGGCGGCTCGTGCGGGTCGAGCGCAGCGGTCGTCAGCTCGACCGCGCCGAGGTCCTGCAGGAGATCCAGCGCATCCGCGGAGAGCTCAACGCGCTGCGGCAGCGGGACCGGATCCGGACGTCGCTCCCCGGGGACGCCGAGCACCTGCTCGAGACGGCCATCCAGCGCTTCGGCAGCTACCACTCGCGACCGGCCATCGAGGCACGCGGCCAGCGGGTCGACATCGATCCGGAGCTGTGTCTGTTCTACCGGAACCGCCTGCATGGCTACGGCCTGGAGGGCACCTCATGAACGTCGGAATCATCGGCGCTGGCCCGATCGCCCAGGCGCTGACGACCATCGCGCTCTCCAACGGCCACGAGGCGCTCCTCGGAACCCCCGGTCGTCCTCCACGCCGCAAGCTCCCGGTGACCCAGCGCCTGCGCGACGTCACGGACTTCGCCGAGGTCGTGCTCATCGCGGTCCCGGCCTGGGACGTGCGCGGACTGTTCACCGAGCTCGGGCTGGCGCCCAGGCACCGCACGCTCCTCTTCACCCGTGGCCTGGACTCGGAGTCCGGGCGCTGGCTCTCCAGCCTGGTCGGCGAGCTCACGCCCTGTGTTCGCGTGGGCGTTCTCGCCGGGCCCCTCGTCTCGAGCGAGGTCTTCAAGGGCATCCCGACAGCGCTGGTCGCGGCGAGCCCGTACGACGAGGTCGCTCACCTGGCCCAGGACGCCCTGCACGGCTCCGCCTGTCGCGTCTACACCTCGCGCGACCCACACGCCGTCGAGCTGGCCGCCACGATGGTCGGCGTCCTGGCCGTGGCCGTCGGCATCGTCGACGGGATGGGGCTCGGCGTCGGCACCCGCGGGGTCGTCGTCAGTCGAGGTCTCGCCGAGGCCGTTCGGTTGGCGCACGGACTCGGCGTCGACCCTGCCGGGATGTACGGGCTGGCCGGCGTCGGCGAGCTGTTCGCGGCCGCGTCCAACAGCAAGCACCCGGCGTACCTGGACGGGCGAGCCATCCTGGACGGCCAGGACCGCAAGCGCTCCGAGCCCATCCGTGCCGCCCTGACCGCGCTGGCCGCCGGCAAACGGGTCGGCGTCGAGCTGCCGCTGACCGCCGCCATCCATGCCATCGCGAACGGGAAGCTCGGGGCCCACGAGGCCATGCGGATGCTCATGGAGCGGCCGCCGCAGGACGGCGAGGTATAGACGCGTCTAGAAGGCGCCCAGGGTGCCCGGGAAGCCGATGTCCACGCTGATGCCCACCGCAACGGCGCCGGGCCGCGGAACGACCATCCAGCGCAGCGCGCTCCCACCCAGCTCGATGCGCGCCTGGACCACCGGGAGCAGCGTGGGCAGGCCAGGCGTCATGCGAAGCGTGTCCTCGATGCTCGCGGCCAGGTGGCCCTGTACCAGCGCGCCGCCGCCCAGGTCGATGGCCGTCGACCAGGCCCCGCGACCGAACCGCGCCCGACCGGACAGCGTCATGTCGGCGAGCACCCAACGGCTCTCGCCGACCGCCGCCGCCTGCCAGCGCTGGCCCACCGGTATGGACCCGCCGACCGACAGGACGAGCGAGTCCCGCAGGTCCGCGTGCCCGGTCACCCCGATGCTCGTGGCCGAGGCGACGTTCGACGGCAGATGGATGGCCAGCCCGACGCCGTAGCTCCCACCGGGGAGCTTCCGGTACGGGGTGTCCATCAGGTCGCCGACCAACTCGCCGGTGCCGGCGAACGCGATGTTGTCCGCTCGCAGCTTGCGGCTCGCGATGCCGACCACCTGGCCGTCGTCATCGAAGAGCGGCCCGCCGCTGTTGCCGGGGTTGAGCGCGGCGTCCACCTGCAGCAGGCGCGGGCCCGAGGCCGAGGCGATGCCGCGGGTGACCGACCAGTTCAGCAATCCCTCGTACGGGCCCCGCATCGCAGACGTGCCGTACGGGTGCCCGACCGCCCACACCGTCTCGCCGACCGCGACGCTGTCCCGACGCACAACGGCGTGGGCGCGCCCGGCGAGCTCGTCGGCGTGAAGCAGGGCGAGGTCGTTCCTGGGGTCCGTGGAGACGAGCCGCGCGACCGCCTCGACCCCGTCGTACGTCTCGACCTTCGTGCGCCGACCGGTCGACACGCAGTGGTACGCCGTCGCGATGGTCCCCTGGTCGTCCACCAGGACGCCCGCACACAGTCCCGGCCCGTTGGTGAGCCGGACCGTGTGGCTGCGGAGAACCTCCACGTCGGGCTCGGCTCGGGCGAGACCGGACCACAGAACGGCAGACAACCACATGGCCAGCAGGGTATCGGTGCCCATTCGGAGATGCCATGACCCTGCTCCTCGCGCTCGCCTGCAACGGCCCGACCACAGACCACATCCCGCCGACCGACTCGGGCGGCGACTCGGATGACACCGGCGACGGCCCTTCCGAGGACCTCGTCACGGTCGGTCCGGACCTGCCCGAGTGCACCCCGATCGAGGTCGACAGTGACCTGGTCGCGCTGTCCGGCGTCCTGCTCCTGGAGAGCGGACCCGAGGCCGGCGTGGTGCTGTACGACCGCTCGGACGGCCTCATCGACTGCGTCGGTGCCTGCGACACGGCGAGCGCCTCGATCGTCTGCACGGAAGGCGTCATCTCCGCGGGCCTTGTGAACGCGCACGACCACATGCAGTACAACTCCCTGCCGCCGTGGGACGTCGAGCCCCGCTTCGAGGACCGCTACGACTGGCGCAGCGACGGCGAGTACTGGGACTATCGAACGGCCTACGACGTCATCGACGGCTCGTACTCCTGCGAGATCATGCGTTTCTCCGAGATGCGCGGGCTCATCGGCGGCAGCACGGCCGTGGTCGGGAGCTACGGCAACGACTGCATCCAGGGCGGCATGCGCAACCTCGACGAGGGCTTCGGTGAGCACGGGCTGTCCGGCTACGACATGAGCTACAGCGCCGGGACCGTCACCAACATGGACGAGGGCGACGCGGCCTACGACGCCGAGGACCTGGCCGACGGCACGCTCGAGTGCGTGATGGAGCACGTCGCCGAGGGCAAGAACGGCAGCGTCCGGAACGAGGCCGAGCACATGCTCTCCATCGGGGCGGCCGGCTCCGGGTTCGCCTGGGTCCATGCGACCGACGCCGACGCCGAGCTGCTGGCCGGCATGGCGATGACCGGCACGAGCATGGTCTGGTCCCCCCGGTCGAACCTCGCGTTGTACGCCGAGACCAGCCGAGCGGCGCTGGCCCGCAAGCTGGGCGTCACCGTCGCCGTGGGGCCGGACTGGACCCCCAGCGGCTCGTCGACCCCGCGCGAGGAGATCGCCTGCGTGGACGCATTCCTCACCGCGACCGGCACGCCCATCTCGGATCGCGTCGCCCACTCGCTCGTGACCTCGGTCGCGGCGGACGTCGTCGGAGCCGGCGACCGTCTGGGCTCACTCGCCGAGGGTCACGAGGCCGACATCGCGGTCTTCGACTGGTCCGACACCCCGTACCGCGCCGTGATCGACGGCTCGCCCGACCAGGTCCGACTCGTCCTCGTCGCTGGTGACGCCCTGTTCGGACACACCGAGCTCGTCGAGCCGCTTTCGTCGATCGCCGACTGGTGCGACACCCTGGACGTCTGCGGCGCCTCTCGCTCGGCATGTGTCGCCCGGTCCGGCTCGGACGACTCTCTCGCGAGCATCGAGGCGGCGCTCCAGGGCGCCATGGACGCGGTCCAGATGCCCGAGCAGGACCTCGAGTACGCCTCGCAGCTGCTGCCGCTGTTCGCGTGCGAGCGCGACCTCGACGTCTGCGACCCGACGTTCCCCGTGACCGGTGACGCCGATGGCGACGAGGTCGGCGACGAGACCGACCTGTGTCCCGACGTCTACGACCCGCTCCAGGAGGACATCGACGACGACGGCGTGGGCGACTTCTGTGACCCCTGCCCGCTCGTCCCCGACAGCGCCGAGTGTCGCCACGCCCCCGAGGACATCGACGACGACAACGTCCTGACCGACGACGACAACTGCCCGGTGTTGCACAACCCGGCGCAGGAGGACACTGACGACGACGGCCTTGGCGACGTGTGTGACGCCTGCCCCGAGACGGCCAACCCGAACGGGGGCGCCTGCCCGTCGACCGTCGCTGTGTTGCAGGACGAGGACCACGCGGACCATCCGGCCGAGAACACCCCGGTGAGCCTCTCAGGCCTCATCGTCACGGGCGTCAACGACGACGCCGGGTACTTCGCACAGGACCCGACGCTCTCGGAGCACGCCGGCATCTACGTCTACGCCGGCTCGAATCCGGGCGTCGCGGTCGGCGATGAGGTCTCGGTCAGCGGGAACTACGTCGAGTACCACGACCTGGCCGAGATCAGCTCGCCGACGACCTCGGTCACGGGCACCGGTACGATCGAGCCCCTCGAGGTCAGCGCGTGTGATGTCGCGACCGGCGGTCCCGACGCCGAGCGCTATGAGTCGATGCTCATCACGGTCGTGGACGTCACGGTCAGCAACGCGAACCCCGATGACCCCGATGACTACGGCACGTTCGAGGTCGAGGACTGCCTGTGGGTCGACGACTCGCTGTCCGACGCCCACACCGTCCATCCGGACGTGGGCACCGAGTACGGGCGCATCACGGGCCCGATGAACTGGTCATACGACCAGCGGCGCATCCTGCCCCGAAGCGCCTCCGACGTAGAGTGAGCGCCATGTGGTTGTTCCTGCTCGCCTGCGAGCCCCCTCCCGAGCCGGCCCAAGAGCCAGCCGCTGCGGTCGAGATCGTCGAGGCCGCACCTCGCGTCGATCCGTCCGAGGTCGCGATCCGGCACGTGCTGATCAGCCACAAGGACGCCACCAAGCCGGGCATACGCTCCCGAGCGGAAGCCGAGGACTTCGCGAACAGCCTGCGTGAGCGAGTCCTGGCAGGCGAGGACTTCCGGGTGCTGGCCGCGAAGTACAGCAACGACTCGGGAACCGCCCCGCGCGGTGGCTGGCTCGGGACGGGCGACAAGGGCACCTGGGTGCCTGCCTTCGAGGCGGCCGCGTTCGCGCTCGAGGTCGGCGAGATCTCCCAGGCGGTGGAGACCCCCTTCGGGTTCCACGTCCTGCTCCGCGAGGACCACACCGGAGTGGTCTTGAAGCACCTGGTCGTTCGGCACGAGGCCTCGGTGCGGTCGCGCCTGGCGACTCCGTCGGACCGCACGCTGGCCGAAGCGCACGAGCGAGCGTCCGAGGCCCGTGAGCGCATCGAAGCCGGCGAGTCGTTCGACGACGTGGCCAAGGAGATGTCGGATGGGCCCTACGCGGGCACTGGCGGCGACCTGGGTGAGTTCATGGTCGGCGAGCTGGGCGAGGGCGTCGACGAGGTCGTCGCCGTGACCGGCCCAGGCGAGCTGTCGCAGGTCTTCGAGACTCCACACGGGGCGCACATCATCCTGCGGGTGGAGTAGCCCCTACAGGCAGTCCTCGATGGCCGACCGGACCGCAGGGTCGTTCGCGTCGACGTCCCCTGCGCAGACGCGCATCTCAGCGTCGACCACGAGGATGCGGGGGAAGCTCCCATCCGGCACAGCGGCCAGATGCCAGCCGTCATGGTCCGCCACCACCGGCTGCGTGATGCCGAAGTTGTCCGCCCAGTCGTTCAGATCATCGATGTCCGGCTCGCTGCCTTCGAGGTTCTCGGGCAAGACCGTGATGTAGATGACCCCGTCGTCGGCGAAGTCGTGCGCAGTCTCCTCGACGTCCTTGGCGAGCTCCTGGCAGGGCGCGCACCACATCGTCGAGATGTCGAGCACGACGGTGTACCCGTAGAACTGCCAGCTGGAGATGTCGTCCTCGTGCTGGTCGAACCCCAGCAGCTCAGGCACCACGTCGCCGTTGTTGAAGCCACCCGCCACGAGGTCGGCCGGCGGCTCTCCGACCGGCCAGGTGTTCTCCGGAGCGACCCAAGGCGTGAGCTCGTCGGTCTCGGAGTACAGGTGTGGAACGCAGGCGACGAGAAGCAGGAACATGCCAGCATGATATCTCCGCCGACGCCGACCCGAAAGGAGGGATGCGACGTGGAGCGACTGACCCGTGATGCCCTGGTGGAGCGGTTCCACACCTATGGCCGCCCGCCCGACGAGCAGCTCGTCGGGGCCGAGTTCGAGCGCATCCTGCTTCGCGGAGACGGGAGCCCGGTCGGGTACGACGACGAGCACGGCATCCGCTGGGTGCTGCAGCAACTGGCCGAGCGGTTCGGTTGGACTCAGGTCTTCGAGGGCGACAACGTCATCGCGCTCACGCGGGGCAAGGCGAACACGACGCTCGAGCCCGGCGGCCAGGTCGAGCTGTCCGGCGCCCCCTTCCGCAGCCTGCACGAGGTCTGCGAAGAGGCGCTGACGAGCTTCGGTGAGCTCCGCTCGCTGGGCGAGGAGGCCGACCTGCACATGGTCGCGCTCGGCCTGACGCCCTACCCCGCCATCGACGACATCCCGTGGGTCCCCAAGGGCCGGTACCGCATCATGCGGAAGTACCTGCCCGAGCGCGGCCCCCTCGCCCACCACATGATGAAGGGCACATCGTCGTTCCAGGCGAACTTCGACTATGCGGACGAGGCGGACTGTCGCCGCAAGGTCGCCGCGATGAGCCGCATCAGCGCCGTCACCACCGCCATGTTCGCGAACTCGCCCATCCGCGAGGGGAAGCCCGCCGGCTGGCAGTCGACGCGTGGACGCATCTGGACCCAGACGGACCCCGACCGGACCGGCGTCCCCGACGGCCTGATGGACGGCTGGACCCACGCTCGCTGGGTCGACCACCTGCTCGCCGTCCCGATGATGTTCCGCAGGACGGCGACCGGCTGGGTGCACGCCCAGGGCATGACGTTCGGCACGTGGATGACCGAGGGCGCCGACGGCACGTACCCGGACTGGGACGACTGGGAGCTCCACCAGACCTCGGTCTTCCCCGAGGTGCGGGTCAAGCGCACGCTCGAGGTCCGCGGCGCCGACGCCTGCCCCCTGAACATCGCGCTCGCCGGCATCGCGATGTGGACAGGCATCCTCTACGACGACGTCGCGCTCGACGAGACCCTCGCCATTGGCGCCGAGCTGCGCGGGTCCTACGCCGAGCAGTTCGAGGCCGCCTGCCGTGGCGGCATGGGCGCCGAGCTGGCCGGTCGCAAGGCCGGAGCCTGGGCCAAGGACCTCGTCGCCGTCGCCGGTCGAGGCCTGTCACGCTGCCGTCCGGGGGAGCGCGCGCTCCTCGAGCCCCTCGAGGCGATGGTCGCCCATGGCGAGAGCCCCGCGGTCGCCGTGCTCCGCATCTTCGGCGAGTGCACCAGCCCGAAGCGCTGCCTCGCACGTGTCCTCTACTGAGCGTCCGCCTGGTGGGTTAGAGTCTGGGCGGGTGGAGAAGATTTTTCGCTCCACGTGGGAAGGAAGACCATGAAAGGTACGACCCCCGTCCGCACAGCGCTGCTCGGGTTCCCGACCGAGGTGGCGGACAGGCTGCGCGAGCTCATCCGCCGTCGGATGCAGGTGATCATCCAGCGCCCGGATGCGCGAGACGGACTCGCCCGGTTGGTCGCCCTGCAGCCGCAGTGCGTGATGCTCTACGTCGGCACCGACGGCACCCAGACGCTTCAGTGGGCCCGACGCGTCCGGCACGACGTCCCGGAGTCCAACCTCATCATCGTCTGCGCCGAGGACGACGTCAGTGTGACGCGTGAGGCCATGCGCCTGGGCTGCCGCGCCCTGGCCGTCCTCGGAGACGACGAGGGCGATCTGGTCACCGTCTTCGACCAGATGAAGCACGAGGAGCACAGCGCGACGGACGACGGGCTGGTCGTCGCTCTGCTCGGTGCCAAGGGCGGGATGGGCACCACCAGCCTCGCGATCAACCTCGCTGGGGCCCTGGCCCAGCACCCCGGGCGACGGGTCGCGCTGATCGACCTGGCGCTCTACATCGGCGAGGTCGCGGTCTACCTCGACATGGCCACGCCGTACGCGCTCGGGGAGCTGGTCCGCGACATCCATCGGCTCGACGACGCCTGGATCGATCAGAACATCCCGCGCCACCGCACGGGCTTCTATGTGCTGTCGCAGCCCGCCGAGGTGGACGACGTCGACGCGCTCACGAGCGGCGACGTCGTGCAGAGCCTCGTGGCGCTGAAGCGCTACTTCACGCACATCATGCTCGACGCCGGCGCGCAGCTGTCCGACGTGGGCCTGACGGGTGTGCACGCCGCCGACCAGACCCTGGTCATCTGTACCCAGGAGCTGCCTTCTCTCGTGTCGACGCGTCGTCGCGTCGCGCTCCTGACCCAGCTCCAGGGCGACCGGACCCGGACCCGCATCGTGGTCAACCGCTGGAACGACAATGCGTCGTACGGCCGGGAGCAGATCGAGAAGTACATCGGACACGGCGTGAACGGCACCGTCCGGAACGACTACGCCTCGATGAGCGGCTGCATCGAGTCGGGCAAGCTCCTGACCGAGCTCGCCCCGGATGCCGAGGTGACCGTCGACATCGCGAACCTGATCCCGCTGTTCGACAAGTCGGTGTCGCAGCGCGAGAAGAGCCGGAAGAAGCTGTTCGGCCTGTTCTGAGCGAGCTGTCCTAGCGGCCCCGGGCCAGCTGGCGAGCACGCTCGAACATCAGCACGGCCGCGGTCACCGACACGTTCAGGCTCTCGAGCCCGCCGGCCAGCGGAACGCTCACGACGTGGTCGCAGCGCTTCTTCAGCGTCGGCGAGAGCCCCTTGCTCTCACCACCGAGCACGAACGCGATGGGGCCGGTCAGATCGAGGTCGTAGTACGGCGTGCCGCCCATGTCGGCGCCGATGACGATCAGCCCGTCCTTCCGGCAGCGCTTCACCGCTGAGCTGAGCCCCTCGCGGACGAGCGGCACCACCTCGGCGCCGCCCATCGCGACCCGATGCACGACCGGCGTCAGACCCTTTCCACGGCGCACAGGAACCACGACTCCATGGACGCCCGACCCCAGCGCGCTGCGCAGGATGGCGCCCAGGTTGTGTTCGTAGGCGAGCTCGTCGGCCAGCACGATGAAGGGGTCTTCGCCGCGCTCGCGCACCTCGCGCAACAGGCTGTTGACCGAGTGTTGCGGTAGCGGCTCGGCGCGCGCCACGATGCCGTTGTGCACGTCGCCATGGGCCATGCGATCGAGCCGATTGCGGTCGACCCGCTCGACCGGGACCTTCTGCTTCCGGGCCAGTCCGAGGATGGCGTCGATCTTGCCGCCCGGCTTGGCGCGCTCGTCGAGCCAGATCTTCACCACGCGACGACGACGCCGCTCGAGCGCGTCGAGGACGACGTTCCGGCCTTCGAGCTGGTCCACTACAGCAGCTCGGCGGCTTGCTCGGCGAGCTCGGACCGCTCGCCCTTCCGCAGGGTGACGTGGCCGGCGATGGCGCTGTCCTTGAAGCGCTCGACGACGTAGGTCAGGCCGTTGCTCGTCGCATCGACGTACGGGTTGTCGATCTGGTTGGGGTCGCCAGTCAGGATGACCTTGGTCCCCTCGCCCGCTCGCGTGATGACCGTCTTGACCTCGTGCGGCGTGAGGTTCTGGGCCTCGTCGACGATGAAGTACTGCTTGGGCATCGAACGACCGCGGATGTACGTCAGCGGCTCGACCTCGATGATTCCCTGGTCGAGCAGCGGCTGGTAGCTGGGCGCGCGGGCGTTCCGGCCCTGCTCCTCGTCCTGGCTCCCGAGCAGCAGCTCGAGGTTGTCGAAGATGGGCTTCATCCAAGGGTTCAGCTTGTCGTTCAGGTCGCCGGGCAGGTACCCGATGTCGCGCCCGAGCGGAAAGATGGGCCGGCTGACCACCAGGCGGCGGAACTGGCGCTCGTCCGCGGTCTTGCGCAGCCCGCACGCGATGGCGAGGAGCGTCTTTCCGGTCCCCGCCACGCCGTCGATGGTGACCAGGTTCACGCTGTCGTCGAGCAGCAGATCGAGGGCGAAGAGCTGCTCCTTGTTGCGCGCGAAGATGCCCCAGATCCCTTCCTTGTACCGGCCGACCAGCTTGATGCGACCGTTCTTCTTGTCGTAGCGGGCCATGGCCGTCTGGCTGGGCGCCGCCTCGTTGCTCAGCATCACGAACTCGTTCGCGTGCAGGTCGCCTTCTTCCCACGCCACGCTGCCCTTGGCGTAGATCGCGTCGATGACTTCGCCCGAGACCGCGCGCTCGGACACGCCGCGGTACTGCTCGCCGTCGAAGTCGATGTGCGCGTTCTCGTAGTCCTCGGCCCGCACACCCAGCGCGTCGGCCTTGATACGCATGTTGGTGTCGCGCGTGACGAAGATGATCTCGTCGTCGACGGTGGCGTGCAGGTGCTTCACCGTCGTGAGGATGAGGTTGTCGTTCGTGCTCTTGCCGAACGCCCGGGGCAGACCGTCGCCATCGGGAGCGAGACAGACCCGCAGGTTGCCGCCGCCCATCGTCTCCACACCCTCGGACAGGCGCCCGTTCACGCGCAGGGCATCCAGCTGCCGACTGACAGTGCGTGCGTTCCGGCCCGTCTCCGAGAGCTCCTTCTTGAAGGTGTCCACCTCCTCGATCACCGTGATCGGGATGTAGACGTCGTGCTCCTTGAAGACGTTGAGCGAGTTGGGGTCGTAGAGGAGCACGTTGGTGTCGAGCACGAACGCACGGTTCCGGCCGTCAGGACTGGACAGGGAATCGACCACGAGGATGTCCGGGAGGGAGGTTGGCGGGGGGAGGGCTGGCCCGAGGGCCGGGAGGAGCGCCGAGCGGCGCGGGAGGAGCGTGAGCTCCGGGGGGACTCGTCAGGGAACGACGAGGGTGAGCTGCTGGGCGGTCCCAGCGGGGTCGTCTGTGGCGCGTCGCGTGAAGGTCAGCTGCGGCGCGGCGAGGTTCAGGGTGCCCGCGTCGTTCGAGCCAGGCCCCAGGTACACGTTCAGCACGCCCCCGCCGAGCATGTCGGCGGGGCTGGCGCTGAGGTTCACGATGTTGTCGCCGGGAGCCAGGTACGGGCTGACGTCGAGGATCAGCTGCTCGTCACCGGAGCGCACGGTCGCGACCGCGGTGCCGGCGATGAAGACCTCGACGACGTGCCCCGACGACCCGTTGTCCTCGGTCACCAGCCACCACGTCTCCGGCGCGACCAGCGGCTCGGGCGGCGCGCTGATGGCGGCGGGTGCCTCGATCTCAGGGGCAACGGTGCCGACGGGCTCGGTGACCGGCGCGGCCACGGGCACAGGATCCTCAGGCGTCTCGAGGACCGGATCGGCGACGGGCTCCGTGACCGGCTCGGTGATGGGCGCCACGGGATCGGGCACGGCCTGCACCTCGATCGAGTACCGCGGCGCGTCGATGTAGACATCGCCGTCGGCATCGAGTCGGACATCCACGTCCTGGAGCTCGAAGTTGGTGAGCCCCGTCGCGTTGACGCCGTTGATGTAGACGTTGCCGGCGTTCGCCGTGGAGAGAGCAGCCAGCAGGGCCGTCACGCCCACGCGCTACTCGGACCCGCCGTTGACCCGGACACGGAGTTCCTTCCCGACCTTGAAGACGGGCAGGACCTTGGCGGCGACCTCGATGGACTGGCTGGTCTTCGGGTTGCGCCCCGTGTAGCCGTCGTAGTGCCGCGTCTTGAACGTGCCGAAGCCGCGGATCTCGATGCGTTCGCCGTTGCAGAGGGCATCGCGCATGCCATCGAAGATGATGTTCACCACCTCCTCGGCCGTGCGCCGAGGAAGGTTGCGGCCAGCAGCCACGCGGTCGATCAGCTCAGACTTCGTCATGTCTCGTTCGGACTCCCGATGTGGTTGGAATCCTACACCAAACGCCGAAGCGGCGGGGATGGGGGGCTCAGCCGCCCTCGACAGCGCCCTCGGCCTCCGCCGGGTCCGGGGCGACCGACGGCGCGAGCCAGGCCATCAGGACCGGCTTGACCTTCTCCATGACGAGGATGGAGGGCGTCGCGACGAAGATGGTGCTGTACGTACCGACGATGACGCCGATGAGCAGGGCCAACGCGAAGGTGCGGATGACCGGGCCACCGAGGAACAGCAGTGGGAGGATCGCCAGGCCCGTCGTGATGGACGTGGCGAGCGTTCGACCGAGCGTCTCGTTGATCGAGTCGTTGATCAGCTTGATCGTGTCCGACTTCCGGTAGCGCGCCATGTTCTCGCGCACGCGGTCGTAGATGACGATGGTGTCGTTCAGCGAGTACCCGATGATCGTCAGGAGCGCGCCGATCATCGAGAGGTTGACCTCCTCGCCCATCAGCACGAACACGCCGATGGTCAGCGCGACGTCGTGGACCAGCGCGATGACGGCGCCGGGCGCGAAGACCAGATCGAAGCGGAACGCGATGTAGAGCAGGATGAACGCGATGGTCGCGCCCATGGCCAGCAGGCCCTGCGTCCGCAGGTCGCCACCGACCTTGGGGCCGACCGCGTCGACCTTGAGGACCTCGAACTTCTTGCCCGCGAGCGCGCCGGCGATGCTGTCCTTCACCTGGGTGCTGAGGTTGGTCAGCTTGACCTGGAAGGTGTTGTCTTCGGGGAACGTCGCGGCCTCGGCGCCTTCGACGGCGGCGAGCGCTTCGTTCAGCGCGACCAGGTCGACGGTCACGCCCGGCTTGTGCTCGATGACGATGCTGGCGCCGACCTGAGCGTCCATGCGGCTCTGGACGATGAAGTCCGAGCCGTACGTCTCGCCGACCACGCCGTCGACCGAGGCCTTGAGCTCCTCGGTGCCGAACGTCGCCTCGCGGACACGAATGGAGAACGTGTAGTCGGCGTCGTCGTTGATCTGCTGGACCGCGTCCGGGGACAGGCCGATGCCGCCCACCGCGTCGCGGACCTCGCCGATCTCGGTGGGCTCGTCGAAGTCCAGGACGATCTCGGTGCCACCGGTGAAGTCGATGCCCCAGTTGGGACCGACGACGAACACGGACACGATGCTGCAGATGACGAGGAACGCCGAGACGGCACCGAAGATGGTGCGCTTCCCGAGGAAGTCGATGCTGTTCTTGGGCTTGAGGAAGTTCATGTCGTCCCTAGAACGCGAGCCGCGCGGACGACTTCCGGACGACGAAGTCCATGAAGGTGCGCGAGACGAAGATGGCCGTGAACAGCGTGGTCATGATTCCGATGAGCAGGGTCACCGCAAAGCCCTTGATGGGCCCCGTGCCGTAGCTGTAGAGAACGATGCCGGCGATGCCGGTCGTGATGTTGGCGTCGAGGACGGCGGACAGCGCGTGCTGGTACCCGGCGTCGACCGCGGATCGGGCGTTCTTCCCTACCGCCAGCTCTTCTCGAATCCGTTCGTAGATGATGATGTTCGCGTCCACGGCCATACCGACGGTGAGCACGATTCCGGCGATTCCCGGGAGCGTCAGCGTCGCGCCGAACGCGGCGAGCATCGCCATGACGAACAGGACGTTCAGGGTCAGCGCCAGGTTCGCGACGAGCCCGATCTTCCGGTAGTAGAACGCCATCGCGAAGATGACGAGGATGCCGCCGATGAGCGTGGCGTTCCGGCCCGCGTCGATGGAGTCCTGTCCGAGCTGCGGTCCGACGAGGCGGACGTCGCCGACGGTGACCGGAGCCGGCAGGGCGCCGGTGCGGAGGACCATCGCGAGCATGCGCGCTTCGTTCTGCGCGTTGTCTGCGGCGCCCATTGAGATCTGGGCGCTGCCGCCACTGATTCGCTCGTTGATGTTCGGCGCCGACTCGACCTCGCGGTCCAGGACGATGGCGAACCGCTTGCCGACGTTGTCGCCGGTCAGGTCACCGAACCGCTGGCCACCCGCAGGCTTGAAGCGCAGCAGGACGACCGGGCGGTTGAACTGGTCCCAGCCGGTCTGCGCGTCATTGACGTCGTCACCGGTGAGCTCGATCTTGTCGATGAGCGCGTACGGGATGTTGCGGACGCTGCCGCCCTCGGGCGTGTCGGCGTACTCCCAGAGGACGCGGTTGTTCCGACCGATGCGGCCGGTGGCGACGAGCCACTCGTTGAGCGCGTCGTCGTCGTTGTACTCCTCCTCCGAGAGCTGCTGCTCACCGGCGAGGATGGCCTTCTCGAGCGCGGCCTGGTCGAAGTCCTCGTCGACCATGAAGAACTCGAGGATGGCGCTGGTGCCGATGGCCTCGAACGCGGTGTCGAGGTCGGACACGCCCGGGAGCTGGATGTTGATGCGCCGGTCGCCCTTGCGGACGATGCTGGGCTCCTTCACACCGGTCTCGTTGACGCGCTTGCGAAGCGTCTCGAGCGCCTGCTCCATCGACTGGTGCTTGATCTCCTCGGCCTGGTCGTCCGTCAGCTCGAACACGTGGAGGCCGCCCTCGGCCCCGGTGAGCTTGTACTCGTAGGTCGGGAAGCCCTTCGACGTCCGGAACTTGGTGGCCATCATGGACTGCAGCTCGTCGAGGTTGTCCTCGTTGGCCAGTCCGACCTCCAGCTGCGGCTCGCCGCGGGTCCGACGGACCGAGGTCAGCTCGATGCCCTCGGTCTCAGCGACCGAGTAGACCGACTGCACGTCGCGCGAGACCGAGCTCAGGATGGCCTCTTCGACGCCGACGTCGAGCGTCAGATCGAGCCCACCTTGCAGGTCGAGCCCCAGGACGAGGACGGTGTCCGGGAGCAGCGCCTGCCACCCCGTCACCTCGACCTCCTCGACCTGTTCTGTGCCGACACCCTGGAGCGACGCCTTGGCGACCGCTTCGGTGTCCTGCATGAACGTCGGAAGGAGGCTGTAGATCGAGGCGAGGACCGCCAGGGCGATCACGCCGATTCGAACCCACCAGCTGCCAGCCATCTACTTCTCCTCCGCCGGCTCGGGCTTCGTGACGAGGCCGCCGACCGAGTCCTTCTTGAACCGCATGCGCACCTTGGGCGCGACCTCGAGGGTCACCTCGTCCTCCTTCACCTCGTGGACGATGCCCACGATTCCGCCGTCCGTGACGACCTCGTCCCCCTTCTTGAGGGTGGCGAGCATGCTGCCGTGCTCCTGGCGGGCCTTGTTCTGTGGCCGGATGACCAGGAAGTACATGACGCCCAGGATGAGGACGATGAGGCCGATGCCGCTGGAGTCGCAGCCGGGTGCACCGGCGGCGTCTTGCGCGAAGGCATCAGAGATGAGCCAAAGCATGGGTCAGGGAGCTCCGACCTCGCCCGGGTCCTGCCAGGGACCGGACCAACGCACAGCATCCTCGCGAAGCGCGGCGAGGGCGTCGGGGCCCTGGTCGATGGCATCGCGGATTTTCTGCATGAGGCGTTGGTAGAAGGCGAGGTTGTGAAGGGTGAAGAGCCTGGGCGCCAGCACGTCGTTCGACTTGAACAGGTGGCGCAGGTAGGCCCGTGAAAAATGCCGGAGCGGATAACACGTCTCCGGCTCGATGGGACGTGGGTCCTCCTTGAATCGCGCATGCTTGATGGCCATTCGGCCAGCATCCGTGAAGAGGTACCCGAAGCGGGCGGTCCGACTCGGCAGGACGCAATCGAAGAGGTCCACTCCCCTCATCACCGCATCGACGATGTCAATGGGGTACCCGACGCCCATCAGGTAGCGGACACGGTCTGAAGGCAGCACGGGCGCGGCCACATCGACCATGGCCAGGAGCTTGTCCCGCGGTTCTCCGACGGACAGCCCCCCGATCGCGTAGCCATCCAGGTCGAGGTCCACGAGCTCGCGGGCGTGGGCCTCGCGGAGATCCGGGTAGAAGCCTCCCTGCACGATGCCGAACAGCGCGGTGCGGTCGGAGTGCTTCCGCGCCGCCAGGCAGCGCTTCAGCCAGCGGGTCGTTCGAGCGGTGGACGCCTTGACGCGACGTCTGTCCGCCGGCCACTCGATGCACTCGTCGAGCGCCATCGCGACGTCGACGCCCAGGGTCTCCTGGATCTCGACGGCGAGCTCGGGGGTGAGCATCCGCCACTCGCGATCGATCGGAGACAGGAACCGGACGCCCTCTTCCTTGGCCTTCGCCTTCGACTTGAAGCTGAACGCCTGGAAGCCGCCGGAGTCCGTGAGGATGGGCCGGTCCCACGCCATCATCTTGTGCAGGCCGCCCAGACGCTCGACGAGCTCGTGCCCGGGCCGAACCCACAGATGGAACGTGTTCGACAGGATCATGTCGGCGCCGACCGGGTCCTTCAGCTCGTCGGGCGTCAGCCCCTTGACCACGCCCGCGGTCCCGACCGGCATGAACGCCGGTGTGCGCACCTCACCGTGCGGCAGGCTCAGCACCCCGCGCCGGGCGGGCCCAGCCGTAGCCTCGACCCGGAAGGACGAGCATCGCGTCCCCGTAGCTGTAGAACCGGTACCCATCGCGGATGGCCTCGTCGTACGCCGCCAGGACGCGCTCGCGGCCAGCGAAGGCACAGACCAGCATCAAGAGGCTGGAGCGAGGGAGGTGGAAGTTGGTCAGGAGCGCATCGACACGCCGAAAGCGCGCGCCCTCCTGCAGGAACAGGCGGGTAACGCCACCCCCCGCAACCAGCACCCCGTCCGCGTCGACGGCGGACTCGAGGGTCCGCGTCACCGTGGTACCGACCGCCACCACGCGACCCGTGCACGCGTTGACGACGCGCGCGGTCTCCTCGGTCACCACGTAGCGCTCCGGGTGGAGCTCGCCGCGCTCCAGGTCCTCGGCCCGCAGGTTCCGGAACGTGCCCGCGCCGACGTGCAGCGTGATGGTCACGACCTGAACGCCCTTGTCTCGGAGCCGACGCAGCAGCGCCTCGGTCAGGTGCAGGCCGGCGGTCGGTGCCGCCACGGCCCCGGGGTGCTCGGCGAACACCGTCTGGTACCGCTCGCGGTCCGTCTCCGTCGCGCTGCGCTCGAGGTACGGCGGGAGCGGGACCTCGCCGACCGCGTCCATCAGCGCCTGCGCCGACGGATGGAAGCGCACCCGCCACCCCTCGTCGTCCTTCTCCAGGAGCTCGACGGTCCCAGCGTCATCGACCTGCAAGTGCTCGCCGACCTTGAGACGCCGGGCCGGACGGAGCATCGCGCGATCCTCGCCCAGGACGAACACCTCGACCGCCCCTCCGGTCGCTCGGCGAGCACGCAGTCTTGCGTGCAGGACTCGGGTGTCGTTCACCACCAGGACGTCGCCCGGCTGGAGCAGGTCGACCACATCGGGCACCACGGCATGGCGTGTCCGGTCCCCCAGCACGAGCATCCGGCCCCCATCGCGCTCAGGCGGTGGATGCACGGCGATGCGCTCGGATGGCAGCGCGAAGTCGTAGGCCGACAGGTCCATGCCGCCCGTTAACCCGAGACATGAAAAATGGGCCCGAAGGCCCTTTCATCACACGTCTTTTTCCAAGTCCTGGGCCAGCTGCGCCGACGCATCCGGACGAAGCGGGTGTCGTCTTCCTCGCGGTCGCCAGCAGCCTTCGCCGGAGCGGGGATGCGACGGAGCTCGACGGACTTGGGCGCGTCGATACAAAGCCGAACCCAGTTGCCCTTGATCCGCTTGATGTAGATCCGCACGTCGTCGCCGACCTGGAGGATTTCCCCTTCCTTACTGGGTGAGAACGAGCATCGAGGCCTCCGAAGGCGCTTAGTGACTTCCTGCACTGATTATTCCATCGGATTTCAGCGCCCTTCCCGTTACAAAACGTCGCGAAAGTGAAAATAATCGTTGCTGAGAGGTACCCGTGACCCGTCGCACCTTCGTCCGCCGCCCCAAGGTCGTGGACGCCGAAGCGCCCGCCGCCGAGTCCGAAGAAGCGGTCGCCGAGCCCACGGCGGAGCCCGTCATCGCCCGCCCCGAGCCGCGTGAGCCCGCTTTCGACGCTGGAGCGCTCGAGGAGCTCGCCGGCATGACGGCCGACGACTTCGCCGCTGCGATGGACGGAATGAGCCCCGCCGGTGGCCGAGCACGGCACGAGGTCGGAGACGAGGCCCAGGGGATCGTCGTCGGGCTCTCGGATCGCTCGGTCTTCGTCGACATCGGCGCCAAGGCCGAAGCGACCATCGATCGCGAGGAGCTTCCCGACGCCGCCATGGGAGAGTCGGTGACCGCTCGGGTCCTGGCTTCGGGCGAGCGAGGCATCCGGCTGGGCATCCGCCTGCGGGGGGCCGAGGTCAAGGAGCACCTGGTCGCCGCGAAGGACTCCGCCATTCCGATCGAGGGCCGCGTCACCGAGCGGAACAAGGGTGGCTTCGTCGTCGACCTGTCGGGCGTGCGTGCGTTCTGCCCCGTGAGCCGCATCGATCCCCGCCCCGGCGAGGACCTGGACGTCTGGATCGGCCGCACGCTCTCGTTCCGCGTCGTCGAGATCGGCGCCCGCGATGTGGTGGTCGACCGGCGGAAGCTCGTCGAGGAGGAGCGCGCCATCGAGGCGGAGAAGACCTGGGGAACCCTGGCCGAGGGCCAGCGCAAGACCGGTCGCGTCGAGTCGGTGCACGACTTCGGCGTGTTCGTCGAGGTCAACGGCATCAAAGGACTCGTCCCCAAGGGCGAGCTCGGAGAGACCGAGCTGACGCCGGGCGAAGAGATCCAGGTCCGCATCGCTCGGGTCGACCGGCAGCGCGAGCGCCTGTCGCTGTCGCTGGGCCAGGCGCCCGCCCGTGGACTCCAGCCCGCTGCGGGCTCGCTGGGCACGTTCGCCGACCTCTTCGCGCAGGCGAAGAAGAAGTAGCTAGGAGCTCGGCAGCTTCAGGTCCATCCTCTGACCATCGACGGACAGGCTGAGCGGCTGCAGCGACAACACCTGGATGTCGTCCTCGCCGACGCCGTCTCCGTTGGCGTCGATCGCGGCCCGGATCCGCACGGCGCCGCCTCGCGGGACGGTCATCGACCAGTCCTGCTCGCCCGGCTCCAGTGTCTGACTCCCCAGGAGCAGCGCCGGAGCATCCCCCTGGAGCAGGAGCACCTCGACGACGACGGCGGCTCCCTTGGCTCCGTCGACGCGACCGCCGATCTCGATGGTGTCGGCCGCGAACGCCGCTGCGAGCCAGATCACCGCAGACCTCCGAGGTGGTCGTAGCGGCTCTTCAGCTCCTTCAAGTCCTGGAACGTGAGCCGCTTGTCCTCGGGCTTCCGCAGCAGGTGGGCCGGGTGGAACGTGGGCATCACGGGGACACCCTGCCACGACTGCCAGGCGCCACGCATGGACATGATCCCGCGGCTCGTGTCGAGCAGCGTCTTCACCGCGGGGCTCCCCAGCGTGAGGATGACGCGGGGCTTGATCGCCTCGAGCTGGGCGAAGAGGAACGGCCGGCACGCCGCGACCTCGTCCGGTGCGGGGTTCCGGTTGTTGGGCGGGCGGCACTTCACGACGTTGAGGATGTAGACCTTGTCGCGTCCGAGCCCCAGGACGTGCTGGAGCATCTTGTCGAGCATCTCGCCGGCGGCCCCGACGAACGGCAGACCCTCACGGTCCTCGTTGGCGCCCGGGCCCTCGCCCAAGATGACCAGATCGGCGTTCGGGTGGCCCATGCCGAAGACGACGCTGCGGCGATTCTCACAGAGCCCGCAGCGCTGGCAGGCTCCGAGCTCACGGCGGACAGCGAGCAACCGGTCGGCCGCAGCCCGCGCCGGCGTCCCCACCGGGATGGGCGGCGGCGTGCTGAATCCCCAGGCCCCGACCGCGTGCTCGTAGCCGAACGTCGGCTCGGCCTTCTTGCGTCCCCACGCCGAGTGCCGGTTCCCCGCGGGCTGCTGCTGGTGCTGCGGCGCCTGCGTCGGGGCCTTCTTCTCCTGAGGCGCCGGCCTGGACCGGGCCGGAGCCGCCGGCGGGCGCTGCGCTCGAGGCTTCTGGCGAGGCTGTCGGGGCGCCACTTCGCGCCGGTCGGGCTCGGCCGGACGGGCCACGACCTGTTCGCCTTCCCGGTGATCCACGCCGCGCTCGCGGTCCGCTCGGAGCAGGTCGTGCACGTCGGCGACGAGGTCGGCCAGTTCGATGCGCGGGTCGGTCAAGACAGCCTCCAGCCCAGCGCGCGGAGCTCGGCGACGAGCCGCAGCACGGGCAGCCCCACGACGTTGAACCAGCTGCCTTCGATGCCCTCGATCAGCCAGGCGCCGCGGTGCTCGACCTCGTATCCGCCTGCGCAGCCCGCGCCTTCCCCGCTCGCGACGTACGCGGCCAGCTCGGCGTCGCTGAGGTCCTTCCGAAACCGGATGCGCGTCGTCTCGTGGAAGACGCGCTCGACCTCGGGACCCACGAGCGCCACGCCCGTGACCAGCTCGTGCGTTCGGCCCCGCAGCGAGGTGAGGCAGCGCAAGTGGTCCGCGGGGTCGGCCGGCTTCCCGAAGGCGGCGCCGTCCAGATGCGCGACCTGGTCCGCTCCGACGACCAGGTCGCGGGGCCTCGAGGCTGCGACCGCGCGCGCTTTCTGCAGCGCCAGCTCGCGAGCCAGCGCCACCGGCTCGGTCAGCGTGCAGGCGCGCTCGTCCACGCCGGGAGCGACCCCCTCGACCGTGAAGCCCGCGTTCTCCAGGAGTGCCCGTCTCCACGGGCTCGTCGATGCCAGCACGAGCCGCATCCAGGCCCTCCGCATGAGGCCTCGCCCCGTGCAAACCGTACCCCGTTAGTGTAGCCTCGGCAGGTCATGGAGGCCCGGCTGAAACGGGCCTCAACAGTGCTTCAGAGGTCTGTCAGAGCATGTCTTCAAGCCGCGCGGTCGGCATCGATCTCGGTACGACGTTCTCGGCCATCGCTCACGTCAATCGACACGGCGTGCCGGAGATCCTCCACAACGCCGAAGGCGACCGGATCACCCCGTCCGTCGTCCTGTTCGATGGTGACGAGGTCATCGTCGGGAACTACGCCAAGCAGTCGGCGGTGGTCTACCCCGAGCAGGTCGTCGAGTTCATCAAGCGATTCATCGGGGACCCCGACTTCACCTTCGAGTACCGCAACGAGCAGTACACGCCCGAGCGCATCTCGTCGTTCATCCTGGCGAAGCTGAAGCACGACGCGGAGCTGCGCCTCGGGCACCGCATCGATCAGGCAGTCATCACGGTCCCCGCCTACTTCAACGACCACCAGCGCCAGGCGACCCTGCGCGCCGGTGAGATGGCGGGCCTGCGGGTCCTCAAGCTCATCAACGAGCCCACAGCCGCGGCGTTCGCCTACGGCCTGAACAACGCGGACAGCAACAAGCGCGTCCTCGTGTTCGACCTGGGCGGTGGAACGTTCGACGTCACCATCTGCCAGATCCAGGGCCGCGACATCATCGTCAACGCCACGAACGGCGACCACCAGCTCGGCGGCAAGGACTGGGACGACGCGCTCATTCGCTACGCCGCCAAGTGCTTCGAAGAGAAGCACGGCATGGACCCGCTCGAGGACCTGGCCGCGTACCACGACCTTCGCCAGAAGTGCGTGTCCGCGAAGATCAGCCTGACCCGTCGCCCGAAGGTCAACCTCTTCTACGACTACAAGGGCAAGATCATGCGCCTGGAGGTCACTCGGGAGAAGTTCGAGGACCTGACCAGCGGCCTGATGCGACGCGCCGAGCTGATGACCGACGAGGTGCTCGAGGACGCCGGCCTGAAGCGCGACGCGATCGACACCGTCCTGCTGGCCGGTGGCTCCACCCGGATGCCGATGGTCCGCGCGATGCTCAAGGAGCACTTCTCGCGTGCCCCGGCGACGGACATCAACCCGGACGAGTGCGTCGCCCTGGGCGCCGCGCTGACGGCTGCGCTCGAGGCCGCCCGCCTCTCCGGCGAGAAGCCCGACATCGACATCCGTACCCACGATGTCACCAGCCACAGCCTGGGCATGGTGGTCTTCCGGGACCAGAAGCTCCACAACTCGCGCATCATCAGCAAGAACACGCGGATCCCGTGTGAGCAGACGCGCGACAACTACGTCACCACCCACGACGGCCAGACCACGATGGACCTGTGGCTGGTGCAGGGCGAGAACATCGACCCGCTCGAGTGCAACGTGCTCGGGCACTTCGAGTTCTACGGAATCCCCCCTCGCCCGGCCGGCGACTCGCGGCTCGCGGTCACGTACCGCTACAACGCGAACGGCATCGTCGAGGTCGAGGCGATGGACCTGCGCTCCGGGCAGACCCTGGCGCACCGGCTCGCGGCCGGACACATCACGCTCGAGGACCTGGCCCGGAACCGCATCCCGATGCAGATGGCCCTGGTCATGGACTGCTCGGGCTCGATGTACGGACAGTCCATCGAGGACGCCAAGGTCGCGGCGCGCTCGTTCGTCGAGCGCTCGCTGCAGCCCGGACGGCAGCTCGCCATCGTCGCCTTCCCCGGCGGTGTCCTGGCCCCGCCGACCTCGGACATCCGACGGCTCATCGGCGCCATCGACAACCTGACGCCCATCGGTTCGACGCCGATGGCGGACGGACTGCGGCAGGGACGCGACCTGCTCCGGCCTCGCGCGGGAGTCCAGCGCGTCTTCGTGGTGATGACCGACGGCCACCCGGACGATCCGGACGCGGTGACGGCCGAGATCCATCGCATCCGCTCGACGGGCGGACGCGTGGTCGCCATCGGCGTGGGTCCGCAGGTCCAGCAGGAGTTCCTGCTGGGCCTCGCGAGCTCGCCGAAAGACTACCACTTCTGCAGTGAGTCGGTGCAGCTCAAGGGCACGTTCATCAACCTCGCCACCGAACTCTCGGCGACCTAGGAGACTCGAAGATGAGTGTTGACACCGAGGTCGCAGCCCTCCGTGCCCAGGTCGAGGAGCTCAACCAGCTCCTGCTCGAGAAGAACGAGGCCGAGGTCACCCAGCAGAAGGCCTTCGATGCCCTGTACGAGGAGCTCCGCCAGTACAAGGAGGACTTCATCTACCAGGCCGAGAAGCCCCTGCTCCTGGACCTGCTGCTGTTCTACGACTCGCTGAACTGGTTCCAGGAGTCGCTGGTGAAGAAGGAGATGTCCATGGACGTCATCTCCGACAGCTTCCAGTACCTGATCGACGAGTTCCTCGAGGTCCTCTACCGCCGCGACGTGCTCCCGATGGAGGGCCAGGACAAGTTCGACCCGAAGACGCAGAAGGTCGTCAAGGTCATCCCGCCCGAGGGCCCCGAGCAGGACCAGCTGGTCGCTCAGGTGCTCAAGCGTGGCTTCAACCGGGCGGAGCGCGTGTTGCGGTCCGAGGAGGTGGTGATCTACCGGGACACCACGGGGCGCTGATTGGTGAAGGAAGGCTCCCTCATCCTGGGCATCGACCTGGGGACGACCTTCTCGGCGATGGCCTACGTCGACCGGTTCGGTAAGCCCAACATCCTGCCGAACGGGGACGGCCACTCGACCACGGCGTCGGTCATCCACTTCTACGACCGCAACGCGTGCGTCGTGGGCGAGGAAGCCGTGAAGATGGTCGTCGTCGACCCCGCCAACGTCGTGCGCTTCATCAAGCGCTCGATGGGCGACACCGACTTCGTCCTGGACTTCTTCGGCGTCAGCTACACGCCGCAGGAGCTCTCCGCGTTCATCCTGCGCAAGCTCAAGAACGACGCCGAGGAGGCGCTCGGCGTCCCTGTCGAGAGCTGCGTGATCACCGTCCCGGCGTACTTCAACAGCGCCCAGCGCGGTGCGACGGCCGAGGCCGGGAAGATCGCCGGCTTCAACGTCCTGTCCATCATCAACGAGCCGACCGCCGCGGCCATCGCGCTCGGTCTCGAGTACCTGGGCAAGTCCCGGAAGATGCTGGTGTTCGACCTCGGCGGCGGAACGTTCGACGTCACGGTCATGGAGATCCGCGGCACGACGCTGCGGACGCTCGCGAGCGACGGAAACGCCGAGCTGGGCGGAAAGGACTTCGACGACCGGCTCCTCTCGCACGTCGCCGACCAGTTCCGCGACAAGTTCGGCCTGGACCCGCGCGATGATCCGCTTCCGTACCAGGAGCTCTACGAGCGCTGCCTGCACGCGAAGATCTCGCTCTCGACGAAGCCTCGCGCCGTCATCCCCGTGAACTTCCGCGGCCATCGCATGGTCGTCCAGGTCCAGCGGACCGAGTTCGAGGAGATGTGCGCCGATCTGGTCGAGCAGTGCACCGAGACCTGCCAGATCGTGCTCGAGAAGTCGCAGGTCGACTGGGGCGACCTCGACGAGATCCTGCTCGTCGGTGGCTCGACGCGCATGCCGATGATCCCGGAGAACCTGGCTCGGATCTCGGGCGACAAGCCCATCAGCAAGGGCATCAACCCGGACGAGGGCGTGGCCCTGGGCGCCAGCCTGGCCGGGGTCTTCCGCCACCAGCCGGACCACCCCGCGCTGAAGGCGCACCGAGCCTCGATCGCCCGCGCCAAGGCCCGCTCGCGCACCATGCCGCCCACGCGCCTCGAGCTCGACAAGCCGGCGACGCCGACGCGCAAGGCCGAGCCCCCTGCCCTGCCGCCTCCGCCCCAAGGCCTCCAGCACCTGAAGGTCACGGACGCGAGCAGCCACGCGATGGGCATCGTCGTGCTCGATGCGAAGCACAACGAGCGCGTCGTGAACCTGATCCCGGAGACCTCGGCGCTCCCCGTCGAGAAGCGCGGTCGGTTCGCCTACGCCTACGACAACATGACGGCCGTCCGGGTCGAGGTCACCGAAGGCGCCGGCACGAGCCGCGGCGAGGTCACCGTCATCGGCGAGGTCATCCTCGAGAACCTGCCCCCGCGCGTCCGGGGCACTCCGATCGACGTCATCTACCGGTACACCGAGAACCAGATCCTCGAGGTGCACGTCATCGACGTGGAGACGCGGGCGCTCCGGCGCGCCCGTCTGAACCTCAAGGGGAGCCTGGACCCGCGACGTCTCGACCGCGCCCGAACAGCCCTTTCGCAAGCGATCATCAACTGATCCGAGGGGTCGGGTCGGACCCCTCCCCACACGACGCAGGCAACGCTAGTACGATTGCGCCGGAACGTCGGAGTGAAATGGACCGCCGGGATCTGGAGCAGATCGACACTTTCCTCGGCATGGTCGGAAAGGCATCCCTCTTCGACTATTTCGGGATGGAGGCGGGGAGCTCTGCGCCCGACGTGGAAGCGGCGATCAAGAAGCGCCGCGGCTGGGCCCAGGGCCAGCAGGCCAACCCGAAGTACCGCAACGAAGCGCTCTGGCTGATCAAGAACAATGCGCTCATCCGCCGCACCCTGGTGGACGGACGAGACGCCTATCTGGCCGAGATCGCGTCCCGAAGCACCTCGCGAAGCCTCGAGGTCCTGAGCCTGTTCATCAAGGGCACGCTCGCGGGCGGGATGCTCACGCCCGACGCCGAGAACGCCATCCTGAAGCAGGGCAAGACGATGGGGCTGCAGGAGGCCGCCATTCGGGAGCGCATCGAGCTCCTGCTGCAGAAGACCGGCGCGCGCCGGCAGTCCGCTGACGAGGCCGAGGACGCGCCCACGAGCACGAAGGCGCCCTTCCGCGACTACTACGAGCTGCTCGAGGTGCCCCCGACGGCGACGCTGGATGAGATCGAGGCGCAGCACCGGGCCAAGTACCGCTGGGCTCGCTCGCTGAAGGACAAGGACCGGGTCACCCAGCTCTACGCTGACCTGGACGAGGCCTGGCGGATCCTCAAGGCCCCCATGCGGCGGGCCCGGTACGACGCCTTGTACGCGGCCGACAACGAGGGGCGACGCTTCGACGCGAACGCCGGCGACGTGATCGGCTTCCTGCCCTCGCCCGGTGGACAGCCGGTGCGGAGACCGCCGCCCATCACGCCTCCGAAGAAGACGGCGCCACCGCCGATCGTCCCTCCTCGCATCACGCCGCATCCCATCGCGACGCCCACGCCCAGCGCCGGCCCGCCGCCCATCGCGCCGCCAACGCGCCGGAACGCGCCGGAGCCCGCGCAGCCGCCGAAGGCTGGTCGCAGAGAGGCCCCCAAGCCTCCTGACGCGGTCAAGGGCCGCACCATCGGTCTGGGCGGAGGACGCCGAGGACGCCGAGCAGCCCCTCGCCTGGCCATTGCCGGGCCCGAGGTCATCACGCTCAAGGTCGGCACCGCATCCATCACGCACACCATCGTGATCAAGAACAGCGGCACGGGTCAGATGCCGGGCCGCATCACGAGCGACCGCGACTGGCTCGAGGTCACGCGCAGCCGCCTGGATCCGGACGCGACGAAGCAGGAGATCGGCATCGTCGTGCACCCGCGGCAGATGCGACGGAACCGGGGCACGGCCCTGGTCACGCTCGTCACGGACCACGGAGAGCGCCGGGCAATCACTGTCAACGTCGAGCGGCGCGCGGCGTCGGTTCCCGTGCTGGTCGGTGGCGCGATCCTCGCGCTGGGCGGCCTCGCCGTCGGAGCCTGGGCCCTCGGCGTCTTCGACAACGGACCGGAAGACCCCACGACCACCGCCGCGCGCGCAACGCTCGTCGTCCAGGTCGATCCCGTTGCGGACAACGTCGAGGTCAACGGCGAGCGGATCGGATCTGGCGACCACATCGAGCTGACCGAGGGCTTCCCTGTCGGCCTCCCGTTCCGGCTGACCACGTCCCGCGACGGCTTCACGAGCGACGAGCGCACCGTGACCGTCAAGAAGGGCACGCTCGAGACCGTCGAGGTCCGCCTGGACCTGTCCGATGCGCTCGATCTACGACCCGACTCGACAATGACCGCCGGGCGACTCGACAGCGAGGCGTTCGAGCGCGCCGTCTCCGGACGCATGGCCGGCATCGAGGGCTGCTTCGGCGCCCAGTCGGGCCGGACGATCACGATCACCGCCGACCTCGTGCTCTCGGCCAAGGGCGACCTGCTCTACTACGCGAAGAAGAAGTCGACCTCGGGCGACTCGGCTGCCGATGAGTGCTTCCGCCGCCAGCTGCGGGCCACGGACTTCCCGCTCCTCGACGGCGACTACGCCGAGCTCACCGACTACACGTTCTCGATCGACGTCCCGGCCGGATGAGCTCCATCGAGGCACTCCTCGATGCGGCCGAGGTCGCGCTGCATCAGGGCAGGACAGACGCGGCGGAGGATGCCTGTCGGGCCGTCCTGCTGCAGGATCCTCGCCACATCGAGGCCCACTACCTGCTGGGTGAGATCCTGCGCGAGGACGGCCGCCTCGAGGAGGCCGAGGGCGCGTACCGCTTCGTCGCCTTGAACACGCCGGAGAACGCCACCAGCGCCCCCGAGAAGAGCGCGCCGTTCGCCGCCGAGGCGTGGGCCAGCCTCGCCTCGGTCCTGATGGAGCTCCTGCGCTTCGACGAGGCCCGCAAGGCCGCCAACCGCTCGCTCCGGGAGAACCCGAGGTGTCCCGAGGGCGCTTGGGTGCGAGCCATCCTGCGCGAGCGTCGGGCGGACTACGCCGGGGCCGAGCGGGACTATCTGCGCGCGTGGCGGTCCGATCCCCAAGGCTATCCCCTGCCCGTCCCGCTGGACGACGAGACGGTCGACCGGATGGTGGAGCAGTGCCTGAAGGCCTTCCACCCCTCGCTCCGCGAGTACCTGGCCAACGTGGCCATCGTGCTCGAGGAGGTGCCCTCGGACGAGCTCCTGGAGCAGTACGGCCCCCCCGCCGCGCCGACCCAGATCCTCGGGTATTTCTCGGGCACGTCGCTTCAGGAGAGGTCGATCGAGAACCCGTGGTCGAACCTCCCGGGAGCGATCATCCTCTTCCGTCGGAACCTGTCCCGGTACGCCCGTGACGAGGAAGAACTGCTCGAAGAGCTGCGCATCACCATCTTCCACGAGGTCGGGCACTTCCTGGGGCTCGACGAGGACGATCTCGAGAAGCGCGGGCTCGATTGACGCGCCCCACAACCGCGGTTAGCTCGGCATCGCCCCGTGTGGGGGAGTAGCTCAGTTGGGAGAGCACAGCGTTCGCAACGCTGGGGTCGAGGGTTCGAGTCCCTTCTTCTCCACCTCAGAAGCCCCCTCGGTTCGCCGAGGGGGTTTTCTCTTTGGGGCGACGGCTCAGCCGACGTTGTGGTTCGCCAGTCGGACCTTGAAGCCCTGCCCCTCGAGGCGCGCCGCCAGGTCGGCTGGCGGGTCCTCGACGCGGGCCCGCAGCACCACGCCCCCCGCGTAGCCCACGAGCGTCGCGTAGAAGACCGGGGCGACCGTCACGCCGCTGCCGTGGAGGCGCGGGCGGATCTCATCCACGCGCTGGATCGCCACGCCGCGCACCTTCAGCTCAACGCACGCGGCCAGCCAGCTCTCCAGGTCGTCGAACACCCGCGTCTCAGACACCGTCGACCTCCTCGACCCGGTAGAAGACCCAGCCGTAGCTCGGCTCCTCGCGCAGGGGCACCAGGACGACCGAGCCCAGGTGGTGGGCCTTCACCTCGGACAGCCAGGGCGCGACGATCGGGGCCTGCGTCCACTCCTCGGCGAACCACAGCACGTACCCGATGTGGTTCTCACGGAGCCAGTCGGCGAACTCGCCGCGGCTGCCCGGCTCGACCGGTACGTCGTACCAGGTGTGCAGCTCCCGCCCGTGGTCGCGTCGGTCGATCCAGCAGCCCGGGATGTTGTCCACGAGCAGCGGCACGGACTCGTCGATCTCGCTCTCGATCCACTGGGCGAGCTCGAGCTGGGGCTTGTAGAGCTCCTCGGACAGCTCGACCTGGCGCCGGGTCTCCTGGAGGAACGCCCAGCTCGTCTGCCCCACGGCCGCCACGCCCAGGAGAGCGGCGAACGGCCAGCCGGCGATCTGGCGGACCTGGTCGAGCAGTCGGACGAGCCCGAGCGCGCCCAACACGATGAGCGGCGGGAGGACTCCGTGCAGCCACTTCCAGTACAGGTTGTGGCCCGGCTCGTGCTGCGCCGTGAACCCGATGGCCAGCCAGAACCCCAGCAGTGCGAGCGCGGCCACGCCGACCGTCCGCCGTGCGTCGTGCCGGCGCCACGGGAGCGACAGCATCGCGACGACAGCTCCGATCGCCAGCGCCCAGCCCAGTCGACTGGGGAGCACCTGGACGAGCAACGCGAGCGCGACCTTGAACCCACCCGTGAGCCAGGACGACTCGCCCACTTCGAGCTCGGAGCCGCCGGTCTCGATGTTGACCGAGACGCTGTGCCCCCAGAACTGCCACGTGCCGTGAACGAGCTCACAGTAGACCGACCAGGCGAGGATTCCGAGCGCGATGGGACCCAGGGCCGCAGCCAGGCGCCGAACGCGTCCAGGGCGGCCCATCGCGTGGAGCGCCAGAACGGGGACGAGGGTGAACGCGGCGTCCATCCGAGTCAGGAACGCCACCGCCGCCACCGCCGAGGCGATGGCGAGGCGCTCTCGCGTCAGCGCGACGAGGCACCCCATCACCGCGGCTGCGTAGACCGGCTCGCGGAGCGAGGACGCGCTGTAGAGCGCGAGCTCGGGCTGGACCACGCAGACGAGTCCGGCGATCCACGCGACCTGTCGTCCGGCGAGCCGGTCGGCGAGGACGACGGTCAGCGCGACCGTGAGCATCCCCGCGACCAGCGAGACGGCGCGGCTCGCCACCACGGCGTCCCCGACGACGCCCATGACCGCGGCCGAGAGGCCGTAGTACATGGGCAGGTGGTTCATGTCGAAGTGGGTGAACCCCGACTCCAGCACGCCCCGGACCATCGCCAGGTTGCCGTAGTCGCTCTCTTCCCACCCGAAGTACCGGGTGCCGAGAGCCAGGCGCCAAGCGCCCGCACTGATGAGCAGCGCGACCACCAGGAGCGTCCGTCTTCGGAGGGGCGACGCCACCTCCGCATTCTACGGCGCGCGCCTACTCGTCGTAGAAGAGCGGGTGCTTGCCGGTCGCTTCGATCGCCTTGGCGACGAGAGCCTCCTGCTCGGGAGTCAGCGGGTAGAACTTGATCCCGCAGCCCGTGGGCTCGCCCGAGTCGTTGGTCCGGTGCCAGCGCACCTCGCCCTTGACGAGCAACGCGTGGTCCTCGCCGACAGCAAGCGAGAGGTCGATGACCTCGCCGACGCGCGGCGGGCAGAGGGTGCTCAAGAACACGCCGCCTTCGGAGATGTTCTCCGAGAAGCCCATGAAGAAGTTGTTGTCGCAGACGCCTGTGACGGCGACGGCCATCGTCACGCGCTCACTCGAGCGCATGTCCAACAGCCGCTGTTCTGCATCCTTGCGCTCGAGCTCCACGGCCTCGCGCATCTCGCGTCGTTCCTGGCTGCTCACTCCCCAATCGATTGCCGGCAGTCCCATGTCTTGAACCTCCATCGTGTCGTTCACGCCAGGGATCGGAGGATCGGTATGGGCACGTTAGGGTCCGACCGCGGAGGATCCTTGGGCGCTCGACCAAAGACACGAAGCGGCTTCGTTGCGACCGAGGGCGGGCTGCGTCTGTTCTGGAAGGCGACCGGCACCGGACCCACGCTGGTCTGCTGCAACGGGGTGGGTGTCTCGACGTTCTTCTGGAAGTACGTCGTGGAGCGCTTCTCCGATCGCTACCAGGTCGTCGTGTGGGACTACCGGGGTCACGGCCGCAGCGACCGCCCGCTCCACCCCAAGGCCGCGGATCTCTCGATCCAGGCCTGCGCCCGTGACCTGGGCCACATCCTCGAGGCCGTCGGCGCCCAACAGGCGGTCCTGCTCGGCCACTCGATGGGCTGTCAGGTCATCCTCGAGCGCGCCATCCAGGCCCCCGACTCGGTCGTCGGGCTGGTGCCGATGCTCGGCAGCGCCGGCCGGGTCCTCGACACCTTCATGGACACGCCCACCAGCGCACGCGCCTTCCCGTACGTGTTCGGGCTCGTCGACTTCCTGGGCGACCGGGCGAACCGCTTCATCCAGCCACTGATGAAGACGCCGCTGGCCTGGAAGGTCACGCAGCGGGGCGGCATGGTCGACCCGCTCTACATGAGCCGCGAGGACTTCCTGCCCTACCTCGAGCACATGGGCGAGATCGACGTCCGGCTGTTCCTGCGCATGGTCGGCGAGGCCCATCGCCACGACGCATTCGGGGCGCTCGACCAGATCGCGGTGCCGACGCTCATCGTCGCCGCCGAGAACGACACGTTCACACCCATCTGGCTCTCGGAGCAGATGGCGGAGACCATCCCGGACGCCGAGCTCCTGGTGCTGGCCGACGCGTCACACGCCGCGCTGATCGAGCAACCCCACACCATCAACCATCGGCTGGACCGCTTCCTCCGAAGCCGGGTGACGTGGTCTCCGCGCGCAGCTTGAACGCATCGAGCGTCGCCGTGAGCTTGGTGGTCAGGAGCGAGTTCAGGATGCTGCGCGGGACGTACATGCCGACCGCGACGTCCAGCTCGTAGAGCGCGAGCGTCCCACCCGTCGCCGTGGGGGCGAGCGTCCAACTGCCACGGTTCTCACGGAACACGCCCTGGACCATCGTCCACTCGAGGCGCTGGTGTCCCTCGTCACCTACCGTCCGAACGAGTCGCAGCGTGTAGTCGAGCTGCCGGATGAGGCGCAGCGAGAACGACACCTCCCAGGCGTCTCCTTGCTCGGAGAGCACCCGCGCGCCCTCCATGTCCGGGAGGAAGTCCGGATAGGACACGAAGTCCGTCAGCACCGCCATGAACGCGGTCGGAGGCACCTGGACGGAGAGCTCGCGGACCGCTCTCACGAACCGCCCTTCTTCCGCCGACGGCGTCGACGTCCCCGCCCCTTCCGGTCCGGCGTCTCGATGCTCTTGGCGAGGTCCGGGTGCAGCTCGCGGAGCCGAAGCGCGATGGCCCGGTGGTTCCGCTGGCGTAGCTCCGGGTCGGCCAGGAGGATGGACAACGCTGCGCGGCGGGCGCGCAGGAGCACCTTGCGATCCCGAGCCGTGTCCGCCACCTCGAACGTGGGCATGTCCGCCACGCGGTTGCCCAGGAGCGCGTCGTCTCCGCGGGCCAGGCGGTCCTGCTCGGAGACGGCGAACCCGTCCTGCTCGCGCACCAGGAGTTCGACCAGGCGGCGCCCCTCGTCCGCGGGCTTGTTCGACAGCACGAAGTTGCAGATGCCGGGCGTCCGGCCGCGGGCGACGTGGCCACGGAGTCGGTGGAGTCGAACCAGGTCGTAGCGATCCGCGTTCTCGACGTGCATCACCGTGGCGTTGGCGACCTCGGGCGCGTCCTCGATGGTGGTCGTGGCGACGAGCACATCGACCCGTCGGTGCTGGAAGTCCTCGAACACGCGATGCTGCTCTTCCCGCGACATGCCCCCGTGGTACAGCGCGAGCCGCTTGCCGGGGAACGCCTCTGCGCCGAGCGCCGCGCCGAGCTGGCGAGCGCGATCCAACGGGAGCAGGTCCTTCCCGGCCAGGAGCGGGAAGCAGACGTACGCCTGCCGGCCCGCTTCGAGCTCGTCTCGCACCTGCGCGTAGGCGGCGTCCCGCTCGTCGGGCTGACGAAGCTGCGCTTGGACGATCTGGCGCTCGCTGTCGTGCAACACGCTGATGTCGTGGTCGCTGAAGATGGTGAACGCGAGGCTCGCCGGGATCGGGACCGAGGTCACCACGAGCAGGTCCGGCTGGACGCCCTTCTGGGCCAGCTCGTTCCGGTCGAGCACGCCGAAGTTCGAGCGCTCTTCGACGATGACGAGGCCGAGCTTCTTGAACTCGGGCAAGCCGGTCTTCGCCAGCTCGTGCGTGGCGAAGACGCAGGTGGCCTCGCCGCGTCGGAGCGCATCGAGCTGGGCCGGGCTGGCCGGGCCACTGATGAGCTGGGGCACGATGCCCAGGCTCCGGAGCGTGGGCTCGGCGAACTGGTACCGGTGCGCCGCCGAGATGCCGTCCGGCGCCAGGAAGCAGACCTGGGCCTTGCTCTCGGCGACGAGGACACCCGTGAGCATGGCGACCAGCGCCTTGCCCGAGCCGACGTCGCCCTGGAGCAGCCGCGTCATCGCGGTGGTCTTGCGAAGGTCCCTGCGGATCTCGTCGAACACCAGCTCCTGGGCGTCGTTCAGCACGAGTCCCTGATGCTGCAGGCGCGCGACGAGCGAGTGCGAGATGGGGTGAGGCAGGCCGCGGTGCCGGATCTTCTGCGAACTCGCGACGGCCAGCTGGAAGAACAGGAGCTCCTCGAAGGCGCGCCGCTCCCGACCGCGGGTCTGGGAGGAGCTGGGGACGTGCTGCTCCCAGAGCGAGGCCGACAGCGCGAGCACACGGGCTCGCTGGACGAGGGCCGGAGGGAACGGGTCGAGGAGCTGGTCGGCGTATGCGCTCAGCGCGAATCGGACGAGGCGGGAGACGTCTCCGTCGTCCAGGCCGTCGAGGCCGTACCCGGGAATCCGGACGCCACCGCGACCGTCAGAGTGGAACCGCTGGGCCTCGTACAGGACCGGCGCGTCGTCCACGCGCTCGAGTCGGCCGACGAGGGTGACCTTTCCACCGCGCAGGTCCGGAGGCATGGGGCCGACCCAGCGGCAGCGCACGACGGCCCCCGCGCGGGAGAGGTCCAGCTCGTCGATCCGGCCGGAAGGGCCGAAGCGGGACCAGCGGGCCAGGATCTCGCCCTCGAGGGCGACCGTGCCCTCCTCGGGGAGGTCGCCTTCGGTGAGCTCCACGACCGTCTGGGTCGCGGGCATGACGCGCAGGAGATCCGCGACGGTCTTGACCCCCAGCTCGCCGAACCGCGAGACGAGAGCTCCGGAGACCCCTCCGAGCGAGGCGAGCGGTTGGCCGGTGTGGCCCGGCGCACCCAGGGCGTGCCGGGGCGGCGGAGGCGGAGGCTTGACCTCCTGTCGCTTCTGCGAGCGACGGGCGCGGCGACCCGACCCGCGCCGGGGCTCGGCGACCGGCGTCTCCGGCAGGCTGACGAGCTCGCCCTGCGCGACGATGGTGGGCTCGTCCTCGGGGAGCGCGGCGAGCGCCGCCTCGACGGCCTCGAGCGCCTTCTGCACGGGCTCCAGCCGCTCGGTCCACGGCATCCCATCGACGCCCTCGAGCGCCGCCGCGGCCTGATCGACCTCGGGACGCGCGGCGTCCTCTCCGATGCGGAGCAGCAGCGGTCGGCAGGTCCGCTCGAGCCAGCGGAGGTCCCAGAGACGCGAGCCCTCGTCCGCCACTGCGAAGCGGAGGGTTCGTCGAACGCGATGCAGGCCTCGGGGAGCGGGACGAGCAGCGTCGACGGGCGGCGCGGCTTCCGTCCCGTCCGAGGGCCCACCCGTGGGGGGGAGCGTCTCGGACATGGGCCTACCGGAAGTGGATGTCGAGGATCTCGAGGAGTCGCTCGCCACCGGGGGTGTGGACGCGGACCTCCTCGCCGACCTCCTTGCCGATCAGCGCACGGCCGATGGGCGAGGTGTAGCTGACGAGGCCCTTCTTGACATCGGCCTCGTACTCGCTGACGACGCGGTACTTGAGCTCGGCCTCGGTGTCGAGGTCCATGAGACCGACGGTCGTCCCGAAGATGACCCGCTCGCCCTGGGGCATCAGGGTCACGTCGATGATCTCGGCGGTCGCGAGCTTGGTCTCGAGGTCGACGATGCGTGCCTCGAGCAGACCCTGGCGGTCCTTGGCGGCGTCGTACTCCGCGTTCTCGGAGAGGTCGCCGTGGGCGCGGGCCTCTTCGATGTCCTTGACGACCTGGGGCCGGAGGACAGACTTGCAGTGCTTGACCTCCTTGGCCAGTCGCTCGTGACCCTCGGGCGTGATGGGATTGCGCTGCATGTGCTTGAAATCTCTTGGGGTTGAGCGCGGCCTGGGCCAGCCGGGAGAGGCGGCACGCGAGACCCGCGCGGCGCCGCGACAATATCACGCCGAGGAGCGGACGCCCTCAGGCGCTCCACACCACGCGGCCGCAGTGGATGGTCTTCATGACCGGGCACGGCAGCTCGCGTCCGTGCAGGGGCGAGTTGGCGCTCTGGCTGGACATGTTCGCGGTGTCCACGGTCCAGGTGGCGTTGGGGTCGACGACCATCAGCTCGGCGGGCGCACCCGGAGCGACACGTCGGTCGAGACCGAGCAACCGGGCCGGGCCAGCGCTCAGGGCGACCAGCGCCGCGCGGGTGTCGCTCAGCGAGGAGACGAGCGTCGACCAGGTCGTCTCGAGCGTGGACGCACCGGGCTCGGCGCGAGCGAACTCGTACTCCTTGTCCACGCGTGTGCGCGGGCGATGCGCGCTGGTGGCGGCCGAGAGGAGGCCGCTCCGCAGCGCGTCACAGACCGCCAGCCGGTCGGAGTCCGAGCGCAGCGGCGGGAGCAGCCGGGTGCTGGTGTTGTACCCGGACGCCAGGATCTCCTCGTCGCAGAGGTAGGTGTTCAGCGCCGGCGTCGAGGCGGTGATGCAGACCCCATCGGCGTGGGCGCGCCGAAGCTGCTCGAGCGCGACGGTCGTGGTCACCCCGGTCACGTGGATGTGGGCACCGGAGAACCGGGCGAGCGCGACCAGGCGGGCGATGCCCATCTCCTCGGCCGCGGCAGGAAGTCCTCGCAATCCCGTGAGGTTGGACACCGGCCCTTCATGCATCACGCCCAGGGACTCCAGGTCCGCGTCCCCTGCCCTCAGCAGCACGGGACAGCCGAACGGGCGCGCGTACAGGAGCGCGTTCCGCAGGACGAGCGTGTTCGTGACCAGCTGCACACCGTTGCTGATCGCGACGGCTCCGGCCTCGACCATCAGGCCGAGCTCGGCGAGCTCCTCACCACCCAGGCCTCGGGTCAGCGCGGCCGAGGCTAGCACCTCGACACAGGCCTCTCGGCGAGACCGGCTGAGGAGCTCGCGGATGAGCGTCGCGTCATCGGCGATCGGCTTGGTTGCCGGCGAGGCGAGCACCGTGGTGAACCCGCCACGTGCCGCCGCCGCGCTGCCCGTGGCCAGCGTCTCGCGCCAGGTCACGCCCGGGTCGGACAGCTCGGCGTCGAGGTCGACCAGCGCCGGGCTCACGATGCGGCCCGTGCAGTCGATGGTCTCGTCCGCGGTGAAGCCCGCCCCGACCGCAACGATCCGGCCGTCCTCGATCAGGACGTCGGCGTGTCGGTCGGTGTTCGATGCCGGGCACAGGACCCGCCCGCCCTCAAGAAGCAGCGTCATCGTCGCCCCCGTCCAGCAGCAGGTGGAGCACCGCCATCCGAACCGCGACACCGTTGGTCACCTGCTCGAGGATCACCGAGTTGGCGCCGTCGGCGACCTCGGGGGTCATCTCCACTCCGCGGTTGATGGGGCCCGGGTGCATCACGAGGACGTCCTCCGACGCGCGCGCCAGCTTGGCGCTGTCCAGCCCGTACAGGTGGGCGTACTCACGGCTCGACGGCACCATGGCCTTGGGCAGTCGCTCGCGCTGGATGCGCAGCATCATCAGCACGTCCGCCTCTTCGAGGACATCGTCGATACGGTGACGGACCTCGACCCCACGCCGCTCCATCTCGGGACGACACATCGTCCCGGGGCCAGCGAGCAGGACGCGCGCTCCCATCGTGGTCAGCCCGTAGATGTTCGAGCGGGCCACCCGTGAGTGGTAGACGTCGCCGACGATGGCGACGGTCTTGCCCTCGAACGTGCCCAGGTGGTCACGCATCGTCAGCATGTCGAGCAGGCCCTGCGTCGGGTGCTCGTTGATGCCGTCGCCGGCGTTCACGACCGAGAAGCGAAAGTTGCGGGCCAGCAGGTGGGCGGCGCCCCCGCAAGAGTGCCGCATGATGACGAGGTCCGGCGCCATGGCGGCGATGTTCCGGGCCGTGTCCATCAGCGTCTCGCCCTTCTTGGCCGAGGAGGTCGACGCCGAGATGGAGACGCCGTCAGCCGAGAGCCGCTTGGCGGCCAGGTCGAAGCTGACCTTCGTGCGCGTACTGTTCTCGAAGAAGAGCGACACCACGGTCCGGCCTCGCAGCGTCGGCACCTTCTTGATGCGTCGGCGGCCGACCTCGCGGAAGTGTGCCGCGGTGTCGAGGAACTCGGTGATCTCCTCGGACGGGACGTCCCGGAGACCGAGCAGGTCCTTTCGCTTCAAGTCGACCTCCCGAGGAACACACCGTCCGCGTCGCTCCCGTCTTCCACGAAGGACACGGTCACCCGGTCCCGGAGCGTCGTCTCGACGCGTCGTCCGATGAAGTTGGCCTCGATTGGCAGCTCGCGGTGTCCGCGGTCGACGAGGACGGCGAGCTGGATGGAGGCCGGGCGCCCGTAGTCCATCAAGAGGCCCAGCGCGGCTCGCACCGTCCGGCCCGTGAACAGGACGTCGTCGACGAGCACGAGGCGCGCCCCCTCCACGTCGAACGGGATGCGGGTCTCCCCCATCACCGGCTTCTCGAGCCCGGTGTACAGATCGTCCCGATAGAGCGTGATGTCCATCTCGCCGACGACCGGACACGCGCCCTCGAGCTCGCCGATCGTCTGCGCCAGGCGCCGAGCCAGGTGGACACCGCCGCTGTGGATCCCGACCAGCCGCAGCTCGTCCGTGCCACGCGCCGACTCGATGATCTCCAGGGCCAGCCGACGGACGGTCCGACGAAGGTCCGCTGCGCTGAGGACCCCTTCCACGCCGGCTACTCCTCGAACTGGTCGTGCACGTTGCCCTTGGCGTCCAGGTACTTGTGCACCTCGAACTCGAGCGTCTTCACGAGCTTTTCCGTGAAGGGCACGAAGACGTCGACTTCCCAGTAGCAGTTCATGTGCTTCTGCTCGCCGTCTTCCCAGTACGTGCAGTCTTCGGGCCAGATGTACTCGGGGATCTCGGCCTTGTCCATCTCCTTGGAGAGGGACTTCTTGGCCGACTCGAGCGAGCGGTCCCGCCACTCGAAGAGCGACATGATCACCACGTTGTGCATCTCGCGTTCAGCCCACTGGGGCGGGACGAATGCGTACGCCGCCCACAGGCCGGTCGCAGCAGCGAGGCCCATCAGGATCTTGACGATGTCGATGCGCCCGTGGCGGCGGCGATCGCTCATGGACATGCTCCGAACGGTCACCCTTCACACGTGTCGCGTGACCACGCAATCGACGTGACCACACCCACGATCGCGGACCGCGGCAGGGCCCCCCACTGGCGGCTGTCATGGCTGGTTCGCCGGGCATCCCCGAGCAACCAGACCTCCCCATCCTCCAGCGGCTCGCGAGCGTGGTCCCCGTCGGCGACGACGGTCCAGTTCGCCTCCCCACTGCGCTCGGTCACGGCCGCTGCGACCCGCTCGCGGCACTGCCCATCGACCCAGCTGAGATCGGGGGACTCCTCGCCGATGGCCTGGCCGTTCACGTAGAGCCGTCCGGTCGCGAGCTCCACCTCGCCCGGGCCGACCGCGACCAGGCGCTTCACGTGAAGGATGTCGGGCTCGTCGGGCAGCCGCACGACGACGATGTCGCCGACGACGGGCTCGGCCAGGCGACTCCACAGGCGCACCTCGCCCTCGGCGACCGTCGGCTCCATCGAGCCGGTGCGGACTCGGACGACTCCGAACACGAACGCGCGGAGGAAGACCGCGATGGCGACGAGCGCGAGGGCTCCGGCCACCTGGCGCTGAGCGCTAGTCATCCCCGATCGAGAGCACGGACAGGAAGGCTTCCTGCGGGACCTCGACGGAACCGACGGCCTTCATCCGCTTCTTCCCCTTCTTCTGCTTCTCGAGCAGCCTCCGCTTCCGGCTGATGTCGCCGCCGTAGCACTTCGCCGTCACGTCCTTCCGCATCGCGCGGACCGTGGTCCGGGCGATGACCTTGCTGCCGATCGCCGCCTGGATCGCGACCTCGTACATCTGGCGTGGGATGAACTCCTTGAGCTTCCGCGTGAGCGCCGCGCCGTTCCGATGGCTGCGCTCGCGGTGACAGATGCTGGACAGCGCGTCGACGATGTCGCCGTTCAGCAGGACGTCGAGCTTGACCAGGTCCGCCGGGTCCCAGCGGATGATCTCGTAGTCCATCGACGCGTACCCGCGGGTCACGCTCTTCAGCTTGTCGAAGAAGTCGTAGACGACCTCGGCGTACGGGATCTCGTAGACCAGGACGTTGCGGCCCGAGCTGGGCACCTCGAAGCTGGCCTGGACGCCGCGGCGGTCCTGGCAGAGCTTGAAGACGGGCCCGATGTGGGCGTCCGGCACGTGAATCGTGACCTTGGCGAT
The DNA here is from genome assembly GCA_024228935.1 of Pseudomonadota bacterium. Lineage (GTDB taxonomy): Bacteria > Myxococcota_A > UBA796 > UBA796 > CAJQPC01 > JAAESX01. The sequence continues at coordinate 62,908 of JAAESX010000213.1, forward strand.
CGGCTCGTTGATCGCAGCGATCTTTCCGAGGTCCGGCAGGCGGCTGGGCGAGTGGATCTCGACCTGCTCGCCGTCCTTGGTGTCGACCCGGTACACGACGCTCGGCGCGGTCGTGATCAGGTCCAGGTCGTACTCGCGCTCGAGCCGCTCCTGGATGATCTCCATGTGGAGCAGGCCGAGGAAGCCGAGCCGGAAGCCGAACCCGAGCGCATCGGAGGTCTCGGGGACCCACGTGAAGCTCGCGTCGTTCAGCGAGAGCTTCTCCAGCGCGTCGCGCAGGTCGCTGTAGTCCGGGGACTCCACGGGGAAGATGCCCGCGAAGACCATCGGCTTGGCCTCCTGGAATCCCGGGAGCGCCTCCGAGGCCGGGTTCCGCACGGTCGTGATCGTGTCGCCGACGCGCGCATCCTCGAGCCCCTTGATGCTGGCGATGACGAAGCCGACCTCGCCCGCCACGAGCTCGTCGCGCTGGAGCGCCTCGGGGGCCAGGACGCCAACCTGAGTCACGTCGTGGGTCGCGCCCGTCGCCATCAGCTTGATCTGGTCCTTCTTCCGAACGCGTCCAGCCTTGACGCGCACCAGCATCACGACGCCGACGTACGTGTCGAACCACGAGTCGACGATCAGCGCCTGCAGAGGGGCATCCCGCTCCTCGACCGGCGCAGGGACGAGCTTGACGACGGCCTCGAGGACGTCCTCGATGCCCAGGCCCGTCTTGGCCGAGCACATCACCGCATCGTCGGTGGACAGGCCGATGCCGTCCTCGATCTGCTCGAGGACCCTGTCGGGATCGGCGCCGGGCAGGTCGATCTTGTTGATCACCGGGATGATCTCGAGGTCGTGTTCGATCGCCAGGTAGACGTTGGCCAGCGTCTGGGCCTCGACGCCCTGGGCCGCGTCGACGACGAGGAGAACGCCCTCACACGCTGCGAGGCTCCGGCTCACCTCGTACCCGAAGTCCACGTGACCGGGGGTGTCGATGAGGTTGAGCGCGTAGGTCTCTCCGTCCGACGCGGTGTACTCGAGCACGCAGGTCTGCGCCTTGATGGTGATGCCCCGCTCCCGTTCCAGCTCCATCTTGTCGAGGTACTGGTCCTTCATCTCCCGCTGCGTCAGCAGTCCGGTGCGCTCGATCAGTCGATCGGCGAGCGTGGACTTGCCGTGATCGATGTGCGCGATGATGGCGAAGTTCCGCAGGCGCTCGATCGGCGTGCTCATGCTGGTGTCCCGGACGTACGAAACCCCCGCTCCCAGGCCTCAGACCGGGGAAGCAGGGGTGGAGCGAGCCTGCTCAGGAAGCGGCGGACTTGAGCTTGTTGACCGCCGCAGCGAGGCGGGCAACACGGCGCGAAGCGTTCCGCTTGTGGATGATGTTCTTGGTCGCCAGCTTCTGGATCACGCTGACGGCGCTGGGGAGCGACGCCTCGGCGGCGGCGAGGTCGCCGGCGTCGATGGCCGTACGGACCCTCTTGATCTCCGTCCGCATGGAGGCGCGGAAGTGACGGTTGCGGGCGTTCCGCTTCTTGTTCTGGCGGATGCGCTTGAGGGCGTCGGCGTGATGGGCCACGGGCTACTCTCTTGGTGAAGCGAGCCGGAAGAGCGGTGTCCTCGGGCTGCCTCGGTGTCTGAAGGCCGGCCCATTTAGCATGGCGGGCGCCGCTGTCAAGCGAGCCGACCGGCGTGCAACCGCGGTGATCTTGCTCGCCTATCGGGCCACGGGTAGGTTCACCCGGCCTCTCCTGGAGACCGGAAATGAAGATCGCTGTCGTCGGCACTGGCTACGTCGGACTCGTCGCTGGAACCTGCCTCGCGGACACCGGACACGATGTCGTCTGCATCGACAAGGACCAGGCCAAGGTGGACCTGCTCCAGAGCGGTGGTGTGCCGATCTTCGAGCCTGGACTCGATCAGCTCATCGCCCGCAACGTGCGCGAGGGCCGGCTGCGGTTCACGGCCGAAGGACCCGCCACCATCGGGGACGCCCAGGTCGCCTACATCGCGGTCGGCACGCCCTCGGCGGCTGACGGCTCGGCGGACCTGTCGGGTGTGCACGCGGTCGCGGCGCTGATCGGCAAGAGCGCCACCGGCCCGATCACCGTCGTCATCAAGTCGACCGTTCCCGTCGGCACCGCCGACCAGGTGCGAGAGATCGTCGGACAGCACTGCACCTTCCCCTTCGACGTGGTCTCCAACCCGGAGTTCCTCAAGGAGGGCGCCGCGATCGACGACTTCATGAAGCCCGATCGCATCGTGATCGGCTGCAAGGAGGAGAGCTCGCGCGAGGTGATGACGGAGATCTACCGACCGCTCCTGCGGACCGGGAAGCCGATCCTGTTCATGGACAACCGCAGCGCCGAGCTCAGCAAGTACGCGGCGAACGCGTTCCTCGCGACGAAGATCAGCTTCATCAACGAGCTCTCGCGCCTGTGCGAGAAGGTCGGCGCCGACGTCGACGCCGTGCGTCGCGGCGCTGGCACCGACTCGCGCATCGGCCTGCGCTTCTTCTTCCCGGGCGTGGGCTACGGCGGAAGCTGCTTCCCCAAGGACGTCAAGGCGTTGATGTCGACGGCCCAGGACCACGGCCACCCGCTGTCCATCCTCGAAGCCGTCGAGGACGTCAACCAGGCGCAGAAGCGCTGGATGGCCGAGAAGATCCTCGGGCGCCACGGGGGTGACCTCAGCGACAAGCGGTTCGCCATCTGGGGCCTGTCCTTCAAGCCCAACACCGATGACATGCGCGAGGCGCCGTCGGTCGAGATCATCGAGGCGCTGCTCGGCGCCGGCGCGACGGTCACGGTCTACGACCCCGAGGCCATGAGCGAGGCCCGCCACAGCCTGGGCGACCGCGTCACGTACGCCGAGTCGGCCGGCGAGGCCGTCGATGGAGCGGACGCGCTGGTCCTCGTGACCGAGTGGAACGAGTTCCGGAACCCGAACCTCGAGAAGCTCGCCGGACGCATGCGGGGCAACGAGATCTACGACGGACGCAACCTGTACGAGCCCGACGCGGTTCGCGCCGCTGGCTTCCTGTACGAGGGCGTCGGCCGCCGCTGAGCTGGCCCGTCGCTACCCGGCGACGAGGTCGAGCAGGAGCGCCTCGAAGACGCGTCGGTCCCCGGCGCGGTGGCTGTTCATGTCCTGGTTCGCCCGGGCGATCCGAGACAGGACTCGGGCCTCGTCGAGCGGGTGGCTCCTGAGCGAGCGCTCGAGCTTCTTGCGCTTCCATCCGGGCATGCGAGCTCCGGCGTCTCCGCCGTGGCGCATCGCGTCCTGGAGTTGGAGCAGCTGACGCATCTGCCAGGTGACGTTGAAGATCAGGCGATGTGGGGGCTGGCGCGCCTCGAGCAGTCGGTGGGCCGTCGCGAGCGCCTGGTCCGCGTTCCGCGTGACGATCGCGTCCGTCAAGTCCCAGACCGCCGCTTCAGCCAGAAGGCTGCAGACCTGGTCGAGGATCTCGCTGGTGATCGTCCCCTCGCCGCCCAGGTAGAGCGCCGCCTTCTCGATCTCGCGCGCGATCCGGCCGAGGTCCGTCCCGACGGTGGCGACGATCTGACGCGCCTCGGAGGCCCCCAGGGTGCAGCCCATCTCGCTGGCTCGGTACTGGGCGAACGCCGCCGGGTCCTGGTCACGGGACTTGAACCGCACCACCGCGCCCGTCTTCTTCGCGGCCGTCTCGATCGGTCGGGCGTGCTTGCTGCGTGGCGGGAACGCGCGCCCGCGCACGATGACGACAGCGCCTCGGTGGGGGGTCGAGCACCACGCCTGCAGCTCGTCGAGCAGCTCGACCGAGGCCTCGTTCAGGTTCCGCAGCTCGAGCACCCGGTGCGGGCTCAGCATCGGCATGGTCCGCGCCATGGAGAACAGGCTCAGCACGTTCTCGTCGGCGGCTCGGAAGACCGCGTGATCGAACGAGCGCTGGACGCCCGTCAGCGCCCACTCAGCGAGCTGGTCGGCCGCCCGATCGACCAGGAGCGCCTCGTCGCCGAGGACCAGGTAGATCGGATGTGGCGTGCCCTTCAGCAGTCCCTGGACGCTCACCGCTCCCCCAACAACAGAGTGACGCCGTCTTCGACCAGGGTCCGCGACAGCTCGGCGAACGCCTGCCGCCGACCCGCTTCGGCCGACAGCGGGTCGGGCGCCTCGAACACCTGTGACCCTGACACCGAGACCGACTCGGACGCCTGGGAGAGCTGCAGGTGGAGGCGGGCCTCCATGGCTGCGCCGCCAGCCGCGACGGGCACGACGCCGCTGTCGAGCACGACGACGTCGATCGCTGGTCCGAACTCGAGCTGGCCCGAGACATCGGACAACGCGGTCTCGAGATGGCCTTCCAGGCCGACCTCGGCGACGGGAGCCCGCACGTCTCCCAGCGAGCCCGCGCCGATGGGAGCGCGCCCCAGATGCACCGAACACGCCAACAAGCAGACAGCCAGCACCACGCCTCCGTCGGTTGACACCCCATAGGCTGCCGAGCAGAATCCTGCACCGCTCGTTCCCCGAGGTTCTCGATGCTCGCCCTTCTCTGGTCCTCCGTTGCGATGGCCTCAGACCCCTCGCCAGCCCTCTCGGATGTACTGACGTCGTACCGAATCATCCAGGACGAGGAGCCCGCCACGGCGCCCGCAGCCGGCGAGACCGGCGCTCCGACCAAGACGCGCCCGTACCTCATGGAGGTCAACATGCGCGGCCGGTACATGAGCGTGCCCGACTCGATCCTGGACATCTGGTACTTCAACGGCTCGGACGACAACGGCGCCCACCTGGAGCGCCCCCAGATCCGCGCCTACACGGTCGGGCTCGAGTTCGCGATCCGAAACGACACCCAGATGGGCGCGTTCTACTTCGACTACTTCGGCAGCCTGATCAAGCCCGGGTACTGGGACGACGTCGAGGCGCCCGGCGACGAGAACTACCTGGACGGCGACTGGGTCGAGCCGACCCAGGACTTCGGCATCGTCGCCTTCGGCATCAACTACTACTACGACATGCGCCTGCACAAGGTGTTCAGCATCGTGGTCGGCGCCGGGCTCGGCGGCGCCTACATCATCGGCGACCTGCAGCAGTGGGACGGCGTCGATGGCGAGCCGGCGTACAAGGTCCGCGAGGACAACCCGGACAAGCCGCCCGACGACGTCTACCGCGTGCCCACGGTCGTCCCGATCCTCGACATCAACGCTGGCGTCAAGTTCCACATCAACGAGCGCGCCAACATCCGCATCGAAGGCGGGCTCCACGACCTGCTCTACGTCGGCGGCGCGGTCGGGGTCGTCTTCTAGCCTTGCGGCACCGGCCGTCGTCCATTAGTTGCCGACGGTCAAATCATCAGTTCTGGAGCTGCTTTGGTCAGCGTCACCGTCCGCGACAATGAGCCCTTCGAGAAGGCCCTGCGCCGCTTCCGCCGCAAGGTGGAGCGCGAGGGCATCCGCAAGGACATCAAGAAGAACAAGGTCTACCTGAAGCCCGGCGAGCGCCGTCGGCTCAAGCAGCGTCTGGCTGAGAAGCGTCGGCGGAAGGCCGCGCGTCGCGCCCAGAAGCGTCGGCGTTAGCCCACGCTCCGCCCCTCGGGGCTGTTCTTCGAGACACAGGCAGCCGGGCCCTCATGGACCCGGCTTTTCCTGTTCCTTGTCCGGCTCACCCCAGGACCGCGCCCAGGCGACGTCTCCGTCCATGCCGGTGACCGCCTCGCGCGTAGCGTGGTTCTCCATGGCCCACTCGCCGTCGGCGGTGGCCGGGTGCGCCACACTGAACTCCCGCATCTCGCGGGCATAGGCCTTGCGGTCCCCTTCGAGGACCAGCTGGTGCCGGGCCAGGTCCAGATGCGCGATGGCGAGCTGGGGCTCGCTCTTGATGGCCAGCTCGAACAGCGCGCGGCTTCGGGGCAGCTCCCGGTCGACGGGCCCCTCGACGAGCACGAGCGTCATCGCCTCGCCCCACGGTCCGACCCAGCTGTCCCCCAGCAGGCGCGCGTGCCTGGCCAGGAACCGCAGCGGCTCGAGGTCGATGCCGGCCGCCGGGCCACGCAGCTCGATCCAACGGGCCCACGCGAACACGGTCGCCTCGATGCAGTCCAGCTCGGGCTCGCCGAGCTGCTTCACGGCGCCTTCGGTGATGCGACCGGCCGCGAGACGCACCCGGCTGGCGTAGCCGGGGTTCAGGGCCATGCAGGCGACCCCATGGCTGCGGGCGCGATCGTAGAGCTCCGCCTGGTCCGAGCCGGGATGCCCGAACGCGCGCGCGCCCCACGCACGTGACAGGGCCGCCAGCACCCGCGGGTCGTCGGAATGCTCCGCGAGCAGCTCGCGGTACATCTCGATGGACTCGTCCAGCCGCTCGACATCCGCTCTCTCGGCGTAGACGCGGTCGGCCCGAGTCAGCGCGCCCTCGACGGGGTCGCGGCCTTCACCCTGGCGCAGCCAGCACGAGACGAGCAGGAGGAGCGTCACCCCCGGACGCTAGCACGGGGACCCATCCGCGTGTACCGTTGTCGCCCTGCCCGGGTGGTGGAACGGTAGACACAGGGGCCTTAAAAGCCCCAGCCGCTTGCGGCGTGCGGGTTCGACTCCCGCCCCGGGTACCTCTCTTGCCTTCGGAGGGCTCGATTGACAGCCAGTCGGCGTGGGCCGTACGATCACGCGTCAAGAAGATCCCGAAAAGGAAGAGCAATGCTGGCTCACTGCACCTGGATTCTCGGAAGGTTGAATGGGGAAGCTCATCGGCATCGATCTCGGCACGACCAACTCGGTCTGCGCATACATGGATCGCCGGGATCCGATCGTGATCATCAACGCCGAGGGTGGACGGATCACACCGTCCGTCGTGGGCATCAGCAAGAACGGCGAGCGCTTCGTCGGTGACATCGCCAAGCGCCAACTGCTGATCAACCCGGAAGCGACGATCCACTCGATCAAGCGCTTCATGGGCCGGCGGTACCAGGACGCTGAGAAGGACATGGCGCTCGTCCAGTACAAGGTGGTCGAGACCAAGAACGGCGACACGGCCGTCGAGATCGGCGACAGGCGTTACCTGCCGCAAGAGATCGCCGCGATGATCCTGCAGAAGCTGAGAAAGTCCGCAGAGGACTTCCTGGGTGAGCAGGTCACCGAGGCCGTCATCACGGTCCCGGCCTACTTCACCGACCGCCAGCGCCAGGCGACCAAGGACGCGGGCACCATCGCGGGCCTGGACGTCCTGCGCATCATCAACGAGCCCACGGCGGCCGCGCTGGCCTACGTGCACGACCGTCGGAAGTCCTCGACCATCGCGGTCTACGACTTCGGCGGTGGAACGTTCGACATCTCGATCCTCGAGGTCGACCGCGACCTGGCCGAGGTCCGAGCGACGCGCGGGAACAACCAGCTCGGCGGCGCCGACATCGATCGCAAGGTCGTCGACTGGCTGCTCGAGCAGTTCAACCGTGAGCACGGCATCGACGTGTCCGAGGACAAGGTCGTCCTGCAGCGCCTCCGGGATGCTGCCGAGCGCGCCAAGCTCGAGCTCAGCTCGGCGATGGAGACGGACATCCACCTGCCGTTCCTGCTGGCGGATGCCGGCGGCCCCAAGCACCTGCAGTGCAGCCTCAGCCGATACACCTTCGAGTCGCTGGCCCAGGCGCTGTTCGACGAGACCATCGAGGAGTGCCAGCGCGCGCTCCAGGACTGCCGCCTCGCCCCCGACGACGTCGACGAGATCATCCTCGTCGGCGGAAGCTCCCGCATCCCCAAGATCCAGGAGATGGTGAAGGGCCTGTTCGAGCGTCCGCTCAACAAGACCTTCAACCCGGACGAGGTCGTCGCCATCGGCGCCGCCATCCAGGCCGGGATCCTCGAGGGCGACGTCAAGGCGGTCACGCTGCTCGACGTCACCAACTTCAGCCTGGGCATCGAGGTGGAGGGGCGTCGCGCCGCGAAGCTCATCCCGAAGAACACGACCATTCCTGCCCAGAAGACCCAGCTGGTCTCGACCGTCGTCGACAACCAGCGCACGGTCAAGATCCACGTGCTCCAGGGCGAGTCTCCCCTCGCCCGCGAGAACGTGTCGCTGGGTGAGTTCGAGCTCCAGGGGATCGAGCCGGCGCCTCGCGGTGTCCCTCGCATCCAGGTGAAGTTCGCAATCGACGCGAACGGCATCGTCCAGGTCTCCGCGAAGGACAGCCGGTCCGGCGTCTCGAACGCCATCACCATCGACGCGCCCACCGGGCTGTCGCAGATGGAGATCGACCAGCTCCGCGAGGAACACGCGACCCAGGGCGCGGACGTCGAGGAGCCCGAGGAGGTCAAGCAGCTTCGCGGCCAGATCGAGAAGCAGCTCGTCAGCCTCGAGAGCTTCCTGCGGGACAACCGCGGCTTCCTCCAGAAGAAGGACGTGTTCGAGATCGAGCAGGCCCTGAAGCGCGGACGGATGGCCCTGCTCAAGTCCTCGGACAAGGGCAACCTGGACGAGCTCTCGATGTACCTGGCGCGCTTCTTCGCGCACCTGGCCGACAAGACCGGCGCGGGCGACACTCCGATTCACTGACAGCAGGTCAGAGAAAGACGGCGCGTCAGAGAAAGAAGGCCGCCTCTCCTTTCGGAGAGGCGGCCTCTTTGCTCTGGGTCGGACGACAGACTCACCTGTCGTCGCCCTCGCCTTCCTTGTCGCCCTTCTTGGCGTCCTTCTTGGCGTCCTTCTTGGCGTCCTTGGCTTCCTTCTTCTTCTTCTTCTCGTACGCCTTGGGGTCGTTCTCGCGGAACGTCCGGTCGTACTCAGCCGACCAGTCGTAGACCTCGTACTCGATGCCCGCCTCGTCCAGCTGCGGCGTGATGACGTCGCGCGGGCCGATGAGCGTGACGACCTCGCTGCCGTGGCAGCGATCCATCTGAGCGGTCAGGTCCGCAGGCGTGACGGCGGCCAGGCGCTCGGCGTGGCCCTCGATCAGCTCCCAGCCGTACTCCATGTAGAAGGGCTCCATCAGGCGCCCGAGCATCTGCCCGTTCGTCTGGTGACCGAGCACGTACTTGCGCGCGGCGGCGAGCTTCTGCAGCGTGAGGAGGTCCTCGTTCACGTTGCCGGCGGCCACCTGGTCCGAGATGTCGAAGAACGTCTTCACCGCGAGACCGGCGGCGTCGTTCTGGACCAGCGACTGGATGCCCATGCGAGCCGAGCCGTCGATCGAGCTAGACTGGCCCGAGCCGGCGCCGTAGGTGACACCGGACTGCTCACGCAGCGCGTCCCACGCCATCTCATCGATGACGGCGGCGAGCATCTGGCGCTCCTCCAGGTTGTCCATGGTCGCGGGCCCGATCTGGCAGACCATGGCGGCCTGCGTCTGGGACTGCTTCTCCTTGTTCAGCACGTAGACCTTCCGGCCTTCCTGCGGCGTCGGGATCTCGGGCAGCTCGGCGTACGGGATGGGCTCGGCCTTCACGTCCCAACCGCTGAAGTAGGTCCGGACGGCCTCCTCGGCCACGGCCGGATCCTCCATGCGGCCGACGACGAACAGCGTCGCGTGCTCGGGCCGGTACATGGTGTCCTTCCACTGCTTCATCTGCGAGGTCGGGTACTTCAGGTTCTCGTAGTACATCTCGTCCACCCGCTCGCTGCGGGGGTGGTCCGGGTACAGACGCTGGTCCGCGACGAGGTCGGCCCACCACTCGGGGAAGGTCCGCTCGTAGCGGGTCGACTTCTTCATCGCCTTGACGTAGTTCAGGCGGTCGTCGACGTTGACGGTGAGGTCATCCAGGCCTCCACGCGTGAAGTACAGCGCGGCCTCGAGGTTCGCGCTCGAGCCGGCGACGCCCATCGTCTGGTGCGTGCCACCCGAGCTGCCCTGCCAGCTACCGGCGATGCGGAGGGGATCTCCGGTGTACTCGGAGTACAGCCACTCGTACGTGTACTCGGAGATGCCGTCCATCGGCTCCCACCACTCCCCGCCCTTGAACAGGACGCGGACCTGGACGAGAGGCGCGGTGCCGTACGGCATCATCACGACGTGCATGCCGTTGTCGAGGTCGAACTCGGTGACCTCGGCCAGGTTCGGCGGCGACATGACGCCCTCGAGCATCGTCGCGTCGACCTCGGACAGGTCGATCATCGATGCCGTCTCCTCCTGCCGGACCGCACCCTTGTAGATGGCGTCCGAGGAGTCGAGGCTGACATCGCCGTCGTCGTAGGGCTCGATGACGACCGTCACCGCGCGGTCGCGGTTCAGGTAGGTCCGGGCGAAGTCGGCGCCAGCGCTGGCGTCCATCCCGTTGAGCCACTCGAACTGACGCGAGTAGTACATGGGGTCGCCCGTGAAGTGGACGAAGTCGGCGGTCTCGGTCGCGCGACCGGCACCCACCGAGCTGACCATGTCGACGGTGTTGAAGATGCCCGCCTGGTAGGCGGCGCTGCCCTGGCTGAACATGTAGTCCATCATCGGGCGGTTGTTGATGTTCCACATGTTGTAGAGACCATCGAGAGCGTTCTCTCGGATCTCCTCGGGATCGTCGTCCTCGTCCATCTCGATGTAGCACATGGCCGAGGAGCTCACCTCGCTGGCCCAGGTGAAGCACTGGACCTCGTTGATGTCCTCGATGTCGTCCTTCGTGATGTCGAAGTCCTCCATCAGGTACTGGCTCGCCGCGAAGGTGAGCCAGGTGCTGCCGACCATGTTCATCAGCGGGTCGTGGGGGCGGTAGCCGCCGGGGAGCGACCAGCCGAGCCACATCGTGGGCTTCTCGACGCCGCCCTTGTGGAAGCTGATCGAGGTGTCCGCGGGGTCCGGCGGCTCGTCGTAGTCGGCCGTGACGCGGATGGGCGGGTCGATGAGCTCGAACGCCGCGTCCGGGTTCTCCGGATCGACCAGCATCTCCATCGGGAACGCCGACTGGATGTACTTCCAGGCCTGGTCGAACTCCTCGCCTTCCTCGTTGACGCCATCGACGTCGAAGTCACCGACGACGACCAGGGTCACGTTCTCGGGCCGGTAGTTGTTCGCCGTGAAGTCCTGGACGTTCTCGAGCGTGATGTTGTTGATCGAGTCGTGGGTACCGATGCCGACGCGTCCGTACTCGTGCTCGGCCGGGTAGAGCTTCGGGGTCAGGAACCAGAGGGCCGAGAGCGGGCCGTTCTCGTACCGCATGCGGAGCTCGTTTCGCACGATCTCGCGCTCGGTGTTGACGTCCTGGGCGGTGACGCCGCGGACCGGGTCCGAGATGCGCAGGGCCTCGAGGCGCAGCAGCGGAACGAGCGCGTCCTTCGGAGCGACCGTCATGTAGTTGGTCCAGTCCGTGGCGGTCGAGGCGTTCAGGTTCGCCCCGAACTCGGCCAGGACCTCCCAGACCTTCGGCAGGTCGCCGTGGAGCGAACGGAACCACAGGTGCTCGACGAGGTGGGCGATGCCCTCCTGCCCGACCGGGTCCGCCGAGGAGCCGCGGTCGATGACCGAGGTCAGCGACACGAGCGGCTGGCTGTGGTCCTCCTGGAAGATGATGCGCAGCCCGGACGGGAACACGTAGTCCCGCATGTTGATGCTGTAGTCATCGAGTTGGAGGTTCAGGTTCGGCCGGGGCAGGTTCTCTGCCTGGGCCTCGGTGAACGTCGTGGTCGCCAGGCCGGCGAGCGCGGCGAGGGCGAGGCCCTTGGGCATCAGTCGCTTCATTTGAGCTCCATCGAGAGGATGCGTCCGACAGGGCCGGAGCAGAGGCTACAAACCGTATCGCGTGCTGGGACTTTCGTCCGACGGCGACACGTAAAGGGCGGGTCACTGCTGCGGTGCCTGTCAGGGCACGCCGCGTAAACCCCTCAGGCGGCCTTCGCTTCCGCCTTCGGGCCCGGCCCCTTGCTCTTCGGCTTGGCGTTCCACACGCGCAGTGCCAGGACGAGTCCGATGAGCGAGATCGGAATCATCGAGACGGGCCACCAGATCCAGTTGTCCGGGTTGGCCGCGATCTCCGGGTTGGTGTCGTCCGGGAGGATCCAGCCGTAGAGCAGGGCCATGAAGGCCGTTCCGGCGTAGACGAAGCCGTCGATGATGCCGACCGCGACGCCGACGTTCTTCTTGCCGCCGAAGTCCATCGAGGCCGTGCCCGACAGCATGCCGTGCACGCCGATGACGCACATCGACATCAGGATGACGAGCCAAGGCAGGAACGCGGTCTTGTAGGTCAGCGCCGCGACGATGGAGCCGAGCAGCATGCCGCCGTACAGGATGCCGGCGACGGGCCCCCGACGCGACTGGAAGACCCGGTCACTGATGATGCCGGCCATGACGCCGCCCATGATGCCGGCGCAGCACAGCAGCATCCCCCAGTTCTCGTAGACGAACGAGGCCTTCAGCCCGAGGAGCGTGTCGGTCTGCTTCGCGAACGTCCGGAACCACTGCATGATGGCCTGGCGCAGGAAGCCCGAGCAGAACTCGACCAGCGCGATGGTGACGACGATGGGGTTCGTCAGCATCTTCTTGAAGACGTCGACGACACCGAGCTGCTCGCCGTCGTCGTCGCCGCCGGCGTCACCCAGGTGGAAGTCCGCGAAGCCCGCGCCACCGGGGGTGTCCTTCACCAGCCCCATCACGACGAACCACATGACGACCAGCAGGACGGTCGGGACGAGGAACACGAACTGGAGCTCGAAGTTCTCGATGATCATGTAGCCGACGTCGAACGCGAAGTAGATGCCCAGGCTGATCAGGATGCCGAAGATGGCCCCGAAGACGCCGCGCTCACGCAGGTGGAACCAGGGCGCGTTGCACTTCACGATGCTGACCGCGCCGAAGCTCTGGAAGTACATGTTGATGGCGTAGAGCACCGACAGCGTGGCCGTCAGGTTGGTCGAGAACTCGGTCGCCATCCAGCCGTCGTTGAGGACTGACCAGGTCACGAAGCCCATCAGCCCGTTCGCCACGAGCGCACCACCAGCGCCGATGAGGATGGCGGTCTTGCCTCCAATCCGGTCGGTCAGCGGGCCGTTGATCAGGAAGCTGCTGCCGTAGGTCAGCGTGCCCCAGAAGAAGATGTCCGCGAAGTCCGAGTTGGTCATCAGCGGCGCACCCTCGAAGAGGATGTCGCCGAAGGCGTGCTGACTGACCTTGATGTTGTACCGGCCCATGTAGAGGAACGCGTACGTCAGGCCCAGGGGGAGCCAGTTCATCACGCGACGGCGCCGGAACGCGTCGCTGTGACCCAGGCCCTCGACCTTGGGGAGGCGGGCTAGCACGATGCCGACCACCACGAGCAGGATCAGGATTGGAGCGAAGTCACTCATGCGTCGTCCTCGCGGAGGGGGCCCAGGGGCAGGTCATCGTAGGGGATGGCGCCGGCCTTGTAGACGGTCGCCTGGAACTGCCGGTGGACCACCTTCTCGTTCCGGTCGTCGGGGTCCTGACCCAGCGGCTCGCCGGCCAGATGGCTCCGGATGGCGTCACTGTACGGCGTGAGGGGGATGCCCAGGACGGCGATGGCCTTGGGGAGGTCGGCCACCAGCTCGTCGCCGTACAGGTGCTTCTGGCGACCGATCCAGTTCTCCCAGCGTCGGCCCCCGACCCGAGCGAGCTTCGCCATCAGGGCGACCGAGGTCATCCACTCGACGGCGTCGGCGTCGGCCCCAGCGGCAGCACAGGCCTGCTCGACGGCCTCGCGCAGCGTCATGCGGTCCGGTCCCGCCAGCTCGAGAGTCTGCGGCGGCAGGTCCAGGGACGCCATCGCGACGAGCGCGGCGTCCTTGCGGGCGAGCGGCTGGACGATGGCGTCGGGCGAGGCCCACACGCGCCAGGGCTCTCCCCTGGCCAGGCCCCGAGCCGACTCGGCGAGGTCCTCGGCGAAGGGGGCGCAGCGGACGACCGTCGACGCGATCTCCGAGGCAGCGAGGTGCTCCTCGGCCTGCCGGAGACAGTCGAACCACGGGTTGGGGACGTTCCGTTCGACGCCGATGGCGCTGATGAGGACGAAGCGCTCGACGCCTCGCTCCCGCGCAGCCTCGATGAGGTCCTGGGTGCCCTTGAGCGTGACCACGCTGTGGTGGTTGTCCGTGCTCTCGACCCGGATGCCCGCGGCGTGGACCACGAACCGCGTCCCTCGGGCGGCTCGCCGAAGGCTCTTCGGATCCCGCAGGTCGCCGAAGAAGTACGTACAGCCCGAGTCGTTCAGCCAGAAGTACTCGGAGCCGGGGCGCACGAGCGCACGGACGTCGAGGCGAGCCTGACGAAGGAGTCGAACGATGCGGCTGCCCAGCAGCCCGGTTGCGCCAGTGACGAGGAACATGGCCGCGGACATATCGCAGCACCGAGGCCGTCGCGATAACGGCGGCCCCATGTCGGATGAGAAGAACGAGGAAGCCGCTGGCGGCGAGCAGCGCCCGCCCCTGGTCAACGACGTCGCCGAGGTCCTCTGGGGCGTCTTCCGAGGTGGCTCCAAGCTCCTCGCCAAGGAGGGTCGAGGCCGTCTCGAGTCCTACCAGGCGAAGAAGGACCTGGAGAAGCTGTACCTGAAGCTCGGGCGAGAGACGGTGCGGCTCATCGACGCCGGGGAGATCGACCATCCGGGCCTTGCTGTGGGGGCTGACCGTATTCGGCGTCAGCAGGCGATTCTCGACGGTCTGGAGCCCGTCGAGGGCGAGGAGTGAGCGGATCCCGCTTGCCGCCTCCAAGAGCGGTCGCTATATGGCGGGCGCTTCCCGATACGGGGCTGTAGCTCAGCTGGGAGAGCACTAGAATGGCATTCTAGGGGTCAGGGGTTCGAGTCCCCTCAGCTCCACTTGAAACGGCACCCTTCGGGGTGCCGTTCTCACTCTGGGGGTCGCTGGGCCGGCGTGGGCTGCGCCAGGAACCACGCCTCCATCAGCTCGAAGACCGTGCGCTCCTGGACGTCGACGCGGGACAGGTCCGCGTCGGGCAGGTCCTCGGCGAGCCGGTCGAGCAGGTAGCTGTTCGTCGCGACCGTGTACGTGCCGCCGTCCTGGATCACGAGCTCCGACAGCCCCGTGGCCTGCGGGTCCCCGCGCCCGACGAGCCCGGCGAGCGCTCGGGTGTCCTGGGCCGAGAGCGTCAGCACGGCGACCTGGTTCCCGAACGGAAACACCGCGAACAGATCCCGTCGCGTGACCTCGCCGGCGTAGATGGGCGCCCGCAGCCCGCCGGCGTTGTAGATGCCCACGTCGGCCCCGGTCCCCTCGCGCATGCGGTCACAGGCCCAGGTCCCGAGCGGGCTCGCCTTGCCGCGGATCGACATCAGCGTCTCGTCCTGCGAGCCGATCGGGACGTCCCAGACCGCCTGCACATCGCTCTCGAGTTCGGTCACGAGCGCCTCGACCGCCGGTGAGCCCGTCCCCGGATCCACCAGATCCGTCAGCGCGTAGGAGAACTCGGAGATCGCGTCGTCGGCGACGTGGATGCGGACCTCGCCGAGCGAGCGGGCATAGCTCCCGGCCTGGACGATCCAGGTGTCGCCCACCTGCTTCGCCTCCTTGATCGGCGTGTGGGAGTGCCCTCCGACGATCAGATCGATGCCGTCGACCTCCTCGGCCAGGCGCAGGTCGTCCTCGACCCCGATGTGGGAGAGCACGACCAGGAGATCGGTGTCCGGGTCGAGCCGCTCGAGTTCGGCACGCACGAGAGGCGCCACGTCCAGGGCCCGGGTCTCCCCCACCCCCTTCTTGGAGACGACCCGGCGCAAGTGCGGTGTGGTCAGCCCGATCACGCCCACGCGCACGCCGCCGCGCTCGATCACCGTCGACGTCACCGATCCGGCTGGCGCGGGCTCGAGGTTCGCCGAGAGCGCCGGCGTCCCGGCGTGCGCCAGGAGCCGCTCGAGGTTCGGCACGCCCAGGTCGTACTCGTGGTTGCCGATCGCGAAGGCATCGGCCTGGAGCGCCCCCAGCAGGTCGACCATGGCCCCGCCGGTGGCACCCCCTCGCTCGAGCTGCGCGTACGGCGTCCCGCTCAGGAGGTCTCCGGCGTCCAGGTACAGGACATCGCCGGCCGCGCGGTGCTCCTCGAGTCGACTCGACAGGGTGCGCATGCCGCCGATGCGCGGCTCGCCGTCGAGCCAGGGGGCCTTCTCGGGCTCGACCCGGCCGTGCAGGTCGTTGGTGTGCGCGATGAGGAGATCGCCCTCGGGTGCCGAGCACGCGAGCAACAGCGCGATCATGAGACGAGGTCGCGCACCCGGTCACGCGTCGCGGGGTCCATTGCGCCCTGGATGTGCTCGACCAGGTCGCCGTCGGCGCCGAAGACCAGGGTCTGGGGAATCTGCTGGAAGTCGAGCCCCAGCTCCTCGAAGAAGTCGTCGGGCTCGTCCGTCGCCAGGAGCGACCGCCAGGTGAGCCCGAAGCGGACCTTGTGGGCCACGACGCGGGCGACTGTTCGCGGAACGGCGCCTCCGTCCTGGAAGCGGTCCCAGCTCACGCCGACCACGTCCGCGCGCTCGCCGATGTCCTGGTAGAGCGACTGCACCAGCGGTAGCTCCTCGTCGCACGGCTCGCACCAAGTCGCCCAGTGATGGACGATCAGCGGACGGCCCGCAGCGGTCGAGGCCGTCGCGATGACACTCGTGGTGGCGGGGATGCAGAGTGGCGCGAGCTTGCCTCCAAACCCGCGCCCGGGTGGCTCGGGTTCGTCCTTGGCGTCGGGCTCGAGCGGCTTGGTGGGCGCGCGCTCGCCGGGCTTTTCGAACAGCTCGTTCTTCGCGACGCGCTCGGCGACACGAGTGAGGATGGACTTGAGTACAGACCGGACGAGACCCATGGGCCGGACGATATCGCACGCGGTCAGCGCGGGCTGGCCTGACCCCACTCACTCCAGCTCGTTCCGTCCCAGAGGAGCACCACCGGTGCCACGGGGTGGTCCAGCTCGTCGAACATCCGGCGCGCCCCCACCGCCATCACCTGGTCGAGCTCCCCACCGTCCGGACGCCAGGCCACCAGCGCATCCCGCGCCGGGATCGCGACCAGGACCCGGGGACCGATCTCGGCGAGCCACTCGGGATGCACCAGCGCCGTCGGGCCGAGCGCCCCGGGCGCGTCGTACCAGGTCCCGCCGCCGTCGAGCGCATGGGGCTTCAGCGGGCTCGCGTCGAGCGAGGCCGCAGCGAGACCAGCCAGCTCGTCGGACTTCACACCCCAGGCCGCCAGATCGGAGCGCGTCACGTAGCGGCGCTTGTTCCCGACCTCGACGCGGTAGCAGACCACCACCGCCTTGGTCAGGTCGTCGCACACGAGCTCGGCGCGCAGCCCGGCCTCGCCGCGCTGGACCGCCTGCTCCTTGTAGAGCGCCGGCGCGTCCGCCCCCTCGGGCGTCGCGACGATGGGGCCCGGAGGGGCGGCGAAGGCGAGTGTGGCGAGCAAGAGCATGGGGGTCGCCATCAAGACACCTACTCGTGGACGGAGTGTTCCTCGACGAACGGGCGGATCGTCTCGCGGATCTGCTCGGGCGAGGTGTTGGCGTCGATCGCCGACGACAGCCGCGCGGTCATCCCGCGCTGCCGGCCACAGAGCACCTTGGCCATCTCCCGGACGAGCTTGTAGGCCGCCAGGTTGTCGTCCTCGAGGAGCTGATCGAAGTCGCCCTTGGGGAACCGGAACAGCGTCGTCGCGCCTCGGGCTCGGACAGCAGCGCTGCGCGGCGAGCCGTCGATGAGCGCCATCTCGCCGAAGCAGGCCTTCGAGCCGAGCACCGCCAGGTCACGGGGCGGTCCCAGGAGCTGCTCCTTGGTGACGGACACCTCGCCCTCGTGGACGACGTACCAGGCGTCGCCGGCGTCGCCCTCGGCGAAGATCCCCTGCCCGTCTCGGACGCGCTGGATCTGCATGACGTGAACGATCTCGGCGAGCTCGGACGCGTCGAGGTCGCCGAACATCGGGGTGTCGAGGAGGAAGGTGATGATGCCCTCGAGCGTGAGCTCGGCCATGGGGCCTCCTGGTACGGGCGCGGCGCGAACCCTATCATCCGGCGATGCGCTCAATGCGGCAGGCCGTCGCCAGCCCGTTCTCCTGGGCGGTCGTCGTGCTCGTGGCGGTGTACGCCGCTCCGGGGTTCTTCCGGCCGATCGCCGATCCCGACGTGTGGTGGCTGCTGTGGTCGGGCAACCGGCTGCTCGAGGGGCACGTACAGGTCACCAACGGGCTCTCCTGGCTCGAGCCGGACATGCCCTGGACGCTCCACGAGCCTCTCGTGGCCCTGACCTACGCCGCGGTGGGGGTCGAGCACATCGGGCTCGTCCGCGGCACGGTGCTCTCGCTCCTGACGCTCTCGATGGTGCGCCTGGCGCGCGTCGAGTCGGCCTGGGCGTCCGTCGGCTCGCTGGTCTGGGTCCTCCCCGGCATCTCGCTCGCGCTGTCCGCCCGGCCCATGGCGTGGGGGCTCGTCCTGCTGGCGGTGACGCTGCTCGTGGTGCGCTCGACCCACCGGCTGGCAGGCCCCGCCCTCGTCGCCCTGGCCGCGCTCTGGGCCAACGTCCACGGCAGCTTCCCGCTCGGTCTGGTCGTCATCGCGGTGCACCGCCCGAGATGGGTCGTCCCAGCCGCCGTGGGGACGCTCCTGAATCCGTACGGCTGGGGCCTCCACGTCCTGGTCGCCCGGTACGCGCTCGGCTCGGACGCGCTGGCGCTGTCCCAGTCCTACATCGTCGAGTGGCGGCCTCTCTGGCCGCGCGACCTGCAGACGACGGTGCAGCTCCTCACGCTGCTGGCCGGGCTGGCGGTGACGCTCCACGGTAGACGCCGGCGCGAGATGGTGCTCGGCGTCCTGGTGACCCTCCTGGCCCTGAAGCACGCCCGCTTCGCCGCCCCTGCGATGCTGGCGCTGCTGCCCTCCATCGCGCGTTGGCTGGCGGCGCGTGTGCCCCGGCGTCCCCTGCCCTCGCCGCAGCCGCTCGCCGTCCTGGTGCTCGCCCTCGTCGCGCTCGTCAGTCCCCGACCGGAGCCCGTGCTCGGCACGCCCCAGGCCTCGGCGCGGCTGCGCACCTGGAGCGACATCGAGCTCGGAGCCTGGCTCGGACACCACGGCATCGCGCCGTACTGGGACGCCCGGAACGACTGCTACTCGGAGCTCGTCCTCGCGGATGGGGTGCGGGTCGCCCTGCAGCTCGACGGCTGGCTCGAGGTGCTGGAGCGGCACGGGATCGAGCAGGTCGTGACGCAGAGCCCGGCGCTCGTCGAGGCACTCCGCGCCGAGGGCTGGTCCGCGAGCGGCTCGCCGGCCGTGCTGGTCGCCCCCCAACCCGATGGATAGACTCCGGACAACGAGGTGATTCCATGGGATTCCGCGACAAGCTCAAGGGCCGCGTCCGCAGCGTCGTCGACAAGCTCAGCGGCGAGTACAGCGCCCCGGCGCCGAAGGGCGAGGACATCAAGCCCTTCGAGCGGGATCTGCCGCCGGACCCGGACGCGAAGATCCTCCGCGCCAAGCTCGAGCGTCCGCGGGACAAGTACGCGAAGAAGAAGAAGTCCTAGGACGTCAGCCCAGCTTGAGCTGACCCTCGAGGGCCTTCACGCGCAAGGCCAGCCGCGCGACCTCCCTGTCCGAGGCCTCGGCGCGGTCGGTGGTCTCGACCAGCTTCTGTTCCAGCCGGGCGCGGATGCGCTCGAGCCGCCAGTTGGTGTCCATCGCCAGGCGCAGCCGATCGGCGAGCTCGCGCTCCTGCAGCGACGCCGTCGACCGATCCTCCTCGCCGAGGTGCGCCGCCAGCTGCTCGCGCACGGCCTGCAGCTGCTCGCGGAGCTCCTGGTTCCGGCGCAGGGCCTGGGCGGCTCGGGTCCGCTCGAAGCCGGCTTCCTCGAGCGCCGCGTCGCGCTCCGCCTTCAGTGCGTCGCCCAGCGCGCTCACAGCGTCGCGACGACCCACATGAACGCCGAGGTGCGCGCATCCAGGCGCACCGGCCGGGCGGGCACCTTCCAGCCGTCCGAGCCGAAGATCTCGACCGCCGAGAACCCAGACGCGGACGCCAGCGTCAGCACCTCGGGGGGCGTCCAGCACCGCAGGCTCTGGGTGGGCAGCTCGCGGCGCCCCGTCCCGTCGAACACGACAGCGCGGTCCTCGACCCGACCTCGGATGGGGTCGAACCGGTAGGTGCGCACGACATCGACGCCGGCGGCCAGCGAGCCCGGCGGCAGGTGCTGGGTCGTGTGTCGGTGGGACCAGAAGTACGGGTTGAACAGCTCGATCACGAGCCGTCCGCCCGGGCGCACGACATCGGCGATGCCGGAGAGAGTCCGCAGGTGGTCGGCGTCGTCGTCGAAGACACCCAGCGACTCGTCCATGAGGATGGCCGCGGCGAACGGTCCCGCGACGGGAAGCTCGCGCATGTCGCCCTCGAGGAAGCCCGGCCCCTCGTCCTCGGCGTGACGTGCCCGCCAGCGGCTTCGAGCGACGTCCAGGACCTCGGACGAGATGTCCACTCCGGTCAGGTTGTACCCGCGCTCGTGCAGCAGGATGCTGTGTCGTCCGCCGCCGCAGCCCACGTCGACGACGGCCTCGCCAGGACGCAGGTCGAGCAGCTGCTCGAGGAGGTCGACCTGGGCCTCGGCGTGTCGGTCCAGCGCGCCCGCGAACGCCGGATCGATGGCCGCCAGCGCTGCGAATCGAGAAGCCCACCAGGGAGAGTCGCTCATGCCCCCGAGTCTACAACCAGGGCGGCAGCGATCCGGTCCGTCAGCTGCTCGACCGAGCCGGTCGGGGCGAGCACCTCGTACTCGACGTCGAGCCGGGCGAACGGAAGCGGGATGCGGAAGGAGTCCCAGCTCCCCAGTCGAATCGAGGCCGGGGCGCGGAGGCGCACGCAGACCAGTGGGACCTGGCGCTCGAGCGCGATTCGGGCGGCGCCGGGCTTCGGAACCCCCGCCGGTCCACGCGGGCCGTCCACCGCGAGCGCCACCGCGCCGTTCACGCGCGAAGCGTCCTCCCTCGCCTGGGGTCCGCCGCGACTGGAGCTGCCGCGAACCACCGCGTACCCGAGCCGCTCGAGGATGGGCGTGAGCCGCTCGCCGTCGCGGGACTGCGAGACCATCCCGACGACCCCCTCGTCCCGGTGG
This sequence comes from Pseudomonadota bacterium, assembly GCA_024228935.1. Taxonomy (GTDB): domain Bacteria; phylum Myxococcota_A; class UBA796; order UBA796; family CAJQPC01; genus JAAESX01. The sequence continues at coordinate 83,890 of JAAESX010000213.1, forward strand.
ATCAGCGTGAGCGGCAGCAGGTCGCCGTGCAGGAACGCGTAGACCACCGCGGGGGGGATCGCCTCGCGCCCGGGCGTGTGGACCCGCCAGGTGACCGCGAAGACCCGCAGGAGGAAAGCAACGACGGCGGCGAGCATGCCCCCAAGAGATACCATCCGCGCATGCTCGTCTTCTCGATGCTGGCCTGCTCGCTGAACCACGGGGTGCGTCCCGTCGGGAAGGGCAACGTGGCGGTGACCGGCAGCTACGGCGGGCCCGTCATCGAGGCCTTCGGCGCACCGTTTCCCCTGCCGCTCAGCCAGGTCGGGGTGCGCTACGGCGTCTCGGACCGAAGCGACGTGCACGCGGCCTTCCATCCCAGCGTCGCCGGCCTCGCCGGCCTCGTCGGCATCGACGCAGGCGCCAGCTACCTCATCGCTCCCGAGCTCGGCCGACGCCCCGCCGTGGTCGTCGACGGAACCGTCTCATTCTTCGGAGGCGACACCGTCGAGGGCGAGCCCGAGGGTGGCGTCCGCCTCTACACGGGCGGCGCAGCGCTCGCGAGCTGGTCCCTCGGTGAGCGCGACCACCTCGTCTACACGGGCGCCGAGCTGTTCTGGCAGCCGCGGCCCAGCCAGCTCTACGCGGCACCGGTCCTGGGCACGCGCCTGATGGCGACCCGTCGCGTCGGTGTCGGTCTCGAGGCCAAGTGGCTCCAGCCCTGGGAGGACACCGAGCCGCTCACCGCCCACTTCTACAGCCCCGGCCAGCACGGAGCGATCTCCGCCCAGCTCGGGCTGCACATCACCTTCGGCAAGGGCGCGGACGAATGATCCTCCTGCTCGCCTCGTGCATGACGCTCGACCCGTTACTCTACAACCCCGAGCAGCTCACCCAGTACGGGCTGCCGACGGACATCGTCCCGTCCGACCGGCTCGAGGAGATCGTGTTCGAGAGCGAGGACGGGACCGTGCTGTACGGCGCATGGGCCTGGCAGTACCAGCCGCGCACGCACCCGACGCTCGTCTACTTCCACGGCAACGCCTCGAACATCGATGGCTACATGCCGCACATCGAGCCGCTGTGGGAGCTCGGCTACAACGTCTTCCTGTTCGACTACCGCGGCTACGGCCGGTCCGAGGGGACGCCCGAGCACGACGGCGTGATCGCGGATGGACGCGCCGCGGTGGAGACGGTCCTCGAGACCGCACCCTGGCTCGAGGGGTCCGAGGAGCTCGCCTATGACGGGCTCTCCCTGGGCGGCTTCGTCGGGCTGCACACCGCGCTGACCCACCCGCCGTACGCCCTGGTGACCGAGGACATGTTCGCGAGCGCCAACGACCTCGTGGAGCTGAACTTCGGCCTCGACACCCCGCCCGGCTGGCTGTTCGAGAGCGGGTACGACAACGTCGGTGCCGCCTCGCAGCTCGACGTCCCCTACCTGGTCATGCACGGCGCCGACGACACGTACTTCCCGCCCGACAACGCCCGGCGAGTCTACGACGCGGCGAACGATCCCAAGCGGCTGGTCCTCGTTCCGGGCGCGGGACACGCCGACGCCCCGCTCGACACGCCCGAGCTCTACAAGGAAGAGCTCACCGACTGGCTCGAGGAGTTCGATCCCAACGGCGACACCGGGCTCGAAGAGGAGTGAAGACAGGGGGAAGGGCGCGCCTGGACAAGATCCTCGAGCTGACGGCGCCGTACTGCCGAGGGGTGGTGGCCGATGTCGGCTGCGACCACGGTCACACCAGCAAGCGCCTTCGCGATCTGGGCACCGCGGGCGTCGTCCTCTCGATCGAGCGGCGGAGCCACCGACTCCCCCGGCGGCGCGACCTGGATCTGGTGGTCAGCGACGGCCTGCGCGCCATCCGACGGGTCGATCTCGCCGTCGTGACCGGCATGGGGCCCGCCGCGATCCTGGGGATCCTGGCCATCCGCCCCGAATGCGCGGTCGTCCACTCGCCCGACCGGACGGACACACTGCGCCAGGGATTGGCGGACGCGGGCTGGCGGATCGACGCCGAGGCGCTCGCCCCCGAGGGTCGCGGCTACGCCGAGGTGATCCGCGTGTTGCCCGGCGAGGAGCCTGCCAGCGGGCATGCGCTTTGGTTCGGCCCGAAGCTCTTGGACGACCCTCTGGTCACCGCGCACCGCGCGCTCGTGCTCGCTCACTGGCAACGCATCGTGGAGAAAGCTCCGCCCGAGAGCGCCGGAGGACAGCGAGCCGCAGGCTGGGTCCGTCACCTGACGCGCGGGGACGATTAGACTCCGCGGCGATGTACATCCTCGGCCTCTCCTGCTTCTACCACGACGCCGCTGCCTGCCTCCTGAAGGACGGCGTGCCCATCGCGGCCAGTGACCAGCAGGCTTTCTCACGCAAGAAGCACGACTCCGACTTCCCCGTGCAGGCCATCCGGTTCTGCCTGGAGACCGCCGGAATCACGGCAGATCAGCTGGACGCCGTGGCGTTCTACGACAAGCCGCTGATGAAGTTCGACCGGCTGCTGCGCTACCAGCTGCACCACTTCCCCTCGACGTACCGCACGTTCGTCGACGCGATGCCGCGCTGGATCGCCACCAAGCTGCGTCTGCCCAAGTGCCTGAAGGACAACTTCGGGTACACCGGCGCCATCCTGTACAGCGAGCACCACCTGAGCCACGCGGCGAGCGCGTACTACACGTCGGGGTTCGAGGAGGCCGCGGTCCTGACCGTCGACGGTGTCGGCGAGTGGGCCACCGCCAGCTGGGGACGCGGCAAGGGCCACGACCTGGAGCTGCTCGGCGAGATCAAGTTCCCCCACTCGCTGGGGCTCCTGTACTCGGCGTTCACGTACTACTGCGGCTTCAAGGTGAACTCGGCCGAGTACAAGCTGATGGGCCTCGCGCCGTACGGCCAGCCGACCATGGTCGACAAGGTCCGCAAGTTCATCGACGTGAAGGACGACGGCAGCTTCCGCCTGAACATGGAGTACTTCAGCTACGAGCGTGGCGAGGCCATGTTCAACGAGAAGTTCGAGGAGGTCATGGGCAGGCCCCGGCGCCCCCTCGAGCACAAGGGCATGGACGACTTCTACATGGACGCCGCGCGCTCCATCCAGGAGGTCACGAACGAGATCATGGTCAAGCTCGCTCGCTCGGCCATGGAGCGTGCCGGCAGCAAGAACCTGTGCATGGCCGGTGGTGTCGCGCTGAACTGCGTCGCCAACGGGCACATCCTGCGCGACTCCGGGGTCGAGAACCTGTACGTCCAGCCGTCCGCGGGCGACGCCGGTGGAGCCATGGGCGCCGCGTACGTCGTGTGGAACCAGCTCCTGCAGAACCCCGTCGGTCCTCGCCTGCCCACGCCGTACCTGGGCGCTGGCTACGACGAAGCCGAGATCAAGAAGACGCTCGACCGGTACGGCGCCGTCTACAAGCGCATGGAGAAGGACGAGCTGTGCACGCGGGTGGCCGAGCTGCTCGACACCGCGCACGTCGTCGGCTGGTACCAGGGGCGCATGGAGTGGGGTCCGCGAGCCCTCGGGCATCGCACCATCCTGGGCGACGCCCGGCACCCCGAGATGCGCACCATCATCAACATGCGTATCAAGTTCCGCGAAGGATTCCGGCCGTTTGCACCCTCATGTCTAGAGGAGCACGTCGGGGAGTACTTCGAGATCGACCGGCCCTCGCCGTACATGCTGCTGGTCGCGCCGGTGAAGGAGGAGCACCGCGAGGGGCTCAAGGCCATCACCCACATCGACGGCAGCGCGCGCATCCAGACCATCAACCAGGACCAGGACGCGCTGTACTACGACCTCATCAAGGCGTTCTACGACCGGACGGGCTGCCCTATCGTGATCAACACGTCGCTGAACGTGCGCGGCGAGCCCATCGTGAACACGCCGGAAGACAGCTACCTCTGCTTCATGCGGACGGACATGGACGCCATGGCGCTCGGTCCGTTCCTGTGCATGAAGGAAGAGCAGCCCGAGATCGAGCTGAAGAGCGCCAAGGAAGAGTTCGGTCTGGACTGACCGGCCTCCGCTAGAAGCCGCCCCAGTTCCGGATCTCCCCGCCCTCGAACGCGATGTCCGTCGAGCCGTCGGACAGCGTCGCGCTGCCATCGATGGTGCCGAACAGGTTCTCGTTGTCGCCCGAGAAGCCGAGCACCGTCACCGTCACGCTGCCCGAAGTCATGTTGTAGATGATGGGCGCCGCCTGGGCGGGCGTCAGCGAGTAGCTGAGGTCGGTCACGGTGTACGTCCCCGCCCACTTCAGCTCGCCGTCCACCGTCAGGTTGATGTTCTCGGACTGCGAGGCGTCCGGGATGCTCGCCGAGAGGTTGTTGCTGAACCAGACGCCCTCGTCGGTCGACCAGTTCGCGCCCTCGAGCGACACGGAGAAGCTGGGGCTCTCCTCGTCGAAGTCGTCCCCGAAGCTCGTGTCGTCGCTGTTCTCGTTGCCGGGCGGCGAGTCGCCAGTCGCGTCATCCGAGTCCGGCGGCGGGTCGCCCTTGTCGCCGCCCGTGCAGGCGAGCGTGATTCCAGCGGTCAGGGCACCCATCAGCAGCAGTCGCGCACCGCGCATCTCCACCTCCTCGACGTAAAGCTTAGCCCGCGTGCGCTTCCAGCCCGTTGGCACCTGGGGTCTCGTCGGCTAAGGTGATGCCGCTTTCCCGGCGCCGAGGAGCACCTGTGTCCCTATTGCTTGCATCCGTCGGCTTCGTCGCCACGGACGCCCAGGCCTCCACCTGGTCTCCCGACGCCACCATCGAAGAGGCGGCCCAGCTCCACGTCATGCCGGAAGGCCTCGACGCGATCACGGATCTGATCCCGGCGCTGATCCCCGAGAAGATCGATCTCGGCACCGTCGTCGACGAGTCGGGCGGCACCTGGTGCTTCAACTACGAGTTCTCGATGTACAACCTGTGGGTTGGCATCGAGCTCGTCGACGCGACGCTCACGCCCCAGAACGGGTACCTCGAGCTCGACGCAGACCTGCTGGTCCAGGTCAACGACGCCAGTGACAAGTTCGGCCTCGACACCGAGATCGCCTGCATCAGCACGGACTGCCCCGGCTACGTCGAGCCCTTCCCGGTCAGCATCTACACGACCATCGCGCTCGAGGTCGTCCAGGACGACGCGGGCAACGCGGCCCTGGACGCCACCATCGGCGACATCGAGCTGACCGGCACCGACATCACCGACTACCTGCAGCTCGACTGCTGGATCGGTGACCTCGAGGAGATCCTCAACTGGGTCGGCCTCAGCCTGTACGACCTCATCTGGGGCATCGTCGAGGGCGTTCTGGACGACATGATCGCCGGACTGGCGCCGGACCTCGAGGAGGCCATCGAGGACGCGTTCTCGTCCGCCACCATCGAGGAGGAGCTCGAGGTCGGTGAGGCCACCCTCACCCTGAAGCTCCAGCCTGCGGACGTGACCATCGAGCCCGAGGGCGTGACGGTCCTCATGAGCGGCTCGGCGACGGCCGACGAAGCGAACTCCTGCATCGCCGCGTACGACCCCGCCGGCTCCCCCCGGACGGACAGCCCGCTGCCCACGTTCGCGGACATCCGGAACGGCACGCACATGTCGATCGAGCTGTCGGACGACTTCACGAACCAGCTGCTGTACGGCGCCTGGCGCGGCGGGGTGCTCTGCTACGAGATCTCCGGCGACGACCCGCTGCCGATCAACACGTCTCTCCTCGGCCTCATCGCCGGCGACACGTTCGATCCCATCTTCGGTGACGACACCAAGCCCATGGTCATCGCGACCCGTCCCAAGACCGCTCCGGTGGCCTACTTCGACGGCGCCCACGACCTGGACGCCATCATCGACGACCTCGGCCTGCACTTCTACGGCGAGGTCGACGACCGGATGGCGCAGGTGGTCGGGCTCGACCTCGACATCGACGCCGGCGCGAACCTGAACTTCGACGGGACGACTGGCGACCTGGCGATCGAGCTGGCGCTGACCAGCGAGAACGTCACCGCGGACGTCATCCACAACGAGCTGATGACCGGCACGGACGAGGCCATCGAGGAGTCGTTCGGCGGCGCCTTCGACACCATCCTCGAGACGGTGCTCGGCGGCCTGCTCGGCGACGCACTCGCCTTCGGTCTTCCTAGCTTCGAGGGCGTCGGCATGACCGACCTCCATGCGGAAGCCATCGGCTCGGACCTGGACTGGCTGGCCGTGTGGGCCAACGTCGGCATCACCCCGTACGAGGGCTCCGGCTGCGGCGGATGTGGTGGCGAGGAAGGCGCCGACTCCGGCTGCGACAGCGGCTGTGCGTCCGGTCACTTCCAGACGATGGCCTTCTGGACCATCCTTCCCCTGGCCATCTGCCTCATGCGCCGGAAGGAAGACGAGCCCCAGGCCTAGCTCCGGGAACTCAGCCCTCGAGGACCGCCCGGATCGCCGGGCCTCCCCAGAGACCACGAAACCGCGTCGCGGCCCGATCGAGGGCCTCGTCCGCGGGCAGATGGTCCGCGTCCGACACCACGGACTTGGCCGCTCGGACCGACTCGGGCGGCAGGCTGCGGAGCGCCTGGAGGAACGTCTTCGCGGCGGCCTCGGCCTGTCCCGGGGGGCACAGCTGCTCCACGAGGCCCACGCTGCGGGCCTGCTGAGCGTTGAGGCGTCGGCTGAAGGCGAGCAGCTCGAGCGCGGTCCGACGACCGACGAGCCGCGTCAGGCGCACGGCACCACCCCAGCCCGGGACGAGCCCCAGGCGGGCGTGGACGAACTGGATGCGAGCGGTACGCGACATCACGCGAAAGTCGGTGCACGTCGTGAGCTCGGCGCCGCCGCCGAAGGCGCCGCCCTCGATGGCGCTGACGGAGACCAGCGGCAGGCGTCGGATCCGCATCGTGACGTCCTGCATGAAGCGACACATCGCCTCGCCCGCTTCCGCGTCGTCGAGGTTCGAGCGGACGAACTCCAGGTCGGCGCCGGCCGAGAACGCGCGGGTCCCCTCACCGCGCAGGACGAGCCCGACACCGTCGAAGGCCGCGAGCGTCGCGACGTGTTCGCCGAGCTGCTCGATCATGTCCGGGGTGAGCGCATTGCGCCGGTCCGGGTTGTCCAGGACGAGCGTGGCGACGCCTCGATCGAGCTCAAGTCGGACTTCGGGCATCGCTCCTCCCAGGCCGGTTAGGGTGTGGCCCTGAGGAGATTGTGCATGCTGAGCATCGTCCTGGCTCTCGTGGGCTGCGGCCCCGACCCCACGGTCATCAGCGGTGAGGTCGACGGGTACCCGCTCGGCGAGCCGCTCACCGCCTACTGGGGCGGCCCCTTCGTCATCTTTGTCGACGAGGGGCTGGACTGCTACGACATGTCGTTCGTGCGGCGCACGTACGACGCCGCCGCGTCGCCCACGGACTTCGACTTCGTCGGGCTGCAGTTCGGCTTCGACGAGACCGAGACCATCGAGGGCAACTTCAGCGTCGCCGGTGACGCCGCGGTCGCCGCCAAGGCCATGGCCGTCCAGGGCGGCGCGTTCGTCGAGAACCACGGCCGCGACGGGAACCTGCAGATCAAGACCATGGAGTCCGGGGGCGTCATGGAGGGCAGCTTCGACATCAGCTTCGGCGACGACGTCGGCAGCTACAAGGCCGACTACTTCTCGGCCGAGTACTGCAACAACCTGGTCCGTAACTGAAGCTCGCGAGCCTGGCGCTGGGGCTGGCCTGCTCTGGCCCGAGCACCGAGGTCCCCGCGGACGTCGCGGTCGAGACGCCGCAGCCCCGCATGTTCCGGCACCTGGGCGGTGACCCCGTCGAGGTCTTCGAGGCCGAGGACGGGACGCGCGCTGAGCACGACCCCGACACCTCCCGCATCGACGGCGTGAAGGTCACGGACAGCTGGCGCCTGGGCCAGGTCCTGCCCGGCTGCCTGGGCTCTCCGCTCACGCTCCCCCCTGCGGGCGATGTCGCGGGCTTTCGCCGCCTGATCTGGGACGGCACGTCGGGTGCTTGGGCGCTCGACCTCTCCGGCGCCAACCTGTGCAGCCTGTCGGGCCGCCTGGTCCTGCACCTGGACTCACCCCAGGCCGACACGGGCGAGCTGAGTGTCGACGGCGTCTCCTGGAAGGACGGCGGCCTCGAAGCGGCCCAGGCCCTGCTCGGTGCCGAGGTTCGCCGGGCTGCCCTGGCCGACTGGACGAAGCTCTCCCAGGCCGACCGGCGGGACGTGGTGCACGCGCTGGCCCATGACACCGACGACGACGCCGAGGACGTGCTTCGCGAGCTGCTCGCTCAAGAGCCAGGCGCCGAGGACGTGCAACGGGCCCTCGAGGAGCGCGCGCTCAGGACTCCTTGAGGCGCTCTTCCAGGTCGTCGCCCAGCTCGCCGCAGCGTCGGTAGGCCGCGTCGATCGACTCGGTCACGACCGCACCCATGCGGCCTTGCTTCAGGACCTGGAGAGCCCGTGACGTGGTCCCGCCCGGCGAGGTCACCGCATCGATGAGCTCGGCGACGTGCAGGTCGTCGTCCCGCTTCAGCATCTCGGCGGTGCCGATCAGCGTCGCCAGGACGGCCTCGCGGGACAGCTCCCGGGGCATGCCGATGTAGTTGCTCGCCTCGAGCATCGACTTCACGAACTCGGCGACGATGGCCGGACCGGTTCCGCTCACCGCGGTCGCCCGATCGATGTGGCGCTCCTCGTCGACGACCATCTCCTCGCCCATGCCGCGAAGGACCTCGGCGATGCGCTCGCCGTGGACCCCCTCGGCGCGGGTCCAGACGGTCATCCCGCGGTGGATGCGGCACGGGAGGTTCGGCATCGCCCGCACGACCCGCTGGTGCCCGAGGCCGGCCTGCAAGCTGCGGATGGGTGCACCCGCGACGATGGACAGGACCTGGGTGTCGGCCGGGATGCGGCCAGCGATGGCGGCGAACACCTTGGTCAGGCTCTGCGGCTTCACGGCCAGGACGATGAGCTCGCAGTCCAGGACGTCGACGTTCGAGGCGACGGTCCGGATGCCATGGGTCTCGGTCAGGACCTCGCGCCGGGACGCGTGCGGGTCGCTCGCGACGACGCGGTCCGGCGTGAGCACGCCCTCGAAGAGCACACCCGCGATCATCGTCTCGGCCATCACGCCGGCTCCGATGAAACCCAGTCGCCAGCTCATCGCTCGACGAACCGCGTGATGGACACATCCAGGTCGTCGAGCCGGACCGGGGGGTCGAGGCGCGTGCGCGTGGCCTCGTGCCAGTCCTTGGGGTCCATCGCTACGTGCATGGCGTGGGCCAGCAGCTGACCGACGTCGGCGTGCCGGTGCGTGGCCAGGCGACCCACGAGGCGGATGCCACAGGAGTGGAACCAGGCGGCGACGCGGTTGTGCGCCGGATGCCAGGGGCCGGTCCACGCCGGGTCGTAGTCCGCCATCCGTAACACCCGGGCCCCGGTGGCGCGGGCCTTGGCGATGCCGGTCGAGCCCAGCGCGCTGCACACGCCGTCGACCACCCGGGCATCGCCGGCGGACCACAGCGGGTCGCCGTCCTCGACGGACAGATGAGCGATGAGGTGGCCGGCCAGGCCATCCCCGCCCGGAAGGAGCTCGGGCACGGTGACGCGGAAGAACGGAGCCTCGTCCACGACGTGGAGCTCCGTGGGCGTGTCACCGGACGCATCGGCACCGACGATGACCTGGATGCGGTGCCGCGTCCGGATGACCTCGAGATCCTTCCGGATTCCCAGGGGGATCGCGTCGCCCAGCAGCTCGGCGGCATCGGCCAGCGAGCACGCCAGCCACAGCTCGTCGACGTCCATCGCGCCGTCGTCCGTGAGGACCCGGGAGACCCGACCGTCGGCGAGCTCGATGCCAGCCAGGCCGGTGTCCGTGCGCACGTCCACGCCGTCCAGCAGCGAGGACCACCCCGCCTCGGGGCTCGAACCAACGCCGACCAGCCCGTCGTCGAGGATGAGCGCGTGGTGCAGGAGCGCGGACGAGACGCCGACCTGCTCGGGGTCCCCGAAGCGCTTGTGGGCATACGGGCCGTAGAGCAGGCGGTAAGCCGCGCCGCCGTACCGCCGAATGACCCAGTCCTTGTACGTGCGCTGCTCGTAGCCCCCGCCCAGGAGCGAGTCCCGAGCGAGCATCTCCGCCCGCGCACGCGTCCAGTCGACCAGAGCCCGACGGCTCTCGCTCCCCGGCAGGATGCGAGCCAGATCGCGGCGCTGGAACGGCAGCGACCAGCTCTGTCCACCGGCCCACAGCCCCATCGAGAAGCCCGCTGCAGCCGGCGCGGACCCGGCGAGGTCGGCCACCGCTTCCCGGTTCACGTCGCTGCAGATGCCGCGACCGATCGGGACCTCGGGCCAGGCGAGCCCACCTGCGACGGACTCCGGCTCCAGGAGCACGGCGTCTGAGAGTGCTGCTGCTGCGTGGACGCCAGAAGCACCACCGCCGATCACGACCTGCGACATCACCGGTTCTCCTCGGCCCACGATAAGCCGTTGGGCGATGGAGTATCGCAACCCCAAGCCCACCGTCGATGTCGTGGTCGCCGTCGATGGCGGCATCGTCCTCGTCCGACGTCGCAACGAGCCCGTCGGATGGGCCCTCCCCGGCGGCTTCGTCGACGAGTGGGAGCGCGTTGAGGACGCTGCGGCCCGCGAAGTGCTCGAAGAGACGGGACTCACCGTCACGCTCGGCGAGCTGCTGTACGTGTACAGCGATCCGGCGCGCGACCCGCGCCACCACACGATGACCGTGGTGTTCACCGGAACCGCGACGGGCACCCCGGTCGGCATGGACGACGCGGCCAAGGCGTGCGTCTTCTCGCTGGACGCCCTCCCCCAGCCCATCGTGTTCGACCACGCTCGGATCCTGGCCGACTACCGCCGGTTCATCGAGACCGGCGCCCGCCCGCGGCCTCAGTCCGAGCGCTCGGTGTAGAGCGCGAGGCGCGTGCCTCCGTAGGCGCGCACCTGAAGCAGCTCCAGCCCCGGGACGAGGGGGGCATCCACACGGTCCGGCAGCTCGACGACCACACGCCATCCAGCCAGCGGGGCGACGGCGAGCAGGTGGGGGAACGGATCCTCGCCGTAGGGCGGATCCATCAGGACGAGGTCGAACCGGCCGGACGCGGGGATGGCGCTCGGCGAGCTCCCCACCACGACCTGGACGCGGTCCTCGACACCCAGCGCCTTGGCCGACGCTCGGATGCCCGCAGCGTTCTTTCGACTCCGCTCGATGAGCACCGCCCGCTCCGCGCCGCGTGACAGCGACTCGAACGAGAGCAGCCCCGTTCCGGCGAACACGTCGAGCACCTCGAGCCCCGACAGATCCTGTCCGAGCACGGCGAACAACGCCTCGCGCACCCGCGAGCCCGTCGGGCGCACCCCGGCAGGCACACGCCCGGAGAGCACCCGCCCTCGCAGCCGACCTCCTGTGATGCGCATGTGGCTCCTTCCGGCGGCACTCCTTTCCAGAGGCCCCGCGGCAGCTTATCGTCTCGCCCGATGCCTGCGAACGACACCTTCGAGCGCTTTGTCGCCGACACAGCCGAGAACACGGCGTACGAGTCCCACTACCTGAAGGCGAACTCGCCCGACGGCAAGCGGGCGTTCTGGATCCGCCACGTCCTGGTGTGCGACGGCCCGACCTGGGCCGAGCGCTACTGGGAGATCTGGTTCCTCGCCTTCGAGCGCGGCGGCCGGACCTGGGTCGGCAAGGCCGAGTACCGCTGGTCGCAGATGGAGGAGATCCTCGACGGACCCACGCTCTCGGGGCCGGACGTCCAGTTCGGACCGCGGCGCGCCGTGGGCAAGCTCGGCGACATGTCGTGGGAGCTCGTGCTCGGCGGCGGGAACCCGATCCGTCACCTGCCGGTCGAGCTGCTCTACTCCACCGGCGGCAACACCAAGGTCATGACGCCCGCGAGCGGCCTCCGATTCGCCGGCGAAATCACGCTGAGCGACGAGGTTTGGCCCATCGACTCCTGGGTCGGCTGCCGCGGCCACAACTGGGGCGACGACTACGGCGACCAGTACGCCTGGATCGCTGCCCACGTCTGGGACGACAAGGCCGAGCGCTCGGTCGAGGGCTTCACCGGAGTGCTCGACGCGCCGCTCCTGGGCGACACGGTCGTCTCACGCATCGTCGTGAAGGGCGCCGAGACCGCCTCGTGGACACGCCCCGGGCTGTTCTCCGACAACCGGCTGTCCAGCAAGGGAGGCCGGTTCGCCGTCGCCGCCCACGCCGACTCGTTCGTGAACCTGCGGTACCGCTCGCCGTCGGGCGACGTGCTGTGCCGCTGCACCAAGTTCGCGGACGTCGAGCTGGACACCCCCAGCGGGAAGCGCACGTCCAACTGTGGCGAGCTCGAGTTCGTCGATCGCAGCGTGGCGCCGGGCGCGGACGCCCATCCGCCGGCCAGCTGGTCGATGGAGACGGACGGGGTCTACAACGCCGTCGTCTGAGCTGTCGCCTGGGGCGTCCCCTCAGGGGTCAATCTGGATCGTCGCCTCGTAGCGGACCACGCCGATGTCGCCGCCCAGATCGTGGGCGCCCGACAGGTCGCTGACCACGCTGCCGTCCGACTGGATGACCCCCTCGAACGGGTCGCTGTACGCATCCACGACGACCGTTCCCAGGATGTCGCTGCCGTTCTCCTCACCCGACCAGGTGATGTGGAAGTCGCCGGTGCTGCCCTCGTGCTCGAGGTGGCAGTTGGCCGTCACGTACAGGTGACCGCTCGTCGCCTTGCCGTTCACCGGCCCGTTGCAGACCTTGGTCAGGCCGTACTCGTCCGAGCTGACCTTCGCCTCGAACCAGCCGCTCTTGTCGCCGTCGGCCAGCGCGCCCGTGGGGCCGATGCCTCCACCCCCGCCGCCAGCGTTCTTGACCATGTCGATGTACTTGTTCCAGTCCCAGCCGCTGCCCGGGTCGGTGTGGCAGCTGCTGCCTCCACCGCTGCCGCTGCAGCCGGGGACCTCGGTGTGTCCGATGATGTGGGTCCGGTCGATCGGGATGCCGTAGCGGTCGCAGATGTCGCGCGTCAGGCTGGCCGACGCCGAGTACATCGCCTCGGTGTACCACTTGCCCGGGTCGCTGATGTAGCCCTCGTGCTCGATGCCGATCGAGCGGCTGTTGGTGTCCCAGTGACCCGCATGCCAGGCGGTGTCCTCCTCGTCGACCATCGCCGTGATCTCGCCGTCCGAGCTGCGGACCATGTAGTGGGCCGAGCCCCCCGACGACGGGTTCTGGAACCAGCTGATCGAGCCCGAGTAGCTGCCCTCCATCGTGTGGATGACGACCATGTCGACCGAGGTGCGCGAGCTGTCCGTGTAGTTGCTCGTGCTCGCCGGGATGAACTGGGCGATGAGCGAGCTGCGCGCCCGCGCGGTCCGCGAGTCCAGGAACGGGAAGCTGTGGGCCTCGACCGTGATGGTCTCGCCGTCGATCTCCTCGATGACCCCCCACATCATGTAGGTGTAGACCTGGAACGCGAAGCCCTCGGCCAGGAGCGGGTCGGACTCGCCTGAGAACTGGGCGACGAGCGGGTACCAGTGCTCGTAGGTCTCCACGCGGGAGCCGATGGCCAGCTCGCGGTTGTCGGCCATCGTGGCGAGGATGGCCGCTGCACCTCGGATGTTCGCGGCGGTGTCGTGCTCGAGCTCCTCGCTGTCCATCTGGATGAGCGCAGCGGCCTTGTGGATCGAGGGCACGTCGCCGTCGAGCCGCAGGTCCATGAGGCCGGAGCCCCCCTCGGTCGAGACCATGCCGGACCGGTCCTCGAGCCGCGTCAGCGCGTACGACGTCGCCACGAGCAGGTCGCGGGGCACGTCGTACTCGATGCTGGCGGCCTCGAACGCGTCGTTCAGGGCGCTGGGAGGGGCTTCGCGCGAAGGGACGCAGGCAAGGAGAAGAGCGAGCATGCCCCTTGAGAAAGCACAGGACGTGCCAGCTCCAACTTCCTGGAATCACGTGAGTGCCCACACAGGTGGGACGACGTTGCCGACCCGGTGCGACGACAATGTCTCAGGTGTGGACCGACCAGAGCTCGATGGCGAGACCCGCACGTCGCAGCGCGTCGTGCCAGACCCGCTGCTCGTCTCGAAGGGCGTCCGTCGGCCCCTTGACCTCGATGAGCAGCAGGTGCTCGGGCACCCGCGCCGGGACCGCGTCGACCCGCACCATCTCGCCGGGGAGTACGCATAGATCCGGCAGCCCCTGCGCCGCCGACCAGCCCTCGTCGATCAGACGTCGGCAGATGGCCGCGAGCGCCGCCGGTGGGGTTCCGGCCACCACCGCGAGCAGGTCGGCCTCGTCCCAGACCTCCCACGCGAGCCCCGCGATGGACTGCCCGACCCGGTCCGAGAACGCCGCGCGAGCGAGCTCCTGGCCGCCGCCGGCCTCGATGGCGGTCAGCCTCTCGGCCACGGCCTCGGCTCGATGCGCGCGGAAGCCGGGCGTCCCGAGGTCGAGCGGGCCACGCAGGTACGGCACGGGGAGCATGCCCTCGACCGGCAGGAAGTACAGGTCGACGAACAGCAGGCCGAACACCGTCGTCCACAGCAGGTTCTCGGCGAACAGCACCCGTCGTGGTGAGAGCGCATGCGCCACGGCCCCTTCGATGGTGGTCCCCTCGCCTTCCAGCCCAGCCCAGCCCGGTCGGTTCTTGATGCGCTCGACGGCAGCGAGCCGGAGCTTGCGGACCGGCGCCTGGGACAACGGCCGAGCCGGCCGCCAGCCGACACGAGCGGCCCGCGCGAGTCGACGACCCGTGCGCTCCAGCCGAAGTGCATCTGCCGGCGCCACGCGGTCCCGCCACTCCGCGCACACGCGCGCTCCTTCAGCGGCCCGGTCGCTTCGTCCCAGGACCTGGGCCAGCCGCCACGCTGCGAACGCCGCTCGGGCCTCCTCGGCGAGGAGCACTCGGTAGATGCGCTCGGCCAGGGCGTCCTCCTTGTCACGCTCCAGCTCACGGGCTCGCTCAGCCAGGCGGCGGCTGCGCATGCGGTGCACGTCGAGGCCACGCAGGTGCGGCGCGCGACGCGGAGAGCCGCTCAGCGCAACCAGGGCCTGTTCCACCTCGAGCTCCTCGCCGCGGGCCTCCTCGAACGCCAGCAGCTCGGCGCGGGTGTCGAATGCGCGCCCGCCCCCCGTCGGCTCGTACTCGGCCGGAGCGAGCTGACCGAGGCGCTCGAGCACCATCACGCTCCGGTCCCGCCAGGCCGAGCGGAACCACAGGAACTCCAGGCGCCGCACGAGCGACTTGCCGACCACCCGGACGACGTCCTCGTCCGACCAGTCCCGGGCGCCCGCCAGCCGCTCGACGAGGTCGGCACGCTTGCCGCCGCGCCGAAGTCCGCAGGCGCGACAGAGGTCCTTCAGCTCGACCACCGTACGCAGCGTCAGCCGCTCGGACCACGGCACCCCGCGATGGACCAGGCCGAGCTCGGCGAGACCAGCCAGCCCCTGGGAGACGTCGTGGTACTGCAGGGCCGGGACACGGAACACGTCGCTCTTGCGCGTGGCCAGCCGCGCGTAGATCCGACCGGGTGCGCCGGACAGCGCGAGGATCTGCTCGGCTCGAGCTCGCTCTCCGGCGGTGAGGAGCGCGCCGTTCGTAGCCAGGGCGCCGCGCACGACGACTTGGAGGTCCGCCAGGGCCAGGTCACCACCGATGCGATCCGGGAACGTCACGCCTCTCCGTGTCGACGGGGCTCGTCCCCGGTCCTATGGATCGTCATGGCATCACGTCGCACGAAGATCGTCGCAACCCTGGGGCCCGCCTCGCGCGACCCCGACATCCTGGCCGAGCTCGTCACCGAGGTCGACGTCTTCCGGATCAACTGCAGTCACAGCGACGCAGAGTCGATCCGCCGCGACATCGCGCACGTCCGCAGGGCCTGCATGGACGCCAGGCGCTACGCGGGCATCCTGCTCGACCTGCAGGGTCCGAAGATCCGCACCTCGAAGATGGTCGAGCCGCTCAAGATCCGACCGGGCGACGTGCTCGAGGTCATCATGGACGACCGACTGGGCGAGGGCCTGCGCTGTGGGACCACGTACACCGCGCTCGCGGACGACGTGATCGTCGACGACGTCGTCATGTTCGCGGACGGCACGCTTTCGGGCCGCGTGGTCGGGGTCCTGGACGACACCGAGCCCAAGGAGGTCCACATCCAGATGAACGAGGGCGGCGAGCTCGGCAGCAACAAGGGCATCAACCTGCCCGGCGTCGACGTCTCGGCCCCCTCGCTGACCGCCAAGGACAAGGCCGACCTGCAGGTCGGGGTCCAGGCGGGCGTCGACTACGTCGCCCTGTCCTTTGTCAGACGGGCCGAGGACGTGCGGGATCTGAAGGCGGAGCTCGCTCACGCCGGCGCCCCCGACGTGCCGATCATCGCCAAGATCGAGAAGCCCGAGGCCCTGGACAACATCCAGGAGATCCTGGCCGTGGTCGACGGGATCATGGTCGCGCGAGGTGACCTGGGGGTCGAGGTCCCGCTCGAGACCGTGCCGATCCACCAGAAGCGGCTCATCGACGCAGCCAACAAGGCCGGCGCGCTCGTCATCACGGCGACGCAGATGCTGGACTCGATGGAGCGGAACCCACGCCCGACCCGGGCCGAGGCCACCGACGTCGCCAACGCCATCCTGGACGGCACCGACGCGGTCATGCTCTCGGGCGAGACCGCCGCCGGCATGTATCCCCTGCGCAGCGTCAAGGTGATGGACAGCATCGCCCGCGAGGTCGAGCGCTCCCCGTTCCTGCCCCGGGCGCGCGAGTCGCTGGGGCTCACGGCGGGTCCAGGGGACGTGGTCGCCCGCGCGGCGACGTTCGCAGCCAGCGAGGCCGGCCGGCCGCTGATCGTCTTCACCTGGTCGGGTGCCGCAGCCATCAACGCCTCGAAGTACCGGCCGCGGGCGCCGATCTTCGCGCTGACGCAGTCCCATGCGGTCTGCGACCGCCTGGCGCTGGCCTGGGGCGTCCGGCCCGTGAAGGTGCCCGCGGTGGCGAACACCGATGAGCTCATCGCACTCGGCGAGCAGATCCTCCTGGAGAAGGGGCTGCTGGAGCCGGGTCAGGAGGTCGTCGTCCTGGCCGGAACCAGCCCGCTCAAGGGCACCACGAACACGATGCGCATCTACGCGGTCGGTCCGGATCACTCCACCGAGTAGAGCGCCCACTCCGGGCTCTCCGCGACCGGAGCGCCGGCACGCTGGGCGAGCCAGCCCTCGACCCGCGTGCGGGTGTCCGGGTCCGTCTGCGCCCGGTGGAACAGGAGCCAGGAGCCGCCCGGCGCCGACTCGCGCACTGCCCAGACGTCCTGGGCGTGCCGGGCATCGACGACGACGTCGCCGGCCTCGGAGAGCCAGCGGACCCAGACGGCTTCCTGCTCGACGCTCGCGCGCTGGTGACCGTCCAGGAAGAAGCGGAGTTCGGCCTCGGACGCGAAGCCCTGGAACCAGGGGGCTCCCCCGGCGGGCCAGACCGCCACGGGGGCATCGACGTCCGACAGGCCGACGAGCACAGGATCGGGCGTCAGCGGCGTGATGGGGAACTTCGGCCCCAGCCGCTCGACGCCGGCGACGACCAGGACCGCGACAAGGCCAGCGACCCACGCATGGCCCTTTCGCCCCAGTTCGAGGAGACCGACCGTTCCGGCCAGAGCCACAGCCGCGGCCCACCCGGCGGCCCCGCGTCCGACGCCGGGCGCAGCGAGCGCGGACCACCACCCCGCGGGACGTCCAGGAGGGGCCCCCGGCGGAGGCAACCAGCCGATGCCGGCGACCAGGACCGCGAGGACGACCGCTCCGGTCGCGACGACCGCCACGACGGGCCGGCGACGGAACACCAGCCCCACGCCGAGCCCCAGCAGAGCGGCCAGGCCCCCGGGCACAGCACGCAACGGGTCGACGGGAGCCGGAGGCGGCGGGTCGGGGACCTTGAGCGGCAGCACCGCCCCTTCAGTCGAGACGTAGGCAGGCACCGTGCGCACGACCGGCTCGGACTGCCGGAGTGACCAGCTCGTCGGCTGGGGGCTCGGCAGCCACTGGAGGACGAGCATCGGGACCACCGCCAGCCAGGTCCACTTGCAGGTGTGGCGGGCGGCGAGCGCGAGCAGCCCGAGCGGCCAGCACCAGAGACACGCCAGCGCGGCGAACACCGGCGCCAGCGGCACTCCGGCGATGGCGAGCGCGGCAGGCCCGACGCCCAGCGCGCTGATCTCGCCGGTCCACACCCCTCGCAGGACGGGCGGGGCCAGCTGCAGCGCGAGGAGCCCCAGGACCGCCGGCCCCCGGCCGTGAGGTCGACCCAGCGCCCAGCCCCCGACACCGGCGAGCCAGAGCCCCAGGAAGACGACCAGCGTGAACGCCGAGGTCTCTCCCAGCGGCGAGAAGACCAACTGCAGGCTCGAGGCCAGCGGCGAGACAGCATCGAGCGGCGTGCCCGCCAGCGAGCTGAACAGCAGCTCGCCGCGAACGCCGGGGACCCGGAACCCGCCGACAGCAGGCCCGACGATCCAGGCGGGAAGCAGGACAGCGACGCCGGCGGCCGCTGCGTGCTCAGTCCAGGTCGTTGTCCGAGTCACAGACCTCGGCCCCGCAGAAGTGCTCGACCCGACCGGGGTCCGCGGGGTCGAGGTACGTCAGGATCTGGAGCTTGGACGACTCCCACGTGCGTACCTCTCGATGGGCGCCGGTCCGCGACGAGGGCCGGTTGCCGTTCGTGGGGTCCTCGAACCCGGGTGCGAACTGGACCAGGAGCGGTCCGGTGCCAGGATCCCGCACCGTCTCGATGTCCTCGGGCAGGACCGAGAACGGCTTCATGAGCGGCCAGCCCGCCGCTCGCGCCAGGACCTCGGTGCCCAGGTTGCTGACCTCGTCGTCGTCGACCGTCTCCTGCAGGAGCACCGACCGGTCGGAGAGCTCCGCCCCCCAGTTCACGGGGTCGACCGGGTCCCAGTACATCTGGACCATCGCATAGCTGAGCTGCCGGTACGTCGAGTCGGAGATGCCGTTGCTGACGAGCTCCTCGAACTCGTCCCAGTTCGCCGAGCGCGGGAAGGTCATCGACCAGACGCCGCCGCCGACGTGCAGCACGCTGTGCTCGAGCTCGGGGATGTTGGCGACGGTGACGCCGCCCATGATCGCTCCGGCCGAGACGCCCAGGTAGTAGATCTCGTCGGGGTTCCCGAGGCCGAGCAGCTCGTCGTCCGCCAGCAGCCCGTCCTCGGCCTGCACGTACTCGACCAGGGAGACGTGGTTGGAGACGCCCTGCGCCAGCCGCTCGGGGATCTCCGGGAACCGCCCGATGTCGTTGGCGACCCAGATGACGTCCGGCAGGTCCTTCCGCATCAGGCCGCGGTAGGGCGTCGCCACGACGATCATCCCCAGCCGCTCGGACAGCTCGATGAAGTGGCTCGGGTCGGTCGTGTCGTTGAACAGCTGGACCGGGTGGTTGAACAGCCCGTGGCCCCAGATGATGATCGGCACCGTCCCCGGCTCTGCGTCCATCGCCGAGCTGGGGATGTGCACGTACAGGTCCGCGTTCGCCGTCCCGTTGTGGATGGGCATGCCGTCCGCGTCCAGCTCGGGCAGCGTGTCGTCCACGAGCCAGCTGTCGACCGTCATCGTTCCCTGGAGGCGCTTGGCGATGCCCTCGGGCAGAGACTCGGCCGTGTCGATCTTGATCCACTCGTGGCCCTGGACCGGGCCGCGCTCGGCCAGCATCTTCTTCAGCGAGGCCCGCCCGTCCTGGACCGGGAAGTCCCAGGCGACAGCGACGTCCTTCTCAGCGACGCCAAGCACCTCGAGGTCGTCGAGCAGGTCACGGGTGCGCTTGCCGAGCTCGTCGTGGCCCTCGAACTCCCCTCCGTCGAGGACGTACTGGAACGCCTCGGGTCGGGGGGCGGCCTCGGTGGTGACGACGATGGCCATGGTGTGGCCACCCGTCATCGGCTCCATCGGGCGGACGAAGAGCAGTCGACCGTCGGCGCCGGGCGTCGAGTCGACCTCGGCGAAGGCCAGCACTCGCTCGCCGGTGTCCAGGTCCACGATCTGGACCGACCCGGACCGCTCCGGCAGGTCCGCAGAAGGGAGCGCATCCAGGTCGATGTCTTCGAGCCGGACCAGCGAGGTCTGGATCCGCGAGAAGCCCTCGCGATGGTCGAGCCGGTCGACCGGCATCGGCGTGTCGACCTCGGGCATGAGTCCATCCGGAATCCGGACCTGTCCGTCCTCCATGAGCTGGACGCTCGGGTACGGCCACAGATCGCCCTGGTCGAGCAGACCGCCCTGCCCGGTCGGCAGCGGGTCCTTGCAGCCCAGCAGCGCGATCAGGACCATGCTCACTCCTGGGCGGCCAGCCGCCTCTCGAACTCCGCCACAACCATAGCCCCGCCCCCGTGCCCCTGCAGCCACCGCACGAACCGCGCGACGACGTCCGTGCGGGGGATTCCGACCGGCGGCGCCGAGGGAAGGTCCTTGTACATCCGCTCGACCGGTGAGCTCTGCGCGGTGGCCTCGTCCAGCAGCTCGCGCACCCGAGCCGGGTCCTCCATCGGAACGGCCGAGCGGACCATCGCCGCCCTGAGCGCGGCGTCGGCGACCGTGTCGAGACACTCCTTGATCGTGAGGAAGAAGAAGACGGTCCGGAACAGCTTGCGGATGGGCCACCACAGGATGCTGAGGAACACCCGCCCGACGAGGCTGTCGTTGCGGCGGACAAGCTCGCTCGCGTCGTCCACTCCCACCTCGGCGTACATCCGAGCCATCACCTTGCGATGCAGCCACCGGTCCAGGAACGGCACAGGGACCAGTGGACAGGCACCGGCGAGCAGGGAGAGGTGGTCGATCCGCATCTGGCCTCCGAGGGTGCCACGTGTGAGTACGCGGCGAGATGACGCAGCCCTTCATCGACGACGCAGCCGAGATCATCGACGGGACCTCGTCGATGCTGGTCACCTGCGAGCACGCCAGCCACCGCGTGCCCGAGCCGCTCACGTTCTCGGCCGACGACGAGGCGATCCTCCAGACCCACTGGGGCTGGGACATCGGGGCAGCGGAGCTCGTCCGCGCGGTGTGCTCGCTGACCAGCAGCTCGGCGGTGCTGGCTCGCTTCTCACGCCTGGTCTGTGACGCGAACCGCGAGGTCGACGACCCGACGTGGATCCTGGGTGACATCGAAGGCCACCGCCTGTCGTTCAACCGGCGGGTCTCCCCCGATGAGCGGGCACGTCGCCTGGCGAGCTACCACGTGCCCTACCACTCGACCGTGGACGTGGCGCTGAGTCTGCTCGGACCGGACGCTTTCCTTCTCGCCGTCCACACCTTTACGCCGACCTACCGCGGCGAGGCCCGCGACATGGACGTCGGCGTCCTGTTCGACTCCTACCCCGAGGAGGCCGAGCGGCTGCGGGCAGCGCTGGCCGGCGAGGGCCTGGCCTGCGTCCTGAACCAGCCGTACTCCGGGCTCGACGGTCTGATGTACTCGGCCACGCGACACGGCCGGGGCCATGGGGTCCGATACCTGGAGCTTGAGGTGAGGCAGGACCTGCTCGCGGACACCGGGGCGGTCAGTCTGATGGCGTCTCAGCTGACGCAGGCCCTGGAGCGCTCCGGTCTGCTCCTCTGAACGGCCAGGTCTCGACGGATGTCCCGTCGGGGTGCAGGCTCCAGCCGCAGACCCCCTCGACGCACGAGCACGCATCCAGGACGTGGTAGCAGAGCCGGACCTCGCAGGTCGTCATGATGGACTCGACCTCGGCCGCAGTCGCACAGACCTCACCACTGCAGCCGGTTCGCGCGCAGTCGGCGTCCGTCGTGCACTCGCCGGGCACGTTCGCGCCCTCGACCCGGTCCTTGCAGTTCTCGTAGAGCGAGGCCCCGTTCTCCACCGTGAGATGGGTCATCGGCTCGATCTTCATGGGCGGAGGATCGGGCTCGACGGGGTCGGCCGGGGGGTCAGGAGAGAAGCACGCCAGGAATAGCCACATGTGGTCACGTATCACCGCCGAAAACACATGCCGAAAACCCTGCTGATAGCTGGCGAATCAACCGTGCGTGCCAAGTCGCCCACTCCCCCTTGACAGGGGACCGGCCCGCGCGCATGGCACGGCTTCAAATCGCGGGCTATCAGGGCGCCCCTGACGCCCATTTGGGCGCTCCCGCGGGAGGAAGAATGTCCGTTTTGCGCAGTGGTCATGTGACGGCACTGCTGCTCTCGGCGTTTGCTTTTGGGCTCGCTGGTTGTGGTCACGTCGAGATCGACGATGACAACCACGAGTTCCCCAAGAGCAGTCACTCGCTGCTGCCCACCGAATACGGTTGGGGCGAGCAGGAGGACAGCGACGTCGAGTGGCGAACCTCAGTCGGACGGGTGGAACAGCCCGTCGACGAGCAGCCCATCGAGTTCAACCACGCAATCCACGCAGGCACCGTCGAAGACGGCGGCATGGCGATGGACTGCCAGTACTGCCACTCGACGGCGCGCAGCAGCAAGCATGCAAGCGTTCCGTCGCAGCAGGTCTGCGCTGGCTGCCACATGCAGGTCCCGACCACGGACCGTCCGGAGCTCGAGAAGCTCAAGACGTACCTGCCTGGCGGCGAGAACGCCGACACGCCGATTCCCTGGGTGAAGGTCCACGACCTGCCCGACTTCGTGCACTTCAACCACAGCCGCCACATCCAGGGCGGAGTGGACTGCACGGAGTGCCACGCCGACATGTCCCAGGAGACTGTCGCGGTGCGAGCCGAGTCCATGTCGATGGAGATGGGGTGGTGCCTCGAGTGCCACAGCGACCATCCCTCCGTCGATGAGAACTACGGCACGAAGGCTGAGGCCCGCCGCGCAGAACTCAAGGACTGCTACACCTGCCACCAGTAGGCGGAGCTCGACCCATGGCAAGTTTCAACCGCCGCGATTTCTTCAAGATGGTCGGCGTCACGGGCGCAGCCTCTCTCACCGCGTGCGACACCCGCACGCCGGTCGAGAACGTGCTGCCCTACGTGGTGCAGCCTGAACAGCTGAAGCCCGGTCTCCCCACCTTCTTCGCTTCCACCTGCGACGGCTGCGCTGCCGCATGCGGCGTGTCGCTTCGCCACCGCGAGGGCCGCGTGGTCTTCGTGGCCGGCAACACCGACTCGACCGTCGGCCAAGGCGGTGTCTGCTCGCGCGGCATCTCCGTCACGCAGGAAGCGTACGACCCCGACCAGGTCACCGCCCCCACCGTCAAGGGTGCGGTCAGTGACTGGGACACCGTCCTCGGGACGCTGTCGGCTGCCGTCAAGGGCGGCTCCGTCGCCTGGGTCGGCCGCTACCGCACGGGCGCCACCGACCGACTCCTCGGCGACTACCTCGGAGCCGTCGGCGCACGCCGCGTGCACTGGGAGCCGCTCGGGTACGAGTCGCTCGCCAAGGCCTCCGAGCTGGCGTACGGCGTCAGCGCGATTCCCCGCTACGATGTGTCGGGCGCGCACACCATCGTGAGCTTCGGCTCCGACTGGCTGCACACCTGGCTCGCGCAGAACGACCACAGCGCTGGATGGGCCGCAGCTCGCGACCCGAAGTCCGGCCACGTGGCCCATTTCTACGCGATCGAGCCCCGCCTCTCCCACACGGGGACGCGGGCCGACACCTGGTACGCGCCCAAGGCCGGCACCGAGACCGGTGTGGCCCTGGCGCTCGCCAAGCTGGTCGCAGACAAGAAGGGCTCCGCCAACGGCGCCGAGTCCTTCCTGGCTGGCATCGATGCCGGCGCGCTCGCTTCGGCGGCGGGTCTGGACCTCGGCAAGCTCACCACGCTGGCCGACAAGCTGGCCGCCGGACCGTCCGTCGTCTTCCCGGGTGGCGCGACCACCCAGGGCGTCAACGGCACGCACCTCGCGCTCGCGACGCTGGTCCTGAACCACGTGTGCGGGAACCTGGGCGGCTCGGTCAGCATGGCCAACGGACGCAACCTCGGCCCCGTGTCGAGCTTCGCGGACGTCGAGGCTCTCCTCGCCGACTGCGCTGCCGGCAAGGTCAAGACGCTCTTCGTCGACGAGCTCGACCTGGTCTTCAACCTCCCCGAGGACGTCGGCGCCGCCGCCGCTCTCGCGAAGGTCGAGAACCTGGTGCTGCTCGGACAGGGGCTGGGCGACACGTCCAGCGAGGGCGCCACCGTCCTGCCCACGGGCACCTGGCTCGAGAGCTGGGGCGACGCCGAGGCAGTCCTCGGCAAGCACGGACTCCGTCAGCCCGGGATGATTCCCATCCACGACAGCCGCGGTGTGGGAGACATCCTCCTCAGCCTGGCCAAGGCGGGCGGCGTCACGCTCCCCGTCGTCGAGGACGAGGGCGAGGAGACCGCCGCCACGGACGAAGGGGTCGAGCTCGTCGCGCTGCCCAAGGTCAGCGGTGGCGAGGCTCGAGCCGACTTCGAGGCGAGCGACTTCTACCGCTACGTCGCCGGACACTGGAACGACACCGTCTTCCCGAAGGCGGGCGGCTCGGACTTCAACCGCTTCTGGGTCGAGGCCCTGCAGGCGGGCGGCTGGTCCGCGGCCGACTCCTCCGAGGAGCCCGCGCTGTCCGAGAGCCTCCCGGCGCCCGTCGCCGGTGACGCTGTCTCGGGTGACGCGCTGCTGCTCTACCCCCACACCCACCTGTTCGATGGACGCGGCGCTTCGCGGCCCTGGCTCCAGGAGATCCCTCACCCCGTGAGTGGTCTGACCTGGTGCACCTGGGCCGAGATGAGCCACGCCACCGCGGAGAAGCTCGGTGTGAACGAGGAGAGCCACGTCACCGTGACCTCCGACGGCGGGAACATCGACGCGCTGGTCCGCATGTCCAAGGGCATGCAGGACGGAGCCATCGCGGTGGTGCTCGGCAACGGGCACACGGGGGGCAACCGGTACGAGAAGGGCTGGGGCACCAACGGCTTCAAGCTCCTGAATTCCGCGAAGGACCCCGTGTCCGGCGCGCTCGCCTACCTGGGCCAGAGCGCCAGCGCGAAGGCCACGGCCGAAGGGCCCTGGCGTCGCACGATGAAGGGCTCCGAAGACATGGACAACCGTCCGGTGGCGCTCAACGCCTTCGTCGACGATGTCCTGGCCAAGAAGGAAGACTTGGACATCCGAGCCGGCATGGGCGCCCATGTCGTCGAGGACCCCCGCCTCGTCGAGGCTGGAATCCACGACTTCTACCCGGAGCCGGAGCACCCGGACTACCGGTTCGCCATCAGCTTCGACCTCGACAAGTGCACCGGTTGCGGTGCCTGCGAGGCCGCCTGCTTCAGCGAGAACAACATCTCCATCGTCGGGCCGCGCCAGCACGAGCGCTACCGCTACATGGGCTGGATCCGGCTCGACCGGTTCTGGGAGGGCGAGGGCGAACACCCCGACGTCCGCTACCTGCCGGCGGTCTGCCAGCAGTGTGCCCACGCTCCCTGCGAGGGCGTCTGCCCGGTCGTCGCGACGTACCACAACGTCGATGGCCTGAACGCGATGATCTACAACCGCTGTGTCGGCACCCGGTACTGCGCGAACAACTGCCCGTATTCCTCTCGTAGGTTCAACTGGCACACGTTCGAGTGGCCCGAGAGCTACCAGCTGATGCTGAACCCGGACGTCTCGACCCGCGAGATGGGCGTCATGGAGAAGTGCACGTTCTGCGTGCAGCGACTCCGCTTCGCCAAGGCCGAGGCCCGACCGGCGCTGGCCGATGACGCGACCCTGTCGCGCATCACCGCCTGCGCTGAGGTCTGCCCCAGCCATGCCATCACCTTCGGCAACCGGAAGGACACTGAGTCCGCGGTCGCCAAGCTTGAAGCCGACCCGCGCAGCTACCAGCTGTTCGCCGAGCTGAACACCAAGAACGGAGTCGAGTACCTGGCTCGCCTGTCCTTCACCGAGAACGCCAAGCCGGACCACGGCGGCGGACACGGTGACGAGCATGCGGACGATGGTCACGGCGACGAACACTCGGCCCCCGCGGCCGAGACTCACTGAGGGGTACTGAGCAATGTCTGCGGTCTCTCCTCCCAGCTTCTCCGACGTCAACAAGGACGTCATCCGTCCTCTCTTCAAGCCGACGGCCCTCTGGGCCTTCGCGCTGGTCACAGCCCTGTGTTTCCTGGGCTTTGGCATCTACTGCTGGGGCTACCAGCTGGAAGAGGGAATGGGTGTCGCGGGCTACGCCCCGCCGGTGTTCTGGGGTGTGTACATCACCACCTTCGTCTTCTGGGTCGGTATCGGTCACGCCGGCACCCTGATCTCGGCGATTCTCTTCCTCTTCCGGGCGCGGTTCCGGACCGGCGTCTACCGGGCGTCCGAGGCGATGACCATCTTCGCGGTCATCTCTGCGGCGCTCTTCCCGATGATTCACGTCGGGCGCCTGTGGTACGTGTTCTTCCTGTTCCCGTACCCGAACCAGCGCCTGTTGTGGCCGAACTTCAAGTCCCCTCTCCTGTGGGACGTGTTCGCCATCAACACGTACCTGACCATCTCGGCGGTCTTCTTCTTCGTCGGTCTCATCCCCGACATCGCTGCTGTGCGTGACGCCAGCCGCGGCCTGGTGAAGAAGCTCTACAACGTCCTGTGCCTGGGCTGGCGCGGAACGGACAACCAGTGGCGCCACTACATGGCCGCCTACGGGTTCTTCGCCGCGCTGTGCACCCCGCTGGTCGTCTCCGTCCACAGCGTCGTCTCCTGGGACTTCGCGATGGCGCAGACCGCCGGTTGGCACTCGACCATCTTCCCGCCGTACTTCGTCGCCGGAGCCATCTTCAGTGGCTGCGCGATGGTCATCACGCTGCTCATCCCGATGTCCAAGCTGTTCAAGTGGGAGCCCTACCTGAACATCTGGCACTTCGAGAGCCTCGCGAAGCTCTGCATGCTGACCGGTCTCATCCTGACCTACGCGTACGGCGTCGAGCACTTCATCGCCTGGTACTCGGACAACCCCTACGAGTGGGGCATCTTCGTGGACCGCGCGGTCGGCAACTACGACTGGGTCTTCTACATGATGGTCTTGTGCAACTGCACGATTCCGCTCCTGTACTGGTTCAAGAAGGTCCGGACGAACCTGTGGGGCCTCTGGCTCGTCAGCCTCGTCATCAACGTCGGAATGTGGTTCGAGCGGTTCAACATCATCGCTTCGTCCCTCGCCCACCAGTTCGACCCGGGTAGCTGGGTCCACTACATGCCCAGCTGGGTCGAGATGGGCATCATGCTCGGCTCCTTCGGCTGGTTCTCGATGTGGTTCCTGCTCTTCGTCAAGGTGATGCCCAGCGTGGCCATCGCGGAGATCAAGGAGGGGCTCCGTCCGCCCCTGCGCTCGGACGCGGAGGCCGCATGATCTCCTACAACGTCATCCTGGTCAGCGTCGTGGCGCTGCCCGTCCTCATCGTGGTCGGCTCGATCATCGCCTGGAAGTTCCGTACTCCCTGGGACGAGCGCGCCGAGACCTCGACCGACCCGTCCGCGGGACCGGTCGGAGACCCGAACAACGTCAAGGGTGTCTTCCGGCACCTGGACGACCTCCTCACCGCCATCGACCGGACGCGGAAGGCGGGCTTCACGGACTTCACCGTGATGTCCCCCCTGCCCCGGCACGAGATCGAGGAGGCCATCTACGACGGCAAGCCCAGCCCGGTCCGTTGGTGGACCATGCTCGGCGGCATCTTCGGCGGGACGGGCGGCTTCGTGCTGGCCTGCCTCACCTCGGCCGTCTGGCCCATGGCGCTGCCCGGCGGAAAGCCGGTCGTGTCGGTCCCCCCGTTCGTCATCATCACCTTTGAGTGCACCGTCCTCATCGGCGGTCTGATGACGCTCGCGGCCATCATCTACCACTGTCGGCTTCCGGCCTTCGACCTCGACGTCGCGTGCTGCGACCCGCGGTACTCCTCCGACCACTTCGGCCTCGTGATCCACGGCGTCGATGGTGAGAAGAAGAACGAGGCCGCCAAGCTCCTCAACGACGCCGGGGCCGACGAAGTCGCCGTCCCCCAGGAGGCCTGAGATGGCCGTCACACCCCATCACAAGCACACCGCGGTCTTCCTGGCCATCGGTGCGGGACTCGTCGGGTACACCGCCTGGGCGTTCACGAACTACGAGCTCTTCCCAGCCCCGATGCAGGGTCGCCAGTTGTGGTTCACGGACATGATGGACGCAGTGAGCGTGAAGGCGTTCGAGCGTGAGATGGCCCCTCTCCCCGAGGGCGTCATCAGCCAGAACATGTACGTCGAGAACTTCGACCGGAACACCCCGGACGGCCAGGCGCTCACCCACGACTACACCGTCGACGAGGCCTTCCTCGGTCAGGGCGAGACCATGTTCCTGACGTACTGCGCTCCCTGCCACAACGCGGATGCGTTGGGCTCGGGTCCGGTCACGGACGGCAGCAAGGGCGCGCGGTACCCGATTCCGGGTCTGCCGCTGGCCGGCGACGCGGCCATCAGCAAGCTCCGCACCGACGGCTACATCTACCTGACCATCCGCAACGGCAGCGCCATCATGCCGGCACATGGCTGGGCGATGGACGACAACGAGATGTGGTCGGTCGTCGAGTACATCCGCACGCTGGACGGCGCACAGTACGTACCGCCCACACCCCCTTCCGAGGAGGGCTGAACCATGGTCGGCATTCCGAACTTCGACCCCAAGCCGCACCTCGGTCCCGCGACCGTTCCCGGCAACATCAAGACCGCTGGTCTGGTGTTGACCGTGCTCGGCATCGTGGCCTACGCCGGCACGGGCTTCGCGCTCGAGGACGGCTGGACCCAGGCGCGCCTCGGGTTCCTCGTCTCGATGAACTACTTCGCCGGCATCAGCTTCGGTGGAATGGCGTTCCTCGCGGCGATGACCATCACCGAGGCCCGCTGGAGCCGCCCGCTCAAGCGCATCGCTGAAGGCTTCGCGGTCTTCACGCCGGTCGTGTGGGTCCTCTTCCTGCTCTTCTACGTGGCGCTCGGCGGCTTCGATCTCTACGAGTGGGCCACCCACCCGGAGACGATCCACGGCCACAAGCACACGTGGCTGCAGACCGGGTTCTTCCTGGGACGCAACCTGGCGATGCTGGGCCTCACGTCGGCCGTCGGCCTGATGTACGTCCGCACGAGCCTCAAGCCGGACCTCATCCTGGCCAAGGCGGAGATCGGCTCGGCCGCTCCCGCCTGGTGGGACAAGATCATCGGCGGCGAGACCGACGCGAAGGCCGCGTCCGAGGCCGCGCACAAGACGATGCACACGCAGGCTCCCCTCATCGGGATCCTCTACGCGTGCGCGATGACCCTGTACGCGTTCGACGCCATCATGAGCCTGGCCCCGCACTGGTACGCCAACATGTTCGGCGGCTGGTACTTCGCGAGCTGCTTCTGGCTCTCGATGGTCGGCATCTCGCTGTTCGCCCTGACCAGCCGCGGCTGGCTCGGCATCAAGCACCTGGTGACCCCCGACGTCTTCCACGACATCGGCAAGCTCATCTTCGCCTTCACCATCGTGTGGGCGTACATGTTCTTCGCTCAGCTGCTGCCCATCTGGTACGGCAACATGACCGAGGAGATCGGCTTCCTGCTCGTCCGCATGACGCTCGAGCCCTGGGTCGGCCTCTCGAAGGTCGTCGCCGCGATGTGCTTCCTCATCCCCTTCGCGACGCTCCTGTCGCGTGGCCTGAAGAAGATGCCCATCGGCTTCGGAATCATCCTGACCATCATCTCGGTCGGCATCTTCCTGGAGCGCTTCCTGGTCGCGGTCCCGAGCGTCT
This sequence comes from Pseudomonadota bacterium, assembly GCA_024228935.1. Classification (GTDB taxonomy): domain Bacteria; phylum Myxococcota_A; class UBA796; order UBA796; family CAJQPC01; genus JAAESX01. The sequence continues at coordinate 113,568 of JAAESX010000213.1, forward strand.
GGATGGAGGCGAGCATCCCCATGCTCCCCGCCGTCGGCATCGGCCTCGGCTGGCTCGGGCTCTTCATCACGGTGGTGACGAAGTACCTGGGCTCGGTCCCGGCTGTCCCGCTGACCGACCCCTACATGCTGCCGCACCCGGACGACATCCACGTGCACAGCCGCGACGCGCACGACCACGCCCACGGGCACTGAGTCGAACGCTTCGCTCGAGAACGAAGAAAGGCGGCCCTCGGGCCGCCTTTCCTGCTCTGGGGTCCCTCTCAGGAGGGGAGCCCGTCAGTAGTTCTTCAGAGCTCGCTCGGCGGGCATCCCGGCCGCGACCAGCGCATCCGTCGCTCCCTGGCACATCGGGCCGGGGCCGCACAGGACGAGCGCCGCGTTCTCGCCCGACGCCAGCGGGTCCCGAGCGTAGACGTCCTGCGGGAAGCCGCTCTCGAAGCCATCCGCCGGCTCGTCGAGGGTGGCCACGACGCGCACGCCGCGAGCGGCCCAGTCGGCGAACTTGTCCTGGTACGCCATGTGGTCGGGAGAGCGGGCCCCGTAGTAGATGCGGCTGTCTCCGCCCCAGCTGTTGCGGGACTCGATGACGGCGCGGACCGCCGAGATGCCCGTGCCGCCGGCGAAGAACAGGACGTCCCGACCGTCGAGCTCGGACACCGTGAAGCCGTTACCTATCACCGCCGAGCACTGGACGCTGTGGCCCGCCTGGGCCTTGCAGATCTGGCCGGCCATACCGTCGGTGTACTGGATCAGGAACTCGAAGCCGTCGGCTCCCGGCGCGCTGGCGATGGCCATGAACGCTGGCTTGCCCTCGCCGGCCGCGAGCTGCACGTACTGACCCGGCACGGTGTACCCGGACGCCAGGTCACCGACGTCCAGCGTGATGGCGTGCAGCCCTTCTCCGACGCGCTCGTTGGCGCGAACGGTCACCTCGTTCATCTCGTCTCCTTCACGCCGCCTCTCAGACGGGCGGACGTGGCTTTGGCTTCTCGCCCACGACCATCAAGGCCTTGGACCTGGCGAGACCATCGAGCAGGCCCGGGTCGTCCGGAGCCAGGTCGAGGGCCTTCTGGTAGGCGTCGATCGCGCCGGACTTGTCCCGCTCCTTGAGCAGTCCGTCGGCCCGCTGGGCGAGCCCACTCACGGCTTGCGTGACCATCTCGTCCCCGACCAGTCCGCGGCGCGCGACACCGCGCGCCTCGACCGACTCGAGGGCCTCCTTGGCCTTGTCGAGGTGGTTGGCGATGGCGTCGAGCTGTGCGCGCAGCTCGTCCGGGATGTTCCCCAGCGGCGTCGGGTCCCAGCGTGAGCGCTGCTTGCGCCAGGCGGTCTCGACCTCGGCGCCCGTGCAGATCCAGTGGAGCTCGAGCACGTCGAAGACGTTGGCCTCCTGGACCCGAGCGAGCTTCTTCGCGATGGGCGCCGTGATGCGCCGGAGCTTCTGCGCCTGGTCCTGCTCGCCCTCGCCGAAGTCGATGAAGCCCATCTCGTTCATCGCCCAGATCGTGCCGGCGGTCCCGGCCTTCGTGAGCGGCGTGATGGAGAACAGCTTCCGGACGCGGATGGGCTTGTCCGTGATGATGAGGTCGAGGAACTTCAGCTCCCCAGCGTCCCAGTCGAATCCCCGAACGATCTTCTCGGCCGTGGGCCGAAGCCGGACGCGGTTCTCGAGGCGCGGCCGGAGCATCGCGTAGAGCCGGTCCGACGTGACGTTGCGGCTGTGCTGCATCATCGCGTTGAACAGCGTCTGCGGCACGTTGACGGGCGGGATGGCGAAGCGCTGGGGGAAGTCCTCGGCCGGGAAGAACGCCCAGCTGCCGGCGTCCTCGCGCAGCACGACCTGCAGCAGGAACTCGCACTGGCGCTTCAGGACGGTCGGGATCTGGCCCGCCCGCAGCAGTCCCATGCGGACGAAGGCCTCGCCCTGCTTGCAGCCCTCGCTGTCCATGATGTCGAGGGCCTGGGCGACCTGGTCGGCCGTGACCTTCTGGGCCGTGAGCAGCAGTCCGCCCAGCGTCTCGTGCTCGCGCAGCGGCTCGGTCCGCCAGCCGACGGGGCCGCCGTCCTGCCAGAAGCCGTACCGCGTCGTGCCGTCCTCGAGCAGGACCGTCAGGAGTCCGGTGGTCTCGGCCAGCGCGATGTCGACGAGGAAGTCCCGCAGGCCGCGACCCGTGAGCGTCCCGGCGGCGAGCGGCTCGCGGTCGAGGACGTCGGGGAGCTCGTAGCCATAGGTCCGGCGCCGCTCTTCCGCCGGCGCGACGACGTCTTCGGTCGGCGCGACGGGCTGAGCGACCGGGCGCTCGACGATGACCTGCTGGACGACCGGTGGAGGCGCGACCGGGACGTCTTCCGGGCGGATGACCTCGCCCGAGTCGAGCAGGTGCGTCCGGACCCGGTCGATGGTCTCGAAGACGTTCTCGACCCACTGCCAGACGGCGTCGGGCCACTCCTGGACCTGGGCGACGGTGTCGCCGTTGGGGAGCACCCGCAGGACGTTGCAGCGCACGGGTCCCTGCCGTCCGCTGAACGGCAGCATGATGTCCAGCTGGAACTGGGTCGACAGCTCGTCCCCGTCCACGGCGCTGCCGGGGATGACGACGGTCCGGTTCTTGAGGTGTTGCTCATGGACCTCGAGAAAGGTGTCGAGGTCGGACAGGTCCAGCGTGGTGGCACGAACGGCCATATGGCTCAGCTCCTTCTGCTCAGGATGCCATCCTGGACCGCCTGCAGGACCCCGATCTTCCCGGATCCGTCGGGAGGATCGACCACATAGCGAGGGAGCGCAACCCCCGACACGCGGCGCGCGAGCGCATCGTGCAGAGCGAGCCCTCGCTCGGCGTCCACACGGAAGGCGGCGTTGCCCAGCGCGGCGTCCGTGTGGTGGAGGTAGTACGGGAAGACGCGAAGCTCGACGAGCCTCTCGGATAGCTCGGCGAGCACGTCCACGTCGTCGTTCACGCCCGCCAGGAGCACGGACTGGTTGAGCACCGGGAGTCCCGCGTCGACGAGCCGGCCGAGCGCATCCACGACGTCACCCGTCAGCTCACGCGGGTGGTTCGCATGGACCAGGACCCAGACCGGCGCCCTCTCTCGCAGACCACGGACGAGCTCGTCCGTCACCCGGCGCGGCGCGGTGATGGGGGCGCGCGTGTGGATGCGAACGACGGGCACCTCGGGGCGGACGGCGTCCAGGACGCGGAACAGCGTGTCGTCGCGCACGGCCAGCGGATCGCCACCGCTGAGGATGAGCTCACGGGCGCCCGAGGCGCGCGCCAGCGCCAGCGCCTCGTCGAGCTCCTCGCGGCTGGGGTCCTCCGGGCCGCCGTGGTCGTTCCGGCGGAAGCAGTAGCGGCAGTACAGGTGGCAGCGCCGCGTCAGGAGCAGCAGCATCCGGTCGTCGTGCTTGCGAACCAACCACGGGTGCGGCTTCAGCGAGCGCTCGCCGACGGGATCCACCCTGCCCTCGCCGTCCGGTAGCAGCTCCTCAGGCGACGGAATGGCCTGGCGCAGGAGCGCGTCGTCGGCCTCGGGGCGGCTGCGGTCGAACCAGCCCCTGGGCACTCGGACCGGGAACATCCGAGAGGCCGCCTCCCACGTCTCGGCCGTGAGCCACGAGAGCCGAGAAAGGGCCTCGGCTCTCCCCAGCACGCGCCCTGCACGGCTGCGCTCGACGCGATAGGGGGTGGGCCGTTCCTCACTCACAGCGAGACCTCGTCATGGCGCACTACTATCAGACGTCCGACTTCCGCAACGGCCTCAAGGTCGTCGTCGACGGCAACCCCTTCGTCATGACGTACTTCCAGTTCGTGAAGCCCGGCAAGGGCACCGCGTTCACGCGCACGAAGCTGAAGAACCTCATCAGCGGCGCTGTCATCGAGCGCACCTACCGCACGGGCGAGCAGCTCGAGGCGGCGGACTGCGAAGAGAAGAAGATGCAGTACCAGTACCAGGACGGAGACCTGTTCTTCTTCATGGACATGGAGAGCTACGAGCAGATCGGCGTGCCGGTCGAGGTCATGGACGGGACCGAACTGTTCCTCCTCGATGCGCTCGAGGTCGAGGTCATGATGTACAACGACCGCCCGGTCGGTGTGGAGCTCCCGCAGTTCATCGAGGCCGAGATCACCTACTGCGAGCCGGGCGCCAAGGGCAACACCGCCCAGGGCGCGACCAAGCCTGCGACGGTCTGCAACGGTGCCCAGGTCCAGGTCCCGCTGTTCATCAACAACGGCGAAGTGATCAAGATCGACACCAAGGACAAGAAGTACTGCAACCGGGTCCGGTGAGTCCGGCCCTGCCCGAGCCTGGCGTCCTCCGGGACCGGGCTCAGATCCTGCGAGCGCTGCGAGGCTGGCTCGACGACAACGGGTTCGTCGAGATCGAGGCCCCGACGCTCGTTCGAAGCGGCGCCCTCGAGGAACACCTCGAGGCGCTGGCCGTGGGGGACCGGTTCCTCCACACGTCGCCCGAGTTCGCCTGCAAGCGGGTGCTCGCGAGCGGGCTCCCACGCCTCTACAGCCTGGGCCCCTGCTACCGCGGCGAGGAGTGGGGCCCGATGCACAGCACCGAGTTCACGATGCTCGAGTGGTACCGCGTCGGCACGGACTACCGCGGCATCCTCGACGACACGCGCGAGCTGGTGCGAGCCGCGGCCAGCGCGGTGGGCGTCGACGTCCCTCCGTTCGAGCAGCTCACCGCCGCCGAGGCCCTCGCTCGACACAGCCCGGGCGCCGAAGACGTCGAGCGCGCCTGGGTGAACGACGTCGAGCCGCGGCTCCTGAGCCCCACCTTCATCGTGGACTACCCCGCCGCCGACGCCGCGTTCGCCGAGGTCCGTGGAGACATCGCCGAGCGCTTCGAGCTGTACTGGAAGGGCATCGAGGTCGCGAACGCGTTCACCGAGCTCCGAGACCCGGTCGAGCTGCGAGCCCGCTGGGAACACAACAACGCCGCGCGACGTGCCGCAGGTCGACTCCCACACCCGGTCGACGAGCGGGTCGTCGACGCCGTGTCCCGTCACGCTCGGGCCGGCGGCATCGCGCTGGGTGTGGACCGGCTGGTGCTGGTCCTTCTGGGCCTCTCGGACATCGCCCAGGTCCGGATCCCCGGTTGATCTGGCTCCTCGCCTGCACTGTCGCCACCTCGAACAGCCAGGACGCCACGGCGTTCTCGACGGGCGACTGCCCGTTGGTCACCGACGACGAGCTGCGCGCCGAGTGCCTGCTGTCCATCGGCGCTCCCTGCGAGAGCATCGAGGCGGGACGATGGCGAGCGGAGTGCTTCTTCGTCCGGGCCGAGGAGCAGCTGGGCGCCAACCCCGAGGCCGCGGTCGAGAGCTGTGCCCAGGCCGGTCCTTTCGCGGGCGAGTGCTGGACCCACCTGTTCAAGGCGCTGGCGGACCCCGCCGACGGCCGCACCCTCGACGACTCCCTGGCGGTCGAGGCCCGCTTCGCCGCACCCGACTGGCGCCCACCGTGGGGCTGGTGGTGGCGCCGGCACCACGAAGCGGCCGAGGTGCTCGACCTGGCCGTCTGTGCCGAGGTCGAGCGCGACGACCTGAGGCGGCGGTGTGAGAACGCCGCACCCACAGCGCTGTCCCTGGGCTGGCGGCGGCGCATCGCCGAGCGGCCGCGCACGTGGTGCTCCCGGACGCTGGACGACCTGAGCCGGGACCCTGTCGGGCGAACCTGGGTGCGGACCGACGCGCTCGACGCCTTGGTGCTCACCGAGCTGGAGCAGTGCCCGGGCTGAGAGCCCGCAGCGTCAGCCCAGCGACGCCATGGTCAGGTCGATCTCTTCCTGCTCGTCGGCCGTCAGGCGGTACTCGATCTCCATCCCCTTCTCCTGACCGGCGGTCAGATCACGGCGACGGGAGCTCCACACGACGACACCCGCGAGCTTGACCGCTTCGGCCAGCCCGGGGACGGCGATCTCGAACACGCACGCGCGGCCCTCCTTCAGCGGCTTCTCGGCCTTGATGAAGGTGCGACCTCGCTTGAGGTTCTCCTTGTACTCGCGCACGAACGCCGAGGCGCTCTTGTACGAGATCTTCAGCCGCGCCGGCTTCTTGGTGCGCTTGCGCGGCGGCGGCGGCGGCTCGGGCTCCGGCTCGGGCTCCGGCTCGGAGTACAGGTCCTCGGGGTAGAAGAGGTCCTCCTCGAGCAGGGCCGGTCGCAGCTCCTCGTCCATATCGACGTCGACCTCGTCCGGAAGGTCCGGCACGTCGTCGAAGGGGTCGTCGGGCGGGCTGGCGCTGTCCTCGTCGGGCGGAGCCAGGTAGCCCAGCGCGTCGTCGGGAAGCTCGTCGAGCGGCTCCAGGTCGTCGATCGGCTCGAGCTCGTCGATCTCCTCGAAGTCCTCGAGCGGAGCGGGAGGCGGTACGTCGCCGTACATCGCGGCGAGCTCGCTCGCATCGGCACGCGGGCTGTTGCCGAACCCGGTCGCGCTCACCGCGGCCGGCGCGTCGTCGAGCGGCTCGACCGCCGACGGGTCGATGGTCGGGAGCTCGATGGAGAGCTTGGTGCGAGGCGCCTCGGGGGGCGGATCGGGGAGCTCGGGGACCGGGATCTCGGGCGGCGCGTCGGAAGGCGCTGGCGTCTCGATGGCGATGACCGGCTTGGCGTCGGTCTGCTGCGGCTCTTCCGGCGGCGCTTCCTTGGCCTTCTTCGGAGCCTCCTTCTTCTTGCCGCCAGTCAGGCCGCTGAAGAGGCCGGCGAAGAAGCCACCCTTGGACTCCTCGCCCGTTCCACCCACGGCGACCGGCGCCTGGGCACCGTTCTTCGACTTCTTGGCCCGCTCGGCGGCGATCGCGTCGTCGTCGGGCAGGGTCGGGTCGCTCGCCTTGTCGCTGTAGTTCCGGATCACGAGCTGCTTTCGCTCACCCGTCAGCCGGTCCACCGCGGTGGTGTGGAGCATGCCGTTGGCATCGATGCGGAAGGTCACGTCGATCTTCCGTTCCATGCGACGCGCCGCACGCAGCCCGTCCAGGACGAACTCGCCGAGCCGTTCGCATTCCTCGGCCACACGGGACGCGCCCTGGCGCACCGTGATGCGGACGCGCTCCTGGTCTTCGCTGGCCGTCGTGAAGACCCGTGTCTTGGTGAACGGGATGCGTGTGTTGCGCTCGATGAGCGTCGTGAAGAACCCACCGGCCGAGTCGATGCCGAGATCGAACGGTGTGACGTCGATCAGCAGGGTCGTGCCGGCGTCCGGCTCGTCCAGCGACTGGGCGTGAACAGCAGCGCCGATGGCCACGACCTCTTCCGGGTGCACGGAGCGCGAGGGCTCCTTGCCGAAGAGCGTGGAGATGGCCTCGCGGACACGGGGCATCCGGGTCTGACCACCGACCAGGACGATGTCGTCGAGCTGGTTGATCTGCAGGCCGGCCATCGCGACGGCCTCCTGCGTGATGTCCAGCGTCTTGTCGACCAGGTCGCCGACGAGCTCCTCGAGCTGCGAACGGGTGAGCTCGTACTCCAGGTTCCGCGTGGGCGTGATGCGGGGGACCAGCACCGTCACCTTGTCGGTGAACGAGAGCTCGCACTTGGCGCGCTCGGCGGCGTCCTTCAGGCGCTGGAGGGCGGTGACGTCCTCGCGCAGGTCCTCGCGGTGCTCGGCCAGGAACCGGTCCGCGAGCCACTCGACGATGCGAAGGTCGAAGTCCTCGCCGCCCAGGTACGTGTCACCGGTCGTGGCCAGGACCTCGTAGACCCCGCTCGAGAGGTGCAGGACCGAGACGTCGAACGTTCCGCCGCCCAGGTCGTAGATGGCGACGTTCCGCTCGATGTCCTTGCGGAAGCCGTACGCGAGCGCGGCGGCCGTGGGCTCGTTCAGCAGACGGTCGCAGCGGAGCCCCGCCAGCTCGGCGGCCTCCATCGTCGCGGCGCGCTGTGCGTGGTTGAAGTACGCGGGCACCGTGATGACCGCTTCCTCGACCTCTTCGCCCAGGGCACGCTCGGCGATCTGTTTCGCGACCTTGAGGATGATGGCGCTGACCTCGGCCGGCGTCATCACGTGCTCGCCGAGGCCGACGTTGGCTTCGCCGTCCTGCCCTTCGGTGATCTCGAACGGCATGCGGCGGGCGGTGTCTTGCGCCTGCCGAGAGCTGAACTGGCGCCCGATGAGCCGCTTCACGGCGTACACCGTGTTGTCGGGGTCGGTCAGGATGCGATTCTTCGCCGCCTGCCCCACCACGAAGCTGCCATCTTCCTTCTGGCACACGACAGAAGGGAGGACCTTGTAGCCCTTCTCATCTTCGAGAACCTTGGGTCGCCCCTTGATGAACACGGCCACAGCCGTGTTCGTGGTGCCCAGATCGATCCCGATGGTTCGGCCCAAAGCGGGTGCCTCCGCGAAAATCCGGCCGACTATACCTTGGAGGGTTCGTCGTTCTCGAACAGAGGAAGCTGGTTCGGGTCGGAGCCGCGTGGGGCCACGGGGTAGACGCCGGAGAAGCAGGCGTCACATGTGGCAGGCGTCTCGGGATCGACCTGCGCGTGCAGCTCGTCCAAGGGCAGGTAGGCCAGCGAGTCCGCACCGATGTGGGCCCGGGTCTCCTCCAGCGACATCGAGTGCGCGATGAGCTCGGTCTGCGTCGGGGTGTCGACCCCGTAGAAGCAGCTCGCCACAATCGGCGGCGAACAGATTCGGAGGTGGACCTCAGCGGCCCCCGCCTGCCGGAGCATCCGGACGATCTTGCGGCTCGTGGTGCCGCGCACGATGGAGTCGTCGACCACGACGAGGCGCTTTCCGGCGATGACCGAGCGCACCGGCGAGAGCTTCAGCTTCACGCCGAAGTCCCGGATCTGCTGGCTCGGCTCGATGAAGGTCCGACCGACGTAGTGGCTGCGGATGAGTCCCTGCTTGAACGTCAGGCCGGACTCGAATGCGTAGCCGAGCGCGGCAGGTGTGCCGCTGTCGGGGACCGGCACCACGACGTCCGCCTCGATCGGCGCGACCTTCGCCAGGCGCTGCCCCCAGCCGAACCGGTTGTCGTAGACCGACTGCTCGAAGACGTTGGAGTTCGGCCGCGCGAAGTAGACGTGCTCGAAGATGCAGGCGTGGCGCCGACGCCGGGGGAACGGCTGCAGCGAGGTGATGCCGCCGTCCTTGACGATGATCATCTCGCCGGGCGCCACCTCGCGGATGACCTCGCCGCCGAGCAGATCGAGGGCGGTCGACTCGCTCGCCACGATGGTCGCGTCGCCCAGCTTGCCCAGGACCAGCGGGCGGAAGCCGAGCGGATCCCGAACCGCCACGAGCGTGTCCTCGGTCATGACGCACAGCGAGTAGGCGCCCTCGACCTGCAGGAGCGCGTCCACCAGGCGGTTGACGAACGTCCCCTGGATGCTCGTGGCGAGCAGATGGAGCACGACCTCGGTGTCCGAGGTGGTGTTGAAGATCGAGCCGCGCTGCTCGAGCCGGCCGCGGATCTCGCCGGCGTTGACCAGGTTCCCGTTGTGCGCGATGGCGACCTGGCCATCGCGGTAGCGGACCGTGAACGGCTGCACGTTTCGGAGCGCCTTCTCGCCGGACGTCGAGTACCGGACGTGTCCGACCGCGACGCTCCCCGCCAGCTCCTCGAGCGGGTCCTGGGAGCCGAAGACCTCGCCGACCAGGCCCAGGGAACGATGTGTGCGAACGGTCCCCCCGTCACTGCACGCGATGCCCGCGCCCTCCTGCCCCCGATGCTGGAGCGCATGGAGGGCGAGGGCTGCGAGGCGCGCGGCCTCGGGGTGACCGTGGATTCCGACGATGCCGCACATGGCGCGCGGTCAGGCCCCCAGCTCGTTGCCGAAGATCCGCGTGTAGAGCTCGCGGTACGTGTCACCCAGGTCGCCCAGATCGCGACGGAAGACGTCCTTGTCGAGCTTGCGGCGCGTCCCCTTCTCCCACAGACGGCAGCCATCGGGGCTGATCTCGTCGGCGAGCAGGATGCGGCCATCGGGGGTGCGGCCGAACTCGATCTTGAAGTCGACCAGGTCGACGCCCAGCGCGTCCCAGAAGTCGCACAGGGCCTTGTTGACCTTGGCAGCGGCGAAGCGCAGGTACTCGAGCTCGTGCTGTTCGGCCCAGCCGAACGTCAGCGCATGGACATCGCTCATCGGCGGGTCGTCCAGCGGGTCGCTCTTGTAGAACCACTCGATCATCGGGAAGGGCAGGACCTCGCCCTCCTCGCGACCGAAGCGTCGGGCACAGGAGCCGGCGACGATGTTCCGCACGACGACCTCGACCATGATGATGTCGACCTTCTCGCAGAGCTGGTCGGTGTCGGAGAGCCGCTCGATGAGATGGGTCCGGATGCCCGTCTCCTTGGCGACGTACTGCATCAGGTGCCACGAGATGGCGGCGTTGACGCGCGCCTTGTCCTCGACGACGCCGAACTTCTTGCCGTTGAAGGCTGTGGCGTCGTCCTTGTAGTGGAGGATGACCTTGTCGTCGCTGCCGGCCACACCGAAGACCTGCTTCGACTTGCCCTCGCGAATCAGCTCACCGCGCTCAAAGCTCATGGGGGCCTCCTGCATGAGGTCCCGGTCGTACCCAGCCCGGTCAGGTGGGGCCGTGACGGTCCTGTGAGATCGCCCGGACCCCGCTCCACTGCGCGTCTGCCAGCTCCTGCGCGCGGTCGGCCCGCTCGGCCTGGCCGCAGCGTCGGGCGATCTCTGCCGCGCGCTCGGCCGGCCAGGCGTTGTCCCGATCCATATCCCCGCTGTCTTCCAGGTGCTGGATGGCCGCCTCGAGCTCGTCGTCGAACTCCCGCCAGTTGCCCTCGGACGCCGCGCAGGCCGCGAGTGCGACGTGCAGCCCGCCGAGCAAGCTCGTGATGCCGTGCCGACGGACCTCGACGAGCGCCGCCTCGAGCTGGGTCCGTGCCTGGGCGACCCGCCCCTCCTCCAGCCAGAGCAGGGCCAGGTTCGTCGTCGGGTAGATGGTCGCGTACGAGCCGCACGAGGCGTACACGTGAGCGGCTCGCCGGTACAGCGCCTCGGCGTCGCTCCAGTTGTTGGCGTACCGCTCGAAGTCTCCGAGATCGTTCAGGGAGTTCCCGACTCCGAGCCGCGCACCGAGCTCCTCGTACGCCGCGAGCGCCTTCCGGATCCACACCGCGGCGCCGGCGTGGTCCTCGAGCTGCCGGAGGATTCCGCCGAGGCCCCGATGGGCGCTGGCCACGCCCTTCAAGTCACCGAGCCCCTCGTAGAGCGCGAGCGCATCGCGGTAGTGGGCCTCGGCCTGGTCGAACCGGTTGTGCTGGCGGTGGACGTCCCCGAGCCCGAGCCGGCAGTGGGCCTCGCCGAGCCGCGCGACGTGGAGCCCGGGGGCACACCGCCTGTAGAGCCCGAGCGCCTCGGTGTAGCGCCGGTGTCCCTCGTCCAGACGACCTCGCTGGCGAGCGGCCTCGGCGATGCCCCGAACGGCCTCGGCCAGGACGTGGATCTGGCCGTTCCGACGGGCCATCGGGACCACGCGCGCGATGCCCTCGTCGAAGGCGTCCCAGCGTCCCTGCATCCGGTCCAGCGCTGCCCGAACGACCCAGCCCTCGGCCAGGCGGGGGTCCTGCGGGGGCAGATCCAGCGCGCGGAGGGCCGCAAGCCTGCGGTCGAGCAGGTCGCGGGCCTCGGGGAAGGCGCCGTCGTCCCGGCGCCTCGAGGCGGCCCGAGCGAGGGGGTCGAGGGCCTCCTCCAGGTCCTCGGCGGCGAGGTGGTGCCGCGCGACCCGCTCGTCCGCGGACTCGCCGTACATCTCGCGAAGCATCGCGGCACACCGACGGTGATGACGCTCCAGGCGGCCCCCGTCCTCAGCGCGACGCTGCAGCGCCTCACGGAGCATGCCGTGCACGAACGAGAAGCCGTGCTCGCTCCGAACGATGAGCTGGACGCGGGCGAGTGCCTCGATGGGCGCCTCGGATCGCTGGCCGCTGAGCGCAGCCCACTCCTTTGCGTCGATCGACTGGCCGAGCGCCGCCGCCAGCTCCAGCAGCTCGTGGTCGGGGAGCTCCTCGAGCGCCGCATCCAGACGGGCCCCCCAGACGGCATAGAGATCGTCGGGCAGCCGCGTCCGTTCCCCGTCCCGCAGACGCCAGCCGGACTCGCTCAGCTCGAGCACGCCGCGCTCGACCAGATCTCCGACGAGCTGCACCGCGAACAGCGGCGAGCCACCCGTCCGCTCTTCCACCTCGTCCGCCAGCTCGCCCGAGAGCCCGAGCAGTCCGCGCACGAGACCGCGATGGGCGTCGACCCCGAGTGGCCCGAGCGTGAGGACCTCAACGACATCGGACAGCGCCTCGACCAGGTCGGCCGCCTCGAGCCGCTCGGCCAGCGCCTCGTCTCGCGCGGTGAGGACGAGGAGCACCGGGAGCCTGGGCCGCCGGCGCAGGAACCAGCGAGCGAACTCCAGGGCGTCGAGCCCCCACTGCACGTCGTCCAGGAACAACACGACGGGGCGTGGAGCCGGCCCGTCGAGCCCGGTCCGGATGGTGCGCTGGAGCAGGCGCTCGAGCGCGGCGAACCGCTCCGTCCGCGAGCCCGTCCCCTGGATGAGCTCGACCAGGGCGTCGGCCTCCTCGCCGGGATGAGCGACGCCCTGGGCGCGGAGACGCCGCTCGATCTCGTCCCGAGGGGCCTCGAGCCCGACGACGTGGAGCGCGTGGGCGACGAGCCGCGGCAACCCGGAGCCGGGGCCACCCAGGGCCTCGTGTCGCGCTGTGAGGACCGTCGCGCCACCGAGCTCCTCGGCGCGCTCGCAGAGCCAGCTCGCCAATCGGCTCTTGCCGATGCCGGCCGGCCCGCGGATGAGGACTCCCCTCCCCGTGGAGGACTCCCGGACCTCGTGCAGCAGCGTCCAGGCTCGGTCGCGAACCTTGTCCCGACCGACGAAGGGGACCGTCCGGAGTCGCACGAGCCCCAGCCCGGCCCCGTGCATGTGGATGGAGCCAGCCCGGGCGCGCCGCCAGCTCTCGGGCAGAGGCGGACGGGAGCGGCTCGCGAGCTGATGCTGGGCGCTCGACACCTCATCCCAGGTCTCGACGGGGAGCTCGACCGGGAGGTCCCACCACGTGAGCGCCTGGGGCCGAGGGCTCGCCACCACGACGTCGGGGGCGGGCCCGGTGGCCTCGCCGAGATCGCTCAGCGCCCACGCCGCGTCGGCGGCTCGCTGGTACCGATCCCACGGACGCTTCATGAGGAGGCGTCGCAGGAACGGCTCGACCCCCTCGGGTACCGGGATCAGCGGGACCACCCGGGGCGGATCGATCAGCAGGTGTTGCTGCATGAGCGCGCCCAGGTCGTCCGACGCGAAGGGCGGCGCACCGGTGATGAGCTCCCAGGCCAGGACCCCCACCCCATAGAGGTCGGTCCACGGCCCGAACGCGCGCCAGTCGCCTCGGAACTGCTCCGGAGCCATCCCGACCGGCGTGCCAGCCACGCGAGCGCTCTGCCGCTCGGACCGATCGATGGCGTGCGCCAGGCCGAAGTCCGAGAGCTTCAGGGCGGCGCCGCTGGTTGCCTCGGTCAGCAGCACGTTGGCCGCCTTGATGTCCCGGTGGACCACGCCACGCGCGTGCGCGTGGGCGAGCGCATCGAGCAGGCCGAGCAGCAGGCGCCGGACGCCGCGCCAGTCCAGGCGTCCAGACAGACCCTCGAGCGAGCCGCGCGTCGCGTACTCCATGACCAGATAGGGGCTGCCCTCCTGGAGCAGGGTCCCTGCCGGAACCTCGCCAAGGTCGTAGACGCCGATGATCGCGGGGTGGTCCAGCGCGGCGACCGCGCGCACCTCGCGTCGAAAGGCCTCGACCGACTCGAGCTGACGAGCCTCCTGCCGCGTCACGACCTTGATCGCGACCGCGTGACCGTCGGCGGAGTGCACGCCGCGCCAGACCTCGCCCATGCCGCCGGTCCCGACGACGTGCACGAGCTCGAACGGACCCAGGCGCTTCACGACGTGAGTCTTCCACAGCCGCGTCCGCGCGGTTACATCGCCGGAGTCACGGGGACGTGGCGGAATCGGTAGACGCAGTGGATTCAAAATCCACCGGTCGTATGACCTTGAGGGTTCGAGTCCCTCCGTCCCTACTCCTTCCCGGGTTCCTCCCTGGGCGGTCGCTCCCAGAGATTCTCGGGCTCGCCGAGGGCCTTCACGGCCCACCGGCCCAGCACGAACAGGTGGTCCGACAGGCGGTTGATGTACCGCATCGGGTCCTGGGCGACCTCGGGCCCCTCGTGGTCCATCAGCGACAGCAGCTCGCGCTCGGCTCGGCGACACACCGTCCGCCCCTGGTGCAGGAACGCCCCGACCGGCCCTCCTCCAGGAAGGATGAACTCGACGAGCGGGCCCAGATCCTCGTTCAGGGAGTCGATCTCGTCTTCCAGGCGCGTGATGTCCTCGTCACCGACCCGGATCATCCCCTTCCAGCGGTGCTCGGGGGGAGTGGCCAGGTCCGAGCCGAGGTTGAAGAGCTCGTTCTGGATCCGGTGGAGGATCGTGTCGATCCTCGCCTTGGCGTCCTCGGACGCCGAAGTCGACGTATTGAATGTCCGGGCGAGCCCAAGGATGCTGTTCAGCTCATCGATCGTCCCGTATGCCGCGATCCGAGGGTGATTCTTGGGAACGCGAAGGCCGCCGACGAGGCTCGTCTTGCCCTTGTCTCCGCCCCGCGTGTAGACCTTCGTGATGCGCATACCAACTCCGATGAGACCGAAGGGTTAATCCGAAGTCGGAGGTGTGCGTGAGCGGCAAGGCATTCGTGAAGGGACTTCGGACTTCGGACTCGGTGACCCTTCAGGTCCTGACCCCGGATCTCCTGCGCAAGCCCATCCACAAGCTGCAGGCCCAGTGCCTCTGTGACCTCATGGCGCTCTCCGAGCTCGAGGACCTGCCCGTGCAGCTCAGCCGGGACCTCGTGGAGTTCCAGCACGAGATGGTGCGCGAGTTCAACGACCTGCCCACGGGCCAGGTCCTGGGCGAGTTCCTGCAGGAACTGACCGACGTCGACGCCGACAACGTGCCCGCCTGCCTGCGTGCAGCCATCACGGCCCGCTCGGACGACGCGATGAGCAGCCCCAAGAGCGCTGGCCACTACGGCACGCTCGTCGCGGGTTTCGAGGGCAAGGCCCCCGAGACCCTTCACCCCGCCTCGCAGATGTCGACCGTCAAGGTCCAGAAGCACGAGACCCCGAACTCGCACAAGCACCCCGACGAGCGGACCCCGCGCAAGAAGGCGGCCGCCAAGGATGCCGACGACAAGCCGAAGAAGAAGAAGCTGCCGTCCCCTCGCCTGCCCGCCAAGGCCATGCGTGACCCCGAGCGCGGCGTGTGGATCCGGGAGTACGTCGTCGAGCGCCTGAGCAACTACGGCACGAACGGCCTGAAGCAGAACGTGCTCGTGGCCGGCTGTCAGCGCCTCTCGCCCTACTCGGACCTGTCGCCGAGCGAGGTCATCGCGGTGCTGAAGACGCTGAAGAACGAGGGCAAGGTCAAGCTCTCGGTGGGCCGCTGGGCCCGTCCTTCGCGCTGGTAGCCCTCGGGCTCCTGGCCCTGTTGGGCTGTGAGCGGGTCCCGGCCTGGCTGGAGCCCGTCGAGCGGACCGACACCGGGACGGCGACGGTGGACACCACCGACACCGCCGTCGACGACGCCGTGTGCTCGGTCGACGACGTCACGGCGACGCTCGTCACCGGCACCGGGTTCAACAACACGACCGGCGCCACCGTCGCGGCGTGTGGCGGCTCCGATCTGACGAACAACGCCTACGGCAGCACGATCTACGTGCACGGCGGCGCGGTCCTGAGGAACCAGGGTGCGGGCGCGATCATCTACGCCCAGCTCGGCTCGACGGTGCTGAACTACACCGGCGACGCCACGCTCATCTACGGCGCAGGGGCAGACGTCGGCGACGTCGAGCTCTACGCCGACGTCACCGCGTGCAACGACCTGGACCTCGACACGGGCTGCTGAGCCCGCCTGATCAGATGTCGTTGATGATGTAGTCGATGAACGGCAGGCCGTCGTCGCGCTTCGCCTGCGTCGTGAACCGGAACGTGCTGACGACGACCAGGCCGTCCCCGTCGGTGAACGACACGAGCAGCGGCGAGGCCGGCACGTCGTAGATCTCGAATCCGTCGCGCCACTGGGCCGTGCCCGTCATGTGGATGGTGACGTCGCCGGAGACCGACTCGATGAGCGGCCACTCGATCAGATCGTAGACGACCGTCACCTCGGAGCCGACCACGTCGCCCATGTCCTTGTCGGTCACGTGCGCGGTCACGCCGCCGGTCTCGCCACGCTGGGCGACGTCCGGCTCGACGTCGTCGCCAAGGTAGTCGATGTGGTTCGGCCAGACGGACTCGATGACGTCATAGGACCAGTCGGTGGCGTAGATCTCTCCCCCGCCCTGGACGTACGACCGCAGCGTGTCGTGCACGGCCTGGATCGCGGCGGCGTCGCCGTTGCCATCGGTGTCGTAGAAGACGTCTTCCTCGGTGTGACCACCGGTGAAGAAGACCTTCTCGTAGTCGACGAGGTTCATCGGGTCGGAGAGGAAGTCGACCAGGTCGCTCCCCGTCTCGCCGTTGACCGTGTCGTAGGCCGCGATGCCGACCGCCGGAAGGACCTTGTCGAACTCGTCGTAGGCGCCGCTGATGACGACGACGCCACCACCACCACCACCGCACTCGGGGTCCTTCAGCGAGAGACCGCCGGCGACCGGGAGCTCGGCCTCGAACATGTCGACCATCTCGTTCCCCATCTGGATGTAGATGGTGTAGGTCCGGCCGGTCGGCAGGCTGGTGAGTGCGTAGTACCCGGACTCGTCGGTGATGGCGGTCACCGTGTCGTACAGGTTGTTGTCGACGTCGAACAGGTGCGTGTAGACCGTCGCGCCCTCGAGCCACGTGTAGGTCCAGGGGCTGCAGACCCGACCGCTGATGGTCGTGTCATCCCCGGCGTTCACGTCCTCGATGGTGTGGAGCGTCGTGTCGGAGTCGCAAGCGAGCGTGAGGAGAAGCAGCATCAGTAGCTCCGGCCGGGGACGAGGACGAGGATGTCGAGCGTGTCGAGCAGGACGGTGTCGTCGCCGACGATGTTGAGCGTCAGGGTGAAGATCTGGTCCTCGTCGGTCGCCGCGACGACGCCTCGGAAGTCCAGCTTGAAGTCGATCTCCTGGCCGTTGACCGCGCCGCCCAGGCTGTACTGCTCGGGGTCGATGCTGGTGACGAAGCCGTGGGGGTCGTTCTCGACCTGCAGGCTGACGTAGTCGAACTGGACCGAGGTCACGAGGTCCTCGATGGCGTCGGTGATGGTCTTCCGCAGCGTCGAGCTGTTGCCCGACCAGCTGTACACCAGCTCGCTCCCGCCGATGGTGGAGCCCGTCTGGTTGGCGAGCTGCTTCATCTGCGAGGTCGGCAGGCTCGAGTACGTCGAGATGCCGATCAGGTAGGCGCCCTGGTCATTGGCCGCGGCCACGACGTCGTTCCGGCCGGCGTCCAGGGGGCAGCCACCGGGGCTGCCGCTGTAGCTGGTGCCGCTGGAGTCCGGGTCACGCAGGTAGTTGTCCGTCGCGTACACGATGACCGGCAGCGCGTAGTCGCGGAAGCCGAAGCCGCCGTTCGAGCCGCCGCCCGAGTCGCTCGTCTCCGAGCCGGACTCGCTGCCGCTGAACGCGTCGCCGGAGTAGCTGACGTAGCTCCGCACATCGGTGCTGGAGTCGTATCGGCCGTTGCAGTTCTGGTCGTAGCCGTCACCGACGAGGCCCTGGTAGAGCGCCTCCATGCCGGACTCGGGGCCGTCCGACCCGCCGTGCAGCGGGATGCTCGAGAGCGTGCTCTGGACCTTGCTGACGTTGCTCGTGATCTGCTGCCGCAGCTCGAAGGGCTTGTCGCCGTAGTAGGTGCTGCCGTAGCCGCCGTAGGCGTAGTCGTCGTAGGTGGCGACGCCGTACTCGCCGTCGGGCAGCGAGGTCGACAGCGTGCTGACGATCTGGCTGAACTCGCTGGACATGGCGTTCACGGTGGCGCTCATCGAGCACGTGGTGTCCAGCAGGAACGCGATGTCGCCCATCTGGACGTTCAGCGTGAAGGCGAAGTCCTCCTCGACCGTGGCCCGCTCCTCGACGGTCACGTACAGGCCCTCGACGATCGAGTCCGCGTCCAGCGGGTCCGAGCCCGAGGACAGCTCGGCGCCATCGGAAAAGCCGTCGCCGTCGGTGTCGTCGTCCCACGGGTTCGTGCCGTAGACGTTCAGCTCGTCGAGGTCGGACAGGCCGTCGCCGTCGTCGTCCGTGTCGGCGAAGTCGTAGATGCCGTCGCCATCGGTGTCGACCGGCTCTTCCTGAGGCCCACCCACACCGCCCTCGATGCTGTCGGCGACGCCGTTGTTGTCCGAGTCGCTGTCCAGGTAGTCGGGGATGCCGTCGGCGTCGGAGTCCTGCGGCTCGTCCTCCCACTGCGTCACGCCGCCCTCGTACAGATCGCCGATGCCGTCGCCGTCGCTGTCGAGGTCGTGGTAGTCGGGGTCGCCGTCGCCGTCGCTGTCGAGCTCCGTGCAGTCGTCGCCCAGCTCGATGGCGTCGTTGATGCCGTCGCCGTCGTCGTCCAGGTCCGCGAAGTCGCCGACGCCGTCGTTGTCGGTGTCCGTGCCGCCCTCGTCGGCGTCCGGAATGCAGTTGTCGTCGCTGTCCAGATCGCGGAAGTCCGCGATGCCATCGGCGTCCGAGTCCCAGGGCAGCGTGAGGACGTCCGCGTCGCCGGCTTCGTCCTTGTCCAGGATGCCGTCGTCGTCGCTGTCGGTGTCGAGGTGATCGGGTGTGCCGTCCCCGTCCGCGTCCTCGGAGGCCTCGATCGGTTCACCGGCGTCGTCGTACTCGCCGGTCTGACCGTAGCCTTCGTGCATGTCGAGGATCGTGTCCTCGTCGCTGTCGATGTAGGAGATGGGCGATTCCTCGCCCTCGGCCGGACCGGATCCACCGTTGCAGGCGACCAGCGCCAGGAGGAGGAGGAGAGAGGCGTGCTTCATACTGGTTTCCTGGTGCCCGGGCGCGCGCAGCGTAGCGCCCAGTCTGGTCGGCCACAAGGATGCGAACGGATGCGAATTGCCGAATTGACACCTCAGGACGTCGCCGAGCGCCTCGAGCGAGGCGAGAAGCTGGTCCTGTTGGACTGCCGTGAGGCCTTCGAGCTGTCGCTGGCCGCCCTCGAGGGTGTGGTCCACATCCCCCTCGCGCACCTTGCCGACCGGGCGGACGAGCTGGAGCCCGAGGCCCCCACCGTCGTGCTCTGCCACCACGGCGTCCGGTCCCGCGCCGGCGCCGCCATCCTGCTGTCCGAGGGCTTCGCGGAGGTCTGGTCGATGCGAGGCGGCATCGACCTGTGGGCCCGCACCGTCGACCCCGGCGTCGGGACCTACTGATGGCCGTCACCGTCATCGGCGGTGGCATCTTCGGCGTGACGGCGGCGCTGGCGCTCCGCATCCGGGGACACGAGGTCGACCTGTTCGACCCGGACTCCCCTCACCCCGATGCCGCGAGCACGGACATCTCCAAGGTCGTGCGTGCGGACTACGGCGCCGACGACACGCTCACCGCGCTCGGTCGCCGCGCCTTGCTCGGGTGGCGCGAATGGAACTCGACGTTCAGTCGGCCCCTCTTCCACGAAGAGGGATTCCTGCTGCTCTCCCGCACCCAGATGGAGCCCGGAGGCTTCGAGCACGAGAGCTTCCGGCGGCAGCCGAACCTCCGGAGGGTAGCGCCCGGGTTCCGAGAAGCACACCCGGACTGGAACGCCGACGCCTACCCCGATGGCTACTTCAACCCCGCCGGCGGCTGGGCCGAGAGCGGTGAGGTCGTCCGTCAGCTCGGGGAGCGCGCCCGGGCGGCTGGGGTCCGCATCGTCGCCGAGCAGACCACGGTCGAGCGGGTCGCGGGTCCTTGTGTCGTCGCCGCCGGGGCCTGGACCCACCACCTGCTGCCCGAGCTGGCCGACCGGCTCCGCGCCGTAGGCCAGCCCGTGCTCCACTTCCGGCCGCAGGACCCCGACCCGTTTCGGTGGCGGGCACCTCGCTTCCCCGTCTGGGCGGCCGACATCTCGCGCACCGGCTGGTACGGCTTCCCGGCCAACGCCGATGGCCTGGTGAAGGTCGCCAACCACGGCGTCGGCATCGAAGTGGACCCGACCGGCCCCCGAGAGGTCCCGCCCGAGTGGGAGGAGCGCTTCCGGGCGTTCCTGCGCGAGAGCATCCCGGCGCTGGCCCACGCACCCCGTGTCGGCGAGCGGCTGTGCCTGTACTCCGACAGCTTCGACGGCGACTTCCTGATCGACCGGGTCCCCGGGCGCTCGGACGTGTTCGTCGCGGCAGGCGGTAGTGGCCACGGCTTCAAGTTCGCGCCCGTGCTCGGTGAGCTCATCGCCGACGTGGTCGATGGCCTGGCGCCGCACCCACGGTTCGCCTGGCGAGAGCTCGGGGAGCGGCGGACCGAGGACGCGCGACACGCGTAGGGGGACGCATCGCTTGATGCATCATCCACGGGTTCTCTCATCGACCGAGGAGCACGATGCGCGACGACCCCGCCAACAACCTCGCTCGCAGCATCCGGCAGCTCCGAGAGATCCGGGGGTACACGCAGAACAAGCTCGCCCAGCTCTCCGGCGTGCCGCGGCCGACCATCGCCAACCTCGAGTCGGGTGGAGCCAACCCCACCCTGTCGGTGCTCACCAAGGTCGCGGCGGCGCTCCAGGTCAGCATCGAGGAGCTGATCTCCCCTCCCCGCGCCGTCGCCCGGCTGTACAAGGCCAGCGAGCTGAGGGTGAAGCGCCGCGGCGACGTCACGGTCCGGCAGCTCCTGCCCGATGCCATCCCCGGCGTGGTCGTCGAGCGGATGGAGCTCCTGCGCGACGCGACGATGGCCGGCGTGCCGCACAAGCCCGGCACCCGGGAGTACCTGACCTGCGAGACCGGGCGCCTGCTGCTCACCGCGAGCGGAGAGAAGTACAGGCTCGAGCCCGGCGACGTCGTCGTGTTTCGCGGCGACCAGAAGCACGGATACGCCAACGCCGGCGAGACCACCGCGGTGGCCTACAGCGTGGTGATGCCCGCCTCCTGATCTTTTTGCACCGCTCCGTAAGGAACCCATGGGTGCGCGCGTTGTCCAGTCGAGAACCACTCCAACGGAGACTCGTCATGTTCCTTCTCGCCGCCCTCTCCCTGTCGACTTCCGAGGCCAACGCATGCGGCATGTACATCCCGGACGACTACGTCCTGTCCGAGCTGATCGAAGAGATGGCCGAGCCGGTGGCGGAGGATCTGAGCCTGGCCGACCTGTTCCTGGACCTGGCGCCCGAGATCGACGAGGTCGTGCCCGAGCAGGCGCCGTCCTCGCAGGAGCAGGAGCAGCCGCTCTCCTAGGCGTCCTGGGCGTCTCGGCCCACGCCGATCCGCCCACCGCTGCAGCGCACGCCTTCGCGCGCGGGGACTGCGCCCTGTGCCACGAGGTCCCGGGCATGGCGTCCGCGACCATGACGACCTCGTGCACGAGCTGTCACGTCTGGATCCGCGAGGTCGCGGGAGACCCGGCTCGGCGGACGAAGGCCATGGAGGTGTTCCCGTACTGGGAGCGCTACGAGAAGAACGTCGCCTCGTACATGACGGTGCCGTCGCTCGAGGCCGCGATGGCCCGCCTCGATCCCGCGTCAGTGGAGGCCTGGCTCGCCGACCCGCACGACATGCGTCCCGGTCTCCCCGAGACGATGCCCCGCTTCGCCCTGACGGCCGAGGAGCGCTCCGCGATCGGCGCCGCGTTCGCCGAGGCCCAGTCGCCCGTCGCCGAGACACCCGCCCCGGACCCGGCGAACGTCGCCAAGGGTGCGGAACTGTTCGTCTCCAAGACCTGCTCGAGCTGCCACGCGTACGGCGCGCTCCACACCACCGGCATCCCGCTCGCCCCCGACCTGGCCCACACCCGCTCGCGCATGGAGCCGGACCGCGCCGCCGCCTGGATCGAGAAGCCCAGCGCGCTGTCGTCGGCCGCAACGATGCCCGACCTCGGCCTGTCGACCGACGAGGCCATCGCGATCCGCGACTACCTGTGGCTCGCCGATCCGGGCTGGACCGAGGCCGCCCCGCTACAGGCCGCCGTCGAGCCGACGACCTCGCCCGTGACCTGGGACGAGGTCAACGAGGCGGTGTTCGCGAAGATCTGCGCCCACTGCCACATGGACCCCGAGCAGAACGACGGCCGCGCTGGACCGGGGAACGCCGGAGGCTTCGGCTTCGCGGCGACGGGCATCGAGCTCCAGACCTACGAGGGCGTGGTGGCCGTGAGCGATCGCATCCCGGACGCGCTCCACCGCCGCCGGCTCGAGGTCCATCGCGACGTCGTCGGCTACGGCGAGATGCCCGCCACGGTGGACCGGCCCGAGCGGCCCGGCATGCCGCTTGGACTCCCGGCGCTGTCGGACGAGGACACCGCTCTGGTGCTCGGCTGGATCGAACAGGGCATGCCCAGGTAGAAGGGGGCCGATGGCCTCGCTTCCCAAGCTGCGAACGGCGTTCATGATCCTGGTCGCGGGCTTCATGCTCGTGGGCCCGTTCCTGCGTCAGGTCGCCGGCGTGCACCACCCGTACGTGCGCCGCTGGGTGATGTTCTCCGGCTACGGCAGCGACATCTGCGATCTGCGGCTCTACAGCGTCCAGGACGACGGGTCGCTGCAGCGCGAGTCCCGCTGCGAGCTGCTCGGCTACAACGACTGCGCGGACATGCCCAAGCCGATGTGGCGGGCCAACACCTTCACCGAGGTGAACGGCCAGCTGCGTCAGATCTGTCGGAACCACGAGGGCGACGTCGAGCTGCGGGCCACCGCCCGCTGCGGGGCCTACCAGGGCTGGAAGTCCAAGTACTCGGGCGAGCAGGACATCTGCACGGTCGAGGCCGTCATCGCCCCGCGAGGTGGAGGGTGAGCCGGCTCGAGCGTGCGCTCCACGCGGCCGTCCACAACGAGGGGCACACGCTCGTCGCGGCGCTCCTGCGCATCGGCCTGCCGCTGCTCCTGTGGGCACGGTTCGCCAGCGAGCTCCACCCGATGCGCCATGTCGGCGAGTGGGAGTGGTGGCTCGTCGCGGCCTTGTTCTACGGCATCACGCCGCTGATGTTCATCGGCCTGTGGAGCCGCCTGACGACCGCGCTGACCGGCGCCGTCCTGCTGTGGATGTACTTCGGGATGGGTATCGAGGGCGGCCACGAGCCCTGGACGCACCACCACGTCTACGCGCTGGTGGCTCCGGTCGTGCTGCTGGCGTTCACGCCGTGCGGTCGGAGCCTGTCGGTGGACCGATGGCTCGCGCTGCGCCGTGACGATGCGAAGCCCGAGCGAGCCGACCTGTGGGCGCTGCGCCTCATCGCCTTCCAGGTGTCGATGATCTACTTGTGGGGAGCCTGGGACAAGTGCCGCATGGCGTTCCTCGGCGGCGATCGACTCGAGCAGGTGGCCGGCTACCTGTACCTGGGCTCGGACTACCCCGACGGTCCCGCACTGCACGTCGTCCTGGTCGCGCTCTCGGTCGCGACGGTCGTGCTCGAGTACGCGCTCGCGGTGCTGCCCTGGTTCCGGCGGACCCGTCTGCCCATCCTGCTGCTGGGGGCGGTCTTCCACGCCATCCTCTACTGGACCGTGCCGGTCGGAACGTTCACGCTGACCACGATCCTGCTGTACCTGGCGTTCTTCCCGCCGGACGCCGTCGCCAAGCTCGTGAAGCGGCTGCTCTGAGCCCCAGCGCCGCGACGAGGAAGGGTGCCGCGGCGACGCCCGGTGCCACGCCCACCTCGATCAAGGCGCCGACCGACAGCGCCGCGAGCGACTGCGCTCCCGTGAACAACAGCACGTCGAGGCTGGCCAGGCGGCCGAGCGTCTCGTCCGAGGCCCTCGTCTGGAGCGCGACCTGACCGTCGACCCAGTTCGCCCCCACGCCGACGCCCCATCCGAAGCTCGCAGCGACGAGGACGAGGGGCTGGCCGGTCACCAGGAACAGGCCCATCCCCAGGTAGCCGAGCGCCTCGAGCCCACGAAGACGCCGACCGTGCAGGACCGGACCGACGCCGGTGCCGAGTCCCTTCACGCCCTGGAGCAACGCCAGCGTCAGCGCCGCCGTTCCGGCGAACGCGACCTCGACGCTCCACAGGTTCAGTACGACCCATGCGGCCCCGCCGGCGAGCGACAGCGGCACCTTCTTCAGGACCGCGTCGAGCAGCTCGGGACGGGTCCGGACGAGCGCGACGGCCTCGCCCAGGCTCCCCCCTCGCCGGCTGCCGGCGCGCATCGACGGCAGCGTGAGCGTCAGCGCGCCCGCGACCACGAACGTGACAGCGTCCAGGCTGAGCGCGACGTCGACGCCGATCGACGCGAGCAGCCCGCCCAGCGCCATCCCCAGCGCGAACATCGCCGACCACGTCGCGGCTTCGAGCGCGTTCGCGGTGATGAGCTCCTCTGGCTCGACCAGGCGCGCGGTGACCGCCGTGCGCGCCGGCTGGGCCAAGGCCGAGGCGAAGGCCCTCAGCACGAGCAGCAGCTCGACCACGAGCTGGCCGTCCACCGCCACGGCCAGCATCCCGACCGTCAGGACCGCGGACACCCCGTGGCTCACCGTCAGCAGCGCGCGGCGGTCGAACCGGTCCGCCAGCACCCCGCTCCAGGGCGCGACCAGCGCGCCAGGCAGGGCATGGGCCGCCAGCACCAGCGCGACGGCGAGGGCCCCCTCTCCCGGCCCCTCGGACAGGGCGAGCAGGCTGACCGCGACGTAGCTGAGCCAGTCCCCGAGCTGCGAGATGAGCTCGGCGAGCCAGAAGCGACGGAATGCGGGGCGACGACGAAGGAGCGAAAGCATGCCGACAACGTCGTCTGCCGGCGTTCATCTGTCGTCGAACATGTTGCTGGATTGGCAGAGAGTCACTCCACCATCAGGCGGCTCGCGCTCTTCGGACCTCGTCGGCCAGCACCTTCGGAAGCAACACGCGGACCTCGGCCAGGGTCTTGGCGAGCAGGACCCCAGCGGCCCGGTCATGGCCACCTCCGCCCGAGTGCAGCGCCTTGGCCACCCGCGCGACGTTCACGAGGCCCCGCGAGCGCAGGCTCAGCTTCACCGCGCCGGGACCGCGCTCGACGAGCAGCACGGCCACCTCGACGCCCTGGGTGTACGTCATCGACTCGACGATGCCCTCGACGTCCGCCGGACGGCTGCCGAGTTCGGCATGCAGGGCCTGGCTCACGATGCCCTGGATGACTGCGCCATCCGCGTGGAACGTGACCTCGTTCAGGACCCGTGCCTTGAGCGCCGTTCCGGCCCGGCGCCGCTCCATCAGCACCCGCGTCGCGACCGCCGAGTGGTCGATGCCCTGGTCCAGCAGCCGCGCCGCGAGCCGGTGGGTGTCCGCGCTGGTGTTCGAGTACCGGAAGCCGCCGGTGTCGAAGATGACGCCCGCGTACAGCAGCTCGGCGAACGCTGTGTCCAGCGGAACGTGCCAGGCGTCCATCAGCTCGACGATCATCCCGCAGGTGCTGTCCGCGTCTCGCTGGATGAGGGCGAGCGTGTAGCCGTCCGCGCTGGTGGTGCCGTGGTGGTCGATGATGGCAGTGGTCCGAGCCGCTCGGAACGCGATGCCCACGGGGGGCGACAGCCGTCGGCGGTCCCCGTCCAGGACGACGGCCAGGTCGTACCCGGGGCGAACGCGCTCATCCGGAATCATCTCGCCTGCGCCGGGCATCCAGGCGTAGCGGAAGCTGGGCGTGCCAGCGACGTCGACGCGTCGATGGCCCATCGCTCGGAGCGCGCGCTGCAGGGCCAGACAGGCCCCGAACGAGTCTCCGTCCGGGTCGCTCGGCCCGGTCAACAGGACGGACGCTGCATCCGAGGCCAGCTGCTTCAGACCCTCGCAGTCGAGATGCGGCACCTGGCCTCCAGACAAGGAAGAGCGTTCTGTAACGGGGGTCCGGTGGCCGCGCCCACCCGGCGCCGATAGGGACCAGGGCTATGCAAGAAACAACCGAAACGACAGAGACCGAGCCCGTCATCACGGGCGCGCGAGTCGACGACTACAAGAGCGGCCGACGCTTCGAAGACTTCCCCATCTCCGAGGAGATCCTCCGCGGGCTCGATGAGATGGGCTACACCGAGGCGACCAGCGTCCAGGCCGCCGCCATCGAGCCCGGCATCGCCGGGAAGGACCTCATCGTCCGCGCCAAGACCGGCACGGGCAAGACCACGGCCTTCGGCATTCCCATCGTGGAGCGCATCGAAGCCGGCTGCCGCAAGCCGCAGGGCATCGTGCTCTCCCCCACCCGCGAGCTGGCGAACCAAATCGCGCGCGAGCTCTCCGCCATCGCAAAGTTCAAGGACATCCGCATCCTGCCGATCTACGGCGGCGTCGGGATGGGCCCGCAGGAGAAGGCGCTCGAAGAGGGCGTCGAGCTCATCGTCGGCACCCCCGGGCGCGTGGCGGACCACATCCGCCGCGGGAACCTGGACCTGTCGAACATCATCGTCAGCGCGCTCGACGAGGCGGACGAGATGCTGTCGATGGGCTTCTTCAAGGAGGTCACCGACATCCTTCGCAAGGCGCCCAAGTCCGCACAGACGCTGCTCTTCTCGGCCACGGTCGAGGCGGACGTGAAGCGCCTGGTCGCCAAGTTCCTGAAGGACCCCGAAGACATCATGATGTCGACGGACACCGACCGGGTCGAGGGAATCACCCACGTCCTGTACGAGTCCTCGCCGAACTTCCACAAGGCCCGGGCGCTGCTCGCGGTCATCGACACCGAGTCCCCGGGCTCGACCATCATCTTCTGCAACACGCGCGAGGACACGGCGACCGTCGCCACGTTCCTCGACCGTCAGGGACTCGACGCCCAGCTCATCTCGGGCGAGCTCCCCCAGCGGAAGCGCGAGCAGGTCATGGCCAAGGTCAAGTCCGGCGCCGTGCAGTTCCTGGTTGCCACCGACGTCGCGAGCCGCGGCATCGACATCAGCAACCTGTCCCACGTCATCAACTACGCCTTGCCGGGCGACCCCGCCGTCTACATGCACCGCATCGGACGTACCGGCCGTATCGGCAAGAAGGGCACCGCCATCACGTTGGCTGGCGGCGGCGACCTCGCCACCCGCCTGGTGCTTGAGCGTCAGTTCCAGATCAAGTTCGAGGAGCGTGTCATGCCGACCGCAGATGAAGCCAACGAGCTTCGAGTGGAGCGCCAGGTCGCTCGCATCAAGTCCGCCATGGGCACCACCGCTTTCGAGGGCTTCCTCGGACTCGTGAAGGCGCTCAAGGACCGTCCCGACGGCGACATGCTGCTCGCGACGGCGCTCAAGGGCTTCTTCCAGTACGAGCGTGACCTGCGCATCGGCGACGGTCTCGACACCGTCAGCGCCGTGCAGGAAGCCCGCGAGGAGAAGCGCGAGCGCAAGGCCAACCGCGACGGCG
The DNA here is from genome assembly GCA_024228935.1 of Pseudomonadota bacterium. GTDB lineage: Bacteria > Myxococcota_A > UBA796 > UBA796 > CAJQPC01 > JAAESX01. Next base: position 141,018 of record JAAESX010000213.1, read on the forward strand.
GCGGACGCCGTGGTGGTGGTGGTGGACGCGACCGCAAGCGCAGCGACCGCCCGAAGAGCGACCGTCCCCGCAGCGAAGCCAAGAGCGACGCGCCGAAGTCCGAGGGCTCGGGCGCGCCGAAGCGTCGTCGTCGGCGTCGGAAGCCGCGGTCCGGCGGCTCGTCGGAGTCCTAGGACAGCCCGGTCAGGGGCTCGTCACCTCGACGCGCTCCTTTCCGTAGACCTTCACCAGCGGGCCCCCGTCGCCGACCGTGCCGGACACGTTCGTCGCGTTGTTGGTGCCCGTCACGGTGTGCAGCACGCTCACCTCGCCGCCTGTGGCCTGCAGCCGCACGTCGACCGTGAGCGGCATCACCAGCGAGGCGTTGCCCTTGCTGGCCGTGATGCCCGACGTCTTCGTGATGGACGAGTCCGTCCCGAGGTCCAGCGACACGTCCCCTGCCCCCGCGCGCAGGTCGAACTGACTGAACGTGCCGTCCGCCGTGATGCCCTCGGCCGACGTCACGGCCTTGACCGTGCCGGTGCAGCCACTGATGGCGATCCAGCTGCTGCGCCCGTTCACGGTGAGCCGCACGTTCTTCGGCACGCTGACCGAGAGCGGCACGTCCATCGTCGAGATGCCGGACCGCTTGCCCGGGACGATGGTGCTGACCTTGCCCCAGGTGTCCTTGCCCTGCGCCTGGAGTCGGATGCCGTCACCGACCGCCTTCAGGTTGGTCTCGCTGGTGCCCTCGAGGTTGAAGTCCATGCGAGCGCTGATCTCCTCGCTGTCCGTGCAGCGCACCGAGATCGAGCCGCCGTAGTGCGTGATGGTGACCGCCGCGTTCTCGCTCAAGGCCTCGGAGCGCTCGGAGTGGCCGCCCGTGTAGTTCATCGTCGAGGGGCCATCGCTCCCCTCGCCGAGGTCGATGTCATCCAGGTCGATGTCGAGATCGCCGAAGCCGAACTCCTCGTCGTCCTGAGCGAGGCCGGGGGTCGAGAGCGCGATGAGGAGCGTGATCATGGGGGTCTCCGAGTTGCCGGGAGTCTACGGCTTGGCGGGCCGGGATCCCCGGCATAGTCCTGAGGATGCTGCCATCCAACCCGTATTGCGACCTCCACATCCACGTCGGAGCGAGCGTCGCTCCCCACATCATGTGGTCCATCGCCCACCAACAGGGCTTCAAGCTCCCCGTCAACAACTACTGGGAGTTCGTCGACCTGATCACGGCCAAGCCGGGCAAGGTCAAGTCGCTCGACGAGTACCTGGCCATCCTCCACGAGTGGACGGAGAAGATCCAGTCGAGCCCCGCCGCGCTCGAGCGGGCCGTGTACGAGATCATCGGCAAGGAGTACCGCTCCAGCCGGGTCGAGAAGATCGAGCTGCGCTTCAACCCGATGAAGCGGAACCAGGAGGGCAAGCGGGACCTCGACCACATCATCCACGCGGCGCTCCGCGGGATGGACCGGGTCATCCTGGAGTACCAGGTCGAGGCGGGCCTCATCTTGTGCCTGGCTCGCGAGTTCCCCGTCGAGGTCAACGAGATCATCCTCGAGAAGGCCATCAAGTACCGGGACCGCGGCGTCGTCGGCATCGACCTGGCCGGCACCGAGACGAACGCCATCGAGCTGACGGACTCGGTCACCAAGTACGCGGCGCTGTTCCAGACCGCGCGCGACGCAGGACTCGGCACCACCGTGCACACCGGCGAGACCACCGCGACCAGCGGCGAGGGCGTCATCGCGGTGATGAAGCACCTGAAGCCAGACCGCATCGGTCACGGCGTGCGTGCGGCGTACAACGAGGACGCGACCAAGATGCTCGCCGACACCGGCACCGTCCTGGAGATCTGCCCGACCTCGAACCTGAACACCCGCGCTGTCCGTCACCTCGAGGAGTTCAAGTACATCCTCGGCACGTTCCAGGACGCCGGTGTGTTGTTCACCATCAACACCGATGGCACCTACCTGTGCGAGACGAACATCCAGCGTGAGTACAGCCTGATGACCGACAGCGGCATCCTGGACCACGAGGCGGCCGAGCGCGCTCGAATGCTCGCGTTCGAGGCGAGCTTCATTCCGTAGGCAACTGGAACTGCACGGCTATCGCTCGAGCGAGGCGCTCCACTTCAAGCCCGAGAGCGCCCGCGCGAACAGTCCGGTCCCGTCGGAGTCGACGGGCCCTTCGTACACCAGGGCGTCGGGGCTCAGTTCGCCTCCGGGCAGGCGCGGGTCCGTGCCGTCGAGCGTGTAGACCCAGGTCGCCCAGCCCGGTCCGTCGAGCTCCAGCGGCGAGGTGGTGACCACCTCGGGTGCTGGGAGCGTCGGGTACCACCCCTCGTCCTCGAACACCGTCAGCGCCTTGCCCGTACGCGTCGACAGGTAGATATCGACGGACCGCTCGCGCTCGGCGTCCCAGTGTTCGAGCCCGTAGGTGACGTCGCCGTCATCCCAGTGATCCGCGCGGTTGTCGCCCCAGCGGGCGCTCTCGGCCTCGACCCGCGGCCGGACCTCCGCCGCCAGCTCGTACCAGCGCTCCACGAGCCGGTCTCCCGTGAGCTCGCCGTCGTTGAACGCGTGCCGGCGCACGCGGTCCGCGAACAACATCCGGAAGTCGTCCTGCTCGCCCAGGGCGACGAAGAGCTGGCCGGGGACACCGTTCACCAGCTCGGCGAAGGTGTTGTCCGTCGAGTTCACCATCGTGAGCTCGCTGTCCCAGACGAACCAGATCCATTGCCCGCCGTCGCGCAGCCGGCCCGCGTAGAAGTTCTTCTCGGGCCAGTCGATGTTGCCGAAGAACGTCTCGATGAGGACGTAGTCGGCCAGGTTGACCAGATCGACGTTCTCCTGGGCCCAGGACCACGCCTCGTCTGTGGTGAAGCCGTCCTCGATCGCCGCGACGAGCAGGTTCCACGTCTCCGCGTCGCCATCGACGGGGCTGCCCGAGTTCAAGGCGTCGTAGTCCTCCTCCTGCCCACCGAGGTGGCTCGCGAGGTACTCCCCTTCCGGTCGCTCCTGCACCAGGTACAGGCCCCAGTAGAGCCCGTTCAGGAACACGTGTGCGTGGCGACCCCGCGGCGCGAGGTGGCCCATGTCCCGAGCGATGTCAGCCACATAGCGCTCGCGCATGTAGGTCGACTTCACGCGCTGGATGGCGTCCCAGTAGTGCCAGGACCGGTTGTAGCGACCGCGCAGGATCAGCGAGTCGAAGCTCTCCACGCCGTCGCCGTAGACCGGGTAGCGGAGCTTCGTCTCGCCGTACTCGGACTTCCACAGGAGACGAAACGACTTCTTGCTGATCCTGTCCGGATAGCGGCCGGCGCCGCCCTGCATTCGGAGCCCGCACGGCTCGGTGAAGCCGTCCGTGTCGGTCCTGGTGAACCACTCGACCGAGGCGGCTCGCTCCCAGTCGCTTCCCTCGTTCATGGGGAACTCGTGGATCCCCGTCTCCGGATCGAACAGGGCCTCGGGGGGAAGCACGATGGAGACCACCGGGGTGTCCGCGAAGGCGAGCTCGAAGGCCTCGGCGTCAGCGACCTCGACTTCGTAGTCCGCGGCGAACGGGCCGCCCTCGTAGGAGGCCTGCCAAGCCGTGGGCCAGTCGTCGGGAGCCACCTGCGCCCCGATGTCTCCGGGGAACAGGAAGGAGACGGTGGCGGTGTCATGCACCGCCTCGTCGGTGCCCACGACCAGCCGCACGACGGTGGTGGACTCCACGGCCAGGTCGCCCTCGAGCAGCTGGCCGGTCTCGCCCGGATCCCGCCCATCGGTCGTGTACCGGACCGTGACGTCATCGCGGGTGACGCCGGTGGAGAGGACGAACGGCTCGTCGTAGAGCCCGTGGGCGTGCGAGAGCTCGAACCGAGCGAGACCGGTGACGGGCTCGGTGGGTTCGCTGTCGAGCGGAGTCGACTCGGCGACGCTCTCGGTGGGAGTCGGCTCCGGCTCGGGGCAGCCCAGCCCCAGGGCGAGCCAGGGCAGCAGGCTCAGAAGCGCCCCTGGATCCCGACTCCGGCGCCCCCATCGAGGATCATGCCGAAGCCGCCGACACCCAGTCCCAGGACGGCGACGCCGCCGCTCGCGAGCACCAGGGTGTTGGTGAGGGTCTGGGCCGCATCGAGCTCGGCCACGGTGGTGGCGTCATCGAACTGGCCGCGCGTCGAGAAGCTCGCGGCGTAGATGCCGGCTCCGGCTGCGAGGCCCGCAGCACCGACGACGATGAGCGGCGTCTTGAGCGGCGGGCGCTCCCGCTGGATGGTCGTGACCTCGTCGGTCGTGTAGCCACCAGCCAGGACCTCGGCGTCCTTCTTGCGACGGGACTCCTTCTCCTTCTCCTTCTCCTTCTCGCTCTCTTCCTTGGCCTCGTTGCTCGTGAGCGTGGCCTCCTCGACGAGCCGGGTCGGGAACGCGTTGCCCTCGATCAGCCAGCTGGCGCGGACCATTCCGTCGCTTCCGACCTGCTGGACCACGTGGTACCGGTCCATCGTCGAGCCGGGCTCCTCGACGAGCTTGCCGTCGACGTAGATGCTCGAGCCGGCTGGGACGACGAGGCGGACGCCGTCCATGACGACGACCTCGGCGCCCTCGTACTGGCGGGCGGCCTCATACGTCTTGTACAGGGCCGAGCCCAGGTCCATCGACTCGACGTCGAACTGGAAGGTCGGCTCGATCTCCCGAGCGCTGCGGAACCAGAGCGCGGCCTTGTCGGCGGCGCCGTTGTTGAACCGGTAGACGCCCAGGCTGCGGTAGACGCTGGCGTACAGGCTCGGCGTGAGCGGCTCGGCCATGCAGGCGAGGCCGGCCTCCATGCGGGCGCCGGCCTTCTCCATCTCTCCGCCGCCTTCGACCTTCATGCCTTCGTTGATGGCGGTCAGGTCCTCGAACAGCAGATCCGAGGTGTAGACGCCTTCGCAGGCGAACGACGTGGAGACGAGGGCGAGAAGCATCGACATGCCGCCCAGTCTACTTCAACCAGGCGACCGGTGTGTCCCCGTCGATGGCCTCGCCGTCCCCCACTCCCCAGCGCGCCAGCACGCCAGCACGCGGGGCCTGGATCTGGGTGAACGTCTTCATGACCTCGATGAGGGCCAGCGTCTGACGGGCCTTCACCGGCTGCCCGGGCTCGGCGAACGCAGGCTCTCCGGGGGCGGGCCGGTGGTAGATGGTGCCCGCCATCGGGGCGTTCACCGGGGTCAGACCGTCGTCGACAGCGTCCACGGCGGCCTCGACGAGCTCGGCTCCCTCGACCTGACCGACCTCGACCAGGTTGTCACCGTACTCGACCGCAGAGCGCACTCGGACGGTCACGACCTGCCCGCGAGCTCCCGCCGGGGCGACCACCTCGACCGGCCGGCCGAGGCGAAGGATGTGACCCAGCAGCAGTCCCTCGTGGAGATGGGCGCCGTACTCGACGCGCGGCACCCACTGGCCCAGCGTGGGGGCGTGCAGACCGTCTTCGTGGCCGACGGCGAACAGGCTCAGAGGGAACACAGCGCCTCCAGGTCGTGGATGGACCAGATGCGGGGGTTCTTGATCGTGCGGTACCCGGTGCTCTGGTAGCAGCAGGTCACGGCGACCTCGAGCCACGCTCGCAGCTCGGTGACCGGCACGACCTCGTCCGTGTCCATGCGAGCGGCGCTGGCGATGGGGTCCATGTCCGCCTCGATGCGAGCGGCGGTCTCGGCCATCCCCTTCTCGATGGCCGCGCGCTCTTCCGGGTCGTCCGTGGCGATCTCGAAGTCGTCGTCCAGCTTCGTGTTGAAGGCCGCGATGGCGAGCGTCCGGCCCTCCATGACCGCCTGACGCGTGATGGGTGTCGAGAGCTGGTGCACCGGGTCGTAGGGATGGCCGGCCATGGCGTAGTACCCAGCGCCGCTCGCCTTTCGGAGCAGCACCGTGATCATGGGCACCGTGTTCGTGCTGTTCGCGTAGATCAGGCTCGAGCCGTAGCCCAGGAGCCCCTGGGCCTCGGCCTCGGTCCCGATGTCGAAGCCGGCGATGTCCTGGAGCCAGACCATCGGGATCCCGTCGGCGTTGCAGGCCCGCGAGAACGTGCTCAGCTTGGCGATGCCGCGTCGGAACAGGATCCCGCCTGCCCGCTTCTCGCCGGGCTTGTCGGGGTGGTCCGTCAGGTGGGGGTTGTTCGCCAGGATGCCGACCCACAGCCCGTTGATGCGCGCCAGGCCGCAGACGACCTCACAGCCCACGTCCGGGAGCACCTCGTGGAAGAGCGAGCCGTCCACGATGCGCGCGAGCACCTGGCGGACGTCGTAGGTGTGGCGGTGCTGGACCGGGAACAGCTCCGACAGCTCGACCGGATCGTAGAGCGGGTCGACCGACTCGGCCCCGTACCGGTAGTAGTCGGCGCCGCTGTTCGGCAGCTTGGCGACCTCGTCCCGGATCATGCGCAGGCACGTCGGGTCGTCCGGGACGCGCACGTCGGCACAGCCGGACTGGCCCACGTGGACCTCGGGGCCGCCGATGTCGAGGCTGGTCAGCTTGAGCGACTTGGCGCCCTTGATGAGCGCCGCGCCGGCGATGACCATGTAGGCCTTCTCGGTCATGAAGACGCGGTCGCTGATGATGGGCATGTACCCACCGCCCGCGATGCAGTCGCCGAAGACGCCGGCGATCTGCGGCACCCCCTCGGCGCTCAGCACGGCGTTCCGCTTGAAGATGTGGCCCGCGCCGGTCTTGCCGCTGAAGCTGTTGGCCTGCTCGGGCAGGAACAGCCCCGAGCAGTCCACCAGGTAGACGACCGGGAGCCGAAGCCTCAGGGCCATCTCCTGGGCGCGCTCGATCTTCTCCGGCGTCTTGGGCCACCAGGACCCGCTGGCGACGGTGTTGTCGTTGGCGACGACTATGGTCCAGCTCCCGTGGATCTGGACGAAGGCCGTGACGACCCCGGCTCCGGGCGCCTGCCGGCGGCTGCCCGCGAACGCGCGACCCCAGTTCACCAGCGAGCCGAACGGGAACACGCGGGTGCCCTCGTCCTTCAGCGCATCCAGCCGCTCCCACGTCGTGAGCTTGCCCTTGGCGTGGACGCGATCCACGTACTTCTGGCCCCAGCCCGCGCGGACGACGTCCAGCTTCTCGTTCAGGGCGGCGTCCAGCGCGGACATGTGGTCCGCGTTGCGCGCCCGCTCGTCGTCTCCCAGCACCCCGTCGATCGGGTCGCCGATTGGCTCCAGCGTCGTGCGGCTCATCCGTTCTCCAGGAGCGCTTCGAGCGTCGAGGTGTCGTAGTTCCCGCTCACGAAGGGCTCGTGGTCGAGGAGCCGCAGGTGCAGCGGGATGGTGGTCTTCACGCCCTCGATGCGCGTGGCGAGCAAGGCCTCGCGCAGGCGAGCGAGGCACTCCGTCCGAGTCGGTGCGTGCACGATGACCTTGGCGATCATCGAGTCGTAGTGGGGGCTGATGACATCGCCGGCGCGCAGGTGCGTGTCGACGCGGATGCCCTCGCCCTGCGGGAACTCGAGCGTCTCGACCGTGCCGGGACAGGGCTGGAACGTCTCGGGGTCCTCGGCGTTGATGCGGACCTCGATGGCGTGACCGGACAGCGTCACGTCGTCCTGGGTCATGCCGAGCGGCTGGTTGGCCCCCACCCGAAGCTGCAGCTCCACCAGGTCGAGGCCCGTGATGGCCTCGCTCACCGGGTGCTCGACCTGCAGACGGGTGTTCATCTCCATGAAGTAGAGGTGCCCCTCGCGGCTGCGCAGCATCTCGACGGTGCCGGCCGAGGCGTACCCGGCGGCGGATGCGATCGCGGCCACTCGCGCGCCCATCTCGGCGCGGAGTTCGGGGGTCACCGCCGGGGACGGGCTCTCCTCGAGCAGCTTCTGGTGCCGACGCTGGATGGAGCACTCGCGCTCGCCCAGGTGGATGGCGTTGCCGAAGGCGTCGACCAGCACCTGGAACTCGATGTGGCGGCCGCCCTCGATCAGCTTCTCGAGGTACAGCCGGCCGTCCCCGAACGCACCGATGGACTCGGCGGTGGCGCTGTCGAAGGCGCCCTGCAGCTCGGCCTCGGAGTACGCCCGTCGCATTCCGCGACCACCACCACCGGCCGCGGCCTTGAGGAGCACCGGGTACCCGGCGGCCTCGGCCTGCACGCGGGCCTGGCCGACGTCGTCGATCGGACCAGGCGAGCCCGGGATCAGCGGCATGCCGAGCGCGCCCATCGTCTCGCGAGCCTGGACCTTGTCCCCCATGCGCCGGATGACGCTGGGGTTGGGACCCAGGAACGTGAGGCCGAGCGCCGCACAGCGGGCGGCGAACGTCGCGTTCTCAGCCAGGAAGCCCCAGCCGGGATGGACTGCGGTGCAGCCGGTGGAGCGAGCCGCTTCCAGGATCGCGTCCTGGTCGAGGTAGCTGAGCGAGGAGCGGGCCGGGCCGATGACCACGACGCGGTCGACCTCGGACAACCAGCCGAGCTGGCGGTCCGCGGTACTGGCCACGGCGACGGTCTCGATGCCCAGGCGTCGGCAGGTCGCTGCGACACGCGCAGCCACCTCGCCCCGGTTTGCGATCAAAAGGCGTCGGAACACGCCGTTCGCTTAACCGGACAGCTGCTGCTGCAGGAGCTTGCGTGCCAGGCCGCCGTCGATGTCGGCCTTGTGAGCCTTCATCAGGGCCCCCATGGCCTTGCCGAGGTGGTTCGGCGCGGTAGCTCCGGACGCGGCGATGGCCTCGTCGACCCACACGAGCGTCTGGGCCTCGTCGGCCAGCTTCGGCAGGTACTCGTTGATGACATCGAGCTCGGCGAGCTCGATGTCGGCCAGGTCCTGGCGGCCGCCGGTGACGTAGGTCTCGGCGGCGTCCTTGCGCTGCTTGGACAGCTTGCGCAGGAGCTTGAGCACGTCGTCATCGGTCACGTCGCCCTTGCCCGCCTTGGCGGCCTCGATGATGCCAGCGCGGATCATCCGGATGGCCTGCAGGCGCTCCTTGTCCTTGGCGCGCATCGCGGTCTTCATGTCGGCGGTGATGCGGTCGGCGATGCTCACGGGAGTCTCCTCTACGTTGCCAGCTCCGTATCGGGTGCCGGCTGGGGGGGCTCCTCCTCGTCACGCCCGAGGGGTCGGACAAGCCTCGCGGCCAGGAACAAGAGCCCGATCGCCAACGCGGCGATGCCTCCTGTCGCCAGCCAGCGGTCCTCGATCTCGGGCCTGGCACGCGCGGTGACGGCGCCCACGTCCCCATCCACGACCACCGAGGCGGCCAGCAGATCGCTGAACAGGAGCAGGTCGTAGTCCGGGCGCGAGGTCGCGGGGTCGCCGTAGTAGAGCGTCGCTCCCTCCATCGGAGCCACGGCGATGACGGCGGGTGCGGGCCCGAACGCCTCGACGCCCAGGTTCTCCAGCGGTCGGTCGTCGCCGTCGTCGATGGCGATCTGGAGGTGGTCGGTGCGGGCGCGGACGAGTCGATGGCTCCGAGCCGCCCCGTCCTCGGGCAGGACGTGCCACTGCGAGGTGCCCGCCCCCCCGACGCGAACCGAGCGTGAGAACGCCCGGCTGTCCGTGGTCACGAGGATCGAGTCGATCTCGACCGGGACGTCGAAGTGCAGGTCCAGGATCGTCCGGCCCTCGACCTGGCTCTGCTCGACTCGGGCCGTCAGGCGCCGCGTCTCGCCCCCATCCAGCAGGTACGGGACCTGGTCGCCGTCGGCGTCGACGATCCGGAGATCACCCAGGTCCGATCGAGCTGAAGCCACGACCTCGTCCGGAAGGACCCAGCGCGTGGGGAGTCCCGGGCCGGGGCTGGTGAGCGCGCGGCCCGCCTCGTGGCGCCGAACGCGCGCCGGAGCGCCCGAGAGCAGGGGCTCGGGCACGAGCCAGGTCGGGTCGTAGGCGGCGTGCGGGCCCCAGTCCGCGAGCAGCGCCTGGGGCGTGTGCATGTCCAGGAGCTCGACGACCGCGTGGTCCAGGTCGTAGCCGCCGGGCTTGGCTCGGACCGGAGCGGCCAGAAGCGTGTGGGGTCCGGGACCGACGTCGTGCACGAGCACGTGGCGACCGACCGCCTCGACCGTGGTGGTGGTGATCTGGAGCGGCTCGTTGCGCTCGTCGACGACATGGAGCTCCAGCGTGGCGCCGGCCTGACCGTCGACGTCCACCACCAGCCGCTCGATGTCCGCGCCTCCGATCTGGAGCCGCTCGACATAGGCGCGGCCGAGCTGCTCGGTCGTGACCCGAGAGCCGTCGAAGCGGCGGGTCTTCACCTCGACCAGGCGCTCGAACCGGGCGTCCTCGACGTCCAGTACGACCCGTCGGACGTCGAGCCCAGAGGCGGGCAGCTCGACGCGGTAGACGCTCACGCCGGAACGCTCGCTCGTCGGGTCGGCGACGGGGAGCTCCAGCTCGACCCGCGGGACCTCGGCCCCGGCACCCCACGAAGCACGAACGCCGTACCAGCCGACGTTCCGGTTCGCGTGCACGGTGTAGATGCCTGGGGGGAGCTCGGGCACCTCGATCGTGTCGTTGTAGGCGTCCTCGTGACGGAGTCGGGCTCGCCAGACCACGCCCTCGGCCACCGTCCGACCGCGCTCGTCACGGACCTCGAGCGGGACCGCCCAGGGCCACGGCCATCGGTCTCGGACGTGGACGGTCAGCTCGTCGATCGGGTGGCCGATCTCGCGGGTGTCGATGGTGATGGCCTGCACGTCCGGCGGGCCGCCATGCCAGATGGGGTCCCACGGGACGCTCGCCCACTCCCGATCCGTGGGGCGCTCGGAGTCGAGGACCATCAGGGGGACCGCCCGCCCCTCGGCGTCCAGCAGGACGACGTCGTCGGGGTACGGCCAGGTGGCGGCCTCGCCCAGGTCGATGCGCGCGACACCGGACTCGGGCAGCTCGAGCGTGGCGGACTGGCTGTAGGCCGCAGGTTCCACGGCCCAGGCCGCGCCGACAAGCAGGGCGATCATGCCGCCACCTCGCGGGTCGGCTCATCGGCCGGCTCGTCCTCGTTCCGGAGCACCACCCGCTGGAGCAGGATGGCGGCGCCGAGCAGGGCCACCGCGGCCCCCAGGACCGAGCCCACGCGCCACATCCCGGACAGGTCCCACAGGTCGACGAAGAAGACCTTCATCGTGGCGAGCAGGAGGAAGCCCATCGCCAGGAGCCGGGTCCCGCGGACCTTCTGCCAGACGCCGAGCGATAGCAGCGAGGCACCGAACATCGCCCACGACATGCTGCGGACCATCTCCTGGGCCAGCGTGCCATTGCTGAAGTTCGGCTGGCCGTCGACGGCGTAGGCGATGGCCACCTCGAGGTTCAGCAGCATGAAGAACGCGATCACGGCGGCGGTACGGATCCAGCGGGTCACGCGGAAGCCATCGACGAGCGCCCGACCCTGGTCGAGCCAGTGTGCGGTCAGGAGGAGGCCGACGCCCAGGGCGCCCCAGGTCAGGACGACGTCGTTGAACACCAGGTTCAGCTCGGCCGGGAAGTCGACGACCGTCGGGTCCATCAGGATGCGCCCGCAGGCCAGCACGGCGAGGCCGAGAGAGGCCCAGCCGACACCGGGATGCGTGAAGCGTCGCGACATCCAGGCCAGGACGGCGGCCTCGGCGATCCACCCGAGCGTGACCCACTGGCCGTCGAGCTGGACGGGGATCGCGAGCGAGGCGAACGCGGTCCCGGCGACCACGTAGAGCGCAAGGTTGCGGTCGCTCCCCTTGGCCTCGGAGTCCGACTGGAGCATGCGCTTCACGACGCTGGCTGCGTAGAGACTGACGACGGCGAGGCCGAGCGGGAGCAGGCCGATGGCGTCGGTCCCGAGGGCCTCCTCCCACGCCAGGTGGAGCGGCAGGTAGAGGACGGGCCCGGCGAGCGCCGAGGCGAGCCAAGGCAGCAGCCTGGTCCGGTCCCCATCGCCACGGAAGAACACGAAGGGCCATGCGGTGAGCACGACGACGGCCGCTCCGAGGGGCAGGACGAGCTGGTGGACGCGCTCGGTGTCGGCCAGCTCCTCGAGGCCCAGGAACGCGGCGCACGCAGCACCGGCCAGGCCGGCGACGAGCGTCCAGCCGTCACGCCGGCGCACACTCGCGACCGCACCGATGGCGGCGACCACGGTGAGGGCGAGCCCCACGAAGACCGGCGCGCTGCCTCCGACCGCCGCGCCGATGCCGCCCAGGATGCCGGTCGTGACGAGCAGGATGGGCAGGACGACTTCCTGGTCCTCGGTCTTCTTGACGGCCCACCAGCCGACGAGCGGCGCGACGGCGATGAGCGCCGGCACGAGGTGGAGCGGGTGGAACAGGTCGAGGTCCCCGAGCTCGGACTCCCAGGCGCCGACGGCCAGGAGCGCGACGGACATCACGACAGGGAGACCGATCTTGCCGAGGAGCGTCCAGCCGCGCCGCTCGACGAGTGCGCGCAGGCCGGCGGTCAGGCCGAGGAAGAACAGAGGGAGGAGCCACACGGCCGGGCCGGGATCGTGGAGGACGGCCTGGACCGAGTGCCCCTCCCAGGAGAGGAGGTCCTGGGGGATGACCAGGGGGACGACCGCGATGGCCTGGGCGACGAAGGTTCCCGCGGCGGCCATGCCGACCCGCTTGTCCCCCCGGAACACGGCGGCGGCGGCCATGGCGGCGAAGACGGCGGCGGCGCCGAGTCCGTAGACCACCTGGTCGGCGGCGGCGTACTGACCAGCCCACCCGAGCTGGAGCACGAGCGTTCCGAGCCCGGTGAGCGCGATGATCGCAGGCCACTTCCGCAGCACGGCGGCGGACAGGACGCCAGCGTTGACGACGGCCAGGTAGAGCAAGAGCGCCAGCGCGCGGTTCTCGCCGGTGCTGAGCAGGACGGGGGTGAGCAGGCCGGCGACCAAGCCGAGGACCGCCAGGAACTGGGAGTCACGGCGCCAGGCCAACAGGACGGCGACGACGGTCACGCCGCTCATCAGGGCGAACGCGGGGATCTGACCGAAGAGCTCGTAGTGTCCGTGGCCCGCGAACAGCGCGCCGTAGAGCACGCCGACCCCGGCGCCGCCCATGCCCGCGGCGGGCACGTCGTAGCCGCGTCGGACCAGGCTCTCGCTGACGACGATGGCCGCGAGCCCCACGCCGACACCAGTCGCGAAACGGGCGCCCGGACCGAAGAAGGCGAACCAGCCCGCATCGAGGCCGTACGCGAAGAACAGCAGCGCGCCGACGAGCAGCGCCAGGCCGCCGAAGGCTGCGAAGACCCACGAACCCAGGTGCTCCAGGGATCGCTTGCGCTTGGGGGCGACCTCGGGCTCGACCGGGACCTTCGCGAGGACCGGAGCCACGGGCTCGACGACCTCGGGCACGGGCTCGACGACCTCGGGCACGGGCTCGACGACCTCGGGCAGTGACTCGGGCTCGGAGACCTCGGCGGCGGGCGGCTGGACCACCTCGGCCACCCGGTTCCCGACCTCGGCGGTGCGCTTGTCGCGGCCCAGACGGCGGACGGCGTGCTGAAGGTCGTCGACCTCACCCTGGAGACGACGAACCGACTTGCGGGCGCGCATGGCGACCACGATCGAGATCGTCGGCAACAGCCCGACTGCTGCAAGCGTCAGGCACAAGCCAGCGATGATGAGTTCTTCCACACGTCCTCCACGGTCGTGGAAGGACTGTCACCAACGCGTGGGGACCTGACGGTGTGCGGAAGTGAACCGCTCTGGGTTCGCGTGTGAATCGCGTGTGAACGCGAGGACGACGACTCAGCCGTTGTCGCTGTAGATGCCCTGCTGCATGTTGCTCAGCATGCGGACCAGGCCCGCCTCGAGCGCGTCACGCAGGCCGCTGCTGTCCAGCACGGCGCCCAGGATGCTCCCCGGGTCGTAGTCCAGGTGCAGCGTGACCAGCGTGTTCCGCGAGGCCCGCGGCGTGCGCAGGCTGTAGTTCAGCTTGCCACCGGTGCGCTTGCCACCCGTCGTGCAGAGCACCCGACGACCCGCGTGGCTGCGGTCGGTGCTGTCGAAGCTGTACGACATCACCCGAGCCTTCGGGAACGTCTTCAGCGTGCAGTCCCAGGTCCGGTCGCCCGTGCGGGAGACGTCGTCCCAGGCGCCGCTCAGGACGCGCTCGTGGTTGTCGGCGATCTCCATCCAGGTCAGGACGTCGTCCCGGCGGGTGTTCTCGATCAAGATGTCAGTGGTGATGACGGCCATCGTGCGCTCCGCGGGCGGCGAAGATAACCCGGTCTGTGCTCGCCGCCGTCCCCCTCCTGATTCCCTATTGGGAGCCTCAGGTCTACCACCTCGGGCCCATCCCGATCGACCCGTGGGCCACGCTCACGTGCATCGGCTTCGTCGTCGGTCTCGAAGTGGCGCGCGCCCGGGGCATCAAGACCGGCCTCGACACCCGCGACGTGGTCGACGGGGCTGTGTTCATCGTCGCGATGGGGTTCCTGTTCGGGCACCTCATCCACGTGGTCGCCTACAACCCCCACCTCATGGAGAAGGACGGCGCGTTCGACCTGGCGACCGCGGCCATCGCGCTCGCCAAGGTGTGGGCTGGATTCTCGAGCAATGGCGGGTTCCTCGGCGCGATCACCGGAGCCGTGCTCTGGTTCAAGTGGATCCGACCCCGACCATTCTGGATCCACGCCGACAATGGGATGTACTGCTTCCCATTCGGGTACGTCTTCGGACGACTCGGCTGCTTCTCGGTCCACGACCACATCGGCGTGACGGTCGAGGAGGCGCCCTTCTTCCTGAAGTGGTTCGCGCTCGACTTCCCTGCCCCGCTCGGTCCGCGGCTGGACATGGGCGGCGTCGAGGCGCTGTGGATGGCGGTCATCGCGATCACCTTCTTCATCGTGAACAAAAAGGTGAAGGGCCACGACGGCAAGTTCATGGTCCTGTGGTGCCTGATGTACGCGCCGGTCCGGTTCTGCCTGGACTTCCTGCGCGCCACCGACATCTCGGCCAGCGACGTGCGCTGGTTGGGCCTCACGCCCGCCCAGTTCGGCAGCCTCATCATGTTCACGGCCGGCCTCGGCCTGCTCGCCTACATGATCAAGCGAGGCCCTGTCGCCGAGGAGCCGTCGGAGCCGCCCGTTACGGCGTGAGCAGGTCGCCCGCGACGAGCGGGACCCAGTACTTGCCGCCATCCACGAGGATGGGGTTCGCCGAGAGCTTGATGGTGTCGCCGGCGCGCAGCGTGCAGCGCACCTCGGCGTCGGCACGCCAGCCGTTGTCGCGATGCGGGTACTCGGCGCGGACGAACTTCCCGAACTTCAGCGTGTACTCGTCGCCCGAGGTCGGCTCGAACGGGTGCCCCGCGTACCAGTAGCCGACGAGCGCATCGGCAGGGCCGCCGCACCTGCCCGCGCTCGGATCGCCCGGCACGATGGGCTCCTCTTCCGTGGGCGGCGACGGCATCGGCTCGGGGACGGACTCGGGCTCGACGGCGGGGTCGACGGCGCGCTCGACCGGCGGCTCGACCACGGGCTCGACAGGCGCGGGTTCGACAGGCGCGGGCTCGATCGGGAGGGCCGCCGTCACCGGCTCCGCGAGCTTCAGGGCCCGCGGATCGTCGGGCTTGGCGTCGATGCGATCGTCCGCGACGCCGTACCAGCCGGCCGCGCCCAGCACGATGAGGCTCAGGGCTACGGCTGCGATGAGCATCGTCTTCGGGCTCAGGACCGAGTCGGCACCCAGCGTCCGGACCAGGTCCTCGAGGTTCGTGTCCTTGGGACGGCGATCGACTGCGGCGGTCGCCAGGTCGCCCAGCTTGCCGACCTCGGCCGCCGCGAAGACCACAGCCTCCCAGGTGTCCGCGTCCGAGACGCCAGCCTCGGCGACCAGGAGCGCGCGCTCCTCGGGGTCCGGGAACCGCTTCAGGAAGAAGCGACCGAGCTCCGCCAGCTCTTCGGGGGAGAGGTCCATCGAAGACCTGATACCCCGGCGAGGGGCGCGCGTCCGTGGGCGTGACTATGCTCGTTGCATGTTGCTGTCCGTCGTGGCGAAGGTCGCCGCCCTCCTCGCTTGCGTCGCCCGAGCCCCCGTCCCCGAGCCCGCGCTCGAGCCTGCCCCCGAGGGCCTCACGCACGCGGAGCTGGACCTCATCCGGAGCTACCCGGGAGCGGAGAAGATCTACGTCGAGGTGCAGCTGCCGAACGGCGAGCCCGGCGTCTTCCTGGTCGACACGGGGGCCGGCGTCAGCGCCATCACCCAGGAGCTGGCCGACGAGCTCTCGCTCGAGGTCATCGAGGCCGGTGGCGTCATCCAGGGGCTGGGGGGCGAGTCCGCCTGGTACCGCGCGACCGTGCCGTGGGTGGACCTGGGCGGCGTGATCGTGCCCGAGGTCGACGTCGCGGTCGGCATCCCCGGCATGCCCCAGTACACCGGCTTCATCAAGGTCGACGGCATCCTGGGCAACAACGTCTGGGGCGGCCACGTCCTGGCCGTCGACTACCCCGCGGACCTGCTTGAGCTCGGCCTCCCCGGCTCGATCGAGGTTCCGTCCACCGCCGTCCCGATGGTCTTCGACGGCTCGCACATCCACACGCAGATCCGTCTGACGGCGCAGACCGCCGACGGCGCGGAGATCGTCCGAACCCTGCCGCTCGAGGTCGACACCGGGGCCCGCCAGATCCTGCTCTCCGGCTCGACGGGCGATGGCCTGGAGAGCGTCGCCACCGAGGGTGAAGAGCCGATCTTCGGCCTCGGAGCCAGCGAGATGATGCCCGTGTCGGCGTTCTACCGGCAGACCCGCCACATCACCATCACGCAGGCCGAGCTCGGCGGCGCCACGGTCGAGGACCCCGGGCACGCGACGTGGATCAACTACGACGCCCAGCCGGTGGTCGGGCCGACCAACATGCTGGGGCTCGTCGGCCACATGCTGCTGAAGGAGCACCGCGTGGTCTTCGACTACGCCGGCGGCGCCTTCAGCCTGACCGACAGCGCCCACGAGGCGCGACAGGTCGACGGCCACGCCACCATGCTGGCCCGCGACCTGGAACGCCACGGCGAGGACGCCGAACGGGCACTTCTGCGCGCCCGCTACAAGGTCGCCCTCGAGGACTTCGACGGCGCGCTCGTCGAGCTCGACGACCACCTCGAGCGAGCCCCCGACGACACCGAGGCCGAGGTCCTGCGGGCACGCCTGCTCCGCTACCAGGGCGACCTCGCCGGCTACGCCGAGTCCATCTCGACGCTGGACCCCGGCCCCCTGGCCGAGGAAGGCGAGATCATCGCGGTCGTGAACGGCCTCATCCTGGTCGGCGAGCCGCTCGCTGCCGTCGCCCTGGCTGAGAAGGCCGCAGCCGAGCTGCCCGACGAGTCCGCCGCACAGGTCGCGCTCGCCGACGCCCGCCTCGGAGCCGGAGACCCCGCGGGAGCGCGGGTCGCCCTGGCCGACGCCGCCCGCTTGGAGGAGAACCCCGACGCCTACCTGAAGCGTCGGGCCCGGGTCGCGCTCGCCGAGGGCGACCGGTACGCCGCGCTGTCCCACCTGCGCACGCGCCTGGGTCTGTACCCATCGGACGGCGAGGCGCTGTGGTTCTACGCGATGCTCGTCAGCGAGGAGGCCTCAGACGACGAGACCATCACGTTCCAGCGAGACGTCGAGCAGGCCATGGCGCGCCTCCACGCCGAGTCCCAGCCCCTGGACTTCCAGCTCGCGAGCCTGGCCCTGGTCGGAGCCGACACCGGCGACCTGATGCAGCGCGGCATCGAGCGGGACTGCGAACAGCTCGAGGACGAGTCCAGCATCAACAACTGCATGGCCTGGTACAGCGCGATGAGCGGCAACGACGACGACCAGAGCCTGGCCTGGATCGAGTCCGCGGTCGCCGACGAGGAGAACCGCAGCGACTTCCTCGACACGCTGGCGATGGTCCACCTGGCCCGCGGCGAGTTCACCGAGGCGGCCGATGCCGCGCTCAAGGCGGCCCGCATCACGCCGGACCGTTTCTACCACCTGTGGCAGGCCGAGCGGATCCGCACCCTGGCGGACCGCGCAGCGCCTACGGAGTAGCCTTCTTGACCGCGTGGTCGCGGCTGTCCACGACCTTGTCGTAGCGGTCGTAGATCGTCGCCCTGTCGCTCTTGTTGTTCCAGATCGGCGTCGGGCTGCCCAGGAACACCGCCAGCTGGGAGGTCGGGTCCTTCTGGTCGTCACCGATCCCGCTGTGCACCTTGAAGGTGTGTCCAGGAGGCACGACCATGTCCGGGAACGTCCAGCTGGCCCCCGTGGCGTCGGTGATGCGGTAGCCGTCGATGTTCAGCGGCTCGGTCGTGACGTTGCAGACTCGCAGGTACTCGCCGTTCACGTTCTCGCGGTCGTCGCCGGCCGCGTTCGCGTGGAAGCTGGTCATGTGCAGCGACGACGCGTAGTTGTCGGTGCTCCAGATTCCTCGGTTGGCCTCCCGCGCCTTGGCCTGGGCGGCGAGCATGGTCTCGACGTTCCCCGTCTCGACCGGCGGGATCTGGAACAGGTGTCCGAGCCCGCGCTCGATGAGGTGGTCCGCCAGCGGCTCGCCGTCGACCTCGACCCAGGCGATGAGGCGCCCGTAGCTGTCGCGCTGGACCGAGCCGTACTGGAGCGTGACCTCCTTGCCCTCGACGAACGCGGCCGTGGCCTCGCGCGCGTCGATCCCGTAGGCCTCGGCGGGCTTCAGCTCGGGCGTGTTGACCCCACCGACGCGGACCTTGTCCCCGTTGTCGAGGGTGAAGGTGTCGCCGTCGTAGACGGACGCGACCGTGGCCCGGGTGGGCGCGGGACCGTAGTCCTCGGCGAGAGCGATCGAGATGAGGAGCAGCATTCGACGGTTCTAACCCGCGTCGCGCTCCCTCTCGTCCGGAAACATTCGAAGGAGCTCGCGCATCAGTGGCTTGAGCGAGGTGTGGCGGACGACGCGCGCGGCCTCCGGGACCCGAAACCAACGCACATCACCGATGCCCTCGCCGTCGGCGGGCTGGAAGACCTCGGGCGGATCCTGCGTCTCGATGAGGTAGACGTGCATCGACTTCAGGCGCGGATGCCCCTCGGGCGTCTGGAAGCCGTACCGGACGACGCCCATGTCGTGGCCGATCTCGAGCTCGCCCTCGAAGCCCATCTCCTCCTGGAGCTCGCGCATCGCGGCCTGGGGCGGTGTCTCGCCTGCCTCGAGCTTGCCCTTGGCGATCTCCCAGGTCGTCCCGGACCGCCGGGTGCAGCTGACCAGCGCGATCTCGACGCCGCCGCGGTCGCGACGCACCAGGAAGCCCCCCGCTGAGACCTGCTCGCGGAAGTGGTCGCGCAGGTTCAGCACGTGGCGGATGGGGATGCGCGGCGCCGCCCAGAGCCCCGAGTGCGTCCGGTGGAATCGGACGCCGGACCGCCAGGCCCGTCCCGCGTCGACGTACAGGACCTCGGGGCGCGCGTTCGAGCGGTGCGCGACCTCCCAGGCCGCGGACTCGTCGAGCGACAGGAAGACGCTCCGATTCGGGCCCGCCTCGAGCGCTCCACTCTTGCGGTAGCGCTCCAGTCGACCGGTGTTGGTCGCGTGGTAGAGGATGTCCGGCATCTCAGCGCGGCGCTTCTGCGACCGGCGCCGGCGGTTCTGCTGCATGCCCACAGTCTTACCGCACTCCGGTGGGCGCCAGGAAGCGGGCGTAGGCGGCGCGCGTCCCGTCGACCATGCGCTGCACCGAGAACAGCCCTCCTCGGGCTCGGGCGACGTCTGTACTCGGATGGTCGCCGTCCAGGGCGCGACGAAGCGCGCCACGCAGCGCGTCGGGGTCCTGGGGCGGGACGAGGAGTCCGGCCGCACCGACGACCTCGGGCACGCCACCCGCCCGCGTGGCGACGACGACGCAGCCGGCGAGAAGCGCCTCGACGACGACCTGGCCCATCCCTTCGAGCTTCGACGGATGGACGAACACGTCGGCGCGTGCGAACAGCGCGGCGACATCCGTCCGCTGCCCCAGCAGCTCGAGCGCCGTCGCCTCGAGCTCGCTTCGAAGTGGCCCTTCTCCCGCGACGAGCACCCGGGCATCGAGCCCCTGGGCGGCGAGCGCGAGCGTGGCGTGGTCCTTGTGATCGACGAGGGCACCGACGGCGAGCACAACGCGCCCGGGCCCCACCTCGGCTGGCGGCATCGAGGCGAGCGGCTCGACCCCGTCGTGGACGACCACGGTCGAGCAGTCGGCGGGCAGCACGTCGGCCACAGCCTGGGAGACGCAGACGTACCCCAGCGCGCGGCGGTACTTCACCCCGCCCGAGACGGGGAAGTCGACCCGCCGATGAACGACGGGGCGCCGACCGGCCAGGACCGAGACCTGGTGCGCCTGTGAGGTGTGCGCGGCCAGGACATCGCAGACAATCCCGTGCAGCACCGGTAGGTTGCGCGGATCCCCGCCGGGACGCGCGTCGATGCGCTCGACGTCCCCGAGCACCCCATCCAGCGGCGAGCCGGGCACGCGGACGACGGCCTGGTCGACGCCCGAGTCGCGCAGCCCGGCGACCAGGAGCTGGAGCTGACGCTGACCTCCACGGAGCTCGGTCGAGGTGTCGACGTGGACGACCCTCACTTCAGCTTCACGGCCTCCTCGAGGACGAGGCGCGGGACACCGCGCACCACCGGGTACAGCCGCTTGCACGGACGACAGACGAGGCCCTCGGGCAGGTCATGGAGCTCGCCACGACACTTGGGGCAGACCAGCAGCGCTCGAACCTCGGACCTCACGGCGTCCTCCAGCGGTCGTGCAGCCATAGCCAGCCGTGCGGTCGCTCGCGGATGCGGTCCTCGTAGAACTGGTTCATCCGAGCGGTGTCCTCTTCGACGTCACCCGACGTCGGTATCTCGACCAACCGTACCCGGTGGTGGCCGACGCCGAGCCGCCACTGCCAGAGGCCGAACACGGGCGTCCCGGTCTTCCGGGCCGCGACCGCCATCCCCGGCGAGGTCCAGGCCGGCCTGCCGAAGAACGGCACCGGGATCCCCGAGTTCCGGCGCTGGTCCAGCGCCAGGGCCACGGTCTCCCCTCGCTCCAGGGCCGCGTAGAGCGCGGGCATGCTGTCGTCGGGCGGCAGGAGCGTGAGCCCGTGTTCGACGCGAAGCCGCTCGATGAGGTCGTTCACCCCGGGATCGCTCGGCCGGCGCACGAACATGGAGACGATCAGGTCCTGGGCCCGTGGGATCGCCGCGGCGACCAGGTCCCAGCTACCGCCGTGCCCGCAGAGCACCAGGCTCCCCTCGCCTCGCGCCTTGCGCTCCTGGATGAGCTCGCCGCCCTCCCACTCGAGCGTGACCCGGTCGAGCTGCAGCAGCTCGACGTAGCCCAGGAGCATCTCGGCCACGGTCCGGCGCAGCGTGGGGCCAGGCTCCAGCTCGGGGAAGCAGGCTTGCAGGTTGTCGACCGCGACCCCCTTGCGGACGGGCACCACCAGCCACCACACCCAGGCGAACAGACGGCTCAGCGCGTCGGCCAGACCGAGCGGCATCCGAGCAGCGATCCAGGCCGCGAGCGCGATCACAGGACCGCCTTCAGCCGCTCGACGAGCAGCTCCCGGCCCGCGATGAACTCCAGCTCGACGGGCAACACCGTGGCCTCGCCGGGGAACCGGACCGCGTCCTTCTCGGTCGTCACGAGCGGAAGACCCTGAGCCACGAGCTGGGCGACGTCCTCGGCCGTGTACCGGTGGTGGTCAGGGAAGGCCTGCCAGCCGCGAACGTCGACGCCGTTCCGGACCAGGAGCTCCAGGAAGCGACCCGCGTGGTGGATGCCCGCGAACGCGAAGACGGGGCCGGCGACGCTCCAGTCCCTTGGCGCCAGACGCGTGGTGACCTGCCCCCCCTGCCCTCGCGTCCCCCACACGAGGTCGGCGTCGGCGTACTCACCGGGGCGTCGCTCGCCCGCGGGGATGAGGCCGCCGGCGTCCCGATGGACGTGGTCCAGGGTCAACACGTCGAGGTCCCTGTGGATTCGCGTGTGGAAGCCGTCGTCGAGGACGACCACGGTCGCGCCGAGCTCCTTGGCCCGCGCCACGCCCGCCACCCGGTCGGGCGAGCTGACCACCAGGACCTCACCCGAGAGCATCTCGAGCTCGTCTCCCAGGTCCTCAGAGGTCCTGATGTCGTCGCCGCCGCCGCGCCCGTAGCCCCGGCTGACGACGGCGGGCGTGGCGCCCAGCTCGACCAGGATCCGGCTGATCTCCCGCACCACGGGGGTCTTGCCGGTCCCTCCGCTCGCCAGGTTGCCGACCGAGACGACTGGCAGCCCCGCCCGAGGCCCGCCGCGCCTGGACAGCCAGGACAGCACCGCGCCGAGCGGTCGCAGCCACGGACGATGCACGGACTCGGGCCCGTGGTCCACGCCGTACTCGGCCAGCGCCTGGACGGTGGCGGACAGGTCGACCGCAACCGGCTCGCTCCGCCCGAGCGCCAGGGCCGCGTCCAGCGCCTGCCGAAGGTCGGACGGCGTCGTGGCCACCGTCCCCACAGAGAGCTCCGGCCCATGCACCACGGGCGCCCCGGCTGCGAGCGCTTCGTCGGGCGAGTGCCCCCCGATGGCTGGGTCGAACGAGCCGCCGACGAACGCGACGTCCGCCTGCGCATAGGTGCTGGCGAGCTCACCGTGGGTGTCGAGGAGCAGAACGCGGGTGCCTGACGGCATCGGCCCGGCGCTTCGACGATGCCAGCGCTGGCCCTCGAGCACCGCGACGTCGAACGCATCGAGGTGCCGGGGGGCCAGGACCAGGAAGTCGTCCCAGGCGGCCAACAGTTCGGCGTCTTCACCGCGCGTGGACCCGGCGACAAGGCACGGACGGGGCAGGACCTGATCGAAGGCTCGGGTCGGCGCGGCCTGCTTGACGCCCGGCGCGTCGATCTCGGGGAGCTGGATCCAGGGAAACCACCGCATCAGTCGCTCGGTCCCCGGTCCCGTTCGCGGCGAGACCCGGACCACGTCGACGGCACCGCTGGCCTCGTGCAGGAAGGTCGGCCACAGCTCGCTCTCCACCAGGATTACCAGCCGGGGACGAACCCTCCCGAGCCACCGCCGCACCACCCAGGGATGGTCCATCGGCCAAGCGGCCAGCGCGTGGTGACCGCGCGCCGCCCCGAACGCGGTGTCGCTGGTGGCGGTTCGAAGGAGCACGTGGCCGCGCGCACGCAGGGCCTCGCAGAGCGCCTCGGCGGCCCGTCCCTCGCCCAGGCTGGCTCCATGCACGACGATGGACCCGGGCTCGACGGCGGGCAGACGCAGCGACCAGCGCTCGGCCCATCGCACACGCGTGCGCGGGTGGATGAACGTGAGCAGCGCGACCAGGGGACCGAGCACCCACCAGGCCGCCCGGACCAGATGGATCACCCCAGATCCTCGAGGTCGGGCTGCCACCGGAATCGCTTCATCGGCACCCGGTCGTCCTCGAACTCGACGCCCTCGTCCTCGAGCATCCGACGCTGGAGCGGGCCACGCACGACGTCGCCCTGGAACGCGATGTGACCCGTCGTGCGGATGACCCGCTGCCAGGGCACGTCGAGCCCTTCCTTGTCGCGGCCACCCTCGTCGAGCGCGGCCAGGGCGTACCCGACCTGGCGCGCAGCCCGGGGAGAACCTGCTGCAGCCGCGACGTCTCCGTACGCCAGGACCGAGCCGGCGGGGATACGACGGACCACGTCGTAGACGCGCTCGCGGAAGTTCCGGATGGTCATGGGGCTCCGTAAAGGCGCGCGTACTCGCCGTCGACCAGCAGCAGGTCGTCGTGTCGGCCAGCCTCGACCACGCGGCCGTCGACCAACACCAGGATCACGTCGGCGTCCCGGATGGTGCTCAGGCGGTGAGCGATGGCGATGGTCGTCCTTCCGGCACGCAGCGCGTCCAGCGCCTCCTGGACGGCCTCCTCGTTCTCCCGGTCCAAGGCGCTGGTGGCCTCGTCCAGGACCAGGATGGGGGCGTCGACGAGCAAGGCGCGGGCGATGCAGATGCGCTGCCGCTGTCCCCCCGACAGGCGCAGTCCGGCCTCCTCGAGGCGAGTGTCGTAGCCCTTTGGCAGCGCGCCGATGAAGTCGTGGGCGCGCGCCTGGCGACAGGCCTCGACGACTTCGTCCCGGGTGGCCGAGGGCCGGCCCAGGCGCACGTTCTCCAGCACGGTGGTGTCAAAGAGGAAGGGCTCCTGCGCGACGACCGCCACATGGCGGCGCAGCGACGAGAGCGTGTAGTCGGCGATCGACAGGCCGTTCAGGCGCAGCTCGCCGCCGGTCACGTCGTGGAAGCGCGGGACGAGGCCAGCCAGCGTGCTCTTCCCCGCTCCGCTGGCGCCCACGAGCGCCACCGTCTGTCCCGGCTCGACCGTGAACCCGACGTCGGTGAGGACCGGCCCGTCGCCGTAGTCGAAGGCGACCCGGTCGAACTCCAGGCGGCAGGCGTCGGTGTCCAGCTCGACGGTGCCGTCCTGTACCGCGGCGGGCTGGTCCAGCACGTCGAACACCCGGTCGGCGCCAGCCAGCGCGCGCTGGGTCAGGCTCACGATCTCGGAGAGGCTCTTCAGCGGCTGGTTCATGAGACCGAGCGCCACCAGGAACGCGATGAGCTCCCCACCCTGGAGCGCTCCGGCGAACACCTGTCGCCCGCCCCAGGCCAGGACGAGTCCGACGCCGATGGCCGCAACCAGCTCGATGACGGGGCCAGGAAGGAGCTGGGCGAGCGTCCGCCGCAAGATGAGGCGGTACTGGAGCTCGTTGTCGTCGTCGAACCGGCCCAGCACCTGGTCCTCGGCCCGGAACGCCTGGACGGTGCGGATCCCGGTGAGCGACTCCTGCGACGTGCCCGTCAGGTCAGCGAGGTTGTCCAGTGCCTCGCGAGCGGAGCGGCGCAGCCGGCGACCGAACGCCGCGATCGGCCAGGCGACGACGGGCAACGCGACGAGCGCCAAGGCGGCCAGGCGCCAGTCCATCCACACGATGGTCGCGACGAGGCCGAGCAGCGTGAGCGGCTTCTGCACGAGCGTGGCCCAGGCCGAGACCAGGTACTGCACCTGCCCCACGTCCTGGGTCAGCCAGGTGAGCCGGTCGCCGAGCGGGACCTTCTGGTGCCACGACGGCTCGAGCACGAGCAGCTTCTCGAAGAGCGCGCGACGAAGCCGGGTGACTACGCGGAACGCGACCGACTTGGTGATCATGGCCCGGCCCACGCCGATCGCGCCGTTCGCGATGTACAGGCCCGCGACCGCGAACGGAAGGACGGCGAGCGCGACCTCGTCGTGCTCGATCAAGACGCGGTCGAGCACCTGCTCGATGAGGATGACGAGCGCCGCCGGGATCGCAGCCGCCACCGCCATGAGCACGGCGGCGAAGACCAGACGCCCCGTGTAGGGCCGGTACCAGCTCAGCAGTCGTCGCAGGCGCAGGCTCATCGGCTGGGATGGTAGCCCTCGACCTCCCACACCTGCCACGCCATCAGGATGCGGTCGTCCTGCCGCGCGACGACATCGTGGGGGCCTTTGCTCTCCGGGTACAGCTCGTCGGTCGCGAGCGTTCGGCTCGTGCGGGCCGGACGGACGAAGAGCGTCGACGCGGGCAGGTCGCCGCGCCAGGTGTCGAACTGGTCCACGCGCCCCTGGTCCGGCACGGTCGTGGCGTCGACGCCGCCGTAAAACCGGATCCAGGCCGCCTCCTGGTAGCGCGAGGTCAGCACGGGCTCGACGCCCCAGGCGCTGACGGACTCGCCGAGCACGGGACCGACGCGCGTCTGGTCGAGCGGGTCCGAGGGCAGCCGGACGAGCGGGTGCAGGGCATGGACGACCACGAACGCAGACATCGCCAGCGCCAGCCAGCCGCCCCACTCGGCGACCCGCCCCCAGCGCCCGGTCAGGCGCGAGCTGCCCACGACAGCGGCCAGGCAGAACGGAAGCCCCCAGTTCCCCTCCCCGCGCGAGCTCAACGCGGCCAGCCCGAACAGCCCCAGCGTGAGCGCGCCGGAGAACCACCAGGCGTCGCGTGGACCGCGAACGAGCCACGCCACCGCGGCCACGAACAGCAGCGGACCGAGGAATCCGACCTGCGCGCCCAGCAGTTCGAGCATGGGACCGATGCCCCCATCGCCACGGCCCAGGCCGTGGTCCAGCTGGAACAGGACGTGGCCCGAGAGTGCGGGGGCCCCCACGACGACGGCGAGGCCAGCCGTCCCGAGCGCCTTCTTGTCCCGACCCGCGAGCACGAGTGCGGCGACCAGCAGCACGGCCGGGAGCTTCATCCACAGCGCCAGCCCCGCGAGGACACCCGCGACATGCCAGGCGCCGCGTTCGTGGGCGACGACCGCGAGCACCCACAGCGCCAGCAGTCCTGCGTCCGGCGTCGCGAGCACACCGGGCAGGACGATCGCGGGAGCCATCAGCAACAACAGCAGCCCGGAGCGCCACTTCTCGTGCCAGCTGAGCACGCCGAACGCCAGTCCCTGGAGCAGGATGCCGCCGGCGCGGACGCCCAGCTCGGTGTCCCCGAAGGCCGCAGAGCCGGCCGCGATCAGCCAGGCGATGCCCGGCGGGTGGTCGAAGTACGAGAGACCGAGGTCCTGGGACCAGGTCCAGTAGTAGGCCTCGTCCGCGACCAGCCCGAGTCGCGCGGCGAGGACCAGGCGCACGGCGGTGAGCGCGGCCACGATGGCGAGCGACGTCTTCACGACAGGTGCTCGGCGACCGCGTCCGCGATGCGCTCACGGGCCCCGGGTCCTCGAAGCGCGGCGCGCACCTCGGCCAGGTCATCGAGCTGCGCTTCGCATCCATCGAACGCCTCGGCGAGATCTGCCGGTGTAAACGCCTGGAGCAGCTCCGGCACCGCCGAGCGTCCCAGGATGAGGTTGGGCAGGGCCATGTGCTCGACCCCCTTCACCAGGAGCTGTCCGAGCGCGTGCGTCGTGGGGTTCACGCGGTAGCAGACCACCATCGGCCGACCGAGGCACGCCAGCTCGAGCGTGGCGGTGCCGCTGGCGACCAACGCTCCGGCGGCCGGCTCGAGGGCCTCGAGCATGCTCTCGACCTGCTCGACCCCGGGCATCTCGGCGAGGTCCAGGCCGGGCGCGACCGGCAAGCGCGTCGTCCGGCCGATCAGCGCGGCGGCGGCGACCAGGTCGGGCAGCAGGCGAGCGACCTCCCCAGCTCGGCTCCCGG
This sequence comes from Pseudomonadota bacterium, assembly GCA_024228935.1. GTDB lineage: Bacteria > Myxococcota_A > UBA796 > UBA796 > CAJQPC01 > JAAESX01. The sequence continues at coordinate 168,059 of JAAESX010000213.1, forward strand.
GCAGGATGGCCAGATCCTCGCCGCCGGCCTCGAGCGGCTGGACCCGGTCCGCCAGCGGGTGGCCCAGGAAGCGCGCTCGTCCTCCCGCCGCGGCGTAGAACGTCGGCTCGAACGGCAGCAGGCAGATGACCTCGGCGGCCAGCTCCGCGATCTCGCTCGCCCGACCGCGACGCCAGGCCCAGACCTGGGGCGACACGTAGAAGACGACCGGGATGCCTCGTGCCCGGGCGGCTCGAGCCAAGGGGATGTTGAAGTCGGGCGCGTCGATGACGACGACCAGATCGATCCCGCCGAGCTCGGCGACGAGAGCGCGACGGATCCGCAGCGCCTCGGGGATCGCACCCAGCACCTCGACCAGCCCCATGACACCGAGCTGCTCGGCCCGGGCGACATCTCGCACACCCGCAGCCCGCATGGCCGGCCCGGCGAGCCCGAACATCTCGACGTCGAGGCGCCGGGCCAACCTCTGGGCCAGCTCGCCCCCCAGCGCGTCGCCGCTGGTCTCGGCCGCGCTGAGAAGGACGCGCTTCATCGGTCCGCGATGGCCGCGAGGACCCGCTCGGCCAGCCGAACGGCACGGGCTCCGTCCGCCGCGGGGACCGGGAACGGCCGCTCGCCTCGCACAGCGCCGAGGAATGCGTCGTGGAGCGCCTCGACCGCATCGCTGTCGGGCACATCGACGGCCTCGGCCGCCAGGTCCCCGGCACGCCAGGGGACCCGGCCGGCAGCCTTGCTCCCCAGATCCAGCGACCAGTAGGCCGCCTCGTCCACCACACGCATCGTGCGGGCCCCCGAGCGGCTCACCCGGCTCGCTGTGACCGTCGCCACACAGCCCGTCTCGGTCTCCAGCCAGACCTCGGCAGCGTCGATGCCCTTGCCACGCGCATCGAGCCCGATGGCCCTCACCTCGACCACCTCTCCGGCCAGGTGCAGCACCAGATCGAGGTCGTGGATCATCAGGTCCATCACGACGTCGACGTCCGTCCGTCGGCCAGGGCTGGCGAGTCGCTCCGAGCGGATGAACCGGGGCACCACGCCGTCAGGCAGCGCGGCAAGCGCCGGGTTGAACCGCTCGATGTGCCCGACCGTCAGCCGGTCGAAGCGCTCGAGCAGGGCCACGTCCTCGCCCACGGCCAGGGGCTTCTCGATCAAACAGGCGACGCCTCGCCTCAAGAGCGGGAGCGCGACGTCGGCGTGCGAGCGGGCCGGGACCGCGATGATCGCGGCGTCCAGTCTCGCCGGCAGCGCGTCCACGGCCGGAAGGTGCTCGGGCACGCCAGCCGGATCGAGCACACAGAGCTCAACGTCCTCGCGGCCGACGAGCTTCTCGGCGTGGATGCGCCCCATCCGGCCGCATCCGACGACCGCGACGCGGCTAATCGACGCCCTCGTTCCCCGCGGCGCGGCACACCCCTCGGACCGAGGCCTCGATGAAGGCGGCGAGCTCGACGATGTCCTCGTGCTCGGCCGCCTCACGCAGGCGCTCCGCGGACATCCGCAGCGGCGCGGAGCCCCCGAAGAGTGCCCGGTAGGCCAGTCGAAGGCGCTTCACGCCGTCGGCGTCGAAGCCGGCTCGGCGGAGCCCGATGATGTTGAGTCCGAACAGTCGAGCGCGGTCACCCTGGGCGATCGTGAACGGCGGAACGTCCAGCGCGACCATGGCGCCCGCTCCGACCATCGCGCAGCGCCCGATCCGAGCGTGCTGGTGCACCCCGGCGAGGCCGCCCAGGACGGCCCGGTCGTGCACCGTGACGTGGCCGGCCAGCGCGACGGAGTTGGCGAACACGCAGTGGTCCCCGACCGTGCAGTCGTGGGCGACGTGCGAGCTGGCCATGAACAGGTTGTGGCTGCCGACGCGGGTGACGCCGCCACCGTGGGCCGTGCCGCGGTTCATCGTCACGTTCTCGCGGATGATGTTGTCCTGCCCGATGATGAGCTCGGACCGCTCGCCGGCGAACTTCAGGTCCTGGGCGTCGCCGCCGAGCGTCGCGAACGGATGCACGACGGTGCGGGCGCCGATGGACATCGGGCCGGTCAGGACGACGTGCGGGCCGATGACGACGCCGTCGGCGAGCTTCACTTCGGCGCCCACGATGGCGTAGGGCCCGATCTCGACGTCGCCGAGCTCGGCGGAGGGGTCGACGATGGCGGTGGAGTGGATGGGCATGGCGTCCGCGCGGATGGGGGGGGAACTTAGGTGGCGACCGCAGGGTCGGCAAGCAGGCGGACGCAGGTCGCGTCCGACAGACGATGGATGGCGGCCGGCCGACGCCCCAGGACGACGCGGTCACCGAGCGGGAGCAGCACGCCCACCGCGCCCGGCAGGTCCAGGGTCGTGATCTCGCCCGCGTCGCTGCGGTACCAGAACCCGCGCTTCGTTCGGACCAGCAGGCCGGTGTCCAGCGAGTGGATCCGGGGCTGCATGGGCAGCTCGGGCAGCTCGGTCACCTGGTCGGTCCCGCGGACGCGCAGCTCGGGCGAGGGCCCCAGTCCGACGCTGATGAGCTGACCGCGATGCGAGGTCACGGCCAGCACCTGGAGCTCGTGCTCCTGCGGGGCCAGTTCGCCGGCCATCCGGACACGCGCGCGCTGCACGGTCACCAGGGCGCCGTCGTGCAGGCAGCCGTCCATCACCGGACCGTCGGTCTCGGTCGGGAAGATGACCGTGCCCTCGGCCAGATCCAGCGTGCCCGGGCAGTCGCGCATGGGATCGATGAGCCGCAGGCGGCGGCCGTCGACAAGTACCCGGAGCTGGGAGCTCAGCTCCATCAACGGCTCGTGGTGCTCGGTGTCCTCGCGCGTCCAGGCCTTCCAGCCCAGCACGATGCGCTCGCCGTCCACGAACAGCGGGTGGCCGATGAGGCAGGGCGTCTCCTGACCGGTGGCGAGGTCGACCTCGCGCCCGTCGGAGAGAACCAGTCGGTCCCCGAGGAGCGCCAGCCCATGGCCCTCGGCCCGCAGCTCATGCGTGCGCTCGCCGCTCTCGATGTCCCAGACGAACACCTCGCCGATGGCGGTCTGTGCGGCCAGCCGGCCCCCACTCGTCACGAGCCGCTTCGGGATCGACGGCGGCTCCTTCACGCCGAGCGCCTGCAGGAAGCGGCCCCAGCTCACGAGTCGGCGACCGTCGCCATCACCTTGCCGTCTGCGACGCGCTTGCCGTCGACCTGCGCCTCGCACACGAACTGCCAGATGCCACGCTTCTCGAAGTCCTTCCGGACCTGGATGTGCAGGACGTCTCCGGGACGGACCGGCTTGCGGAAGCGCAGCTTGTCGAGCCCCATCAGGTAGACGACCTTGCCCGCGAAGTCCGGGTGGGCCGAGAGCGCCACGATTCCCGCCACCTGGGCGAAGCACTCAGCGATGAGCACGCCCGGCATGATGGGCGCCTCGGGGAAGTGGCCCTGGAAGTGCGGCTCGTTGATGGTGACGCACTTGGTCGCCACGGCCGACAGGCCGGGATCGCACTCCAGCACCCGGTCGACCATGAGGAACGGGTACCGGTGCGGAAGGGTCTGCAGGATGCCGTCGATGTCGATGGACGTGTCGCTCACGTCTCCTCCTGACGAGCGCTCAGTCGCGCCACCTCGGCTTCGAGGCGGCGCACCTGGCGCAGGAGCTCGGGGACCTCGGCCAGCGCGGTCGCCGCGCGGAGCCAGGTCCGATGGTCGATGGCCGGTACACCCGAGAGGCGGGTCCCGGCGGGGGTCGAGCGGCTCACCATCGAGTGGGCGCCGACGGTCACGCCGTCACCGATCTCGAGGTGGCCGAGCACGCTCGTGCGCGCAGCCAGCGTCACGCCCGTCCCCAGGGTGCTGCTCCCGGCGACGCCGGAGTAGGCGACGAGCACGTTGTGGGCGCCGACGGTCGCGGCGTGTCCCACCTGCACGTGGTTGTCGAGCTTGGCTCCTCGGAGGACCCGGGTCTCTCCGAGAGCTGCCCGGTCCACCGTGCTGTTGGCGCCGATCTCGACGTCGTCCTCGACGACGGCTCGGCCGGGCTGCGGGATCTTGACCAGGCCGTCGGGCCCGGGGGCGAAGCCGAAGCCCTCGCCGCCGACGACCGCGCCGGGGTTGAGCCACACGCGGTCCCCCAGGACGCAGTCCTCCATCACGCAGCTGTTCGGCATCAGCCGGCACGAGGCTCCCAGCGTCGCCCCAGCGCCCACGTACGCGCCCGACTGGATCCACGATCCGGCTCCGACGACGGCGTCCGCACGGACGACGGCGAACGGCTCGACCGTCACGCCCTCGCCGAGGGTGGCCTGCGGAGAGACGCTGGCTCGCTCGTCGACGCCTCCGGCCGGCCAGGACGGCGGGTGGAAGAGCGCGAGCGCATGGGCGAACGCCACGTAGGCATCGGGGACGCGGATGACCGTCCGGTCCAGCTCGCGCACCTTCGGCCCGATGAGGACCGCTCCCGCGCTGGATGCAGGGAGGTACTTCAAGTACCGGGTATTGCTGACAAAGGACAGCTGCGAGGTCGACGCCTCGCGCAGATCCGCGACCCCGGTCAGGACGACGTCGGGGTCGCCCTCGACGCGACCGCCCAGAGCTCCGGCGAGCTCCCCGGCGGTGAACGCGGTCACGGGTTCTTGGTGTTGTACCGCTGGATGACCTGGTCGGTCAGGTCCGTGCCGCCCGAGTAGAGCACCGAGCCCTGGCTGACCTCGAGGATGAGGTCGTAGTCCCCTTCCTTGCCGATCTCCTCGGCGACCACGCCGAGGCCACCCATCAGCTGCTCCATCGCGGAGAAGTAGGCGTTCTGCATCTCGTAGTCCGCGTTGGCGTACGCCTGCTGGTACTCCATCTGCTTCTGGCCGAGGCGCTGCTCGTACTCGGCGCGGGCCGTGTCCGAGAGGATGGCTTGCTTGCTCTGGTACTCCTCGAGCAGCTTCTGGAGGTCGATCTCCATCTGCTCGATCTTGGCCTTCTCACCGGCGTACATGGCGTCGAGACGCGACTGGGCAGCCTTGCCCTCGTCGATCTCCTGAATGGCGCGGCCGTAGTCGACGGTGCCGACCTTGGCGTCGCCGGCGAAGGCCGGGGTCGCCAGCAGGAACGCCGAGACGATGACGGCGAAGAATCGGGAAAACATGGGGCGGACCTCAGTCGTCGAGACGGTGCGAGATAGCGCGGGGCGCAGGGCGCGGCCACACGCTGACAACGCAACCCGTACGGGCCTCCACGCCATCCTGTTGCACCGGTTAGCGAGCGCCCATGCTGGGTGCCGCTCTGCTCGTCGTCGCCGGCTTCGCCGCGCTCTACCAGGGCGGCAACGCCTTGTTGTCCGGGGCCAGCGGCCTGGCGCGCCAGCTCGGCATCCCACCGCTCGTCGTCGGACTGACGGTCGTGGCCTTCGCGACGTCTTCGCCCGAGCTCGCCGTGAGCATCCTGGCGGCCATGGACGGGGCGCCCGACATCGCTGTCGGCAACGTGCTGGGCAGCAACATCTTCAACAGCCTGGTCGCCGTCGGCGCGATCGCGCTGATCTCTCCACTGCTGATTCCGAGCGACCTCTTCAAGCGTGAGCTGCCGCTCGGCATCGCGGTGACCGCCGTGGCCGGAATCCTTGCCTGGACCGACGGGGGCCTGTCCCGACTCGAGGGCGGCATCCTGCTGGCGACGCTCATCGGCTACCTGGGCTTCGTCGTCCGGGGAGCGCGCCGTGAGGCCCCAGCAGATCCCCCTGAGCAGCTGCCTTCGGACCCCGACGCCGAGCCCGAGGCCGAGCTGGACATGCCCGCCGCCGCGATGGCCGTCGCCGGCTCGCTGGGCGCCGCTGCCCTGGCCTTCGAGCCCGTCCTGCTCGCGCTCCCGGCCGCCAGCTCGCTGACCCTGGCGAACGCCCGCTTCTACACGCGTCAGCCAGGCTTCATCGTGCGTCTGTTGGCCGTCCTGTTCGGCCTCGGCCTGCTGGTCGCAGGCAGCGACGCGCTCGTGGACGGAGCCCGGACCATCGCTCTCGCGGCGGGGGTCTCCGAGGCGACGGTGGGCCTCACGGTGGTCGCCATCGGCACATCTGCGCCAGAATTGGCGACCGCGGTGGTCGCGGCGCGCCGTGGCGACCACGAAATCGGCGTCGGTAATGCGCTCGGAAGCAACTTGTTCAACATCCTGGGCGTGCTGGGAATCGCGGCCCTCATCACCCCCGTGACCGTCGCTCCCAGCTTCTTCGGGCTCGACTTCTGGGTCGCCACGGGCAGCGTCGTTGCGCTGTTCGGCTTCATCCTGGTCGGTCGCCGAATCGGCCGCATCGCTGGCGGCGTGATGGTCGGCGCGTGGCTGGTCTACACCGGCTGGCTCGTCTGGGCGGACATGGGCATCGCCGCGGGTTGATCTGTTCCGAGAACCCTGCTTTCCTGACGCCCCCGCTACGGAGTTCCCATGCTCGCGCTTCCTCTGTTCCTCAGCTTCCTCGCCTGCGGCGACAAGGACCCCACGGGTGACAGCGGTCCCACCATAGTGACGGACGAGGACGGCGATGGTTTCGACGGGATCGATCACGGCGGTGACGACTGCGACGACGGCGACGCGACGGTGAACCCCGGAGCGGACGAGGTCTGCGACGAGGTCGACAACAACTGCGACGGCGTGGTCGACGAGGACACCGCGACGGACGCCAGCACCTGGTACCAGGACGCCGACGGCGACGGCGCCGGCGTGATCGATGTGACGTGGACGTCGTGTGCAGCTCCCTCGAACTACGTGTCGGAGATCGGGGACTGCGACGACACCGAGGCGCTGGCCTACCCGGGCGCCGACGAGGTCTGCGACGACATCGACAACAACTGCAACGGGGCCGTGGACGAGAACACGGCGATCGACGCACCCACCTGGTACACGGACAACGACGGCGACGACTACGGCGACGCCAACTACGCGTACACGTCGTGCTCGCAGCCCGACGGCTACGTCGACAACGACACCGACTGCAACGACACCCGCTCGGACATCAACCTCGACGGCATCGAGATCTGCGACGGGCTCGACAACGACTGCGACGGGGACACGGACGAGGACGACGCGGCGGACGCATCGATCTGGTACGTCGACTCGGACAGCGACGGCTACGGGACCCTCGACGGCTCCTCGCCCCAGGCCTGGGACACAGGTGACACCGGCACGACGACCGAGGACACGGGCGAGCCTGACGACTCGGGTGACTCGGGTAACTCGGGTGATTCTGGCGACTCGGGAGACACGGCCGACACCGGGGACACCGGGGACACGGGCGAGCCGGGCGAGACGTGGGTCTACGCCTGCGAAGAGCCCTCGGGCTACGCCGGCAACGCCGACGACTGCGACGACACCGACGGGGCCATCAACCCGGACGGCGTCGAGGTCTGCGACACGGTCGACAACGACTGCGACGGCACCATCGACGGCTCGGGCAGCCTGGACGCCGCCACGAAGTACTTCGACGACGACCGCGACGGCTACGGCGATCCCTCCGTCAGCCTGACCGACTGCACCCACCCCGCTGGCTACGTCGCAGACAACACCGACTGCGACGACACCGACCAGGACGTGAGCCCGGGCGCGACCGAGTACTGCAACGACATCGACGACGACTGCGACAGCACCATCGACGAGGACGACGCCGACGACGCCGACACCTGGTACGCCGATGACGACGCGGACGGGTACGGCGACAGTTCGGACACCTACGACGCCTGCGACCAGCCCAGCGGCTACGTCGCGGACAACACCGACTGCGACGACACCATCGACACCAGCAACCCTGGTGCCGACGAGATCTGTGAGGACTCGGCCGACAACGACTGCGACGGCACCACGGACGAGTGCGCCATCAGCGGCGACCTGGACGCGGCGACCGAAGCGGAGTTCGGCATCACCGGCACCATCTCGTACCAGTACCTGGGCACGTCGGTGGGCTCCGGTGCCGACATCGATGGCGACGGCACGGACGACTTCGCCATCGGCGCCCCTGGCTACGACGGCGACAACAACAACGACGGCGCGGTCTTCGTCTTCTACGGCGGCACCACGGCCACCACCATCACCGGCGCCGACTTCTACCTGAACGGCCCCGGCCACTCGTCCGGCCTCGGCGAGGGAACGTGGGTCGTCGACGACCTGGGCAACGACGGCGACAACGATGTCGTCGTCAGCGGTCCGAGCAACGACCTGGTCGCGACCAACGGTGGCTCGGTCTGGATCCACTCGGGACCGACGACCAGCTCCGGCTCCATCGGCGGCGTCGAGCTGTACGGAACCAGCAGCTACCTGTACTTCGGCGAGGACGTCGGCTTCGCTGACCTGTCCAACGACGGCTACGGCGACGTCATCGTCAGCGCCCCCGGCTACGACGACGGCAGCGACACCACCGGCGCCGCCTACATCTTCCTCGGCCCGGTCAGCTCGGCGGCCTCGCACGGCGCGGCCGACGTCGTCATCTACGGTGGTAACGACGAGGACGAGTTCGGTTCCTCGGTCGCCGGCCTCGGCGACAACGACGGTGACGGTGCGGCCGATGTCGCCGTCGGCGCCCACTACCTGGGCAACGACGCCGGCGCGGTCTACGTCTTCCACGGCCCGTGGGCGGCTGGCTCAGTCAACGCGGAGGACTCGGGCGGCTACGTCAGCGCCGAGAACGCCGAGGACCTGGCGGGCAACTCGGTGGCCAGCGCTGGCGACCACGACGGCGACGGCTACGCCGACATGCTCGTCGGAGCCCCCTACGCCGACGCCGACGCCAGCGAAGGCGGCGCGACGTATCTGGTGCTCGGACCGACGACGACCTCGTCGAGCCTGAGCGCGTCCCACGCCTCGATCGAGGGCAGCGGCTCGAACGACCAGTCCGGCTCGTCCCTCCTCGGCGGCTTCGATGCGGACGGCGACGGCAACCCGGATGTCGCCATCGGCGCCCCGAACGACGACGACGGCGGTACGAACGCTGGCGCCGTCTACCTGTTCTACGGACCCCTCACGAGCGGCTCCATCTCGGTCGACGACGCGGACGCGACCGTCTGGGGCTCGGGCAACAACGACCAGCTCGGCTGGAGCGCGACCGCCGGTGACACCGATGCGGACGGCTACGACGACCTCATCACGGGTGCTCGTCGGGACTCGACCAGCGACACGTACGCCGGCGCCGCCTACCTGTTCCGCGGGGACGAGCGTTGAAGCGCCTCGCGGTCGGCCTCGCCCTCGGACTCGTCGGGGGCGCTGCCCTCGCGACCCAGTCCCGCGCTCCCACCGTCGTCGCCCTGGACGACGCGGTGGTGAAGACGCCCCCGCCCAGGACGGCCTCCATCACGCTGCTCGCGCAGGGGGAGAACGCCTTCGTGGGCAAGCTGACGCTGGCCCCCGGCGGCGCTGTGCCGGTCCACCGGGACGCGACCGAGGAGTACATCCACGTGCTCTCGGGCTCGGGCACCATCACCATCGATGGGGTCGAGCACGCGCTGAGCGCCGGCCACACGGTCTACATGCCGGCCGAGGCCGAGGTCAGCTACGCGAATGGCGACGAGGAGCTCGTCGCCATCCAGGTGTTCGCGGGTCCCGAGCCGGCGGCCAAGTACGACGACTGGAAGGTACTGAACTAGTTGTGTGATCCCAAGAGGTTGTTCAGCTGACCTGGCTGGGTTTCCTCGATCTTGTCGGTAACGCTCCGAGGCTGTGGTGGGGCCTCTCGTCGTTGTAGAAGGCGACGTAGGGAGGCAAGTGCTGTCGGCGCTCTTCGCTGCTGGAGTAGGGCTGGACGTAGGCCCATTCGCC
>JAAESX010000214.1 GCA_024228935.1 Pseudomonadota bacterium
TCCGTCTTGAGTCTGTTCGAGGCGGCCGACGTGACCGTCCTCTTCCAGCCTCCGTACTCGCCAGACCTGAACCCCATCGAACTCCTCTGGGCCCGCGTGAAGGGGCGTCTCCGGCAGATGACGCCCAGGACCATTCCACGTCTCATCCGGGACATCGGGAAGGCGCTGAACGAGGTCACGCCCGAGAACTGCGCAGCCTGGTTCCGGCACTGCGGATACCTGGGTCAAGAGTCGTGATCAGCGCGATATGACAGAAGACCATCCACACCTCGACTTGACGGGTGAGGACGATCAGAGAGACGCTGGACTTGCCCAAGAGGGGACGTCTCGTCCCTTGCGTTGGCTGCCAACTGAATCACAACATCGGCCTCGACTTCTATCTCGAACGGACGTCATGCGCTGGCTTGGGGTGTCTCGCAACACCTTCTACCGTCTGGTGGAGGGCGGCGAACTCCCCTCAGTGCGCATACGCGGCTGCATCCGCGTGAGCACCGAAGACCTCCTGGCGTTCATACAGAACAACCGAGTCGGGCCGATGAACTAAACACGAAATGTATGGCAGTTAACAAACGACGAAACAAGTGGTGGATTGACTTCCGCCACGATGGAAAGCGCATTCGAAAGAAGTGCCCGCTCAACACGCGGGCTGGAGCGAAGCGCTACGAGATTACGCTGCGGATGCGGCTCGCGAATGGCGAGGACATTGACCGGGACTCGCCCGAGCGCGGCGTCGCCTTTCAAGACTACGTGGAAGGCTGGCTCCTGTCCTACGCGGTCACGCGGAACAGGGCTTCCGAGGTCCGCAACAAGCGGTCCATCCTGCGGAACCACCTGCTGCCGACGTTTGGCGCCATGCCCTTGTCCGCCATCACCTGCCGGGACGTGGAGTCGTACAAGACGGAGAAGCTCCTCAGGGGCCTCTCCGCAAAGACGGTCAATAACCACCTGGCGGTCATGGGACGTGCGCTCAGGAGCGCCGCTCAGGTGGGAGTGCTCGCCGCGGTGCCAAATTGGCGCCCATTGGAAGTCGAGAGGCCGCTACCGCGCAGGCTATCGGCCGACGAAATCGAGAGACTCCTCTCGGACGCCGAAGAGCCCGTGTGGAACGTCATGCTCCACGTTGCCTTGCGGACGGGCATGCGGGTTGGTGAGCTCATGGGCCTCAAGTGGGAGGACATCGACCTCAATCGGCGGACAATTGCCGTCCGGCGGTCCGTCTACCGCGGCGAGATCACTCTCCCTAAGAGCAATGCTCAACGAGTCGTTCCCACTTCAGCCGACCTCGCGGCGCCGCTGCTACGCCTGGAGCGAAGAGCGGACTGGGTGTTCGCGCCGAACGGCCAAGCAGCGAACTACAATCTGGCCCGAAGGCGGTTCGGCACTCGTTCGCCCTATAGCGAGCCGACATCCCTCTGGCGCCGTTCGTTCCACGCTCGTTCGCGCAAGGCAACTACGAGAGCGACCCGTGCATCGAACACCTCGGCATTTCCGGGCGTGCACCCCCTGAATGAAGGAGAGCGCGGTCCGTGCCCGCTGTGCGCTCGTTATCGCCCCAGGTGATCACAAGATTCGGGCGCTGTGTCCAAGAGGGCCACAACCATCTGAAATTCGGGGCGACGCCGAGTAGGGCCAGAACTCTTCGAACGACTGGAACCGATCGGCCACGCAACTCTCCTCGAAGGAGGCTCATGCTTCTATCTCCGCTGCAACCCCTTGTCCCGGGCGGGTTCGTCGGTGGGCACCTTGCCGCGAGCGGTTGCGGGGCCTAAAGTCCCAGGTCGCCTGAGGAGGCAACCGCCATGACCACCACCGCCGCCCCGACCGAGCTGCCCCCCGAGGACGAGTACCTCGAGATGGACCAGGTCGTTCAGCTCCGCGCCATCCTGCGTGAGCGCGCCGAGAAGCTCCTCGACACGTCGCGCCAGTCGCTCAACGAGCTCACCGAGCTGAAGCAGGTCGACGCCGACGCGGTCGACCAGGCCGCGAACGAGTCCGATCGCGGCTTCTCGCTGCGCCTCGCCGATCGTGACCGGCTCATGCTCCGGAAGATTCGGAAGGCACTGGAGAGGATCGACGAAGGCGAGTACGGCTGCTGCGAGTCCTGCGGCGAGAACATCACGCACAAGCGTCTGTTGGCCCGCCCCGTGGCGACCCTCTGCATCGACTGCAAGACGACCGCCGAGCAGCAGGAGCGTCGGCGCTGGGACTTCTAGCGCTCGACGACGTCCGGGCTCAGCTCACGCAGCTGGGCTTCGCGATCGTGCGCGCTCAGGACGACGAGATCGTCGGCGTGCGGCAGAAGTTCCATCCGGAGCTCTGCATGCGCCTGCAGACCGTCGTGCGGGTTCGTCCGCGCAGCCATGTCTCGCTCGCGGACGTCCAGTCCGAGCAGCCCGGCATCGAGGCGATCGCCAAGCACACCGACATCTCGGTGGTCCCGCGAGGCTTCCAGTTCGGCTGGCAGCTCGTGGACATCTGGCTCGCCGACACCGCCGAGCCCGACGCGCTGAGCTTCGTCGGCGACAAGGTGGGCAAGGGCTTCGGTGTCTCGTGGCATCCGGTCATCGCTACGCCCGATGCGGTCACGCTCGCCAGCCCGATGTGGGGTGCGGCGATGTGGCCCAAGACCGAGTTCATCATCCAGCGGCTGACCGGCCAGAAGACAGGCGGGGACGAGCCGTTCCCGGTCCTCGGCGGCATCATCGGCGTGGTGTTGTTCTGGCCGATGCTGGCGGTTCTCATCCTGATGTTGTGCGGCACCCCGCTGATCGGCGTGGCGATCCTCTACTCGATGGAGAAGGACCGGACGCATCCGCAGCTGACCGGCTGACATGCTCCTGCTCGCGCTGATGGCGTTCGATCTGCAGGGACACCGGGGTGCCCGAGGGCTTCGGCCCGAGAACACGCTCGCTGGCTTCCGGCACGCACTCGAGCTCGGCGTCACGACGCTCGAGCTCGACGTGGGGCTGACTTCGGACGGCGTCCTGGTCGTCTCGCACGACCCGCAGCTGGGGGAGCTCGCCCGAGATCGTGATGGGGCTCGTCTGGCCGCTCCGGTCTCCATCCACGGCTTGAGCTTCGCCGAGCTGCGCAGCTACGACGTAGGGCGGCTCGACCCCACGACCGAGTACGCGAAGCGCTGGCCCGAGCAGGTCGCGGTCGACGGCGAGCGCGTGCCAGCCCTCGCCGAGGTGTTCGCGCTGTCCGACACCGCTCGCTTCAACGTCGAGACGAAGCTGGACCCGACCTCACCGCACGAGACAGCGTCCCCCCAGGCGTTCGTCGAGGCTCTCCGCGAGGCCGTCGCCCAGGCCGGCGTCGCCGAGCGTGTGACCGTCCAGTCGTTCGACTGGCGCACTCTGGCCCCGCTGTGTGGCGAGCTCGCGACGGCGTGCCTGACGGCCGAGGACACCACCGCGCCGGGGAGCCCCTGGACCGGTGGGCTCGACCCGGCGGACTTCGCGACGCTGCCCGAGCTGGTGGCCTCCTTCGGGTGCGGGACCTGGTCGCCGCATCACCGCCAGCTCACGCCGCAGCTGGTGGCCTCGGCTCACGAGCTGGGGCTACTCGTGGTCCCGTGGACGGTGAACGACGTCGAGCGCGCCGCCGAGCTGCGCGGCTGGGGTGTCGACGGCCTGATCGCGGACTACCCGGACCGCGTCGTCGAGTAGCGCGGGCGGCGGAGTCCTGCGCCCCGGTGCCAGGCCGCGAGTTGCGGTCCTCCTGGGGTCGAGACTCCACTCCTGAGGGCGAGGACGCGAGTTGCGGTCCTCCCGACGTACGCGACCTGCTCCTGAGCTCGACGATGGGAGTCTTGGCTCCTCATCCGCGACGCGGGGCGCCAACTGCGGAGTTGTCGTCGGCGAGAGGCCGAGAACTCCCGAGTTGCCGGCCAACTGCCGAGTTGTCGTCGCAGAGGAGCCGAGAA
>JAAESX010000215.1 GCA_024228935.1 Pseudomonadota bacterium
AGGGCGACCCGTTTTCCCTGGTCGAGGCCATGACGGTGGCTGGCCTGGCCATCGGAGCAGAGCAGGGCTGGTTGTACATACGCGGCGAGTATCCGGTGGCCACTGAACGCCTCACCCACGCCATCGCCGAGGCTTACGCGCCTGGGTTGCTGGGTGCCGACGTGGCCGGATCGGGCATCCGTTTCGATCTCCACCTCCGGAACGGGGCCGGTGCCTACATCTGTGGCGAGGAGACGGCCCTGTTCAACTCCATCGAGGGGTTCCGGGGCGAGCCCCGTAATAAGCCGCCATTTCCGACGACCCACGGGTTGTTCGGCGAGCCGACGGCCATCAACAACGTGGAGACGCTCGTCAACGTGTTGCCCGTGGTGCTCATGGGCGGTGAGGCCTACGCAGCCGACGGCACCGAGCGCTCCCCGGGCACCAAGTTGTTCTGCCTCAGCGGGCGGGTGGTCCGGCCTGGCACCTACGAGGTGGAGTTCGGCGCCACGTTGCGCGACCTGATCGAACTGGCCGGAGGGCTACCCGACGGCCGTGTGTTGCGGACCGTCATGCTGGGAGGGGCGGCGGGTAGTTTCGTCGGCCCTGAATCGCTCGACATGCCTCTGACGCTCGAGGACACGCGAGCGGCCGGCGCTTCGTTGGGATCCGGTGTGATCATGGTGTTCGACGAAGAGGACGACATGGTCGACACCGTGCGACGCGTTGCCGAGTTCTTCCGCGACGAGTCCTGTGGCCAGTGCGTGCCGTGCCGGGTGGGGACGGTTCGCCAAGAGGAGGTGCTGGTGCGCCTCGGTCGCGGATCCGCTATCGACGA
>JAAESX010000216.1 GCA_024228935.1 Pseudomonadota bacterium
AGAGGGTGTTGGCGAGGCGTCGGTCGGCGGATCGTACGCGGCCGGAGGTTCCGGGCGTATCGCGGTAGAGGCCGAGGACCCGTTGGACGTAGTGGTGCTGGTTGGAGAATGTCATTTGAGGCCTGTCTGTGGACGTGCTGGACCGGCTGGGCGTCGGTTGTGTTGGTTGGCAAAGATCTCGAAGTAGAGTTTCTGGTCGATCTGCGCGAGCTCGCGGCGGGCCGCCATGGCGAGTAGCTCGTTGGCCATGGTGGCGAGTACGCGGAGGTTTCCGGCGGCGTGTTCGGTGAGTGTGGTCATGACCTCGGGGGTCATGAGCTTGGGTTGTCCGGCCTGTTCGAGGACGTGGCGCAGCCACTCGAGCAGCTCCTTGGGCGACAGGTAGTCGAGTGGGAGTCGGACGCGCAGACGGCTGGCCACGGGCAGCAGCTCGTCGCGGCGCAAGTGCTGGGTGAGCCGTTGATCGCCACACAGGACGACGGTGAGGATGGCTCGCGAGTCGAAGTCGGTGGAGGCGAGGATGCGTAGCTCGGCGAGCACGGATGGGAGCATCTCCTGGGCTTCGTCGACGAGCAGTATGGGACGATATCGGGTGGCCTCGACGTGGGTGAGCCAGGTCTGGCGCAGGGTCTTGAAGCCGGTCCAGCGATTGTGGGGTGCCAGCGTGACGCCGAAGAGGTCTCC
>JAAESX010000217.1 GCA_024228935.1 Pseudomonadota bacterium
ATCGACCCATCCCGGCGCACACGCCAGCGGCTTCATCCACCTGCATCCGAGCGAGCAGGGGGACGACGACGAAGACGGCATCCGTCCTCTGCTCGAACGCCTCGCCGCGCGAAGGCCCACACCCACGCACTGGTCCCGCACCCTCGACGCCCAGCGAGACGAACAAGGGCGCCTGGCGCTGTCGCTGGACCTCCACGGACGCCGCACGATCGTGCTGGAGGGACACGGCGAGGAGGCCGTCTCCGCCACCCTCGAGGGGGTCGACATGATCGGCCTCGGACACAGCATCGTGTGTGCGCGGACCGCGCCGGACGCCGAAGAACCGCTGGCCTTCGGCAGCTTCAGCACCCGGACCCGCTGGCTCCCGACGCTGTCCTCCGACGGCACCATCCGCGTGCTGCCCGAAGCCGAGCACCTCGAGTTCGAGGTGCAGATCGTGGACGCGGAGACCCAGGGTCTCCCCACGCCCCCGCACCGGACGCGCGCGCAGATCGAAGCCGAGGTCCTCCAGCACGTCACGCCGCTCCAGCCGGTCTACCTCGAGCCGATCTACGCCCCCGACGCCCACGAAGACGCGCCGATCGACGACCCCACGACCGCCCCCACGGCACGGGTGAGCCCCTTCGCTCGAGCGACCGTCCGCCAGATGGCGCTGATCGCGCTCCAGGCCCTCCAGGCCCTGGTCGCCCTGATCGACGAAGACGAGCAGGCCTCGTGACCATCAACGACCGCCACGTCGCCCCCGGCTTCGACCAGC
>JAAESX010000218.1 GCA_024228935.1 Pseudomonadota bacterium
CGCAAACAACAGCATGAACGCACCCTACCCTCGCCACACTGCGCCGGTGCTCCTCCTCGTCCTCGGCTGCGACGGTTCCCTGGGTCCATGGACCCTCGGAACGAGTGACGCGCCCCTCGACACCGACGCGCTCGACGGCCCGACCTGGTACGCCGACGTCTCGCCGATGCTCCAGCAGAACTGCACCCGCTGCCACTCCCCAGGAGGCGTCGGAGCCAGCGACCTGACCGAGTACGAGAGCGCCGCGGGCGTCGCCGAGGTCACTCTGGCCCTGGTCGAGATCGGCGAGATGCCGCCACCCGCCTCGGACCCCGAGTGCCGCGACTACGTGGGCAGCGAGACGATGTCGGTCGACCCGGCGCTCGCCGACACCCTGGCCGACTGGATCGACGCCGGGAAGCCGCTGGGCGACCCCGCGGACGCCATCGACGTAGAAGCGGCGGCGTACGACCTCGAGGACCCGGACTTCACGGTCCTGCCCGTCGACGACCTGGTCCCCGCGTTCCGGGCTGATGGCAACGCCTGGAACTGCGCCGTGTTGTCCGGCGTGCCCGACGACGACTACTTCCTGACCGGCATGCAGGCGGTCATCGACCACGAGCCGATGGTCCACCACATCGTGCTCTACACGGTGAACGGAGCCTCGCTGACCCCCGCCTACACCCAGGCCGAGGGCTTCGACTGCGCGGCCGGCGAACAGGCGGCGGTGACGCGGGACGCCATCGGGGTCTGGGCCCCCGGCATGCTGCCCATCGAGCTCCCGGACGACGTCGGCATCCCGATGGTCGGCGGCGAGCCGCTGCTGCTCGAGTACCACTACTACGACAACGGCGACCTGGACGGCCCCGCCACCGACCGCTCCGGGTACGCGTTCCACACCACCGACGCGGTCGAGACCGAGGTCACCCCCTACACCTGGGGCACGACCGACTTCACCATCCCCGCAGGCGCCGACGACTACTCGGCGTACTGGACGGCCGAGTTCCCCTCGACGCCCGAATACCGGCTGTACACGATGTGGCCGCACATGCACGTTCTGGGCGACAGCTACGAGGTGACGGTCACCAACCCCGACGGCACCGAGGACTGCCTCGTCCGGTCCCACGGGTACAGCTTCGAGAACCAGTACGCGTACCGCTTCACCGAGCCCTTCGTCGCCGAGCCCGGCGGGGTCGTGAACACCCGCTCTCCGAAGACAACCCCGACCAGCTGAACGACGAGCCGGTCGACACCATCTACGGGGCCGGAAGCGCCGACGAGATGTGCTGGTTCTACGGCTTGTTCAGCACGCACGCGCTGTCACCGAAGGTCTCGGTGGGCGAGGTCCTGGCCGGCGAGGTCACCCTGCTCGAGGGCCTGGACGACATCGACCTGTCCGGCGAGGTCCGCGGGTGGAACCACGGAGGAGCGGCCGTCGAGGTCGGCGCCGTCACATTCGAGCCCGGCATCGCGACGCCGACGTATGCGGCCAACGTCCCCTCGCTGGACGGCGACCTGGCCACGTGGTCGGGCCTCGAAGCGGTCGCCTACACGACGACCTACGCCGTCGCGCCCGATGAGTTGACCCAGGTGCTGCCTGCCAGCGCGGGCCCGCATCGCCTGCAGCTCGTCTTCTTCGAGACCTACTGGACCGAGCAGGGAAACCGGCTGGTCGACATCGAGGTCGACGGGCGCGTGGTCGTCGAGGGGCTCGACTCGCACAGCCGCAGCAACGAGGCCGCGGTGCTCTACACCCTGGACCTCGAAGCGACGGGCGATGTGACCGTGACCGTCCGCGGGGGCGCGGGCGCCGATGGGTCGTCGGTGCTCAACGCCACGACGCTCGAGGCGCTCTGAGGAGCACCTCGGCCCCCGACGGTTGTCGGCCCGCTTCCTGGGGTATGGTCGCCCGCTGAACCGAGGGGACGATGGGCAACACGTTCGGCACCCGTGGCCTGTTGGCAGCGACGCGTCGCTGGCGCTACCGCCTCGAGAAGGGCCACCCGCACGCGATCGGCCTCGTCCTGTTGATCGGCATCCTGGGCGGGGCGGCGCTGATCGGGGGCGCGGCGAGGCTCCTGAGCGGGGACACGGACACTCTCGGCGGCGGCGTCTGGTGGGCGTTCCTTCACCTGACGGACTCGGGGTACCTCGGCGACGACGAGTCCGCCGTCGGGCGACTCCTCGGCTCGCTGATGACGTTCGTCGGCCTGGTGTTCCTCACCTCGATGCTCATCGCCGGCTCGACGAGCTTCCTCACGACCAGCCTGGCTCGCATCCAGGAGGGCGGGTTCGACGTCGCGTTCGACAACCACACCGTCATCCTGGGCTGGAACCCCAAGGTGTTCGCGCTGGTCCGCGAGCTCCTACTGGCCGACGAACACGTCCAGATCGCCATCCTCGCCGGGGTCGACAAGCGCGAGGCGGACGACGCCCTGGAGACCCAGGTGTTCCAGCCGTTTGACCGCGAGACCAGCCTGGCCGACCGACTGCAGCCCTGGCGGGACAAGCGCCGTCTGGTCGTCTACCGGCGCGGGAACATCTACGTCGACAGCGAGCTGCAGAAGGTCGGCGCGGCGCGTGCCGGGCGCTTCGTGCTCCTGGCCCCCGAGGCCAGCGGTGGCATCCACACCGACGTCCAGATGCTCCGCACCTACCTGAGCCTCCAGTCGTACAGGCGACGCACCCGCGCGGGCGGCGCTACGCCCGGACAGCAGGACGCATTCCGCACGGTCATCGAGATCACACGCGACCGCTTCCGGTCCCACACCTTCCTGGCCGCCAACCTCGATCCCCGGGCCGACAGCTGGGTTCACCGCGACCTCCAGTTCGACCCGGAGCTGCGCGAGTACCTGCCCGATCCACACTCGGACCACCAGGCCCGCGGCGAGGACCTGACGCTCGTGAACGGAGATGAGCTCGTGAGCCGCGCGCTCGTGCAGTGCGCGGTCCAGCCTCGCCTGAGCCAGGTCTTCAACACGCTGCTCTCGCACGAGGGTGCGGACTTCCACATCCTCGACCCCGCGGCGTTCGGGACCGGGCACCACGCGGACCTGGTCTCGCTGTTCGAGAAGGCCTGCAAGGTCGAGCACGTGCAGCTCCCTGCCTTCCTGGCCCGCCACCTGGTCCACGGGCTCATCGTGGGGGTCTACGGCCGAACGCGCGAGGACGAAGAGGCCACCTCGCCGCTTGGGTTCGAGACGACCGCGCTGCACGCCGGCATCAGGAGCTGGCGCGACTGGTTCCAGGCCGGACGTCCCGTGGCGAGCACCCCAGCGCCGCTCCTGGTGCTCGGGAAGTTCGACCGGAACCAGGTCGGGCGGGGCTGCATCGCGCTGCAGGTGACGAAGACCCCACGTGCGGCGGTCGCCCACGCCGAGTCGGCCCATCGCCCCGCTCCTGAGCCCCGCTCGTACCGCGTCCTGGTGCTCGGCTACAACCGGCGCGTCAGCGTCTTGATCGAGCAGTTCTCGGAGTACTGCCGGCAGTACGACTGGTTGGACCTCGAGATCACCATCGTCGCGCCGGACCTGGACGAGGCCGAGGTGCACAACAGCTTCCGCGAGGTGGCTGGACTCGACACCGACCGGCAGACGGCGACGCGTCAGGACTTCTCCGACTGGAAGGTGCTGGGTGGCCTGCTGCGGGAGAGCGGTGAGCATCCATTCGACACCATCGTGCTCCTGGCCGCCGACACGGAGTCCACCCAGCAGGCCGACGCCCGCGTCATTCTCGGCATCGTCATGCTGCGCGCGTTCCGGACCGACCCGCGCTGGCGGATGCACATGGCCGGTACGCATGTCGTCGCCGAGCTCCTGGATCCCCTGCACGCCAACGTCGTCGAGACGAACGACTGGGTCAGCGACGTCCTCATCTCCAACCAGTACGTCAGCCGGTTCATGGGCCAGGTGTCCACCGAGCACCGCGTCGAGGAGATCTTCCGCGAGATCCTCGACTACGGCGATCGCGAGATCTACGTCCGGCCTCTCGAGGCCATCGTCGCCGAGGTCCAACCAGGAGCGCGCTTCCTGGACGCGATCGAGGCCGCCGCCCAGCAAGGGGAGGTCGCCATCGGCTACACGCGCGCCCCGCAGTCACCGGGCGGCGCGGGAGTCCACCTCGCGCCGGATCCCGACACCCCGCTCGCCCAGGTCGACAAGGTCATCGTCATCGCCGACGACTGAGCTCGGGCTCACCTACCGCCAGGTGCAGTTGCCGCTGACACACACGGGCTGAGCGCTGGCGTCGCAGTCACAGCTGGTGTCGAAGTCGACCGAGCACGTCGCGTCGTCGGCCTCGTCCCACAGGTCGTACAGGTAGGTCGTGTCGAAGCTGCCGTTGGCGACCACGTCGTCCGTCGAGCAGCCACAGCCCGAGCCGTAGAGCACCTGGGTGCACTGCGAGTCGGTCGAGCACGTGGTGGCGAGCTCGACCTCGACGTCCATCATGATCTGGTAGTCCTCGCACGAGAACGTGCCGGTCGAAGACGACGACGAGCTCGACGACGAGCCGCCGCACGAGCCGCTCATGGCGCTGATGAGGAAGAGTTCGAACAGTCCGGGCATCACGACCTCCTGGGGTGAGATGTCCTTAATCGAACAGATGTTCGATCAAATGACGCCGCGATGGCGTCAGAACTTCCCGTTGTCGTTCTTCCACTCGGCTCGGTCTGGCACGGCCTCGACGGTGTCCCAGTGCTCGACCAGTTTGCCGCCCTCGACCCGGAACAGGTCGTAGAACGAGGTGTGCACCCCCTCGACGGAGCCTTCGCACACCGACAGCACGAAGCTCCCGCACGCGAGCACGCGGTGCTGGACGTCGAAGGAGACGTCGACCTCGCCCAGGATCCGCCTCACCGCGTCGGCGCCGTCCTCGCCATGTGGACCGTGCTGGATGTACGGGTCGCCCAGGTAGACCTCGAGCCGGTCGTGGTTCCCCCCGATGAGGACGTCCTCGTAGAAGGCCCGCACCAGGGCGCGATTCTCTTCCGTCTTCTCAAGGTCGGTCGCCTCGGTCGGCCCATCCACCATCGACCGCCCCGAAGCGTTCGGACCCAGGCGCGGCTGGATGTTGTCCCAGCGCTCGACGATGCGGTCGCGCTCGAAGCGGAAGACCTCGAACCCGATGTGTCGCGTCGTGAAGTCGTACTCGGTGTGACCGAACACGAAGTCGCCGTCCTGGAACAGCCGCAGGACAGACGCCCTCGGACTCAAGACCCGGCGGACCCGTTCGGTGCGGCTCGGCACTACTGCGCGGGGCAGAACAGACCCACCGTGGTGAACGTGTCCGCGGTCAGGTCGACCGTGCTGCTTCCCATCGTGCAGGCGTGGCCGTCGGGCAGATCCGTCGTGATGGCGACGGCGCCCGGAGGCACGTTCACGAAGATGACGTACGACTGCGAGTCGGCCACCGTGACGTTCCCCGCCGAGATCCCGAACGTCGCCGCGGTGTCCGCGACCAGCATCGCGTCCGAGTCGCCGTCGATGGTTATCGTCGCGCCGTCGAGCGGGTCCAGCCCAGCGGAGACGTTCGGGTCGTTCGAGGAGACCTGGACGAGCAGGATGCCCTTGGCCGGGTCCAGGGCGATCTCCAGCTGCTGCGCCAACAGGCCGAGCGTGCTCTCCGCCGGGATGAGCTTCTCGTGCTGGTACTCGAGGCCGCCGATGTAGTCGTGCGCGATGGTCGTCGGGTAGTCCGTGGCCTCGAGCGTGAACACGGAGACCTCGTCCGCGGGCACTGTGAACTCGGCCGCGCCGTCGGCGTCCGTGGTGACGGACTGGTCACCGACCGTCACGACGCCATCGACGATCGCCGCCCCGGTGAAGAACTCCTCGTACGCGTAGGTCACGTTGGCGCCGGGGACCGAGTCGGTGTCGGAGTCGACGGGCGAGTCCTCGACGACGGGCGAGTCCTCGACCAGACCGGAGTCGGCGTCCGGGGCCGTGCAGCCGAAGAGGGGGCGAGGGCGAGGAGCGAGACGACCGACATCGGGACTCCAGAAGTCAGGGCGGCCCGTCCCTATCATCCCGTCGCACCCGGACGAGATCCCGGCGCGGTAGACAATGCGCGGAGGTGTGGTGAGACGACTGCTGGCACGACTCGCGGCCGCGCTCGAGCACCGGCATGCGCCGTGGTTCATCATCGCGACGGCGATCCTGTTGGCGTCCCCATCCATCGCCACGCCGCTGGTCATCGACGACCTGATCTTCGGAGCCAGGGCGGGGGTGTGGTCCGGCTGGCCGGGACTCTCCGATCCCGCGACACCGTTCTTCGTGTTCTCCGAAGGCACGCCCGAGAACCACGCTGCCCAGGTCGCCTCGGGGATCCACAGCTGGTGGGCGCCCCCCGACTTCAAGCTCGCGCTCTGGCGTCCACTGGCGGCGCTCGACCTGCACCTCGACTTCGCGCTCTGGCCCGAACACCCCCCGCTGATGTTCGTCCACTCGCTGGCCTGGTTCGCGGCGCTTCTGGCCGCGCTGTGGCACTTGTATCGACGGCTCCTCCCCCGCCGGGCCGCACTGTTCGCGCTGGCCGTCTACGGCTTCGACGACGCCCGCGGCTTCGTGCACGGACTGATCTCCCACCGCAACGCCGTCATCGCGACCCTGTTCGGCGTCCTCTGCGTCATCGCCCACGACCGCTGGCGACGTGATGGCTGGACCCCGGGCGCCGTGCTGGCTCCCGTGCTGCTGGGCCTCGGCCTCCTGGGCGGCGAGATGGCCATCTCGGCCACCGGGCTGCTGTTCGCCTACACGCTGCTGATCGACCGAGGACCTCGACGGGTGCGGGCTCTCCTGCCCTGCGCTGCCGTCTCGCTGGTCTGGCTCGCGGCCTACGCCGCCGGGGGCTGGGGCGCCTCGGGCAGTGGCCTGTACACGAGCCCGTTCGAGGACCCCGCGCGCTTCGTCTTCCGCCTCGTCGAACAGGCTCCGGTGCTGCTGGCCGCCCAGTTCGGCATCACGCCCAGCGATGCGATGGTCTTGCTGCTGCCCGAGGGCCGCTTCGGATGGTGGCTCCTCGCGCTGGGCACGATGGGCCTCCTCGCGTACGCGACAAGAGCCCTCTGGAGCGAGTCTTCGGCCCGGTTCTGGGCGCTGTCGACCGCCATCGCGGTGCTCCCCATCAGCGGCTCGTTCGCCAGCGACCGGCTGCTCGTGTTCGTCGGCGTGGGCGCCTCGGGACTGCTCGGGCTCCTCTTCCACCGAGCGCTCGACGAGGATCCCTGGCCCAAGCTCATCGGCGCGCTGGTCTTCATCCACCTGGTCAAGGCGCCGCTGCTGGTGCCGCTGCGCTCGCTGACGATGCGCTCGTTCGACGAGGCCACGGCGCCGGTCGAGGACTGGGTCGCCGCGCAGCCGGGGATCGAGGACAAGACACTCATCGTCGCCGGAGCGGCGGCCGACGGCGTCGCCATCTACTCGATGGTCCATCTCGCTGCGGACGACCGTCCCCGTCCCCAGGCCATCCGCGTCCTCTGGACCGGCCTCGATCCGGTACAGGTCGACCGGACCGGCCCGAACACGCTGGTCGTCCGGCCCGACAGCGGGTTCCTGGCGCTCCCGATGGAACAGATGGTGCGCTCGCCGAGCATCCCCTTCATCGAAGGCGAGGTCATCGACCTGGGCGATCTGGTGGTCACGGTGACCGAGGTCGAGGACGGACGCGCGCTCGAAGCCGAGATGACGTTCACCGAGCCGCTCGACGACCGCAGGTGGGCCTGGATGCGCGTCGGCATCGCCGGGCCCGAGGCCTGGTCGGCGCCCGCGGTGGGCCAGACACGGATGGAGCCGAGTCTGCTCGACTGAGCGCGCTCAGTTCGCAGGCCGGCGATAAACTCCCGCAATGCCCCTGCTGCTCTGGATCTCGCTGACGACCCCCGATGCGAACGCCCACGGCATCTGGGGCCACGTCCACGTCACCGGCTGGGCGGTCGAGAACATGCCGGACGACGAGCTGCGGCAGTTCCTCCTCGAGCCCGAGGTCTTCAACGCGCTGCTGTTCGGCGCCGTCTTCACGGACACCGGGTACGCCATCGACGACCCCGCCGCCCGGGCCTACTCCGAGCACACGCACTGGGAACCGTTCATCGAGGACTACATCGAGTGGATGCGGGTGAACGACCCGCCCCCGTGGACCACGCTCGAGTCGAAGAAGCGCGTGGCGTTCCTGATGGGGTGCGCCAGCCACGGCATGCAGGACTCGATCTTCGACTCGCTGTTCCTGCACCAGGTCGAGCTCCGCGATGGCGCGGGACAGAGCGAGACCGACCCCGGCACCGACGGGTTCCTGGTCCTGGACGACCACATCCGGTTCATCCCGACCGAGGACATCCCGTTCGAGACCGTGCTGGAGCTCTACGAGGGCCTGTCCGCCGACGTCACCCGCGAGGTCATCGACGAGGCCGTCGGACTGACGACCGACGTCTACATCAACGATGACATCGGGCTGACCATCGCCGCGGGGCTCGGCGAGCAGCACGCGGACGCGATGCCATGGGGCCGTGAGCACTACATGGACCCCGAAGTGCCCGGCAGCCTCCGAGCCGAGATCTTCCCGACCATGCGGTACCAGCAGGCCATCTGGGCACGCCTGCACGACGAACTGGACGCCGACGACGTCACGGTCTTCGCCTTCCCCGAGGAGCCCCGACGACTGCGGTCGGGCGACCCCGAGACCGTCGACAGCTGGGTCACGCTCATCTTCGGCGCTGGCGTGACGTACGAAGGCGAGCTGGTCGAGCTGCTGGACGACGACGGTCAGGTCGTGCCGTTCACCCAGGCGAACACGCGCTGGGGGGCCGGTCACACCCGCCTCGTCCGTCTGCTGCCCGACGAGCCGCTGACGGCTGGCGGCTGGTACACCGCGCGCCTGGCCCCTGGAGCTGAGCTCATCGACGGCCGGACCACGACCGAGCCCTACGAGCTGACGTTCCAGGTGGCCTGCGACGACGACGACCCGGCGTGCCCGGATCTGGGCGACATCCCAGTCGCCCACGTCGACGGCATCCCGGACGAGCCGGTCGAAGAGCCGGACCGCTGCGGTTGCTCTGCCGGAGCCACCCCGCTGGGCATCGGCGCCCTGCTCGCGGCCCTCCTCGCCCGCCGGCGGACCCGCGGGAGAGTGAGCAACTCGTGAGCCTGTTCATCTCCCTCCTGGGCTGCCCGTCTGAGCCCGTCCCTGCCGGCCCCGAGGCCGACACAGACGCCGACACCGACTCGGACACCGATGCAGAACGCGATGGCTGGGAACTGGTCTGGCGCGACGAGTTCGACGGCGACGCGATCGACCCAACCCGCTGGAACCACGAAGTCAACGGCTGGGGCGGCGGCAACGACGAGCTGCAGTACTACACCGACCGACCCGAGAACTCCTGGGTCGCCAGCGGCGTGCTCGTCATCGAAGCGCGGCAGGAGACCTACACCGGCGACGACGGCACGCGGTCCTACACCTCGGCTCGGCTGAACACCCTGGAGAAGGGAGACTGGACATTCGGCCGGTTCGAGGCCCGCATGAAGCTCCCTTCCGGACAGGGCCTCTGGCCAGCGTTCTGGATGCTCCCCAGTGAGTGGGTCTACGGCGGCTGGGCGGCCTCGGGCGAGATCGACGCGATGGAGCTGGTCGGACACCAGCCGGGCACCGTCCACGGCACCCTGCACTACGGCGGTGAGTGGCCCGCGAACACCTGGTCGGGCGACAGCGTCACGATCGACGGCAGCTTCGCTGACGACTTCCACCACTTCGCGGTCGAGTGGGAGCCGGGCGAGATCCGCTGGTACGTCGACGAGACGCTCGTGCAGACGCAGGACAGCTGGACCAGCGCCGGCGGAGCGTGGCCCGCCCCTTTCGACCAGGACTTCCACCTGCTCCTGAACGTGGCGGTCGGCGGCAACTGGCCCGGCAGCCCGGATGAGACGACGACGTTCCCCCAGCAGATGGTGGTGGACTACGTCCGGGTCTACGAGGCCCGCTGACCGGCCTGCTGGATCAGCACGACGGCCCACCAGATCAGCGTCCCGGTCCCCCCGATCGCTGCCGCCGTGTAGGTCCACGCGCCCGCACCGAACGCCTGCAGCACCAGCGCGCCAGACATCCCGCCCCAAAGCACGTGCCCGATGCACCACACCCAGCCCGGAGGCGGACGTCTCAGCCAGAGCGGGGCCGCCGTCGCCAGCACCGGGCCCAGGATGAGGAAGTGGGTCGCACCCAGCGCGACGGGTCGCGTGTTCGGCAGGACTCCGGTGGCCATGGCGCCGAGGCCGACCGCGACCAGGGCCCAAGTCGCGCGAGCATGGAGCTCGAGCCGCGAGGACAGGATCGGTCCCAGCATCATGCCGGCGTACACGGCCAGCCCGAGCCGCGTGACGAGGCCCGTCGACACACCGAGCGAGGCCGCGCCCAGTGCGCCTGCGAGGAGGAATGCCGGCCACGGCCCAACCGACACCTTCCGTCCGGCGAGAGTCGAGGGGATGACGACGACCAGCAGGAGTCCAGACAGGAACGTGGCGACGAACCCATGAGCCAGCTCCGGGTTCGTTCGGAGGTTCAGCGCGATGGGAGGGACACAAGCAAGCGACAAGACGATGCCCAGCGGCACGACGCCCAGGGGGTCGCTCAGCCCTCTCATCCGCCCCACAACGCGGAAGCCGCTCGCGAGCCAGGACACCGCGACCGCGGTGCTGCCTGCGATGGCGACCGCGCCGTACCCGTCGACGGCGAACCCGACGCACGTGACGACGACGCAAGCGGCGTAGCCCCCCATCGCCAGACGCCCGGGCACCCGCACGCCCGCCGCGGCCCACCCGATCCACGCCAGCGGGAATAGCAGCCCGTAGTAGCCGAGGTGCGAGTGGGCGTGCCGCAGGTGCGCGAAGTCCAGCTCGAGCTCGAGCGCCCCGGCCAGGCTCCAGCGCAGCCACACACCCAGGACCAGGGCACCCAGCAGCGCCCCGACGAGAGTCCATCGCCACTGCCCTGACCGCGCTGGGATTCCTTCGTCGATGTGGACCGATATCCGGGCGGGACCGGCCTGCGGTAGTCTTCCGACGCCCGAGCGGAGCGAGAACGCGTCCCAGCGACATCCCCCTGCCCTGGACCAGATCCCGGTTTCGACCGCCTCTTCGCACGGACGTGGTAAAGCGCCACCATGAGTCGGCTCCTGGAACAGGTCATCGCGGCGCTGAACGGCGGCATCCGGCCCGAGATGGGGCCGGGCGAGACACGCGCCATCCGGGTGTCCAACTTCATCCTGCTGCTCGTCTCGAGCTCGATGCTCCCGTACGCGGTGCTGTTCTACAGCGTCGGCTTTGTGCCTCGGCTTCCAGATCTTCGTCAACGACCGCCAGAGCCAGCGACTCATCGCCCTCACGAACAAGGCGCAGGCGGCGAACCAGGCCAAGAGCGCGTTCCTGGCGAACATGAGCCACGAGCTGCGCACGCCGATGAACTCCATCATCGGCTTCACACGGCTGCTCGAGACCAACCAGACGGGGAACCTGGACACCAAGCAGCTCTCCTACATCGAGCGGGTCTCCCGCAACGCCCTACAGCTGCTGGGGCTGATCAACGGCGTGCTCGACCTCTCCAAGATCGAAGCGGAGCGGTTCGAGCTGGCGATCGAGCCGGTCGACGTCGTCCAGGTCATCCGGGACGCCTGCGGTCAGGTCGCGCCACAGGCCGAGGCCAAGAGCATCGAGCTGCGCATGGACCTGCCCGAGGAACTCCCGTCGATCCAGGCGGACGAGCAGCGGCTGCACCAGGTGCTGCTCAACCTTCTCAGCAATGCGCTGAAGTTCAGTCCTGACGGCGGACGCGTCCACGTCCGCGTGGTCGGCGAGACGGAGGCGCGACGCATCGAGGTCAGCGACAACGGAGTCGGCATCTCGCCCGAGCAGCTCGACCGCATCTTCGACGCTTTCCGTCAGGCCGAGGACACCACCGCGAGGCGCTTCGGCGGAACGGGGCTCGGGCTGTCGATCGCGCGCCGGCTCACCGAGTTCATGGGCTTCCGGCTCGAGGTCTCCAGCCACGAGGGCGTGAGCTCGACCTTCGCCATCCTTCTTGTCGACGACGAGAAGATGCCCGCCCACCGGCCCGTATCGGAGGCCGAGTGAGCCCCAGCGGCCCGTCCGGGTCGAACGCCGAGGTGTGGAGCGGCGGCGACCTGGTCGAGTACTACGGCGCGCTGCGGCTGCGCGAGGTCGAGGCCCACCTGGTCCGAAGCTACGAGTAGCGAGCGCTCCCGCTGGTCAGCCTCCGCAGCGCCGCTTCCACGGCAGCCCGCTCCCCTGGAGTCGCTGCCTGCTTCAACAGGGCGCGGACCTTGTCGGCCTTGTTCATCCCGATCTCCTGCCGCGCGCTACAGCTGGGCCGCACACAACCCAGGACGACCTCGTGGACCCCAGCGAGCTGCAGCCGAACACCCTCTTCATCGAAGTAACGGGCTCCGGCCTGCCCGAGGTCGACGGCCTGTTCGTGCCCTCGACGGCGCCCCCGGTCGAGTCCGAGTCGGGCACCGTCTCCAGCCTCGGGTACTGGAACGGCCGGATGGCCTGGGATCGAGCCGACGGCAAGGGCGCGAGGAGCCCCGCCCTGTCGTACTCCAACAGCTACAAGTCCTGGCGAATCTGCCGACTCGATGGCCACCTGGCCTACGACATGACGTGCGACGACCTCCTCCCCCCGACCGACCGGGAGTGGCACGTCTACAAGAAGGGCGTCGCGCCTGCGCCTTCGGTCGTCATCCACCACGTCGACCCGCGCGAGCCCGTGCCCGCCCCCAACGTCGTCTTCGTCCTGGGTGGACCGGGGAGCGGCAAGGGCACCATGTGCTCGCTCGCCGAGGCGCAGCTGGGTTGGGTCCATCTCTCGACGGGCAACCTGCTGCGCGCCGAGCGCGAGGCGGGCGTCGAGACGGCCGATGCCATCAACGCCTACATCACCGCCGGCGAGCTCGTCCCGAACGAGATCACCGTCACCCTGCTGCAGCGGGCGATGGAGGACGCCACCCGACGAGGTGGCAAGACCAACTTCCTGCTGGACGGCTTCCCGCGCTCGCTCGACAACATGGAGGGCTGGTACGAGATCTTCGGCCGTGACGCCGAGCTCCCGCGGATGCTGTACTTCGAGTGCCCCTACGAGGTGCTCGAGGAGCGCATCCTGGGCCGCGCGAAGTTCTCGGGGCGCGCCGACGACAACGTCGCGAGCATGAAGCTGCGGTTCGACACGTTCAAGGCGAAGACGCTGCCCACGCTCGAGCTGTTCCGGGACAACGACAAGGTGGTCGAGGTCGATGCGAGCCAGGGTCGCGAGGACGTCTACGCCGTAGTGAGGAAGAGCCTCGAGGCGGACACGGACCCGGCGCGGCTCGGCAGTCCGGTCAGCGGTTAGCCTGCGTCATGCTTCTCCTCCTGCTCGCCTGTACCGGCCCCTCCAGCGACTCGGGCTCGCCCGACCTCGACGACTCCAACCCCGTCGACGACGGCCCCGCCTGGCCCGCCGACCGGTGGGACGAAGCCGCCCCCGAAGACCACGGGATGAGCAGCGACGCGCTGGCGGACATGGCGGACTACGCCTTCCGCAACCGACACAAGACCCAGGCCGTCGTCGTGATCAAGGACGGCGTCCTGGTCGGGGAGTGGTACGCCGACGGCGCCGACGCGACGACCCCGGTGACGTCGTGGTCGGCCGCCAAGAGCATCACCTCGGCGCTCATCGGCATCGCCATCCGGGACGGGCTGGTCGACCTGGACCAGACGGTCGGCTCGACCGTCGACGCGTGGTCCGAGGGGGACAACAGCGCCATCACCGTCCGGAACATGCTGGAGATGCGCTCGGGCCTGCCCGAGAACGACACGCTCGAGTGGGGCGTCTACGGCGCCGAGGACGCCCTGGCCTACAGCCTGGACCGCACGCCCATCCGCGAGCCGGGCACGGAGTGGAGCTACGTGAACGAGGACTCCCAGGTCCTGGGCGAGGTCATCCACCAGGCCTTCGGCGAGCCCACCACCCAGGTCGCCCAGGACGTGCTGTTCGACGTCATCGGCCTGGATGGGGCCTGGTGGACCGACGGCGAAGGCAACGCGCTGACCTACTGCTGCGTGGACAGCACCGCGCGGGACTTCGCCCGGTTCGGCCTGCTCTACTCCCGGGACGGCGCCTGGGACGGCGCCCAGGTCATCCCCACGGACTACGTCTCCGAGAGCACGAGCGGAATCACCTACGGCGGCTACTACGGCCTGCACTGGTGGCGCTTGAGCGACGAGGTCTTCGCGGCGCTCGGCCTCCACGGCCAGAACATCTACGTGATGCCGTCCGAGGACCTGGTGGTGGTCCGGTTCGGCCTGTACACCCAGGTCGGCGACGAGAAGGTCCGGACGGGCGAAAACGGCCACGAGACCGCCGACCCCGGCCCCTGGGACGACGCGACGTTCATCGGTCTGTTCCAGGACGCCTTGGAGCCGTAGACGTCGCTGGCGGGGCCCCAACGAGAAACGCCAGCCCGGTTGGGCTGGCGTTTCGATGGCTCCCGCTTGAGGACTTGAACCTCAGACCCTCTGATTAACAGTCAGATGCTCTAACCAACTGAGCTAAG
>JAAESX010000219.1 GCA_024228935.1 Pseudomonadota bacterium
CGCGAAAGAGGAACCGCCCGCCCTGCACGCGATCTCCTCCTGCACCTGAAATGCCTCACCCCGAGGGCGCATCGCCAGCCTTGCGATGATGTCGGCGGCGTCTCGGCCGATGATCGCCAGGCCCCAGTCGAGGAGGTACCCGGTCACACCTGCGGGCAGCGTGTCGCATGCCACCATCGTCGAGTTGTACCCTGCGGGCAACTTGAACAGGACATTCGCCGTCGTCGTCTTCTGCTTCGCCGTGATGTCTCCGGCGTTCTCGCCGCCCGAGCCGGCCAGCACCACACGCCCGCGGGAGCTCCGTAGGTAGTCGGTCCCGACGGTGTCAACGCCGGTCGTGCCGTCGAGGACCACATAGACGGTGGACAACGCGAACGCCGAGTCGAGGACTCGTGGCATCTGCACGACGGCGGCCCCGGTGCTCGCCGTGGTGGCTACCCGGTAGCTGTCCCCCACGGTCGGAGCCGAGCCCCGCCAGCCATGCACGGTCAGGGTCGTAGCAGCTACCGCGGTGACGATGCCATGCGCCCCTGCGCTGTCGTTGATCACGCAGTCGCCGACCGCCACACTGTCGGCGACGAAGTCGGCTCCGGAGTCCACGAGGGTGGTCGCGGACCCGCCGGTGAGCGTGCCCGAGGACTGCACCGTGCCCGCGTCTGCAGCCTCGCCCGAAGAGACGGTGATGGCCTCGCCCGCGGTTGCGTCGAAGCCGGTATAGCTGCCTTTCGGGCCATTCCAGACGGCAAAGAAGCTGGAGTCGTTGTCGACATCCGGGTTTCGCCCGAACTTATGCACGAGACTCACACCAGGGATCATACCCCGCGCGACCAGCCAGGGGAACGACGCGCCGACCTGGACCCGCAGCGCCCGCGAGGTGGCGGACCATGCGTCCGACAGCAGGCCGGCAAACGCGCCGAGGCCGCCGCCTGCCCCACCAATGGGACCGGGCATCAGAGCCCCCGGCGCATGGCGGTGGTCTCCA
>JAAESX010000220.1 GCA_024228935.1 Pseudomonadota bacterium
TCGACGACCTACGCGAACGTCTCTTCAAGTTCATCGAGTACTTCAACGCCGTGCTGGCCAAGCCCTTTCGTTGGACCTACGCGGGCAAGCCACTCCGAGCCTGATAGCGAACGGATCGCCATCTCCGCCGAGGTCATCTAGCTGGTCGTCACGCCCGGGATCTTCACGCCGCGCTCGCGCGCCACTTCCAGCGCGCGGTCGTACCCGGCGTCCACGTGGCGGATGACGCCCATCGCCGGGTCGGAGAGCAGCGTGCGCTCGATGCGCCGCGCCGCGGCCTCGGTCCCGTCGGCCACGATGACCTGGCCCGCGTGCAGGCTGTAGCCCATGCCGACGCCACCGCCGTGGTGGAAGCTGACCCAGCTCGCACCGTTCACGGCGTTGATGAGGGCGTTCAGGATCGGCCAGTCGGCGACGGCGTCGGAGCCGTCCTTCATGGCCTCGGTCTCGCGGTTGGGCGAGGCGACGCTTCCGCAGTCCAGGTGGTCCCGACCGATCACGATGGGTGCCGAGACCCGTCCGGTGCGAACGAGTTCGTTGAACATCAGTCCGGCGCGGTGGCGCTCGCCGTAGCCGAGCCAGCAGATCCGCGAGGGCAGGCCCTGGAACTGCACGCGCTCCGAGGCGAGCGTGAGCCAGCGCCGCAGCAGCTGGTCGTCCGGGAAGAGCTTCAGGAGCTCCTGGTCGGTGGTGTAGATGTCCTGGGGGTCACCCGAGAGCGCGACCCAGCGGAACGGGCCCTTGCCCTCGCAGAAGAGGGGGCGGATGTACGCCGGGACGAAGCCGGGGAAGTCGAACGCGTTCGCGCAGCCCCCCTCGACCGCGCCGGCGCGCAGGTTGTTCCCGTAGTCGAAGACGTGGGAGCCCGCGTCCTGGAGCGCCAGCATCGCGTCCACGTGGCGCGCCATCGTCTCGTGTGCCCGTCGGACGTACATGTCGGGGTCGGCCACTCGAAGGGCGTCCGCGTCCGCCAGCGTCAGGCCGTCGGGGACGTACCCGTTCAGAGGGTCGTGCGCGCTCGTCTGGTCCGTGGTCAGGTCCGGCACGATGCCGCGCGCCGCGATCTCGGCGAAGCCCGTGGCCGCGTTCATGCACACGCCGATCGATCGGGGGGTCTTCGTCGCGATGCAGGAGCGGACGCGCTCGAGCGCGGTGTCGAGGTCCGGCGCGAACTCGTCCAGGTAGGCGTGGTCCACGCGGCGCTGGATGCGCTCGGGGTCCACGTCGAACGCGAGGCAGACCGCGTTGTTCATCGTCGCGGCGAGCGGCTGCGCGCCCCCCATGCCGCCGAGGCCTCCGGTGAGCACGAGTCGACCGGCCAGGTCGGTGCTCCCGAAGTGCGTCTCGCCGGCTGCGGCGAACGTCTCGTAGGTGCCCTGCAGGATGCCCTGGGTGCCGATGTAGATCCACGAGCCGGCCGTCATCTGGCCGTACATCATCAGACCCTTCTTCTCGAGCTCGAGGAAGTGGTCCCAGTTCGCCCACCGTCCGACGAGGTTGCTGTTGGCGATCAGGACACGCGGGGCGTCCGCGTGGCTCTTCATCACCCCGACGGGCTTGCCTGACTGGACGAGGAGCGTCTCGTCGTCGTGCAGGTCGGTCAGCGCCGCGACGATGGCGTCATACGACGGCCAGTCGCGCGCAGCCTTGCCGGTGCCGCCGTAGACCACGAGGTCTTCCGGCCGCTCGGCCACTTCGGGATCGAGGTTGTTCAGGAACATCCGCAGCGCGGCTTCCTGGACCCAACCTCGGCACGTGAGCTGCGACCCGGTCGGGGTCGGCCGGGCGCGCCTCGTCATACGGCTACTCGTCTTCGTCGGGCGCCGACGCGACCATGCGCGTCTCGGTCTCTTCGGCGAGCTCGGCGCAGTCCTCGAGGCTCTCGAGGTGAGCGTCGACCTGGTCCTGCGAGACGATGCCGCGAGCGACGTAGGTCTCGATCACGCGCACGTCGAGGTGCTTCTCGTTCAAGTCAGCCATGGTCTCAAGCCTCCGGCGGCAGGTCGTCGTCGATCTCGGGCGGCAGCTCGGCGTCGACAGTCGCGCCCAGGCCGTGCTCGGTCTCGAGCAGCATGTTCTCGTCGAACTCGGACAGGTCAGCCTTGACCTTGGCCGCGGCGATCTCACGCAGCGAGGTCACGACCTCCTTGTTCTTGTTGGCCAGGTCGTCGTCGAGGAGCGAACGCTCGCCCTTGATGAGCTGCTTGGTGCGCTCGGCGGCCACCAGGACCAGCGAGAAGCGGTTGGGGACCTGCTCGAGGCAGTCCTCGATCGTGATGCGTGCCACGTGGGCCTCCGAATCTGGAACAACCGTGTGTAGTTCGACGCCTCCTCGGCGGCAAGGCGCCAGGCGTCGACTTTGACGGTCGCTCAGGCCGGCTCGGCCTCCGTGATCATGCCGAGCTCGCGCAGGCGCCGCTCGATCGAGGGGCTACGGGTCAGCAACCAGCGCTCGTACAGCGCCACGATGTCGTCGGTTCCCTCGGCCAGATTCGTCTCGGCGACCTCGCTCAACAGCGTCAGGCAGTCCCGGAACTGCTCGGCCAGCTCGAGGAACATGACGCGCCAGGGATCGTCCTGGACCACCCAGCCGCCGCCGACCGTGGCGACCTGGCCGTACGCCGAGCCGCCCATGTCGGCGTAGTACTCGAGCCCCATGCTCGTGTTCTGCACCCGCTCGCGGAAGTAGCCGCCCATGTACAGCGCTCGGTCGCCGAGGTGGCGATACAGGCGCATCGCGTCGCGGCGATCGCTCCGCGCGGCCTGCAGGTGCATCTCGGCCAGGGTGCCGGCGCCGCTCGTGACCAGGCGCTCGGCCCGCCCGGACTCGGTGAGGAGCAGGGCCAGGTATCGGCTCGCGTCCTCGCTGAGCTCGATGCCGTTGGCCTCCTGGGCCTCGCCCACCCGGGTGCTGAAGAAGTCGTACATGTTGCCTGCGGTCAAGCTCATCTGCGTCTCCTACAAAAACTCCTGTTGACGGTCACCGGGGTGTGGATACCTGGGGCGCCCTGTGGCAACCGCCATCCGTACTTACGGTTGCCCCCCTCGGAGAATTGAGAATGAACGTTCGGCCCCTCTTCGACCGCATCCTCGTCAAGCGTAGCGACGAGCCCACCAAGAGCACCGGTGGACTCTTCCTCCCGGAGACCGCCAAGGACAAGCCCAGCGAGGGCGTGATCCTGGCCGTCGGCACCGGCAAGCTCAACAAGGACGGCACCGTCCACGACCTGGCTGTCGCCGTCGGAGACCGCGTCGTCTTCGGCAAGTACGCCGGCACCGAGATCAAGGTGGACGGCGATGACCGTCTCATCCTGCGCGAGGAAGACATCCTCGGCGTCCTGGACTGACCTGGTCGTTCGGACCGCTGCTCTTTTGATACCGCCGTTCCTCTGAACGCACATGAAAAGCCTACACGGAGAATCCCACCCATGACTGCCAAGCAGATCGTCTTCGACGTCGAAGCCCGAGCCAAGCTCCTCCAGGGCGTCGACATGCTCGCCGACACCGTCAAGGTCACCCTCGGCCCCAAGGGGCGGAACGTCGTCATCGAGAAGTCCTGGGGCGCACCCGTCGTCACCAAGGATGGTGTCACCGTCGCCAAGGAAGTGGAGCTCGAAGACAAGTTCCAGAACATGGGCGCCCAGATGGTCAAGGAGGTCGCCTCGAAGACCTCGGACGTCGCCGGCGACGGCACCACGACCGCGACCGTCCTGGCCCAGGCCATCTACCGGACCGGCGCCAAGCTGGTCGCTGCGGGCCACAACCCGATGAGCCTCAAGCGCGGCATCGACAAGGCGGTCACCGCCATCGTCACCGAGCTCTCCTCGCTCTCCCGCCCGACGCGCGACACGGCGGAGATCGCCCAGGTCGGCACCGTCTCCGCGAACGGCGACGAGTCCATCGGCGCGATCATCGCCGAGGCCATGGACAAGGTCGGCAAGGAAGGCGTCATCACGGTCGAGGAGAACAAGACCGCCTCGACGGAGCTCAAGACCGTCGACGGCATGCAGTTCGACCGCGGCTACCTCAGCCCCTACTTCGTGACCGACAACGAGCGGATGGAGGTCGTCCTCGACGATCCCTACATCCTGCTGCACGAGAAGAAGGTCGGCTCGATGCGCGACCTCCTCAAGCTGCTCGAGAAGGTCCACCAGACCGGCAAGCCCGTGCTCGTCCTCGCCGAGGATGTCGAGGGTGAGGCCCTGGCCACGCTCGTCGTCAACAAGCTCCGCGGGACCCTGCAGGTCGCGGCCGTCAAGGCCCCCGGCTTCGGTGACCGTCGCAAGCAGATGCTCGGCGACATCGCCACGCTGACCGGCGGCAAGCTCATCGCCGAGGAGCTCGGCATCAAGCTCGACACCCTCGAGCTGACCGACCTCGGCACCGCCAAGCGCGTCGTCATCACGAAGGACAACACGACCATCGTGGACGGCGGCGGCAACACCGACGACCTCAAGGCCCGCATGGGTCAGATTCGTCAGCAGATCGCGAACACCACCAGCGACTACGACCGCGAGAAGCTCCAGGAGCGCCTCGCCAAGCTGTCCGGCGGTGTGGCCATCATCAAGGTCGGTGCGGCCACCGAGATCGAGATGAAGGAGAAGAAGGCGCGCGTCGAGGATGCGCTCCACGCGACGAAGGCCGCGGTCGAGGAGGGCATCCTCCCCGGTGGTGGCGTCGCCTACATCCGCGCCTCCAGCGTCCTGGACGGGCTCGACGTGGACGACGAGCAGCGCTTCGGTGTCGACGTCATCCGTCGGGCCATCGAGGCCCCGCTGCGCCAGATCGTCGAGAACGCCGGTGGCGAGCCCAGCATCGTCCTCCAGAACGTGCGGAACGGCACGGGCAACGAGGGCTACAACGCGCGCTACGACCGCTACGAGGACCTGGTCGAGGCCGGTGTCATCGACCCGACCAAGGTCACGCGCTCGGCCCTGCAGAACGCCGGCTCGGTCGCGGGCCTGCTCCTCACGACCGAGGCGATGATCGCTGAGGAAGACGAGGACGACGCGGGCGACGCGCACGTCCACTGATCCTCGGATCGGTCACGCAGGGCTCGGGCTTCGGCTCGGGCCCTTCGTGCTCTGGGTGGGCTGGGTGCTCTGGGGTGCTCAGTCGAAGTAGACGCGGACGCCGAGCGCGGCGTTGAGCTCCAGGGTCGTGCTGGGGAACATCAGCAGCACCGGGACGAACTCCAGGAACGCGTCGACCGGCACCTCGTGCGGCACGACGTGCATCGCCAGCGGCATCCGCACCCCGGCCTCGGGGGTCAAGTTGCCGGCGCTGGTCCGGCTCGCGAACTTGGCGCCGACGCCCGCCGTGAGCGGGAAGGACAGGAGCGGCGCCGCCTCGTCCTCGATCTCCACGAGCGTCCAGTTCAAGTCACCGTGGACCTGGAAGCTGCGGGCTCCGAAGTCCCAGGCGAGCGCACCCGAGGCCATCCACCGCTTGTCGGGGCGGTAGCCCAGCGCGATCCCGGTCGGGATCCCCAGCGTGACGCCCAGGCCATAGCCCGAGGGGCTGTCGCCGAGGGCCAGCTTGCGCGGGCCTCCTTCGTTGGATTCCCGTTCCGCGGCAGCGGCTTCACGGGCGGCTTGTTCGGCGGCCAGGCGAGCGGCTTCCTCGGCCTGGCGCGCGGCCTCGTCGGCGGCCTGGCGGGTCTCGTCGGCGGCCTTTGCGGCGGCCTCTTCGGCGGCTGCAGCCTCGGCGGCGGCGGCCTCGGCAGCGGCAGCTTCAGCAGCAGGCTCCTCGGTGTTCGTCTCATCGGGGACTGGCTCTTCCGGCGGAGCCTCGGTCGCCGGCTCCTCGACCGCCGGCTCCTCGACCGCTGGCTCCTCGACCGCTGGCTCCTCGGTCGCTGGTGCGGCGGGCTCCTCGACCGCTGGCTCCTCGGTCGCTGGTGCGGCGGGCTCCTCGGGCGTGGGGTCCTGGGCGAGCGCGAGCGGAAGTAGGGTCAGAAGCACGCGGGGAGCCTACCGGAACGAAGCGTTCAGGGGGTTTTCGGGACGCTCCAGCCGTCGAGGATGTGCTCCTCGCCGTAGACGACGATCAACCGCCGCAGCACCTCGCCGAGCTCAGGGTCCGCCAGGAAGGACGTCCAGGCAGGGTCGCCGACCACCGTCTGGAAGCGGAAGCCGCGGGAGACCGCCGTCTTGAGGTGTCGGTCGAAGGCCGCGGGGTCTCCACGACGGGCTGCGAGCTCAGCCAGTCGAAAGGGCCCCGCCCATCCGTTCGTGTGGTCGGCGGTGAGGTCCGCGGCGTGCGTGAAGGCGTCCTCGGCGCCGGAGAGGTCGTCCTCGAGCAGCAGCAGTTCGCCCAGGTCGTACCAGGCGAAGCCCAGGCCGCCATCCATCGCGAGCGCCGCGCGTAGGTGCTTCTCGGCGGCGTCGGCGTCGCCTCGGAGTCGAGCGATCAGGCCCAGCTCGTAGACGAGCCTTGCGTCGTCCTCGACCCGGTCGCGGAACCGGACCACCAGATCCTCCGCACCGTCGAGGTCACCCTCGGAGATGCGGAGATCCGCCTCGGACTCGACCGAAGCGAGCAGCGCGTCTCGGTAGTCGGGCGGAGGGAGCTCCGCCCAGGCCACCGAGACGAGGAGCCAGCTCAGCGGCGCCGCCGGATGACCAGCGCCAGGCCGAAGACCAGCCCCGCGAAGCCGAGGCCCGTAGGAGAGGTCGAGGCGCAGCCGCAGCCCGTGGGCGTGAGCGTCACGTCGCCTTCGCCGTCCAGGTCTCCTGTGCCGGGGCCGTCATCGGGCGCTCCTTCGTAGGAGACGCCGTAGACGCAGACGTCGTCGAGGGTCCAGCCGCCGAACGACAGGCCGCCGTCCGACTCGATCTCCCAGGAGAACTGCACGGTGCCATCCGTGTCGTCGAACGGTAGCGTGTGCAGGGCCCACTGGTCGTCCTGGTGGTGCTCGTCGCCGACGTTCCGGTCGGTCTGGTGGTTCATCCAGCGCTCCTCACCGTCGATGAGGATGCGGGCGGTGTCGTAGTAGCCGTCCTCGACCGTGAGCCAGCGGCGGTACTGCAGGACCAGCTCGGTGTGGCCCGTCGTGTCGATGGCGACCGACGTCAGCCGGTTGTGCTTCTCGTTCTGGTACTCGCCGTTCCACTCCTGCTGGCCGATGGTCTGGCCCAGGTCGTTGGCCCAGACGCTGTTCCCGGAGAACGCGAAGTCGGGGTCGCCGCCCTTGCCGGTGGGCTCGCCCCACTGCCAGTCGTCGGCGCCGTCGGTCACGTCACCGGACAGGAGCTCGTGGGTGAAGCCGCCGTCGTCGTCCTCGAAGTCCTCGCAGTAGATCTCCACCAGGTCGCCCACGTAGAAGGTGTGGGGGTTGATGGTGCCGCCGCTCGGGCTGTACGCGTTCTGGCCCTCGTCGTCCTCGACCGAGAGGAAGTAGTGGACCAGCGTGCCGGGGTCCTGGGCCGGGATGGCGCCGCTGACGCTGTCGTCGCCGCTGACCGTCATGTCGGCGACCTCCCAGGTCTCGCCGGCGTCGATCGACCAGTGCAGCTTCGCCGTGTCGACGTCGAGCTCGTAGCACTCGGGCGCGAGACTCGTGACGCTGGCGTCGAGCGCGATCTCGACGCCCGGGCTCTGATTCTGGACCGGGGTGTGGCCGACCCAGAAGGTCCCGCCCGCGCCGCCCGGGCCGAGGCCGTGGCGACCGAAGGCCTCAAGGAGTGAGCAGGTGAACTCGCTGTCGGTGACCAGGGCGATCTCGTCGAAGCTGGCCGCGATGTCCGGTCCGCCCTTGATGCCGTCGGCCAGCGCCTGGCTGACGACCGCGTTCGCCTCGTCCCGTCCGATCTCGTCGCCCAGGATGTCCCACCAGTCCCACATGGCGCCGGCGAAGATCAGGCCGTCCTGGTGGACCTCGCCGGTCACGTCGTCCGGGTAGCTGTAGTCGGTGCTCAGCTCGCGGATGCCGCTGCCGCCGGTCGAGAAGTACGGCGCCATGATGTGGTCGTCGGTCTGGAGCGCCGACACGATGTCGCCGATGCCCTCGGAGATCGAGCCGTCGAAGCTCCCGGACTCGAGGCTCCAGTAGTGAAAGCCGTGGCCCCACTCGTGGTAGTTCACGTCCGCGATCTGGCCGGTGTTGTTGCAGCCACCGCCCGCCTTGTAGAAGTTGGTGTTGCCGTCCCAGTAGGCGTTGCAGCTGCTGTTGATGTTCACGATCGAGGTCTGGCGGTCGCTGACCTGCTCGACCTCGGGGGCGTAGACCTCGCCCCAGTCCTTCACGTGGTGCAGGAAGACGTAGCTGTCGATCTCGGCCTGGGTGGCGTCGTCGGTGGTCCAGGTGAAGTCGTCGTCGAAGGTCCCCAGCGCCTCGTCGCCGTCGTCGTTCTGGATCCGGACGTACGAGCCGCTCAGCTCGGTGGTGAACGGTCCGTCGTCATCCAGGTCGAAGAGACCGGCCCAGTCGGTGCGGGTGCTGTCCAGGCCGCCCTCGACGTTGGCGAGCGGAACGCCCGACGTCATGAACTCGCCGTTGACGGTCCGGACGTGGTGCTCGGCGTCGACCGAGCCCTGCAGGAAGCGGACCTCGTTGTAGACGTTGACGAGCTGGCCCGTCGCGGCGTCGATGTGGCTGACCCAGATGCCGGGCACGTCGTGGGTGCGGGTCCGGGTCTCCCAGCAGAGCTGGTAGGCCAGGCCGGGGCCGGAGTTCGAGGGGAGCAGGACGAGGCGCGCGCCGTCCACCTCGTGCTGGATCGCCGGCTCGGGGCCCAGCTCGATGCTCGCGTCGATGGCCTGGTCGGCTGTCAGTCGGGTCCGTGCGGCCAGGTCGTTGCCGGCCTCGCCGAGCGTCGCCCGGGGGTGGGTCTCGAGGCCCATGAGCAGGATCTCGCCGCCCCGAACGCGCACCTCGACGCCGCCTCGCCACACGGGGACTTCCTCAACCATCCGGTCGAAGTGCACGTACCAGGTGTCGAGCCGCTCGACGTAGTTGGCGTCCGTGAGGACCAGCTCGGCCTGTGAGACGCCGGTGAGCTCCGGGTTCCGCTCGAAGAAGCTGCGGAGTTCCTCCTCCAGCGTGCTGGCGTCCGCGGCGTCGACGGCGATGCCGGGGCCCCACATCCGGTAGACGGTGCCGGCGCGCTCGTCGAAGACGGCCTGCCAGCCTGCGCCCTCGCCCTGGGCGAACGCCTGCCACATGTGGCTGGTCTGGAGCCGGTGCTGACGCTCCGGGTTCACGTGGTGGATGCGGTTGGGCTCGATGCCGATGTAGACGTCTTCGCTCGGCGCGAACGCGTTCGCGGGGGAGCTGAGAGTGAGCAGGAGCAGCGTGGACATGAGCGGAGGAGTCCTCAGGTTTGGTTGGTTCGATGCCAGCCAGGAACACAAGGTGCTTCCGCTTTCGGGCAAAATCAACGCCGTGAGTGCAAGTCCACAGTTCGTTTGCTCTTCCTGGACGAATCCTAGACAGTGCTGAATTCCCTGACCTTATTGTTCGGAATTGCCGGATGTACAGATTCGCCTGCGGGGCCGATCGAGACCGAGGCGCTGCCGGATCTTCCGCCCGTCGTCGACGCCGCGGGCGAGGTGGGGCCGATCCGCGAGGTTCGCGAGTTCACGCTCGTCTTGTCGGGTGAGTTGCGCGGGGAGATCGAGCCCTGCGGATGCCCGACCCTTCCGTTCGGCGGATTCGAACGCCGGCATCGACTTCTGGCTGAGCTCGAGCAGAGTCCGATGCCGACCTTCCAGATCGATGCCGGCGAGGCCTTCAAGAAGGGGCTCGTCCATCAGGACGGACGCGACCTCCCGCGCGCCGAGCTCATCCGTGAGCTGCTCGTCGACGGGGGGCTCGACGCGTTCGTGCCGGGTCCCACCGACTACGACGTTCTCGGCACCAGCGGGCTGGCGAAGCTGCCCAACGTGGTGTCGGCGACCTGGACCACGACCGAGGACGAGCCGTTGTTCCCCGCGTCCGTGGTGCTCGAGGAGGACGGCATCCGGCTTGGGGTCATCGGGCTGTCCGCCGTCCACGAGGGGCTCAAGCAGCGCCCCCCGGTCGAGGCCGCTCGTGAGGCGCTCGCCTCGCTCCCCGACGACCTGGATCTCGTGCTCGTCGTCTCGAACCTCGACGACCGGCAGAACCGGGAGATCGCCGTGAAC
The DNA here is from genome assembly GCA_024228935.1 of Pseudomonadota bacterium. Classification (GTDB taxonomy): domain Bacteria; phylum Myxococcota_A; class UBA796; order UBA796; family CAJQPC01; genus JAAESX01. The sequence goes on from JAAESX010000220.1 coordinate 10,126, forward strand.
GTCGACGGCTACGCGGTGCTGGTGACGACCTCGGGAAGCAGCCACGAGGGACCCCGTCACGAGGGGGATGTGCTGGTCATCGAGCCGCCCCCAAGGGGTCGGTACCTCACGGTCGCCTCCATGTGGCTCGGCACGGACGCCGATCGGATGGTCGAGACGGATGCGGAGCTGGGACGGACTCTCTCCGGTCTCGTCGAGCTGCGCGAGGTCATCGCGCTGCGCACCTCACGCGAGGAGCCGATCAGCGAGCAGATCGCGCGCTTGGAGGCCCAGGTCCTGCGTCTCCGGGAGTCCGCCGCCGGACGGAACATCACCCACATCGACGACCGCGGGCTCGGTTCGGCGCTGGACGGGGAGTCGACCGCCTCGAAGCGCTTGGATGCGTTCCGCGAGAAGCAGCTCGATGCCGCCGTGGATCGCGTCGCCTCGACCAGCGAGAGCGACGGCCCCCGGTACGGAACGGGCGCGTCGTGCGTGTCGTGTCACACCCGGCAGGTGGCGAACTGGGGCTTCACGGCGCACGCCAAGGCGGCTCAGTCGCTGCGGCCGCGAGGCGAACACCAGAACCCCGAGTGCGTCGGCTGCCACTCCACCGGCTTCGGCGAGCCGGGCGGGTTCGCGGACGTGTCCGAGGGCACCATGCGGACGTGGGGCAACGTGCAGTGCGAGGCCTGCCACGGTCCGCTCGCCGGGCACCCTCGGGACGGACGCGTCGAGCCCCAGGTCATCAACGAGAGCACGTGCGTGGGCTGCCACGACGAGGCGAACTCGCCGAACTTCGACTACGCCACGTACATCCGACAGGTCACGTGCCCGAGCGACGAGCCGTAGTCACCTGTCAGCAGGTCGCCGTCAGTAGGTCGCCAGGAAGCGGTCCACGTCCTCGCGCTCCATCAGCCCGAGCGACAGCTCCAGGCAGTCCGAGCAGATGTCGACCCCGCTCTTGCGGTACACGCCCTTGCACTCGAGGTGCGTCTTGCCGCAGAACGCGCAGACCGCCTCGTCAGGAGCGAGCGACTGCCTCCGCTTCCTGCCCGTGTCGAGCACGCAGACGTCGCAGATGACAGCGTCCGTGCCGGCCATCAGGTGCGCGGCGTCCCGGCTGGTGCGGCCGCAGCTCGAGCAGTGCGCGTCTTCGGTGTCGCTCACGGCGCGGGGCGGGACGGCGGCCCGGGGCGGCACGACGCCGGCAAGCAGCATGCGGATGCGAGGACCGGCGCGGCGCAGATCGGCCCGGGCCTGGAGCTCGGCGATGGCCTTGGGGTCGCCGTACATCGCGAGGCCCGTCTGGGCTGCGACGGCCAGCTCGGGGTCCGCGGTCGAAGCCCAGGTCTCGAGCAGGCGGCGGCCCGAGCGGCTGCGTCGGGACGCGATGGCCAGCAGCAGGAGCGCCTGGTAGGCCCGAGCTTCACGGCGGAGCGACTCGACGTTCTGCCGGTGGCGGCCCACGTCCGCGGCGGGACCGGCGCGCTCGACAGCGGCCCGCTTGAGGTCCTCTTCCTTCACGCCCAGGCCGCGCGTCAGCACCGGCTCGGGGATGCCACCCGCCGTGGCGACGGCGTTCCGCGCGAGCCCGATTCCGAAGGTCTCGTCTGGCTGCTTCAGGGCGACCGCGACGTCGTCGGCGATGGCCGAGCTCGACAGCGAGCAGGCGGCCTCCCACAGCTGGAAGCGCAGTCCCTCGTCCTGGACGAGCGGGAGCGCGTCGAGGATGTGCGTCGTCGTGGCGGGCCCGACAGCACGGAGCTGGTCGAGCAGCACGCCGACACGGTGCCGCGTGACGTGACGGGGGGTGCCCGGCGACGTGCCCGGGGGGAGCCGGTCGTAGTGACGGACCTCGGCGGCGAGCGCCTGACCGAGCCAGGGGACGTCTCCCGAGAGCCGGCGCGTCCGCGTCAGCTCCAGGTAGGCCTCCATGTGGTCCGGGTTCTCCTGGAGCGCTTCCTTGAAGACGCGCAGGGCCTCGGCGGGGTTGCCCTCCTCGAGCAGGCTGCAGCCCAGCGCATAGCGGGCGAGGCGGCTGCCGGGGTCGAGCATCAGGGCCTGGTTGCAGGCCTCGCGGGCGCGCTTGTGCTCCGAGAGCTGCAGGTACGCCATGCCCATCCGCGCGTGGACCCGGGGGTCGTCGGGGCGGTCCGAGAGGTACTGCCGGAAGTGCTGGATGGCGTTGTTGTACTTGCCCAGGTGGTAGGCGACCATGCCCAGGTGGTAGCGGGCGACGTGCCGGAAGCGGTCGTGCTCGCGCAGGCGCAGGAAGAACTTCTCGGCCTCGCGGAACCGTCCGGTCTGAAGGCACGAGAGTCCCAGGTCGCGGAGCAGGGGAGCGGACAGGTCCTGGCTCGGTCCGAGCTTCAGCGCCTGGACGAGGTGGAACTGCGCCCGCTCGACCAGTCGACCGGCCTCGGGGAGCTCGCGCGCCCGCTCGCCCAGGACGCGGCCCAGGTACAGGTGCGCTTCCCAGCTGTCCGGGCTGAGCCGGCAAGCCGACTCCAGGTGTCGGAGCGCCAGGTGCCGGTCGCCTTCGCTTCGGTGCAGCGCCCCGAGCGCCAGGTGCAGGTCCGCGCGCTCGGCGTCCAGACGGATGGCCTCGTCCAGGAACTTGCGTCCCGCGTCCGGGCGGCCCATCCCGACCAGCGCGGTGCCGGCGGTGACCAGCGCGCCGACGTGGCTCGGGTCGTCGTTCAGGACCTTGCGGGCCTGGCCCAGCGCCTTGTTGCACAGCGCCTCGCCGCCCCCGTGGTACAGCCCGCTCGAAAGGTAGCAGCGCGCCAGCTCGTGACGGATCTCGGGGTCGTCGGGAGTCTGGCGGATCTGGCCTTCGAGACGGCCGGTGTGCCAGTCGAGCTTCTTGTGCGGAAACATGGGGTGCCTGGGAGGGAGAGGCGGGGGGAGCGCGGGGAGCGCGACGGATCGTGAACGATCGCGGGGGTCTGGATGATATCGTGCGCGTGGCACTCAGGGAACCGATGTTCCGGTCACAGCTACGAAATCGACGAGGTCAATCGACCGTCGAATACATGTTGATGATCTCGGTCATCGTCATCGTGACGGTCTGGGTGGCCGGTGACTTCTTCTGGCCGCGGTACGCGGACGGCCTGGACGCCATGCAAGGGAGCCTGTCCGACATGGTCGAAGATGGCGTGGTGGACGGGCGATGAGGCGAGGCCAGTCCACAGTCGAGACGCTTCTGCTCATCAGCGTCGTCTGCGTCGGAATCGTCGCCGTCGGGTGGCTGCTGGGCGGCGACTTCATGAACGGCGCGCGCTCGATGGCCGAGGGCGCGGGCAGCGCGTACGTGGAGCCTTCCCGGGCACCCTGATACCGCCTTGGGCGTGAACGACAACGCCACCTTCGAGCTGCAGCTGGACCAGCTGCGGCGCGACCGAGCGGTCCAGATGCTGGTGCCGCTGTTCTTCATCAGCGGGCTGACCGCGCTCGTGTACCAGACCATCTGGGCCAGGCAGCTCCAGCTCGTCTTCGGGACGTCGCAGTTCGCCATCGCCACCGTGCTCGCCGCGTTCATGGCCGGGCTCGCCGCGGGTGGCTTCCTGATGTCGCGGTATGCGGACACCGCCGCGCGACCGCTGCTGACGTACGGCGTGCTCGAGGTCGTCATCGGCGGCTACGCGCTCGTGTTCCCGTTCCTGCTGGATGCGGCCACTCCGCTGTACCTGGCGTTCGGCGAGCTCTCCCCGGTCATGTTCGGCGTGCTGCAGTTCGTCATCGTGAGCGTGCTGTTGCTCATCCCGACGACCTGCATGGGGGCGACGCTCCCGCTGCTCGGCCGCTTCGTCACGGGACGCGTCGGGGCAGCCGGGGACCGCATCGGTCTGCTCTACGGCGTCAACACGGCCGGGGCGGTGCTGGGAATCGCGCTCGCCGGCTTCTGGCTCCTTCCGGCCCTCGGGCTCGCGTCGACCACGCTCGCGGCGGCCATCGCGAACGGGCTGCTCGGCGTCGGCGCCATCGCGCTCTCCCGCTGGTACGGCGAGGGCAAGGTCCCGCAGGTCGATCTCGACGTCGACGTCGAGCCTGCGACGAGCCTGAAGCCTGTCCTGCTGGTCGCGGGGCTGACCGGCTTTGCGGCCCTGGTCTACGAGGTCTCCTGGTTCCGCCTCATGGGCCTCATCCTCGGAGGCAGCACCTACGCCTTCTCCGTCATGCTGCTCGCGTTCCTCTCGGGCATCGCCTCGGGCGGCTGGATCGGCGGCAAGGTCGCGGACTCGTCGCTCGCTCGAATGGGGCCGGGCGGCCCGCTGAAGATGTTGGCGTGGACCCAGGGCGGCATCGCGGTTCTCACCTACCTGATGATGCACTCCTACGAGGAGCTGCCGTTCGTCTTCCTCCAGCTCTACGACAGCGTCGAGGCCTACGGCGGCTCGATGCTCGGCTACAAGATCGGCCTGGCGGTTCTGGTGATGTCGCCGCCGGCCGTGCTGATGGGCGCCTCGTTCCCGCTCATGGTCCGGGCCGTCGTCGGCGGCAAGGACAGCGCGCTCGGCAAGCCCGTCGGACAGGTCTACGGAGCCAACACCCTCGGCTCCATCCTCGGGGCCTTCCTGGGCGGCTTCGTCCTGCTGCCGAACCTGAACGTGGTCGGCACGGTCCTGGCGGCCAACGGCGCCAACCTGGCCGCGGCCCTGGTCGCCTTCACCGCCAGCATGTACGCCGCCGGGAAGGTCAACCGCAAGGCCCAGGTCGCGTGGACCTTCACCGCTGTCGCGCTGCTGTTCATGGGCTCGATGCGGCCACCGGGGTGGAACCCGCTCCTGCTGACATCGGGCGTCTACAAGTACGCCTCGCAGCTCGGCGACCGGTCGCGCGAGGGGCTCATGGCGTTCGCCGTGAACGACTACCAGCTGCTCTTCTACGACGAGGGCCTGAGCACCGTCGTGACCGTCGCGCAGTCCAAGGAGACCGGCAACATCTGGCTCGCCAACAACGGCAAGGTCGACGCCTCGACGACGGTGGACATGCCCACCCAGGTCCTGGTCAGCCACCTGCCGTTCGCGTTCGTCGAGGACCCGAAGGAGACCGTGGTCATCGGACTCGCGAGCGGCATCACGCTCGGCGCCGTGACGCTGTACCCGGAGCTCGAGACCATCGAGGTCGTCGAGCTGGAGCCCGCCATCGTCGAGGCCAGTCACTTCTTCGACGACTACAACCACCGACCGCTCGAGGACGAGCGCGTCGAGATGGTCGCCAACGACGGTCGCAACCACCTGCTGCTCCAGCCGCCGGGCCGGTACGACATCATCGTCAGCGAGCCGAGCAACCCGTGGCTGACCGGCGTCTCGAACCTGTTCACGCACGACTTCTTCACGATGGGCAAGTCGCGGCTGAAGCCGGGTGGCGTCTGGTCGCAGTGGGTCCAGCTCTACGGCATGAGCCCGACCGACCTGCAGTCGCTGCTCGCGACGTTCGCCGACGTGTACCCGCACGTCCTGCTGTTCGCGACCATCGAGGACGCCGACCTGGTACTGCTCGGCTCCGACGAGCCCCTCGAGCTCACCGTCGCCGCCGCCGAGCGCCTGATCGAGGGCCACCCCGCGGTCGGCGACGAGCTCGGGCTGATCGGGATCGAGGACCCGCACGACCTGCTCACCTACTACCAGTTCGGGCGGGACGAGATCCTCGAGCTGACCCTCGACGCCCCGTTCAACACCGACGACAACATGCTGGTGGAGTACTCGGCGCCGCTGAACCTCCACGCGTCGACGAGCGAGGACAACTTCCTCATGCTCCTGCCGAAGTCCAAGGCCGTCGTCATCGAGGGCGACGCGGACAACATCCTGCTGGCCCGAGCCTACGAGCGACGGGGCGAGCTGGTCCGCGCGCTGGTCTGCCTGAAGCGCATCGGCGAAGACAGCCCGCAGGCCGAGGAGGCGATGCTGCTGCGGACGGAACTCGGGGTGCGACTGGCCGAGGAGCTCGGCGAGATCTGATCAGTCGTCGCGGCGGACGCGAGCCTGGGCGCGGCGGTTGCGGAAGCCCGCCAGGGCGACGAAGGGGCCGGACGCGGCGTAGATGGCCATGACGGGCAGCACGATGAAGCTGATGTCGAAGAAGACGCCGACGACGACCAGCGAGCCGGCGAGCAGGATGAGGAAGGCCTTCATCCCGCGTCCCATCCGGAGCGCCTTGGCGGTCGGGTAGGGGACGTTGCTGACCATCAGGAACGCCATCACCAGGATGCTGACGAGGGCCCCGGTCGGGTGCTTGACGAAGTCGAGTCCCATCGCGGCGTGGAGCATGACCATCGCCGCGAGCGTGCCGCCCGCCATCGTGATGGTCAGGCCCTTGCTGTAGGCGAACTCCTCGTCGTTCGCGGCGCCGACGTTGAAGCGGGCGAGGCGGAAGATGCCGCACAGCACGAAGCCGAAGGCGGCCGCGAGGCCGAGCAATCCCAGGCTGTCGAGGCCCCACTTGTAGACGAGGACAGCGGGAGCGACGCCGAAGCTGACGACGTCGGCCAGCGAGTCGAGCTGCACGCCGAAGGCCGAGCTCGAGTTGGTCATGCGGGCGACGCGGCCGTCCAGCATGTCGAACACGCCGGCGAAGCCGATGAGCAGGCCAGCCTGGTAGAAGGTCGCGGCGTCGCCGTCGTTCCCGGCAGCGAGCAGGATGGCGTAGAAGCCGCAGAAGATGCTGGCCGAGGTGAACCAGTTGGGCGGGCTCAGGAAGTGCTTCAGCATCCGGCGTTCCCCAAAGCTCTGATAGGCGCGTTCACTGAGACACTATGTGCGAGGTCTTGTCGGAGCAAGGTCAGGAATGCGCAACAAGCGTGCCATGCACGAGGCGCAGGGCCTGACCGACATCGGCGTGCGCCACCTCGAACCGTAGGGAATCCGGGGCGGCTTCCCAGCGGAGCACGGCCAGCTCGGCGGCCTCGAGGGCGCCGAGCGCGGCCAGCAGGTCCATCGTCTGCACGTGGGGGCCGGTCGCGACGGCCACGACCTGGGCGATCGGTGTCGGAGGCGCGCCGGACCAGATCTCCTGGTCGTGCCAGTTGCGGGTGTCGACCACCACGGCGTCCGTCTCGACTCGGCGGATGTCCACCCCGGCGAGCTGCGGGAGCAGGGCCCGGGGGTCGCCGCTGACTCGGACCAGCAGCGTGTCCGACGTCACGGCGGCGAAGCGAGGCGGCAGCTGGTTGACCTGGATGCGGGTGCCGTTGCCGCTCGCGTCCCGCGTCGCGACGGCCTGCAGCTCGATGCCCAGCCGGTGGGCGAGCGCCACCGCGTCGGCCTGGAGCACCCGAGCGCCATTCCGGGCGAGCGCCAGGGCCTCGTCCAGCGACAGCGTGTCCAGCTTGATCGCATCGGGCACCACGCGCGGGTCGGCGCTGTACACGCCGTCCACGTCCGAGCAGATCTCGCACCACTCCGCGCCCAGCGCTGCGGCGAGCGCCACCGCGGTCAGATCGGTGCCGCCACGTCCCAGCGTGGTGACCTCCTTGTCCCGCGACACGCCCTGGAAGCCCGCCACGATGACCACTTTGCCGTCCTCGAGCGCGGCCTGGATGCGATGGGGGCGCACCGCCACGATGCGGGCCGAGGTGTGCGCCTCGTCCGTGATGATCCCGGACTGGCTGCCCGTGAAGCTGACGGCAGGCGCTCCCAGGTCGGTCACGGCCATGGACAGGAGCGCCATGCTGATTCGCTCGCCGACGCTGACGAGCATGTCGAGCTCGCGGCGACCCGGGGCGCGGCTCACGTTGCGGGCCAGGCGCAGGAGCTCGTTCGTCGTGTTGCCCATCGCGCTGACGGCGACGACGACGCCGTACCCGGCCTCGCGCGTGGCCACGATGCGGCGGGCGACCTCGTGGATCTTCTCGACGTCCGCCACCGAGCTGCCGCCGTATTTCTGGACGACGACCTTCATCGGATCTGGAGGTTGTCCATGTAGATGACGTTCTCGCCGCGGTCGGGCCGGGTGTAGGCGGTGACGTCCCACAGCGAGAGCGCCCGCACACTGCGGGGATGGCTGCCGCTGCCGGCGTCGAGCGGGATGAACTCGGAGAGGGGCGCCTCGACGCGTACCCAGGCGGACGTCGAGGTCCGGATCTCCGCGTACTCCCAGCGCTGGCCGGCGTCGTCCTCGACGATGAGTCGGAGCGTCGCAGCGAAGTCGCCGGAGCGGAGGTCCATCTCGATGGCGTCGGGGCGAGGGGCGCGGTCGTCGAACCACAGGCCGATGGCGTCGGTCTCGCGGTCCACGACGTTGGTGTGCCAGGCCAGGGCAGGGTCCTCGCTCGATGGCGGGACCTCGCTCGCCAGGTAGCCCTTGTCGCCGTGCTTCCACGAGTGCAGCCAGTGACCCGTGCCGCTCGAGAACTTGTAGGTCATCGGCAGGCGACGGACGCGCAGCTCTTCGCTGTCGATCTGGGCGAGCAGCGCGCGGGCGCGGTCCTCGACGTCGGGGGCGTCCATCGCGATCCGGAGCGCCTTGCGGGCTCCCTCGGCGTCGCCCTCTGCATACCGCGCGCGGCCGAGCCAGAAGTTCAGCTCGCCCAGGCTGGGGTCGTCGTCGGGGATGCCTGTGATGAGGCCTTCGTACCAGCCGATGGCCCCGTCGAGGTCTCCCTCGGCGGACTCGATCAGCATGCCCTCGTACAGGCCCTGCCAGGCCCGGACGTCCTGCCCCCAGGCCAGACCCACGAGGAAGAGCATCAGCCCTCTTCAGCGATGAAGCGGTACCCGACGCCGTGCATCGTCTCGATGAACCGAGGGCTCTGCGCGTCGTCGCCCAGCTTCTTGCGCACGTTGAGGATGTGCGTGTCGACGGTGCGGGTCGTGACGTTCGGGTTGTACTGCCAGATCGATGTCAGGAGCAGCTCGCGCGGCAGGACCTGCTCGCGGTGCTCGATGAGGAAGCGCAGGAGCTCCTGCTCGCGGTTGCTGAGCCGCTCCTCCACGCCCGGACGACGGACGACGTAGTTGTCCAGGTCGACCTCGACCTCTCCGAACTTGTAGACGGAGCGCGCTCCGCCGGCGCGGCGCAAGGCCGCCTTGACGCGGGCGCAGAGCTCGCGCAGGGAGAAGGGCTTGGTGACGTAGTCGTCCGCGCCGAGCTCGAACCCGAGCAGCTTGTCCTGCTCGCTCGTCCGAGCGGTCAGGAAGATGACGGGGCCGCGGAACTTCTGGTCCCGCAGCTTGCGACAGATCTCGAAGCCATCCATCCCGTCGATGCCTTCGGGGCCTTCCTGCAACATCACGTCCAGGACGGCGACATCGGGCGGAAAGCGGTTGGCGATCTCGAGCGCGTCGTTGCCGGAGCGGGCCCCGTACACGTCGAATCCCTCGCGCGTGAAGAACGCCTTGACGGTCTTGAGGACCTCCTCCTCGTCTTCCACGAACAGGATGCGGGCCATGTGGTTTTCCTCGTCAGGGGACGGGTTGGGGGCGGAGCGGGAAGTGTATCGTGAACGTCGTCCCCAGCCCGAGTTCGGACGCCACGCTGATGCGGCCGCCGTGGGACTCGACGATGTACTTCACGATGGTGAGACCGATGCCGGTGCCCTTCTGGCGTCGCGCCTCGGGGTTCGTGGACCGGTAGAAGTGCTCGAACAGCTGCGGGACCTCGTCCTCGGCGATGCCGATGCCGCGGTCGGACACGGAGACGACGACCTCGTTGTTCTCGAGCCGACCCTTCACCCCGATCCAGCCACCTTTCTTGCCGTACTTCGCGGCGTTGCTGATCAGGTTGTGGATCACCTGCGCGATGGCCTCTGGGTCGTGCATGACGACGGGCAGCATCCCGGGCAGGTCGACCTCCATGTCCACGTCGCGCGTCTCCATCGCGAAGCGCGCGGCCTCGACCGCCTGGCGCACGGTCTCGCCCAGGTCCACGGGGCGCAGGGTGTAGCGCTTGTTCCCGCGCTCGATGGCGGCCAGGTCCAGCACGTTGTCCACCAGCCTCGAGAGCCGCTCGGACTCCCGCACGATGGCGTCGTAGTGCTGTTGCAGCTCCTCGGGGTCGTCTACCAGGCCGTACTGCAGCGACTCTCCCTTGATGCGGATCTGGGTGATGGGGGAGCGCAGCTCGTGGCTGACGTTCGCCGCGAAGTCGGCCTTGCTGCGAGCGACCTCGAGCTGTTGGCGGACCAGCCTCCAGGTCAGGATGGCGCCGGTCACGATCATCACCAGCGAGAGCACCAGGATGGCGACGCGCTGCAGCCGTTTGCGGGCCTGGATCTCGTTCAGGTCCTGGGTGCTCCGGGGGTGCACGACGAGGGACCAACCCGGCAGCCACGGCTTCAGCGAGCGGCGCGTCAGCCAGTCGTCGGGTGGATCGGCTTCCGGCGACACCAGGAGCATGTTCACGTCGGCCGAGGTCCGGGTCGTCCGCTGGGCCAGCTCATGGATGTCGCCGAGCACGGCCACGGGGTCGAGCGCGAAGGCGTAGAAGTCCTGGTTGGACTCACCCCACCAGAGCGTGGCCCAGATGGCCTCCTCCTCGAGCACCCAGGTGATCTCGCCGCGCTCGACGGGGAGCGCGCGCCCATCCGGGTTCACGTCGTAGAGCTCGGGCAACAGCCGCTCGGCCCAGAACAACTGACGAGCCCTCTCCTGGAGCCGGCCTCGGCGTGACGCCAGCCAGTCGTTCTCCGAGTGGTCCTCCAGGAGCTCGAGCGCCCGCGCTGCGACGGCGGCCTCGTTGCCACGTCCGATGATCCAGTCGTCCTCGATGAGCTCGTCGGCGAGGGTCTCGAGCACGCCCTGGCCGATGAGCACGTCGCGAGCGAGCAGGAGCTCCCCGCGATGGAGCCGCGCCAGGTCGCCGATGCGGAAGCCCTGCAGGTTCCGGACGTCGTGGTAGTCGGAGAACAGGTTCGCCAGGCGCTCGAGCGCGGCGTCGGTCTCGCCGATCTCCCCCAGGGCGCGGGCGCCCAGGTACTGCGCCTGTCCAGCGGCGATGGGGTCCTCGAGGTCGGTCGCCAGACGGTTCCAGCGCTCGGCGCGCTCGCCGGCGGTCTCGGCCGAGCCAGCGTCGCGCCACTCCTGGGAGAAGTAGACGGCGTGGTCCTGGAGGACTGGCCGGTCGACGACCCGGAACGGCGCGGCGATGTCCCCCTCGGCGTTCATCCGGAACGCAACCAGGATGTACGGCGAGATGGTGCGCGGGTCCTCGACGGGAGATCGGCCCGACTCCAGACGGGCGCGGACGCTGTCCTCGAAGTCTGCGAAGTTCGCGTCGATGCGGTTGAGCACGTCGCGGATCTCGCGGTCTCCGGCGTCCTCGACGGCCTGCCAGACCTGCAGCTCCTCGCCTCGGATCGAGCCGAAGCCGATCCACGCGAGCGCCACGCCGGGCACGAACACCGTCAGCAGGAAGATCCACGAGACGCGCAGGAGCTCGCGCACGTGGCCGGCGTCGGCGAGCAGCTTCACCTCGGACCGCTCGGGCGCCAGGCGCCTCAGGACGGCCCGGATCAGGCGCTCGTAGTACCTCTGCACGGGCACTGGTCTATCACCCGCACCGTAGGATTCCGGCTGATGTGGTCCCTCCTCCTCGCTTGTTCCTCGAGCTGCTCCCCGCCGGAGCGGGCCGTTCTGGGCCACTACGCGGGCGCGCTGGACGTCCGCGATGCTGTCGTGCGTGGAGATCTGGACGGGCTTCGCGGTGCGGCGACCGATCTCGAGGAGCCCTCGCTCGACGGCGAACACGTCGACACGATCCACGGGGCCGTCGGGATGGCCGTGGTCGCCGAGGACGCCGTCGAGGCCGGCTGGGCGGTCGCCGGTGTCGTCGAGGGCTGCGCGGGATGCCACGCCGGGCTCGCGGGTCCTGTGGTCGACCGACAGGTCAGCACGCACGCCAGCGCACACGACGTCCTCTGGGCGAACGTCGTGTCGGGTCGACCGGTCGGCCCCGAGCTGGAGGCGTTCCGCGAGGTGGCGCCGGAGGCGGTTGACGCGTTCGGCACCTTGCCGGCGCCCGAGGCCTACGGAGACCTTCTCGGCGCGTGCTCAGGCTGTCATGCCGCGGACGGCGTCCACCCGCTCAGGTGACGGGCCCTCAGGTGAAGGCGGGAATGCCCGTGACCCACCGCCCCAGGATGAGGTTGTGGATGTCGTGGGTGCCCTCGTAGGTGTAGACGGACTCGAGGTTCGCCATGTGGCGCATCACCGGGTACTCGTCGAGAATGCCGTTCGCACCGTGAATATCGCGCGCCATGCGGGCGATCTGGAGCGCGACGTCGACGTTGTTCATCTTGGCGAGCGAGATGTGCTCGGGGATGATGGTGCCGTCGTCCTTCATGCGGCCGCACTGGAGCGCCAGGAGCTGGCCCTTCGTGATCTCGCGCAGCATCCAGGCCAGCTTGTTCTGGACGAGCTGGTAGCCGGCGATCGGCTTGTCGAACTGGATGCGGGACTTGCTGTACTCGGTGGCCGAGTGGAAGCAGCTCATCGCGGCGCCGATGGCACCCCACGAGATGCCGAACCGGGCGTTGTTCAGGCAGCTGAACGGACCCTTCAGGCCGCCGACCTTCGGCAGCAGCCGGTCCTTCGGGATGCGGCAGTCCTGGAAGACGAGCTCACTGGTGATGCTGGCCTTCAGCGAGTGCTTGCCGTGCATCACGGGGGCCGTGAAGCCCGGGTCGTCCTTCTCGACGACGAATCCGCGGATGACGCCGTCGAGCTTGGCCCAGACGACGGCCACGTCGGCGATGCTGCCGTTCGTGATCCACATCTTGGCGCCGTTCAGCACGTAGGAGTCGCCGTCGTCGACGGCGCGAGTGATCAGCCCGCCGGGGTTGCTTCCATAGTCGGGCTCGGTCAGACCGAAGCAGCCGAGGAGCTTCCCTGCGGCCATGCCGGGCAGGTACTTCTCCTTCTGCTCCTCGGTCCCGAACTTCCAGATCGGGAACATCGCCAGGCTGCCCTGGACCGAGACGAAGCTCCGGATGCCGGAGTCCCCGCGCTCGAGCTCCTGGCAGATGAGCCCGTACGCGACGTTGCTCATGCCGGCGCAGCCGTAGCCCTCGAGGTTCGCCCCGAGCAGCCCCATCTCGCCGATCTCCGCGACCAGCTCCAGCGGGAAGGTGCCCGCGCGGCAGTGGCCCTCGATGATGGGGAGCACGCGCTCCTCCACCCAGCTGCGGACCAGGTCGCGGACCATGATCTCTTCTTCACTGAGGAGCGCGTCGAGCTTGTAGAAGTCGACGCCGTTGAACTTCTCCATGAGGGCCTCCGATTGGGGGCGCCTCTTAACGCGGCGAGGGGGTCTGAGCCCTCTACAGACTGATCTGGTACCAGTCCGTCTCGGCGGTGTTGCCAGCCTCGTCGGTCGAGATGAACTTGAACGTGTACGTCGAGCCCTGCCGCCCGTTGAAGCGGAGCGTGTGCTCATGGGTGAGCGTCTCGTTCCCGTAGACGCCGTAGCCCTCGAACTCGATGTTGCTGGTGGCCGGCTCGTTGGTGACCCACTCGAGCGTGAAGCTGTTGCCCTCGGTGAAGCCGGAGACACCGCTGATCACGGGGTCGGTGGTGTCGGACGTGGGCTCGGGCTCGGTCTCCGTCTCGGGCTCCGGCTCCTTCTGGTCGGGGCTGCCGCCGCCAGAGACGTACTCGAGCGCAGCCTCGGCATCGATGACGCCGTAGCCGTAGCTGGTGTCGTAGCCAGAGGCTCCGCGGTCCCAGGCGGTGACGGCCAGGGCGGCGCGGATGTCTTCGGGATCGTCCACGCCCGCGCTCTTCAGCAGCGCGGCGGCGGCGGCCACGTGCGGGGTCGCCATGCTCGTGCCCTCGTAGAACGTGTAGGTCCACGAGCCGTTCTCGATCGTCTCCTGCAGGATGCCGTCCGCGTAGCCGTCCCCATCCTGGTCCTTGGAGAGGTCGCCGCCGGGGGCCATGAGCTCCATGCCCGAGCCGGTGTTCGAGTAGCCGGCGCGGCTGCCGTCGTAGCGGGTCGCGCCCACCGCGATGACGGTGTCGAAGGCGGCGGGGTAGCCGACGCGGCTGCTGTACTCGTTGCCACTTGCGGCCACCAGGACGACGCCACGCTCGTAGGCGTAGTTGCAGGCGCGCTCCTCGGTCTGGCTGCCGTACGCCGAGCCCAGGCTCATGTTGATGACGTCGGCGCCTTCGTCGGTGGCCCAGGTGATGCCGTTGGCGATGGCGCTCACGTCGCCGTAGCCGTTGTCGCCCAGGACCTTGACCGGCAGGATGGCGGCCCCTGGGGCCACGCCCGCGACGCCCTTTCCGTTGTCGGTGGACTGCGCGATCGTGCTGGCGACGAACGTCCCGTGTCCGACCCGGTCGCTCGGGTCCGAGTCGTTGTAGTAGAAGTCGTAGCCCTGCAGGACGTTGTCGATTCCGTCCGGGCCACCACCCGAGACGCCGGTGTCGAGCACCGCCACGATGGTGCCGCTGCCGTCGGCGATGTCCCACGCCTCCCAGGCGTTGATCTGGTCCAGGTTCCACTGGTAGCCGGTGTAGGGGTCGTCGCTGACGCCCTGTCCCTTGACCAGGTAGTTGGGCTCGGCGAACTGGACCCGATGATCCTCGCCCAGGAGCGCGACGACGTCCTTCACGCGCTGCCCCTCGGGGATCTCGAGGCGGGCGACGCCGATGCGCTCGTTCGTATGGAGCGGCTGGAGCTGGAAGTCCTTCTGGAGCGAGACCTGGACCACGCCGTCGTCGGCGCCGTCGATGGCGACCAGGATCTCGCGATCCATGTACCCCTCGGTGTCGTCGAGGACAGGAGCGAGGTCCGCCTCCTCCGTTGCGCAGCCGATGAGGAGCGTGGGGAGGAGGAGGGCGATCGAGAGGGGCTTCGACATGTACAGGCTCCGAGCAGCGTTTCTGCGACGTGGTGGGTGCAGAGTTGACGGGGTGAGCCGGTCGGTTAGACCGGCCGGTTTCGGCGCCGGACGAATCCAAGCACGACATGTCATCGGATGTCACCCGGAAAACTGTCAGTGTTTTTCATACAGGTTTGTACGGATGAGCGGAATGCTGGTGAATGGACAGGTTGGAGGCGGCGTACCGGGCGATGACCCCGGCATGCTCCGAGGCCTGATCGTCTTCGACACCCTGCGTACCTACGGACCGCGCGCCTTCCGACTGGACGAGCACCTGGGGCGCCTGGAGCGCAGCGCGGCGACGTGCGGCATCCCCATGCCCTCGCGGGATCTGCTGAACGCGGACATCGCCGCCGTCTCGGGCCCTGATCATTGGGTCCGCGTCACGCTCACTGCAGGGGGCAACCGCATCGTCGAGGGGCGCCCCATCGATCAGGGGAGGGTGGGTAGACCGCTGCGCTGCGCGACGGTGCCTGTGCTTCCCAGCCCCTACCTGCCGGGCTCGGTGAAGCACGGCTCTCGACTCGGGTGGGTCCTCGCGGCACGCCAACTGGCAGTCGGCGAGGTGATCTTCGTGGACCCGAACGGGCACCTGCTCGAGTCCAACCGGAGCAATCTCCTGGCCGTCGTGGACGGGGGGATCGTCGTGCCACCCGATGACGGGCGTGCGCTGTCTGGCGTCACACGGGGGGCGATGCTCGAGGCGGCTGGGGACCTTCCGCTCGAGGTGCGGGACCTCCGCGTGGACGAACGGCTGGACGAGCTCTACCTGGTGTCCACGCTGAAGGAGCTCGCTCCGGTGTCGGAGCTCGACGGCCGGCCCATTGGGGGTGGACCCGTAGGGAAAACCCTACATGGGCGCTTCCGGGACCTGGTCCGCCGATCCCTCGGCTGACTTCTCGTAGCCGCAGATCACCCCTTCGGACTGCTCCTCGGTGAGGTGTCCGCTCTGGGCCCGGCGAAGCACTGTCGGGCGAGGACTGCCCTGGCCGGCGCCATCGGTGGACGTCTCGGTGAGCGTCAGGAACGGGCCGTCGTCCTTCCACGTGCCCTCGAACTGCACGATGCCGCTCCAGACGCAGGTGGCTCCCTCGGGACAGGGGCTCACCAGATCGCGGCCCTGGTACCGGAAGTCCGGCAGGAACGTGAGCTCCCGGGGGTACGCGCGCGCACCGCACGCCTCGCCGCGCCAGGAGGCGGCGACGGGATGGCTGTCGGGCTCGACCTCTTCGGGGGGATGCCCGACCTCGTCGACGACCTCGACGTCCTCGACGACCTCGGGTGGCGGCGGTGGCGGGGGCGCCTCGGTCTCGGTCGTCGCCTTTCCACTGCAGGCCAGCATCAACAGCACGCTCACTCTTCACTTCCTCCGCTCTCGACCCAGGTGACGTCGAAGACGTTCCCATTGTAGGAACCCGTCGCATCGACGAGCTCGTCCCCGGCACCTTCGTCCATGTGCCAGAGCGCTGTGGTGTCCGCGTCGACCTCGTGAGGCTCGTCGCTGGGCTCGAAGGCCTCCTCGTACCGGACCACCGAGCTGAGGCGGACCTCGTCGATGGTGCCCTCGAAGCCGTCCTCACCCCAGCAACCGATCTCGATCGTGTCGCCGAGCGTGCTGCCGGGGGTCACGGTCTGGAAGCCGATGAGCTCGCCATCTACGAACAGCCGCATCTTGCCGTCGGCGTCCCAGGTGCCGGCCAGGTGGTGGCCCTTGCCGTCGAGGATCCCCTGCACGTCGAAGACGCCGTCGCCTTCCTCGATGTCGTCCTCGCCGAACCATGTGCGCTCGTCCGAGGTCTCGACCAGCGCGAACACGGACTGCCAGACGACGACCGGCTTGTGTCCGACGGGCGAGGCGTCGACCGCGCCTCGGACCTCGGCCTCGATGGTCAGCGCGTCACCGCGAGCGGCTGCGTCGACGGGGACCTGGGCGCACCCGTCGCCGTCGAAGGCCAGGGCGTAGTCGCCGCCCGTACCCGTGGGCAGTTGGCCCCCGTTGCAGGCGAGCAGCGCGGTCGCGAGGAGTGGGGAGATGAGCACGTTGAGGTCCTCGGCGAAGGGCCGATGGTACCATTTTCCCGCCCGGCTTCGCGGGGCTCGGAGGTGGTGGTGAGAAGCGGTCTCGAGGTGCTCCTGGACGATGTGTCCAGGCTTTCCGGGCAGCGCGTCGGTCTGTGCTGCAACCCTACTGCGGTGGACCGGAAGCTCCGGCACGCGGTGGACCTGCTGCCGGCGGCGGGTGTGCCCATCCGGCGACTGTTCGGCCCCGAACACGGGGTCGCAGCCACCGCACAGGACATGATCGGCGTCGATGGTGAGGACGGCGACCAGGCTGTGGTCTCGCTCTATGGCGACTCCGCCGACTCGCTGAAGCCGCCGCCGGAGACGCTCGCCGATCTGGACGTGCTGGTCTTCGACATCCACGACGTCGGCAGCCGGTATTACACCTACCAGGCCACCCTCGGCTTCATCATGGAGGTCGCGGCCGAGACCGACACGCGCGTCGTCGTCCTCGACCGGCCGAACCCCATCGACGGCGTCACGCTCGAGGGGAACGTGGTCCAGCCTGGGTTCGAGAGCTTCGTCTCCGCCTACCCCCTGGCCACCCGCCACGGCATGTCGATGGGCGAGATGGGCCGCTACTTCCAGCGCGTCGTCGGCATGGACGTGGACCTCGAGGTCGTGAAGTGCGAGGGCTGGAGCCGCGAGCGGTACTTCGACGAGGTCGCTCTTCCCTGGGTGTTCCCGAGCCCGAACATGCCGATGGTCGAGACGGCCATCATCTACCCGGGGATGTGCCTCATCGAGGGCACCAACCTGTCCGAGGGGCGCGGCACCACCCGTCCCTTCCACCTGGTCGGGGCCCCCTGGCTGGACCCGGCGCGCTTCGCCTCGCTGTGTCAGAAGGGCGCCCAGGATGCTGGACTGAAGGGCGTCGGCTTCCGGCCGGCCAGCTTCCTTCCGCAGTTCCAGAAGCACGCGGGCCAGGTCTGCGGCGGGGTGGAGATCCACCTCCAGAACCGGCACGAGCTCGAGGCCCTGCTCCTGGGCTGGGTGGTCATTGAGGCCGCTCGCCGGGCCGATCCGGAGCGCTTCGCCTGGCGCACCGAGACCTACGAATTCGTCGACGAGCCCATCGCCATCGACCTCCTCTGCGGCTCGACCGAGGGGCGCGCCGCCATCGACATGAAGATGCCGCTGCGCGAGCTCCACGACGACTGGAACACCCAGCGTGCGGAGTGGGAAGAGGTCCGGGCGAGCTTGCTGATCTACTGATCGACTGGTCTACCGAGGCGGCGCTCGGCGGGCGACGGTCACCCACAGGCCGCCGTCCTCGGCGCGTCCGAGCCAGGAGAGCTGCACCAGCTGGTGCTCGAACCAGCTCCCCTTGGGCCGCTGGGTGAAGAGCGCGGCGGGCCCGTCCTCGAACGTGACCGGGGGCTGCGCGTTCACGTACTCCAGTCCGTTCTCGCGGACCCAGCCGAGCACCTCATCGACGGTGTGGCGGGTCTCGTGCGGGTGCTCGTGCTGGTCGTGGTACCAGGCGTCGCCGCGGTCGCCGGCCAGCGCCTTGTGCTTCTTCCGCAACATCGGCAGCAGCAGGCGACCCCACCGGTTGTAGAGGCCGACCACCAGGTAGCCGCCGGGTCGGAGCAGGCTCGCCGCCACCGAGTACGCCTGACGCGCATCGGCGGTGTGGTGGAGCACGCCGTTGCTCACCACGACGTCGACGCTCCCGGGCCTGAATGGAGGGTGGAACAGGTTCCCTCGAGCGAAGCGGACGCTGTCCAGACCGCAGCGGCGTCGCATCTCGTCGGCCACGCGCAGGCTCGCTCCCGAGAGGTCGAGCCCGGTCACGCGGCGGCCGGCGATCCCGAGGAACAGCGACATCTGACCCGTACCGCACCCCAGCTCCACGACACGGGCGTTGGGCGGCAGCTCCTCGTCGAGCGACCGCGTGAACGGCTTCGAGCGGCCGTTTCGCAGAAGGCTCCCCCGGTCGTCGTCCGGCAGGTAGTGAGGGAATGGGTGCTCTTCGTAGAAACTCCGTACCGTTCTGGTGAGGTCGGGGTCCTCACCGCTCGTCGGATCCGCCACGTAGTAGTCGGGGATCCCGTCGACGACGGGCCACTCGGCGCCGCATGGGCAGACCAGGGGCGACTCGGCCACGTCGGGCAGGCCGGTCAGGCAGCGGGGGCAGGCGAACACGAGGCCTCGGGGCGGGGTGGACACGTCCAGCGCCCAGAACGTACCGTCTCCGCGGAGGCCGACCATGAAGGAGACGCTCGCGAAGCTCCTGTTCTGGCGCAAGCCGGACGACCGCTTGAAGGAGTTCGCAGAGACCGAGGCGTTCGGGGCCCGCGACCTCGCCAGGGCAGCCGAGCAGGTCTCCGACCCCTGGCTTCGCCGGCAGCTCATCCGACATGCCCAGGACGAGGTCCGCCACGCGGTACTGCTCGAGGAGCAGATGACGGCGGACGCGGCCGAGAGCGGCGGCCTGGGTGCCGCGGTCGCCGGTGAGACCAACCAGGACGCCGGCATCGACATCACCGAGATGGGCGAGGTCGAGTTCGTCGCGTTCGTGCACGAGGCCGAGAAGCGCGCGGTCGAGGAGTTCAAGCTCCACCAGGGCGCGCTGGGCGACAAGGGAGAGTTCTTCGAGAGCATCCTCCAGGACGAGAAGCGTCACGTCGCCTGGACCGGCCACCAGCTGGACAAGTGGCGGGAGGCGGGTCGCGGGGACGAGGTCGACAAGGCGATGCGCGGCTTCTTCTGGGGCCGGATCTACCAGACGTGGATGTGGCTCGCGAGGCGCATCAGCTGGGTCATGAGCACCATCATCCTGACCGTCCTCTACCTCACGGTCGTGGCCCCGTTCTCGTTCATGGCGGGGCGGTTCGAAGCGGGCTGGCGGGACGGCCGGCGGCTCGACCTGGAGCGTCAGTTCTAGGTGTCAGCGGTCCTCGGCCTCTCCGGCTACTTCCACGACTCTGCCGCAGCGCTCGTCATCGACGGGCAGCTGGTGGCGGCCGCCCAGGAAGAGCGCTTCAGCCGGCGCAAGAACGACGCCTCGTTCCCCATCCGCGCCACGCGCTGGTGTCTCGAGAGCGCGGGGCTGTCGCTCGGCGACCTCACCACCGTCGTCTGGCACGAGAAGCCGCTGCTCAAGCTCGAGCGCGTGCTCCTCACCTCGCTGCGCACCTGGCCGCGCTCGTCGACGACCTTCCGGCGCTCGATGGTGTCGATGTTCGGCGACAAGCTCTGGGTGAAGAGCCACATCGTCGAGCAGCTCGGCGTGGACTCCTCGATCGTGCGGTTCTCGGACCACCACGCATCACACGCCGCGGCGGCGTACCTGTGCGGGCCCTTCGAGGACGCGGCGGTCCTCTGCCTCGACGGGGTGGGGGAGTGGGCGACCACATCGCGCTGGAAGGCCTCGGACGGGGCGCTCGAGCCGCTGGGCGAGCAGCACTTTCCGCACTCGCTGGGGCTGCTCTACTCGGTCTTCACCGCGTTCCTCGGCTTCCGCGTCAACGAGGGCGAGTACAAGGTCATGGGCCTGGCGGCGTTCGGCGAGCCTCGGTTCGGCGAGGAGATCGCCAAGGTCTTCCGGCTGCACGATGACGGCTCGTTCGAGCTCGACATGGACTACTTCTGCTTCCACCGGGAGCCGGACCGGAGCTACACCTCGAAGCTCGAGGAGCTGTTCGGGCCCCCGCGTGCGCCGGGCGCTCCGCTCGAGCAGGTGCACAAGGACATCGCGGCCAGCATCCAGCGGGCCTGCGAAGAGACGATGCTCAAGCTGGCGGCGCGCCTGCACCAGGAGACCGGGGCGTCGAGCCTCTGCCTGGCAGGCGGCGTTGCGCTCAACAGCGTCGGCATCGGACGGCTGCTGCGAGAGAGCCCGTTCGACGACGTGTTCGTCCAGCCGGCGGCCGGCGATGCGGGGAGCGCGGTGGGAGCGGCGTTGCTCGCGGCCGGAGCCCCACGGACCGCCATCGCACGCCCGGGCTGGGGCCAGTCCATCGATGCGGACTCCGCGGGCGCCTATCTGCGAGACGGCGGGATCGCGCACACGGACCACGGCGACGGCATCGCGGCCGAGGTCGCTCGCCGACTGTCCGAGGGGCAGGTCGTCGGCTGGATGCAGGGCGCCTTCGAGCTCGGACCCCGGGCGCTCGGCCATCGGAGCATCCTGTGCGACCCGCGCAAGCCCGAGGACAAGGACCGGCTGAACAACAAGGTGAAGTTCCGCGAGCCGTTCCGGCCCTTCGCGCCCAGCGTGCTGGCCGAGGCGAGCCCCGACCTGTTCGAGCTGCCGAGCGGCGGCGCCTGGACGCGACGCTTCATGACGTCCTGTGCGCCCGTGAAGTCCGACGACATCGCGGCCGCCACGCACGTCGACGGCACGGCGCGCCTGCAGGAGGTGCACGCCGACACCCAGCCGCTATACGCCGAGCTGCTGCGGGAGTTCGGGGAGCGGACCGGGGTGCCGTGCCTCGTGAACACGAGCTTCAACCTGGCGGGCGAGCCCATTGTGAACACGCCCGCCGACGGCTACGGCACGTTCCTGCGCTGTGGCATGGACGCGCTGGCCATCGGCCCGTACCTGGTGACGAGGGACTGAGCCCCCGTCACCGAGCGGGTCAGGCGAACAGGCTCTCGTCCATGCAGGAGTCGTCGCCGGCCTGGATGCCCTTGCTGAGCGCCACGGCCTTCGGGAGCCGGTTGGCGCAGTACCACTTCAGGTTCAGCACCTTGCCGTTGTAGAAGGCGGCGTCGTCGGGGTTCTCCGCCTTGCGCGTCATGGCGATGGCGGCCTGCTCGAGCGCGTGGACGCCGAGCACGACGACCGCGAACAGCTCGAGGAAGGGGGTGGCCTGGAGCATCGCGCCCTCGAGGTTGCCCTCCATGCCGACCTTGCCGAGGTGCATCGCCGCGGCGCCGAGGAATCCGACGGCCTTCTGGACCGCATCGCACTGGTCGTCGAGACCACCGACGGCGCGGGCGGCCGCGATGTCCTTGTTGGCCTCCTGCATCCAGTTCATGAAGACCATGCCGTTCTGGCCGCGCATCTTGCGACCGAGCAGGTCCATCGCCTGGATGCCGTTCGTGCCCTCGTAGATCGAGCCGATCTTGACGTCACGCAGGTGCTGCTCGATGGGGTACTCCTGGATGTACCCGTAGCCGCCGTAGCACTGGAGAGCGGTGACGGTCACGTTGAAGCCCTCGTCCGAGCAGTAGCTCTTTGCGATGGGCGTCATCAGCTCGACGAGCGCGAGCTTGGACTTGGCGGTCGCCTCGTCGTCGCTGGCCTCGGCGATGGTCAGGCGCAGGGCCGTCGTGTAGAGCAGCGAGCGCATCAGGTGCACCGACACGCGCATGTCCATGAGCATCCGGCGGATGTCGGGGTGCTGGTTGATGGTCACGCGCGGCGCGTCCGCGTCCTTGAAGTTCCGGATCGACGTGCCCTGCTCACGCTCGGCGCAGTAGGCCTTGGCGTTCTCGAACGCGGCGCTGGCCGAGGACAGGCCCTGGATGCCGACGGCGATGCGCGCCTCGTTCATCAGGTGGAACATGATGGGCATGCCCTGCCCGGGGTTGCCGATGAGGTAGCCGTGGCAGGGGCCCGAGCCGCCGAAGTCGATGGTGCACGTGGCCGAGCCGTTGATGCCCATCTTGTGCTCGATTCCGACGACGTAGGCGCCGTTCCGCTCGCCCTCGTACTTCGTCCCCTCGAAGCCGTACTTCGGGACCGCGAAGATGCTGAGGCCCTTGGTGCCCGCCGGGGCGTCGGGGAGGCGCGCCAGGACCAGGTGCACGATGTTGTGCGTCAGGTCGTTGTCGCCACCCGAGATGAAGATCTTCTCGCCGGTCAGGTGGTAGACGTCTGGCTCGCCCTCGATCGGGACCGCCTTGGTCAGGTTGTCGCCGACGCTCGAGCCCGCGCCCGCTTCGGTCAGGCACATCGTGCCGCCGAGGACGCCGGTGTTCATCGGCTCGACGCAGAGGCCCTTCAGCCAGTCGTTGCCGTGGATGCTGATGAGGTTCGCGACGCCGCGGGTCAGGCCGCAGTAGATCGAGAGACCGGGGCCAGCGCCCGTGACGATCTCGCCGATGGCCATGGCCACGGGCTCCGGCAGGTTGGAGCCGCCCTCCTCGAACGAGGCGGTGAAGCCGAGCAGGCCGTTCTCGGCCAGGGTGGCGTAGGCCTCCTTGTAGCCCTTGGGCGTGGTGACCTTACCGTCGCCGTGGAAGGTGCAGCCTTCCTTGTCGCCCGAGGCGTTCACGGGCCAGATGACGTCCTTCGCCACCTTCAGGGACTCGGCGATCATCGACTCGTAGGTCTCGACGTCGTAGTCGGCATACTCCTCGAAGTCCGACAAGGCGTCCTGCACCTTGAGCTGCTCGAAGAGCACGAAGTTCACGTCGCGAAGGTCGATGTCGAAGCCGGTTGCGCTCACGGGGGAATCTCCTCTGAATGAGCGGTCATTCAGACCGCAGATGCGGTCCCGTACCCATCCCTGGCGGCCCCGGCAACCGGGCGCTTTGGCCCGGAGAGTGCTTCGATCGCATCGCGCAGTGTGCGTACGCCCACCACCTCCAGTCCTTCAGGCGCTTCGCGGACTGCGGTGGCCGGCGCGACCACCCTCCGGAAGCCGTGTCTACGGGCCTCCAACAGCCGTGGACCCGGGTGACCGACCGCTCGGATCTCACCGACCAGCCCGACCTCTCCGAACACGGCGGTGTGCGGGTCCAGCGGGCGGTCCAGGAGCGAAGAAGCGAGCGCCGCGGCGATCCCCAGGTCCGCCGCGGGCTCGGTGATCTTCAGGCCGCCGGCCGCGGAGACGAACACGTCGCGGTCGTCGAGCGGGAGCCCGGCCTTGCCGAGCACCGCCATCAGCATCCCCAGCCGTCCGCGGTCGATGCCCAGGGCGGTCCGTCCCGGGGTCCCCGCCGAGGGGCGGCCCACGAGCGCCTGGACCTCGGCCAGGAGCGGACGGGATCCCTCCAACGCGGCCACGACAGCCGTCCCCGGGGCGCCCAGCACGCGCTCCTTGAGCAGTCGCGCGGACGCGTCGGGGACCTCCTGCAGGCCTGAGCTGACCATCTCGAAGAACCCGAGCTCGCCCGTGGCCCCGAACCGGTTCTTCGTGGCGCGGAGCACCCGCAGCGTGCTGCGGCCGTCGCCCTCGAAGTAGAGGACGGTGTCCACCAGGTGCTCGAGCACCTTGGGCCCGGCGATGCCGCCGGTCTTGGTGACGTGGCCGACCAGGAAGGTCGCGATGTCCTTGCCCTTGGCGAGCCCCATCGCGGCCGAGGCCACGGCTCGGACCTGGCTCACCGAGCCGGGCACCGAGTCGGCCTTCTCCGACGCCAGCGTCTGGACCGAGTCGATGACCAGCACGGTGGGGTCGAGCTCCTCGGCGGCCGCGATGGCGGCCTCGAGCCGGTTCTCGGGCAGGAGGAACAGCGTGTCCTCATGGATGCCCAGTCGCTCCGCGCGCAGGCGGACCTGTCGGGCCGACTCCTCGCCCGTCACGTACAGGACCTTCAGGCCCCGCTGTGCGAAGCGGGCCAGGACCATGAGCACCAGGGTCGACTTGCCGACGCCGGGATCCCCACCGAGCAGGGTCAGGCTCCCGGTCACCAGGCCGCCGCCCAGGACGCGATCCAGCTCGGACACGCCGACGCGGATCCGCACCTCGCCCCCGTCCGTCCCGACCTGTGTGATCGGTAGCGGCCGAGGCGCCTGACCCCGGCTCACGGCGCTGCGGCTGGCCAGCGGCTCCCAGCCCGCGTGCTCCTTGCACTGGAAGCACATGCCCTGTCCCTTGGCGTTGTACGCACCGCAGCCGATGCACTGGAATCCTCGCTTCACGGTCTCGCTCCCTGCTTGGGAAGGACCGTATCGGGCCCTCCGCCCATTTTCTGACCGGGGCTCGGACATACTTGTGCAATGGCTGTTCGCCCCATCCCGCTCGCTGCAGCGGCGCTCGGTGTCCTGGTTGCCAGCGTCTCGGTCGCGTGGCTCGGAGGCGGCTCTCTCGACGGGCTTGGAGAGCACGGCGGCGGCATCACCTGGCAAGACGACGCCCTACGCCTCGAGGAAGGGGCCTGGCTGCGGCTCGGCGTGGGGACCCAGGCCGAGGTCACCACACCGATGGCGGGGCGCGCGTTCGATCTCGCGCACGGGTCGCACGAGCAGCCCCGACAGTTCACGCGCATCGACGGCGAGAACATCAGCATCCACGCCGGCGACGGCCATATGATCTCGGCCCTGGAGCGGTACCCGCGGGCCAGCGAGGCCCCGCACACGGTGGTGTTCTCGTGCAAGCCGCCGCTCACCACCGTCATCGACGGCGCGAACGTGGTCATCGCCGAGCCGGTCAAGACGGGGAGCGAGTCCTGTCCCGATGCGCCGCTCTACCTTCGGGCCGTGACCGGGCTTCAGGTCACGGGGCTCGCGGTGGACGGGGTACCGCTCGAGGTCGCGCCTAGCCTCTTCGAGCCGGTCTCCGGGCTCGTCGCGCTGGCCGTCGGCCTCGTGGGGCTCGCGGCGCTCGGCCCATCCGCGCTCGCGTTGCTCCTGCTGGCCCCGCTGGCTCCGTTGATCGAGCCGTTCGGGATCCCTGGCCGTGCCTTCATCTGGATGCTCTTCGCCGCCGGCTGCTCCATGCGCATCCTCGAGGGGGGCTGGCGTCGATGGGCGGCGCTCGCGCTGACCCTGTTCGCGCTCGCCGCCGGGGGACGCGAGCTCCTGATCTCCCTGACGCCCGACGGGCTGACCGCGGGATCCGAGCAGGACGCAGGCGTCGCCGAGGTCGTCGTGGTGACGATGGGGATCCGCGCGTTCGAGAACAAGGTCGACGAGGCCGTCCGGTTCTACGGGCCATCGGTCCGGTCGCCACGATCGCCGCTCGTCGTCACGTTCGGTTCATCGTCCTCGGGCGGCAACCAGCCCGCGGGATTCTGGCCGGACCACCTCGGTCGAGCCCTCCCCCAGGCCCAGGTCCAGACCCTCGCGTGGGGTGGGGCGACCTCATGGCACATGCGCTCGACCCTCGAGCGCCTCGACATCCGACCCGACGTCTGCGTGATGTACATGGGCCACAACGACACGAACCTGAGCGTGCCGGGCCGCTCGATCGCCGCCATCGAGCGAGGTGACGCGCAGACCGCCGAGGGCTTCGTCGCGCCGGTGACGCTCGACGAGGCCCGGGACAACGCCCAGGCCCTGGCGGATCGATGTGACGGCCTGGTGATCGGCGGGGAGTACTCGGTGGGTCGCGAAGACGACGTGAACGCCTGGCTCGCGGCGGTCTCCCAGGTCGAGGGCGTCGTGGTCGTGGACGTCTCCTCGGTGCTGAAGGAGCGCCCCTTCGACGAGATGATGGTCGACGCCGTCCACCCCTCGCCCGAGGGCCAGAGGCGCGTGGCCGAGGTCTTCGCGCCGGCGGTCGAGTCGCTGCTAGAACAGCAGGTAGACGAACGGTGAGATGGCCGGCACGGCGGCGGCGAGAGCCAGCATCCCGCCGAGGGCCAGGAGCAGGAACACCAGGGGCGCGAGCCAGGCCAGGCGCCGCTCCTTCAGCCACGCGAACACCTCGCCCAGCGTCTCGAGGATGGCGTTCAGTCGCTTCACGGGGCCCCGGAGTACGGCGTGGTCACCGCTGGAGCATAGTGCGGGCGTGACCCGCGCTGTGTCGGTACTGCACGGAGCGTCGCTCGGCGCAGGGTTCGCCTTGCTCGAGGGCCTCTCGAGCTTCATCCATCCCGGACTGGGCCCCGATGCGCGCTCGGGCGAGGTCCTGGTCGGGGTTGTCGCCTGGGCCATCGGCGGCGCTCTGCTCGGAGCCGCACCGCAGGGTCGGCGGCTGGTCCCGCTCGGGCTCCTCCTCGCTGTGTCGGCCCATGCGGGGACCGTGCTCGGGCTCCCTTGGCTCGCTCCCATCGTGCTGCTCGGGTGCTTCCCCCTCGTCCTTCGCCCTCGACTGCTGTCCTTCGTGGCTCTCGTGTCCGCGTGCGTGCCGTCGAGCCTTCGCGACGTGCGGGCCGAGCCGCTGGGGGGGACAGGCGAGGACCTCGTGCTCATCACCGTCGACACGCTGCGTGCGGACGCCGAGTTGGGGCTGACCGGCGCGTGGACGCGCTGTGACGAGGCGATCGCGCCGGCACCCTGGACGCTTCCTTCCGTGTACGGCCTCATGACCGGATCGGCGGTTCGGCACCACCAGGGCGGGCTTCGCGCGGGCACGGGCTACACGGTCGCGGACGAGGGGCTCGTTCGGCTCCCCGAGAGGTTTCCGGACCACGCGCGTGGCGCGTTCGTCCACAACCCTCACCTGCGGGCCGAGTTGTTCGGGCGAGGCTGGGACCGGTTCGAGCAGGCAGACACCTGGCGCGCGCCCCTGCTCCTGCAGCACAGCCTGGGGCGGTGGAGCGAGCGGCTCGAGCTCGGTCCCGATCCGGTCCGTCAGCGACGCGACGAGGCCCTCGCCGCTGCCGCGGAGGCCTGGTGGGAAGGGGCCGGCGATGGTCGACTCCTCTGGCTGCACCTGCTCGGTCCGCACGAATACCGGCGGTCCGGAAATGGCTCACGCGCGGCCTACGACGCGCAGGTCGAGCGCACCGGTCGGCTCGTCGATGAGCTCGTCCGCTCCTTGGATGCGGATCGTGTTGTCGTCACCAGCGACCACGGTGAGCGCATCGAGGGCCCCTCGCCAGGCCACGGAAAGGACCTCGCCGACGATCAGGTCCACGTCCCCGTCTGGATCTCGGGTCTGGTCGAGTGCTCCGGCCAGGTCGCGCTCATCGACATCGAGAGCTGGCTGCGCGGCGAGGTCCCGGACGCCACCGTGGTCGAGCTCGGCGGCGTTCGCGCGGACCCGCAGGCCTTCGAGGCGCGCGCAGAGGGGGGCACCCGACTCGAGCGCTCGGCGCCCTCGATCCGGGCGCTCGTCGACGAGCCGGACGCGACCTGGGTCGAGCGGCTCGAAGCCCTGGGATACGTGGACGAGTGATCCTCAGCGTGACCGTGAACCCGATGGTCGAGCACCTGTTCCAGGTGCCCGCCGTGACTGCGGGTGAGAGCCACCGGCCGGCCGGGCGTGCCGAGGTCGTGGCCACCGGGAAGCCGCTGAACTGCACCCGCGCCCTGCGAGATCTGGGGCATGACGTCATGGCGGTCGCTCTTGTCGGCGGCGCGACCGGCCGGGAGATCGAGGAGCGTCTCGAGCGCGAGGGCCTTCCTCACCGCGTCGTCGCCCTCCGGGGGGAGAGCCGCCGTGGGTTCGTGGTCACCGATGCCGCTGGGCAGTCTACGACGGTCTACGGTCCAGCGGCTCGGATTCGGGACGCCGAGGCAGATGCCCTGATCGCGGTCGTCCGCTCCCTGCTGCCCGCCCGGTTGTTGATCCTGGGCGGCAGCACCCCGCGGCCCGAGCTCTACGCTCGCCTGTGCGGTCTGGGCGTCCCGGTCGTGCTCGACACCCGAGGCGAGCCGCTCACCCAGGCGCTGGCTGTTGGCGATGTCCATCTGGCCAAGCCCAACCTGCGCGAGTGCGCTGAGACCTTCGGCCTGCTCGACCCGGCGCGGGCCGTCACCGAGCTGCAGTCCCGTGGCGCACGAAACGTGGTGGTGACCGATGGGGCGGGCGAGGCGACCTTCCAGCTGGGGAGCCACCGCATCACGCTGTCGCCGCCGGCGGTCGACGTCGTTCACACGATCGGCTGTGGCGACGCGCTCGCGGCCGGTCTCATCCACGCGCTCGACCGATCCCCGCGCGAGGCGGCGGCCTTTGCGATGGCCTGCGGGGCCCACGCCGCGTCTCGTCCCGAGGTCGCACGGCTCGACCCGGCGGCCTGCGAGGCCCTCGCCCGGACGCTGTTGTGAGGCTCCTCCGCTGGGGCCGCAGCGCGTACGAGACGGACGCGCAGCTCGCGGACGAGCGGCGCCGACTCGAAGCGCTGGGCGTCGAGGTCCGCGCCCATGTCGGCCCGCATCCTCCGCTGGACGGCGTCGACATCCTGGCGGTGACCAGCAAGGTCGGCGTGACCCACGACGTGCTCGCGTCAGGCGACGACCTGCGACTGGTCGTCACGACGACGAGCGGGCATGAACACATCGATCGCTCTGCCTGCGCGGACCTCGGTGTGACCGTGGCGCGCTCGCCGCTGGCTCGACGGGATGCGGTCGTGGACACCGCGCTCGGGCTGGCGCTCGCCCTGCTCCGACGGACCCCGTTCCTCCAGGAGCGCGCGGTCGCCGGTCTCTGGGCTCGAGCCGAGCTGCCCCAGTTGGGGATGCGGACCGTCCGCTCGCTCACGGTGGGGATCGTCGGGCACGGCGTCATCGGCTCCCGGGCGGCCGAGGTCTGGCATGCGTTGGGCGCCCAGGTCCTCGTGTCGGACCCTCAGCTCGGCGAGTCCCCGAGCGTCGCGGAGCTGGTCGCGTCCTGTCAGGTCCTGGCGCTGCACTGCGACCTGAACCCGTCGAGCCGGGGCCTCGTGGATGCGGCGCTGCTGCGCTCAATGGCTCCGGGGACGGTCCTGACGAACACCGCTCGGGGTGGGCTCGTCGACGCGGATGCGCTGCTGGAGGCGCCACACGTCCTGGCCGGCCTGGACGTGTTCCCCGCCGAGCCCTACCCCCGGCTCGCCGAGCTGGCGTCTCGTCCGGGGACACTGCTGTTGCCGCACGCCGCTGGGTACCACGACGGGCTTGGTCGGGCCGTCGCCCAGGAGCTCGAGCAGGCCGTGGCGCAGTTCCTGCGCGACGGCACGGTGCCTCACCCGGTCTGAAGCAGCTTTCGGACCACGCGCTGGATGCTCTCGTCGGTCTCGAGCTCGGCGACCCGGTCCAGCGGCACCCAGCGGGCGTCGCTCACGCCGTCCAGGGCCGCGATCTCGCGTGTCGGCGAGCGGAACAGGAAGCGGACGTCGTGGTGGGCGTGTTCGGGCTCGGACTTCCGCGCCGGGATGACGTGGACGTCGACGTCGAACAGGCCGCCGACCAGCTCGAGATCGGTCAGGCCAGCCTCCTCGGCGACCTCGCGTCGGGCGGCTGCGAGGGCGTCCGCGTCCGCCGGGTCGATGTGGCCACCCGGCTGCAGCCAGCGTTGGAGCTTCACGTGGAAGATCATCAAGAGCTCGTCGCCGCTGGGACTCAGGACGAACGTGCTGGCGGTGAAGTGACCGGGCTCGAAGTGGTCTCGGGCGAACGGGTCTCCCGGGACCTCGGCGAGCAGGCGGCACCGCGCCAGGTGTTCTCCCTCCAAGGCGTCGTGCGCTGTGTGCGCTGCGAGCATCTCCCGGGTGCGGAGCAGGCGCTGACGACGCGCTACACGGCGGATCTCGCGCGAGCGGTGGGACTCGAACTTGGCGGGCTCGTCGCGCTGCACGCGGACCTCCTCCTGGGTGACGGGGTGGGGGAAACGAACCTCGACGCTCGCGAGGTGGAGGCCGTTGTGGCGCAGGCACTTCCCGCGGGTGTGGACGGTGTCGCCGAGCACGGGGTGACCGAGCTCGGCCACGTGCCGCCGCAGCTGGTGCGTCCGGCCGGTGAGCGGCCACAGATCCACCGTGGTCACCCAGCCCGGCGTCAGGCTCGGGGTGTGTGCGACGGCGGCCCAGCGGGTGTGAGCCTCGCGGCCGTCGAGCTCGGTGGTGACCTCGCCGCTGCCCTCGAGTCGGCCTGTGACGAGGGCTCGGTAGCGCTTGTGGACGCGGCGCTCCTCGAAGGCTCGGCCGAGCGCGACGTGGGCGCTCCCCGTCTTGGCGCAGAGCACGAGACCCTGGGTCTGGTAGTCGAGCCGGTGGACCGTCCGGGGGCGCTCGAGCGCGTCGGGCAGCGTCGAGCGCTCCAGGTTGTGGGGCAGCGCGTGCTCCAGCGTCCGGTGCTTGACCCCGTTTGTCGGGATACCGGCCGGCTTGTCGACCACGGCCATGTGCTCGTCCTCGAACAGGACCGTGAGCTCCCGCTCGTAGGTCGCCGCGGGCCGCCGGCCGGTCCCGACGAGCTCCACGACGTCGCCCAGCCGGACGAACCGTGCCGACTCGACGGACACGCCGTTCAGCAGGAGCGCGCCACGCTTGATGGCCTTCTTCGCGAACGCCTTGCTGGGGATCGCCTCGAACGCCTGGAGGCAGAACGCATCGAAGCGCAGGCCCTCCTCGGTGACCGTCACCTTCATCGCGCGGCGAGGATCCTGGCGGCCGCCTCGGCGAACCCGTGGCCACCCTCGCCTGGGGTGATCCACTTGGGGTGTGCCTGCATCCGAGGCAGGAAGGCCTCGACATTCGCGACGCCGACCGACGTGTCGAAGAACCCGAACATCGGCTCGTCGTTGGCCGAGTCGCCAAAGAAGGCGTAGGCCGCGGGGTCGAGCTCCTCGCCCCAGAGCTCGGCCACGATGCGTCGGCAGCCGTCGAGCTTGTCGAACTGACCGAACCAGCCGTTCACATGGATGCTGCTGACCTTGCACACCGCACCGGCGCGCTCGAACTCGGCCACGATGGCGTCGATGCTGTCGTCGCCCAGCGCCGGCACGTCCTCGCAGAAGTCGATGGCCAGGTCGAGCTCGCGGTACGGCTGGTCGCTCGCCAGCGCTGTTCCGGGAACTGCGGCCAGGATGGTCCCGGCGAGCTCGTGGAGCCGCTCCTGGTTCCGGGACCGAGTGTCGGCGTCCTGGAGGAACCGGCGATGGAGTCGCCCGTCGCGGTGGAAGAACCACAGGCCGCCGTTCTCGCCGACGACGCCGTCCACCGGCCACATGCGGGCGATGTGGTCGACCCACCCTCCCGGTCGCCCGGTGATGGGGACCACCCGAAGGCCCGCGGCCTGGAGCTCGGCCAGGGCCTGGAAGGCCTCGGGCACGATCCGACCGTCGTGCGTCAGCGTGTCGTCGATGTCGCAGAACACCCCGCGGAGTGCGCGGAGGGTCGAGTCGGGGAGCTCGGAGAGAGGACGGGGCATGCCTCGTCGTGTATCGGTTAGGAGGAGGACATGCGGCATCGCCTGCTCCAGCACCTTGCGTGTCCCGCCTGCGGCGACACGGACCTCACCCTCGAGACGACGAAGACCCAGGAGCTGCCCACGTGGCACGGCGCCTGGTCCGAGGACGTCCCCGGCGTCTCGACTGAAGAGCGCCGCGTCACGGACATCGTCGAGGGCGCGCTGCACTGCGCCTGTGGACAGGTCTACCCAATCCGCGAGGGCGTGCCGCGCATGCTGCCCGAGGGGTACACCGGCGCACAGTCCTCCGGCCATCGGTTCTCCGCGTTCGACGGCTCGCTGCCGGAGTACGAGGCCAACTTCGGCGACATGGCCGACCCGCTGAAGCCCGCAGACTACGTCGGGAAGACCGTGCTCGACGCCGGCTGTGGCTTCGGTCGGCACGCGTTCTATTCGGCCCGGTACGGCGCCGAGGTCATCGCGTTCGACAACTCGGACGACGCCGTCGCGAGCGCCCAGGACAACACCCGCGGCCTGGCTCACGTGCACGTCGTCCAGGGCGACGTCTTGCGGCCGCCGTTCCGCCAGGACCACTTCGACCTGGTGTACGCATTCGGTGTCCTGCACCACCTGGCGTACCCGCTCCAGGCGTTCCGCCTCCTCGGCGAGCTGGTGCGACCCGGCGGTAAGCTCCAGGTCTGGGTCTACGGCCCGCGCGCCGGAACGGCCGCCATCGTCTCGGGAGCCCTGCGGGGCGCCGCCGTCCAGATGAACGACGAGACCCTGCACGGCTTCTCCCGCGCCATCGCCTCGGGTCTTCGACTCTTCAGTCACACCCCGTACCGGTTCCTCGGCCAGGTGCCCGTGCTGCGGAGTGTCCTGACCCACTTGCCCGCGCACGACCACCACCAGTGGCCGTTCGACGTGGTCGTGGCCGACGTCTTCGACCGCCTGCGAATCCCCGTGCACTACTACTTCAGGGGCGAGGAGATCGAGGCGTTCTTCGTCGACGCCGGGTTCGCCGACGTCCACGTGAACCGTCGAGTGCGGAACTCCGAGAGCTTCCGCGGCATCGGGACCCGCCGGTAGCCCGCCCGTAGCTACTGGCCGCCCAGCGCGGGCGTCCACTTGAGCTGGTAGGCCAGGAACGGCGGGAACGCCTTCTCGTAGGCGCGGTCGGTCAGGTACGCCTGGACGAGGACCGTGTGGGTCAGCGTCTCGTCGCGCGTCGACGCCTGCACGAGTCCGCCGGTCCGCAGGAGCCGGTCGTCCGCGGTCGTGGTCATCCGGTACTGGGTGAGCGAGCCCACGCGCAGGTACCACCCGTCGTCCGGGTTCTTGTCCCAGTGGTACAGCACGACGCCGTTGCCCTGGACGAGGTTGTCCCCGCCGGCGTGGCCCATCCGCATCATCACCTCGAGCTCGCGCTCGAAGAAGTAGTCGTAGTCGGCGGCCAGGTCGGCCGAGCTGACGTTCCAGTCGGACCAGTCGCCGTTCAGCAGCACGATGACGTTCTTGACCTGGGCCTTCAGCGTGGTCGAGACGCCGTAGTGGAACCCGGCCCCGGGAGCCTGGGCGCCGGTCTGGCCGACGTACGCCTCGATGTCGTCGTTGTAGCCGTAGTTCGTGTCCCAGCTGTCGTACCCGACGACGGTCTGGAAGTTGCCGAAGTAGCGGTCGTAGTAGCCGTACGGCGTGACATCCAGGACTGCGAGCGGGGAGAAGGTCACCCGTCCGCCCGCGCGCACGAAGGCGGGGCTACCGGTGACCTCGGCCTCGAACTTCAGCGCAGCCGGGGCCAGGATGACGTTGCCCGGATCGGCCCAGGGCATCGCGATCGACACGCCGGGCTTCACGTTGGCCTGGGTGCCGAGGCGCCAGTAGGCCAGCGAGAGCCGGCCATCGAAAGTGGGGGTGACATCGGCCGCAGAGGCCGTTCCGAGAAGCGTGAGCAGGGCGAGCATTCGCCGACCCTACACCGGAATCGGGAGCCCCCTCAGAACCGCGCGCGAAGCATGATGTTGAAGCCCAGCGCCTGTCGGACCTCGTCCGGCTCGGCGACCCGAATCAGGTCCCCGGCGTCGTTCGCGACCGAGCGGCTGAGGTTGTTGTCCACCGTGTACAGCAGCTCGCCGACCGCGATGGTCGAGGGGCTGATGTCGTACTGCACGCCGAGCACCGAGCCGAGGATGTCGCTCGCGCGGTCGTAGTCCTCGGGCACCTGCTCCTTGTCCCGATCCGAGTACTGCACGTAGATGTTGCCGGACTCGGGATCCGTGTACGTCGCCGGGCGCAGCAGGCCGAGGCCCAGGCTGGGAGCGACGCGCGCGTCGGGGAAGTAGTGCGAGACGGTCAGGCGGCCGTACGTCTGCGGCGTGGTCTCGAGCGAGCTCGGGATCGACGTGCCCGAGGTGAAGCCAGGGACGTTGAACAGGATGTACGGAAGGTCCTTGTAGACGACGTCCGCGGCGATGCTCGTGCTGCGGAAGACCAGGCGAGCCTGGACGTCTCCGGCCCACGCGACCTCGTTGATCTGGGCGCCATCGTTGTCGGCGTCGAGCAGGTTGTGGACCAGGCGGTTGGCCTCGGCCTGCACCATGAACCCGACGTTCTCGACCTGGTTGTGGCTGATGTAGGTCTCGCGCACGTGGTCGGGCGAGTTCCGGTACAGGCGGAGCTCACCCGACTGGATGAACTGCAGCTCGTCGGTCGTCCGGAACGCGATCTGGCCGCTGGCTCCGAAGGCCTTGATGAGCGCGCCGTAGATGTCCTGGCTCGCGTCCCGGACGTTCAGCATCTGGCCCTGCTGGAAGCTGCCGATGCCGGCCTCGAGCCGGAGCTTGTCCTGGAGCGTGACACCACCGCCGGCGAGCAGCGCGTAGTAGGCGCTGTTCCGGTTGCCGGCCCAGCTGGGGTCGACCGACTGGTTGATGGCCGACTTTCCACCGGCGAACAGGTAGTTGCCGTCCTTCTGCCACTGGAGCCGAGCGCCAGGCATGGCGCCGACGCTGGGGGTGACGATCTCCTTGCCGCCGTAGCTCAGGTCGTAGCTGTACCCGAGCCGGAAGCGACCGGCGTCGACGGCGTAGCCGGTGAGCGAGATGGTGTGGTCCTCGCCCTCGAGCTCGCGAGCGACGCGGACGTACGAGCCGTCGTCGCGCAGGTCGACGCCGGGATCCGTGTTGTCCGGGTCCAGGTACGGCGTGAACTGCAGCACGAACGCGGCTTCGGTGAACCACTTGTCGTTGAAGCCGTCATCCCGCCGGTACAGCACGAGGTGCGACTGGCTGATGTCGTCGGTGTAGCGCCCTTCGTAGTTCTCGAAGAACGTCTGGGTGCCGCGCTGCACGAAGTTCGGGCCGGGCGAGAAGTGCTCGGGACCGGCTCGGACGTTGGTGTCCTGGAGCGCTGTGGTCACCGCGACGTCGACGAAGTCGCCGGCGTAGGCGGTGGAGAGCGCGAGGATCAGGGAAGGCATGGCTCGCCCGGGGCGTGGGAGTGGGGGAACTCACCGGCCGGATGGGGCATCCGGAGGTGGGAGTCCGAAGGAGGGCCACCGGCTGCCGGCGCGAGGTCGTTCGCGTCGCGCGGCAGGATGACGTACATGTCGAAGACCTGGTTGAGCATGCCCTCGATGTAGGGAATGTCCTGACCGGCAGTCGGGGTGAAGTCCGGGATGGGACCGGAGCTGTCCACGTAGAGGCAGTCGCCGATCGGCCACTGTCCGTACTCGAGGTAGTCCTCGTAGTCCTCGTTCCCTTGCGTGAAGCTGGCGGGGACGGTGACGTCCTCGAGGCGTACGAGGCCGGACTCGAAGCCCTCGAGCTTCTGCAGGTCCGCGCAGTCCGTGGCCGTGATGACCGACGCCTCGGGCACGTCCACGATGGGGTCGTCCGTCACGTCGTAGCTGGGGAACGAGAGCTGGGTGGTGCCCAGGTACTCCTGGTTCGCGCCGTTCAGGAGCGAGATGCGCGCTCCGACGACCGCGGCCTCTTCCGGGCGGCTGAACGTGTAGACGAAGAGGTTGTTGTAGGACCCCGGCTCGTCCGCCATGTCGGTGACCCAGTACCCGTTGACGCCGACGGCGGTGACGCGGATGTCCCGATCGATGGCGCGGATCTCGGTGAACTCGCCGAAGAGCTGGTTGGACTCGACGTCGTCGATCTCGTTCAGCTCGCCGAGCGTCGGGAACTCGTAGACCATCGGCGGGTCGGAGACGCCGGTCGCGTAGCTTGAGACCCGGCCGGTGCCAGCGTCCTTGTCGCCCTCGTCCGAGAACCAGACGCGGGTGGGACCGAACCCGTTGCCGAACTCGATCTCGCCTTCCCAGACGCCATCCGTCACGGTGACCCACTTCTGCTGGTCGAGGCGGCCGGGGCGCACGTTGACCGAGAGATCCCCGGTGAACGGGTAGGGCTCGGCGTCCGAGTCGAGCGTCTCGACCCGGACCGGGAGCTGCGCCGTCTCGCTCGAGAAGGGCAGGGGAGACTCTTCCGAGCCCAGGTCGTCGGCCAGGACCGTCACGTAGATGAAGGTCGGCTCGACCCGGTCGGCCGTCGACTTCGTTCCACAGGCCAGGGAAGCGAGGAGAAGCATCAGTTCACCGGCTTGATGCGACCGTCTTCCACGCAGTCGGACTCGCCCGGCAGTGTGTAGTGGTCGGTGATGTAGGCGCGGACGACGTCCCGGATGGAGACGCCCGTGTCGAACTGGGTCGTGTTGCGCTCGAGCATCGAGAAGCCCGAGCCGCCGTGCGCGATGTAGTTGTTCGTCGCCAGCTCGTAGGTGCCGTCGAGGTTCAGCGGAACGCCGTTGATGAGGATGTCCTCGGCGATGCGGTCGGCGCAGTTCATCGTGAACCGGATGCCGGCGACCTGGGCCTGGCTGTTGCAGCCTCGCTCGCTCGACCGGTAGGCGACGTAGTCCAGGAGCTCCTGCACCTCGCGCCCGCTCAAGAACATCGTCGTGATGGTGTTGTCGAACGGCATCGAGTTGAAGAGCTCGTCGACGGTGATCTCGCCCTCGCCGATGTCGGCGCGGATGCCCAGCGTGTTCGTGAGCGCGATCTCGGTCTCGACGCCGGGGTAGGCGCGCATCGACTCGGCGGCACAGTTGCCGAGCATCGAGTCGCCTCCCAGGCTGCCGTACCGAGTGAGGTTGCCCTCGGCGGTCCCGATGACCTGGTCCAGCCGGTACTTCTGGTCGAGCGCCTCCTGGTACTCCTCCAGGATGTTCGCGACCTCGGCGTCTTCCTGCGCGACGGTGTCCGACGAGATCGGGAAGAGCGTGTAGTCGTGGCTCATGATCTCGCCGTCGCGGACGACGATGTCGAGTCGGCCGACGAACTTGGCGAACGCCCCGCTGTGCACGACCGGGACGCGCTTGCCGGTGTGGCGGTTGGTCACGACCAGCGGCGGGTCGATGGCCACGTGGTGATGACCCCCGATGATGAGGTCGAGCTCGTCGAGCTCCGCGGCCAGCTCCAGGTCGTCGTCCAGGCCCATGTGGCTGACGGCGATGACGATGTCGGCCCCCTGGGCGCGCAGCAGGCCGGCCTCCTGGGGGATGACCTCGTATTCGTCGCGGACGGTGATCCCGAGCGAGTTGTCCTCGTCGTGGATGGAGTTGAGCGAGCTCAGGTTGGCCAGCCCGATCACGCCCACCCGCAGGCCGTCGAGCTCGAAGAGCTGGCTCGGGAGCGAGATCGACTCGAGCTGACTGGCCCAGGGCTCCGTGCTGGTCTCGAAGTCGTAGTTCGCCGCGAGCAGCGAGTAGCCGCCGTACGCCGACATCTGGGCGTACAGGTTGTGCGCCCCCGAGTCGAACTCGTGGTTGGCGATGACCGCAGCGTCGAGCCCGGTGGCCGTCATCCCGCGGACCTCGGCCTCGCCCTGGAACTCGTTGAAGATGACCGCGCCCTGGAAGCAGTCGCCGCTGTCCAGATGCAGGCTGCGACCGGCGTCGGCGCGCTCCCGCTTGATCACGTGCGCCATCCGCGCCAGTCCGCCGTAGTTCGTCGAGCCGTCCGCCAGGCCCAGTCCGTTGTCCGTGAAGCTGGGGTCGAACGTGTACGGGAGCAGCCGGCTGTGGATGTCCGAGGTGTGCATGATGGTCAGGCGGACGTCCTGGCCGGCGAGCGCTGGGATGTCCGTGCTGTTCGGCATGGGCACGAACTGGTCGCACGCCGTGAGCAGCGCGGTCGCAGTGCCGACGACGAGGACGCTGAGAGCGCGCATGGGTGCCTCCGGAAGGGGGGAGCGGGTATCGCGAGGCCCCCCCCGCCGCAAAAGGGGAGGTCAGGCGTTGACCGCCCTCGGTCTCAGGGCTCGCACGGGGCCGTCCCGCCGGTTAACGCCGGCGCTATTTAGCCCCTCTTCCCTGACACAAGTCTCCCAAGGTACCCACGATGAGGAAGCTCCTGCCGGCGGTTCCGCTGGCGCTCCTGCTGCTGCCGTCGAGCCCCGCCGAGGCGGGTGGATTCGAAGCGAAGACGATGCGAGCCCCGCTTTCGTCCCGTGAGGTCGAACGTCCGCTGATCATCGGAAAGGGCTGGCTCGAGTTCGGCCTCGGTGCCGAGGTCAAGCAGGCCACCGGGTACTGGGGGCCGGACGGCGAGCCGCTCGACTTCGACAGCGCCACGTGGCTCTACACGACCGAGAGCCTGGATCTCCGGTACGGGATCGCCCGCAAGGCCGAGCTCTACTGGCACATCCCGGTCCACTACCTCCGGCTCGAGAACGACCTTGGCGCCAACCAGAAGGGCCTCTACCTGGGCGACCCCCGGTTCGGCTGGAACTTCGAGGTCTACCGCAGCGACGCACCGCTCACCTCGGTCATCACGCGCGTCGAGATGAAGGTCCCCGCGGGCAACGAGGTCCCGGGAAGCTACATCGCCGGCCCGGCGACGTTCTCGAACTTCATCACGACCACCGGCACGGCGGACCTGTTGTTCGGCGTCGAGGGGAAGCGGCAGTTCGGCATCTTCGGGGTGCAGGGCGGCAGCCACTACACCTACCGGTTCAGCGGTCTGGCCAACTACCTGATCGAGACCGAGAACAACCAGTTCAACGCTCGCATCAAGCCGGGCTGGATCGTCGACGCGAACGTCGACGGCATGGTCCAGCTCGGTCCGGTCGCCCTCATCGGTGGCGGCTGGTTCCTCAACCGGGACGAGACCCGCATCGGCACGACCTCGCCGGGCCTCTTCCCGGACCAGAACCTCGAGCCCGTCGCCGACTCCGGTGGCTGGGCCGCAGGTGTCCATGGCGGCGCGGTCCTCAACGCGACGCGCAACGTCGACCTCGTGCTCGATGCGGACATCCCGCTTCGTGGCGAGGACTTCATGTTCTTCCCGATCGAGGACCTCCACCCCACGCGGGGTGTGACCTGGTCCGCTGATCTCGAATTCCGCTTCTAGGGGACTCTCGATGCGTCTCTCGAATGTCCTCGCCCCGCTCGCCGTCATCGGTGGGCTCGCGCTCTCCGGCACCGCCGAGGCGGGCAAGTTCGCTTACCCGTACAACACCCCGGACCTCGACTGGTACTCCATCGAGACCGAGCACTTCGTCGTGCACTACCCGGTCTCGAAGGTGTCCATCGAAGATGGGAACGACCACTACATCAACGCCGAGTTCTCGGCGCGGAAGACGGCCGACGTCTCCGAAGAGATGTGGCCGCTCATGTGCGCCGAGCTCAACTACTTCCTGAAGGAGCGGGTCCACGTCGTCATCGTGGACCAGCCGGACCGGCTGACGGGCTTCACGGTCCCCGACTGGGACTGGGTCGAGATCTCGGCCAACCCGGGTGGCTACTTCTACCGGATGCGTGGTCGGGGAGAGTGGTTCTCCGACGTCATGATCCACGAGTTCGCGCACGTGGTCTCGCTGAAGGCCTCGAACACCATCTCCGAGGGTGCGCAAGGCGTGCTCCTCGGTGGTCTCTACAGCGACGGAATCCGCGACACCGAGTCAGGTGTGCAGTTCTTCGTCCTGCAGAACGACCCGTGGTGGTGGACCGAGGGCGGCGCCGAGTTCTGGTCGGACAACACCGGCTACTACGTCTGGACGACGCCTCGCGACGCCAACATCCGGATGACCGTCCTGCAGGACCGGCTCCTGACCTACGACGA
Source organism: Pseudomonadota bacterium (assembly GCA_024228935.1). Lineage (GTDB taxonomy): Bacteria > Myxococcota_A > UBA796 > UBA796 > CAJQPC01 > JAAESX01. The sequence continues at coordinate 50,020 of JAAESX010000220.1, forward strand.
GTGGGTCACGCGCGTCGACGCCAGCGACTGGGGCGACGGTGAGCGCGGCTACCAGCAGGGCTTCAGCATGGCGCTGTACCTGCGCGAGCGCTTCGGCGACGAGACGATGGCCCGCATGGCCATCGAGTACGGCAAGGGCTGGCGTCCCAACTGGGAGACCGTCATCGAGGACGTCCTCGGAGTCGACGGCCGGACGCTGTACGAGGACTGGCGCGCCTACATCACCGCCAAGTACGAAGGCCAGCGGGACGCCATCATCGCGGACGGCCTGGTCGAGGGGTACGAGATCAACGGCCCCGGTGAGTGGCAGCACACGGACCGCGACGCCGAGGAGGCCTGGCTCCAGAAGGACAAGGTCGACCGCGAGCGCGCCCAGCACGCCACGGGCACCTGGGACATCGAGCCCAAGATGTCCGACGACGGCAAGTGGTACGGCGTCAACGCCCGTGCCCGCCTGAAGATCAGTGCCTCGGGCGAGGCCGGCCTCTGGGCCCTCTCCGGTGGCGAGAACACCGCCGAGGCCAGCCAGGAGGCCGGCGAGCTCAGCACCTCGATCCCCGTCGAGTTCATGCACGGCTGGGACTTCATCCCGGGCGAGGACACCATCGTCGTCACCGCGTCCGAGCACTACTACCCGGGAACGAGCTTCGAGCACTGGACCCGCATGCGGGCCGAGATCGACGGCTACGACTGGAAGATGCTGTTCGAGATCCCCTTGGAGCCGAAGGAGATCAAGGAGAAGGGACGCACCTACGACTCGCTCCGGTCGAAGACGACGCTCGGCAAGGAGCGGGATCCCATCAAGCCGATCCCGATCCCCAACACGTTCCGTGGCACCGACCCGGCCGTGAGCCCAGACGGCAAGCGGATCGCGTTCCTCCAGTACGAGGACGGCGGTCTCAATGTCGCCATCGTCGACCGGAACGGCGACAACAAGAAGCTCATCACGAACTTCGACGACGGGACGATGTTCCAGCGCGTCGACTGGTCGCCCGACGGTACCCAGGTCGTGGTCAGCATCTACCGCAACTACCAGAACGACATCATCACGATCGACGTCGACGGCGACAACGCCATCACGCCCATCACCTGGGACGGCGCCGAGTCGTTCGACCCCCACTGGGGGGCCGACGGACGCATCTACTTCACGTCCGACCCCGACGGCGTGATGAACGTCTTCAGCTACGATCCGGAGACCAAGGAGGTCTTGAAGATCACCAACGTCCTGGGTGGGGCCGAGTGTCCCTGGATCACCCCGGACGGTGACCTCCTCTTCTCGATGTACACCGGCTTCGGCTGGAAGACCTACGGCCTGCCGAAGGAGCAGTTCCTCAACCGGCCGTACACCCACATGTTCGAGGTCGAGCCCGACATGGGGCTCGTCCAGGCCTCGCTGGACTACCGCGAGGACCTCTCGATCTACGAGGGGATGACGAAGAAGTACCGGTGGTCGAAGGCGCTCATGCCGCCCTCGGGCATCCCGCTCTTCCGCATGTCGAACGACTCGATGACGAACTGGGGCCTCTCCGGCGGCGCGCAGTTCTTCGCCCAGGACTACCTCGAGAACCACTACGTGCTCGGGGGCGCGGAGCTGGGCGAGGACAGCTCGGTCTACGGCTTCTACGAGAACAAGGTGCTCAAGCCCGAGCTCGGACTGTTCGTCCGGTCGGGCATGGCGAAGTTCGACTTCGCTCGCGCGCTCGACAACGACGGGGACCCGGCGACGACCACCGACGTCGAGATCTACGAGGGCAAGCAGTCCCAGACCTACTCGGTCATCAGCGGGACCGCGGCCTACGACTGGAACTCGGTCTTCTCCACCACGGTGAACGTGCTCGGCATCACGTACGCGTTCCGGACCACCGCGGACCCCGCGCCGGAACCGTTCATGAACTCGGGCAAGGTCTCGCTGTCCGGTGACTGGAACAGCATCGCCCGCTACCGCGGCTGGTACTCGGGTCCGAACCCGGTCGGTCGCAAGGTGAACTTCACCTACAGCCGCGGCTTCACGGACATCGTCTACAAGGCGTACTACGGCGTCGATGTGGACGACGGGCAGCAGCTCGACAAGTACCAGTTCAATCAGTACGAGTTCCGCTGGACCGAGCACTGGGCCGTCCGGCCGCCGTTCGGGTTCGACCCGCTCGGTCTCTTCGGTCTCGCCAGCCAGCACAGCCACCGCATCACCGCGGACCTGCAGGCCGGCATCATCGACCGGAACGTATCCTCGAACGACGAGTTCCGGGCCGGTGGTCGCCACCCTTACTTCTGGGGCTCGGGCGCCGTCACGCCGAACACGTTCTTCGCCGGCTACCCGGGCAGCAGCCTGGGCGGCGAGACGATGCTCATCGCGAACCTGGCCTACCGGTTCCCGATCGTGACCGACATGAACAAGAAGATCGGTCCGCTGTACGTCTTCGACCTCCATGGCCAGATCATGGGGACCGCAGGAAACATGTGGTCGTACCGGCCGCCGGACGACCCGAACAAGTACTACACGAACCGGTTCGACGCGCGCGTCGCCTACGACGAGAGCGATGTCCGTCGTGAGATCCCGTTCGTCGACTACTCGTACAAGAACTCGCCCGTCGACGAGAAGGGCAAGGTCGACCCCAACTACCTGCTGACCGACATCGGCGCGGGGCTCCGGCTCTCCAGCACGCTCTTCAACCGAGCGAGCTGGAACAGCTTCGTCCGCGTCGCCTACGGGTTCAACGAGATCCGAGGCGTCGGCGACGTCAACGGTGACGACATCATCTCGACCGCAGACAACGGCCTGGGCGACTCGCTCTCCAACGAGACCGAGCTCCCCGGCGTCCGCGTGTACCTCGGCCTCGGCACGGGCTGGTAGGAGACCTCATGACCATGCTTCTTCTCATCGCGGGCTGCGGCCGCAGCGTCACCGAGACCGACGTCAAGATGGCCGGTGTCGGCCTGGATCCCGACGAGATCGGTCCGGCCCCCGAGTACTACGGTGGCCTGGTCGAGCTCGACTACGTCCAGCTCGCCGGTGGTGGTCTGTCCCTCGGCGCGCTCGGCTTGCAGAGCTACGACGAGGTCGGACCCGGCTTCAACGGCTTCGCGCCTCCTTTCGTCGCGATCTACGGCCTGTCGTTCATCTTCGACGACCTGGTCCCGGCTCCGGACGCCCACCACGGCTCCATCGGCATCCCGCCGGACGTGATGGACAGCTGCTGGACCACGAGCGAGCCCTTCAGCTACCTGCTCGCGAGCACGGTCGAGCTCGGAGACCAGATGGTCGTCTCGAACGAGGCGGGCGACGTCGTGCTCCCCCTCGGTCGTGTGCCCGAGCTGTACCCGGCCGACCCGCAGGACGTCTTCGTCTACTACTCGACCGTGGCCGCCTGGGTCGCCGAGCCGATGACGAACTGGACCCCCGACGGCAACGGCGGGACCGAGCAGACCGTCCTCCGCCCCAAGAACTGGGGCTTCAACGAGACGGTGTCGCTCTCCTTCAAGGGCGGCCTGCCGCCCGTCGAGGCCCCGGTCTCGAGCATCCCGCTCCCGAGCGCCAGCGTGGGGGACCCCGAGTTCCTGCTGCCGGCGCCGGCGGACAACCTCTGGGTGTCCTGGGAAGGCCCGTACTACTCGAACGACCCGGACTACGCCTCGGACGGGGGCGAGCACAGCACGTGCGTTCGCTACCACCCCGGCGGCAAGTACTTCACGGGCCAGGGCACCAGCCAGGAGGTCAACGACGACTTCGCCGTCTCCGGCGCGATCGAGACCGAGCTGGACTGCACCACCTGGCCGGACCTCCCCTCGGGAGACAACTTCGCGACCACCGGTCAGATGGCGGGCCAGCTGTACACGGGTCCGTGGGACACCGAGGACGGCGTCACCTTCCACTGGAACGCGGCGGACAGCGCCGATGATGTCGTCCTGAACATCCGCTTCCTCGGGCCGGTCGACCGGACCGCCGACACCTTCAAGGTCCCGCGGGTGGCGCTGGACGCTCCCCCCGAGATCGACACGGAGTGGAACAAGCTCGTCGACCGCGACACGGTGACCGGAGCGGTGCCGGACGGCTTCCGCGCTGCACTCGCCTGCGACACCGAGTTGGGCGAGGTCGACGACACCGGTTTGGGCGAGGTCGACGACCCGCGGAACCTCGAGTGGGTCTTCGACCCGGCGCTCGAGAAGGCGGACGGGACTCTCATCGACAGCCTGCGGGGCGACCCGACCTACAACATGGTCGAGGTCAGCTGCCGGCTCGAGGACGACGGCGAGTTCACCCTGACCAACAGCCACCTGGCCAACGGTCTCCGGTACGCCAGCGAGCATGGCGCCGAGGGCGCACTCTTCTACTTCTCACGGTCCACCGAGTCCGATGCCCAGGTCCCCGATGTGCGGGACCAGGCCGGGTTCCGGCGGGACATCAACCCCATCAAGATTCGTGCGAATGCGGTCACGGTCGGTCGATTCTGGATCGACGACGTCGCGGACCTCGCGGTGGAGAACTGAGATGAACAGCACCGCATTCCTCGCGTTCGTGCTCGCCGGCTGCACCGTCGTCGACAACCGCGCCGAGTACTACTCCGGGGCCGAGCCCACCATCAGCGGCCTGGGCGGCGAAGGCTCCGAGGTCGGAAACCTCGGTGGCTACGAGGTCACCATCCAGGGCTCGCGCTTCGGCGACAACGTCGACGAGCTCGTCGTGATGTTCGGCTCGACGAACGCCGAGATCCTGTCCGTGAGCGACAGCGAGATCGTCGTGACCTCGCCTGTCGGCCCGATCGAGGGCGGCGCGGTGGACATCCGCATCGCCACCATGGCCGGACAGGCGGTCTCGTACGCCGAGGATGGCGGCGGGTACCTCTACGACGTCGGCGATCTGTACGACGACCAGGTCAGCTACGTCGTCGTCAACGACTACTGGTACAGCTGCTTCGGCGGGGCCAGCTACTACGACGACCTGGGCAACGTGGACCTGGGTGGCGTCGTCTGCGGCGATATCCGCTACATCGGCCAGGTCGGCATCGACGGGGACGCCGCGCTGTACAGCAGCGTCATTCCCCGGTCGCACTCGGTCAACGTCGGCTGGTGGAGCGGCGCGGACGTCGCGGACGAGTGGGTTGTCGAGACCCCCGCCTACACGCCGTTCCTGACGTGGGTCGACGACCTCCGCCAGGACCTCCCGACCCCCGACGAGAAGATCACGCTCCACAACCCCTTGTTCGAGGGCCAGAGCTGGTGCTCCGACATGGAGGCGCTCGGCAGCTGGTACTACGGCGGCGACGCCACCCACGCTCCGATGAGCCTGGGGCTCGAGGACGCCAACGTCGCGTTCGAGGGTGACTGCGGCCGCTCCAACAATGTGGAGTACGACGCCAGCCGGATGGACTTCTGCGAGATCGAGGAGCTCGGCGGCGACAGCAACGTCTACGAGGCGGACTGGCCGGTCGGCCGTCCCTTCTTCATGGCCAGGGGCGAGACGAGCGAGGACCCGAGCATCGGCCCCGCATCTTGCTTCGACGGCGAGAACAACGACAAGCAGGACGAGGAGACCGGTCAGAAGGTCGCCGACATGGAGGACCCCGACTGCAACTCCTGCTGGGATGACATCGACAACGACGAGGATGGCCTGATCGACGGCTCCGACCCCGACTGCCACCCCTCCATCGTCATCGAGGGCCCCGGAAGCGGCCTGAACAACGTCGCACTGACCTTGCCCGAGCCGGTCCGGTTCGAGCCCATCCAAGGCTTCTCCGGCGCCGACGGCTTCGACGTGTTGTGGCCTGTGGTCGGCATGGACACGTGCTTCGACGATGAGGCGGACGACGACCAGGAGACGCAGCTCGACGAGGTCGCCTTGCGCCTCGCCTGGCGGCCGTCGGGCTTCACGCCCAGCGAGGCGCCCGAGATCATCGACGTCGAGACCAGCGTGCGGATGTCCATCACGATCCTCACGAGCGGCTGGTACGGCGGCGATGCCCAGCCGTTCCGGACCACCATCGTGGTGCCCGATGACAACAACTTCGACACGGAAGTCCCGGACCGCGCCTACCTCGACATGCCCGTCGAGATCCTGGCCCAGCTCCCGTCGCACTCGTTCCCGTCCGGAGGCTGCACGTACTCGCGCGGTCAGACCGGAGCGGCCGACTACTACACCTGCACGTGGGAAGACCCGACGAGCTCGAACAAGGCGATCTACGTCCTGACCATCGACCGCGTCACCGAGTACCGCCTGCACAGCGACCTCGACGCGGTGGGCGGCGACGTCATCTTCGCGTACAGCACGGGTGACCTCGGCCTCGGGGACTACTCGAACTACCAGGACGCCCCGTACGACTGCGGTTCCTGCCTCGACGAGGACGGAGACGGCTGGGTCGACGGAAGCGACCCGGACTGCGAGCTCGGCAACGCCGAGGACAACTCCGCGTTCGGCGAGAACCCCTGCAACGACGGGTTCGACAACGACCTGGACGACCTCATCGACTTTGAGGACCCGGACTGCGATGACGGGTACGGGACCGAGAGCAACTGCCGCGACGACATCGACAACGATGGCGACGGCTGGGTCGACCGGGCCGACGGCGAGTGCCGCCTCGAGGCGCTGGGTGGCGAGGTCTACGGCGAGTTCGGAGACGACGACCCGAGCTGGACCTGCACGAACGGCGCTGACGACGACGGCGACGGCTGGGTCGACGCGGACGACCCGGGCTGTTTCTTCGGGGACGACCCCGAGGACGACGGCTTCGACGCTGACTTCGGCTGCAACGACGGCGTGGACAACGACGGCCACGGCGACATCGACGCCGAGGACCCGACCTGCGTGCTCGCCGACACGGCCGCCCAGGCCGACGAGGAGCCCGCCTACGCCTCGGACTGCGAGGACGGCGAGGACAACGACGCAGATGGCTTCGTGGACGCCCTGGACCCCGACTGCGAGTACGACAACCACCGCTTGGAGTTCTACGCGTTCCACGAGGTCGACGACCGTCCGCTGACCACGACCGCCTGCTACGACGGCGAGGACAACGACGGCGACACGCTGGTGGACGCCCTGGACCCCGGTTGCTGGAACCTGGAGCTCGGAGTGGAGCCGGACGGCTTCCTCGAGGACGAGGCCGACGACGGGGATTGCACGGACGAAGTTGACAATGACGGAGACACGTTCATCGACCTCGACGACGCTGGCTGCACCGTTGGCATCGGAAAGAACGAAGCGGACGCCGACTGAGAGCGGGGGCGTCTTCAGGGGTGATCAAATCCCTTGACGCTCCTGGACCCGCCCATTAAATAGCGGCGCGCTTCGGGGAGGAACCCTCAACGAAGCACCGTCGGAGGCTGGCACAGCCCCGACAAACCTGCTGACGAAAGTCGGTTCGGTCTTTGAAAAACAGGTAACAGCTTTGTCGATTCTTTAGAGTGAATCGCTAGGTCAATATCCTAGTAGACGCTTCAGCGTTCCTTTCGAGGGATGTTGCACGTTTTACAACTGGAGAGTTTGATCCTGGCTCAGAGCGAACGCTAGCGGCACGCTTAACACATGCAAGTCGAACGCGCTTAGCCTTCGGGCGGTGAGTGGCGAACGGGTGAGTAACACGTAGATGATCTACCCCACAGCGGGGGATAGCCCCGGGAAACCGGGATTAATACCGCATACGCCCTTCGGGGTAAAAGGCTTCGGCCACTGAGGGATGAGTCTGCGGCCCATTATCTAATCCTAGTTGGTAGGGTAACGGCCTACCAAGGGTACGATGGGTAGCTGGTCTGAGAGGATGATCAGCCACACTGGAACTGAGACACGGTCCAGACTCCTACGGGAGACAGCAGTGGGGAATATTGCGAAATGGACGAAAGTCTGACGCAGCAAGGCAACGAGAGGGAGGAAGGCCTTAGGGTTGTAAA
>JAAESX010000221.1 GCA_024228935.1 Pseudomonadota bacterium
CTCCATAGGTATGATCGCCACGTCCTTCTCGGCCGTGAACATCGCCGGCATTCGGACCTTGAGCAACTGCTCCGACCACGGTGCCACCTTCTGCGCTTCTGGGGCGAAGGCTATCGGCGCCGCCGCTTTCGCAGCCTCGAGCGCCGTGAGCAGGACCTCCGCCGCTTCGCCGTCGCCCGCCGCCTTGCCCTCGCGCTCCGAGATAATGCGCGCTGCCTCCCGCCTCGTCGCGACACGGTGTGTGAACGCTACCGGCTCCGACTCCTGTCCCGTCGCCGGGTGCCGTAGGACGACGTCGCCGTCCGCTGGCAGCCCGTCTGCTGCGGTGCGTGCCTCGCCCCAGAAGCTCATGGTCGCCCCTGTCACACCCAAGACATCCGTGCCGAGGAGCAAGCCCGGAATGCCCGCCAAGACCGGCACGTCATGTAGGACGAGTTGGCATCCCCCAAGCTCCAAGTGCAGGCGCACAAAGAAGAGCGCGCTGGCGGAGCCGCCGATGCCCGAGACGGACTTGACCGTCGTATCCTGTGGCTTCACGATCTCCACCGCCTCCGGAGCAGCAGCCTTGATGTCCTCGTACTCCTTGAGCCCCAAGAGGTAGGTGCACGCCCCCGAGTCCGCCACGTTCTGCTCGATGTCCCTGTGCTGCACATATGTACAGACTTCCCCCTTATCCGCGCCGGCCCCCATCACCCTGAGCCCACGCATCCGCACCGGAGCGTTGCGTCCTGCCGTCTTCGAGCTGACGTCAATGCGCATGTTCTCGCAAGGCCGCACGTGGAAGACCTGGTGCCCCTCGCTGTCGGTGTCACTCCACGTCGTCAAGGATGCGCCCGATGCGTCCGAGCCGGCGCTCACAACGCTGTCGGCATCCGAGTGTTCGCGCTCGGCGTCTGCTTGTTCGCGTTCGTCTGTCTCCGTCTCCCCCCCTTTTTCCCCCTCTCCGCACCCCGCCAAGACGGCGTGCGCCTCCTGCTCCTCCTCGCCGCACCCCGCCAGCATGGCGTGCGCCAACACCGTGCCCATCAGGGCCTCACACGCGCCACGTGGGTCAACAGCGCCGCTCTCCACCTGAGCGCGCACGAGGTCTCGGTATTGTTCGTCTGCTGCAGCATTGTGCTCCGCCAACTCACTGCGGTACTGCCGCAGGCGGAGATGCGCCTGCTGCACCTGCCAGACCGGGTCATCCTCAGGCGTGTCACCCGGTGAACCCGGTGCCCCGGCAAGCAACGCCTCCGCCTCGTCGGCGTCGCCCTGCCGAGTCAGCGCGAGCGCCACGTGCGCATACGCGCTGCGCGCTTGCTTGTGCTGCGAACTCTCGGTCGCCCTGAACACCTTGTCACCGTCCTCCGGCGCCGCCGCCGGCGAAGCCAAGAGCGCCAGGTCCAGGTCCTCGCAAACCGCACGAGACAGTGCCCGCAGTCGCGCCGTGGGCATCTGCGACGCCAATCGCCGCGCGCGCGTTGACGCCTTGCGCAGCGCCGCTGCCTCTGATGACGCCTTGCGCATCAGGTCGCCGCGCAGGTCAGAGGAGTCAGTGACCACCGTGACCTCAATGTCCGGGTGCCGCCGCGCGAACGCCGCGATGGCGTCACGCCTGTCGCGATCCTCCGACCAGGCGAACGCCACCATCTTGACGCCCTCCAGCCGCGCCTCCAGCGCCGTGAGGCCCTGAAGAAACCACGTGTCGCGCTGCGTGCCCGAGTCAGTGGTGACGCGCACGTCGCGGCTCCACTCCATCGGAGGCCGCACACTGCAGTGTGACCGTGGTGGCCCCGCGTGCCAGCGTGCCTGAATGGCCGCGACCCGTTGCGACCCGCGCCGGTGCCATGTGACTGTACCTGGCTTCTCGAAGTCCGTCGCCGTCGCGAACTGCGCGCCCCGCCGCCGCGCTGGGCGCCGCTGCGCGTACACAGAGCACACGTCAGTAACCTGATGTTCCTGCACCTGCGGCGACGCTGTGCACGCAGCGTCGAGGACGACAAGGTCGAAACCCATGCAGTCCGCCGCGGCCAAGCCTCGCGGGACGATCTTGCGTCGAACCTCTCCCGGCTTGTGCGTCATCCTTGGCGCCACGAGACGCGCCACCCGACGCTGTCGCTGCCGCCGCGTCGCCTGCTGCACCAAGTGCCGCCACCGCTGCAAAGTCCGCTGCGCCGTTGTCCAGTGCGCGGTCGCTACGCTCTGCCGAGCTCGCGCGCGCAAGCCCAACGCGAGCGCTACCCATTGTTCAGCCACCGCCTCCGCCACGGGCTCGCCGACCTCCAGCGTTCGCCCCCAAGCCCTCAGCTCTTGCGCCCAAGGCCCGAGCTCCGGTCGCACCACCGTAGCCGTCCGCGCCTCGCCCGTGAGCTGCCGGAGCTGCTCTCTCATGGACTCCATGTCCTCATCATCACTGTCCTCCACCGCCGCCGCACGCTGCCCTGCGCGCGGAGGTGCGTCTGTCTCTTCATCGACTGACAACGCTAGCAACGCGTCGTCATCCTCGCCGGAATACCCGGTCGAGACTTCGCCATCCTGCAGCGTCCATCGCTGCCACCAACAGGTGACGGCACGTACAATGCGCTCCGCTGCCTGCTGTATGCGCCGCGCCTGCGCCAGGCCGGCGCCCCGCGGGCGCTCCGCCCGTTCCACGCGTGTCGTGCCCCACGCGGCGTCGACACCGATCTCGATGAGCTGTAGACGCGTCCGGTCGTGTTGCACGAACACTGGCAGCGCGCCCAACGCCTCTGCCGCTGCGCGCGCGGGCTGCCGCTCGAACGTGTGACGCTCCTCCGCCGTGAGGTCGCGTACCATGCGAATCGTCGCTCGAACCGTCAAGCCCACCTCAGTCGGCACGACGCGAACGCCGTCGCCCACGCGCAAGCGTCGCTCCACTGGTACAACCGTGCCCGCCGGAACAACGTACAACCCGATGCCACGCGCGCAGAGCTCCTCGCACTCCGCCTCCTGCAACAGCAAGCAGGGCTCGGTGTCCCACGGGCCACCACCGACCTCGGTCTCCTGCAACGCCCACGCCTCCGCCTCCGCCTCGTCCACAACGTCGATCCGCCCGACGCGCGCGGCCACCAGCAGCGACGCCGGCACGGCGCCTTCCAGTCCCAACGCCGTCGCTAGGTCGACCGCCAGCTCCGCCCGGCCCGTCGAACGGAAGTGCGTCACGAGCTCCTCGGCCGTACTGAAGGCGAGCATGCCCTGCTGGTCGGCCATCGCAAGGGACTGCGGTATCTCGATGACGCCCTCCTCGACGACCACGCTGCGATAGCGCGCGTCAGCCGCCGCCCCATCCGCCGCGCTCGCTCCGACAAGTTGACGCGCAACGCCCTCCTCGAAAGAGAGGTCGCAGCCCACATCGATGTGATAGATCGTGCGCGTGACCGCACGCGTGACCGCACCCTGTCCACACGCGCGGCCTAAATGGTCCGCCGCCGAGCACTGGCGCACGGAGGCCACAATAGGCCCCGCGTCAATCGCCTCATCGAGCAGCGCCAGCACCGCCGACTCCAGCTGCGTACCCGCGACGCTGCGGCCCAACGCCGCCTCCACTGTGCGCCGTACTGTCCACTGCGTCGGGCTCTCCGGCTCCGCGCACCTGCGCTCGTCGCCGCTGACCGCGTGTCGCACAGCCTCGATCAAGCCCACCGTGCGGTGGTCCAGCGCTTGCGTGATGTAGCGCCCCTGCCACTTCAGCAACAACGCGACCACCTCGACGCACGCCGTCTTCGGAGCCCTGACGGCATCGTGCACATCGCCGGAAGACGGCGTCGCTGCCTTGAAGACGGCGCGCCTCCGGTACCGCGTGTGCTGGAGTAGCTCCCACCGCCGCTTGCTGTAGACGGCGTCCTGCCGCGCTCGGTCCTGCTCCGTAGTCGCCTCCGTGCCCGCCAGCGCGAGATCGAGCTCGGGGTCGAAGTCCGCTGGGTCTGCATCGGGATCGTCCGCCGCCGCCCCAGCCGTCGACGAGGCGTCCCCCGCCGCGACCGACCCGACTGCGACCACGACCTGTTGCACATCGCCGCACTCGCTCAACGCACCCGCCGTGTCAACGCCATCCCGGCGCCGCTCGTCGGACCCTCGCGACGACCCGCACACCGCCGCGTCGCAAGCGTC
>JAAESX010000222.1 GCA_024228935.1 Pseudomonadota bacterium
ACGACGTCCTCGGCGAACCGGGCCGCCAGGTTCTCGTCGACCATGGCGTTTCCGCCGAACTTGACCACGATGATCGAGCCGGCGAACCGTTGGATGTAGGGCAGCGTCTCGACGAGCACCGCGGCGCGACGTTCCGGCGAGAAGTCGCTGGTCGAACTGTCGGCAGATGGACTACCGGGAATGGGTTCGGTGCTCATGAGGTCCGCATGTTCTCGTCGATGTAGGCGTGGGAAAGGTCGGTGGTGACGATCCACGCGGAGCCGTCCCCCTGGCCGAGGTCAACGTCGAGGTCGATCCGACGACCGGCCATGTGGGCGGTCAGGGCATCGGCATCGACGGGCTGCACGGCCTCGTCGGCGTACACCACCTGTCCGCCGTAGGAGATCGTGATAGTGGCCGGATCGAAGGAGATGCCCGCTGCACCCATCTCCGCAGCGATACGTCCCCAGTAGGGATCCTCGCCGTACCAGGAGCACTTCACCAACTGGCAGTTGGCGGTGTCCCGGGCCCCTTTGGCCGCCTCGGCATC
>JAAESX010000223.1 GCA_024228935.1 Pseudomonadota bacterium
CGGCAGCCGCAGCCTTGCTCTCCGCCCGCTTCGCCGCCTCCCGCAGCCTCTTGTGGCGCGTGGCGCGCGCGGTTTTGGCTTGCCCGGGTCGCTTGGGGTCAAACTCGATGGTCTCGATGCGCCAGCCGTCACGCGCGTATGCCTCGCCGAGCGCACGCGAGACCCTTGCCCACAGCTTGCACTCCGCCTGGACGTCGCCCTGGAAGTGTGGCACCCTGTGCCACGGCCGCTCCGGCTTGTCCTTCTCGAGCTCCCGGTCGTAATCCTCGTGGCGCGCGGCAAGGACGGCGCGCCAGCGCTGCTCCGTCTGCGCAGGCCGGGGCCGCTCGACCATGAGCGCGTCCATCTCGACGTCCGCGTTCTCCTTCTCGCCGCCGCCGCCGGCGAGCGGCTTGCGCCGGCGCCGGCGGCCGGACGCCGCCGCCGGCGCAGGTGCGGGCGGAGTCGCGCGCCCCGTCTCGTTGTCGGGCGACTCCTCGCCGCCGGCGGCGTCGGGTGCGGCGACGTCGGCCTGCGAGTCGCGAGGGCGGCCTGCACCGGCGGCGGTCCGCAACGTCTCGCGGCGCGCCGCCAGCCACGCCGTGAACTCATGGGCGATGTCGCTGTCGTCGGGCGGCTGGTACAAGCTCGGCTGGATGTGGTCCATGAAGGCCTCCATCTCGGCCGCGGTCACGTCGTCGGGCGCGTCGACGGGCTGCAAGGCCGTGGACCGCACGGCGGGGCGGCTGCGCCAGGACTGGCGCGTCGCTGACGACGAGCCGAAGCAAAAAGGGCTGCACGACGGCAAGCCCGGCTGCATTCTCGCGCCGGGACGGCGATCCTGGTCGAGCACGAGACGCCGCCTGCTTTTGCGATCCTTTCTTTTCTTGATTCCGGTTGCAAACGGAATCAGTTGCAAAACCCTGAATAAAAAAACAAAACGCGAAAATACCCTTTGCAGCCAAGCCTACCGGGCACCTAATGTGAACGGGAATGTGCCACCCTGAGAACGGGCAAAGGTTCACGACTTCGAGTGTTTCTTCCGCGCCCACCCAAGCAGGCGGACTCACTCGCTGCCGGCTTCGCCAGGGCCGCGACAAGCTCGTCGGCATGCCGCCACGCAAGCGCAAGGCGGCTGAGACCTCCGCGCCGGTGGTGGTCGAGCTCTCATCCGACGACGAGCCGGCGGCCGACTCGCGCCGTCGCTCGCGGCGCAAGCAGGTTCGCGCACATGCGCCTCGCTCTGTGGCGTGCGTACGGCCGCCCCTAACACACGTCCGCCTTGACCGGACAGAACACCAACCACGAGCCGATGGGTCCGGATCGGCGACGGAGGACGCGAGCCCATCTGCCTCACCTGGGGTGACTACCGCCGGCTCGGCACGCCAGACGGCACGGTCGGCCCGGAGCAGCTGCTTCTCAACGACACCCTGGTCGAATGGTACCTGCGCTTCAAGCTCGAGAAGCAGCTGCGCCAGCTCGGGCTCGCCGAGCGGACCTACATCTTCTCCCCTTTCTTCATCAAGCGCCTCCGCCTCGCCCTGCAGCGCCGAGGCGCCCCTACACGCAACTGCGGCGGTCGCTACACCTCCCTCGCAGCACACCACACACACCAGCGCACACGCGCACGCGCTCACGACGGTCCGCCCGCGGCCCGCTGGTCGGCAGGAGAGGCGCTGCGCAAACTGCTCATCAAGTGGGTCGCGGGAGTGGACCTGCTCTCCAAGGCGAGAGAGGAGCCGAGAGGGGCCGAGAGGGGCCGAGAGGGGCCGAGAGGGGCCGAGGCTGGCTCAAGTCGGCCGCGAGATTGGAC
>JAAESX010000224.1 GCA_024228935.1 Pseudomonadota bacterium
ATGACGGAGTACTCGGGGTCGGTGCCGTTGGAGAAGAAGAACGACAGGTTGGGCGCGAAGTCGTCGATCTTCATGCCCCGCGACAGGTAGTACTCCACGTAGGTGAAGCCGTTGGCGAGGGTGAAGGCCAGCTGGGTGATGGGGTTCGCCCCGGCCTCGGCGATGTGATAGCCGCTGATGGAGACGGAGTAGAAGTTCCCCACGTCGCGCCGGACGAAGGACTCCTGGATGTCGCCCATCATCCGCAGGGCGAACTCGGTGGAGAAGATGCAGGTGTTCTGGGCCTGGTCCTCCTTGAGGATGTCCGCCTGGACCGTGCCGCGCACGGCGCTCATGGCCTCCGCCTTCAGGGTCTCGTAGACGTCGGCGGGCAGGACCTCGTCGCCGGAGAGCCCGAGCAGCATCAGGCCCAGCCCCTCGTTGCCCTCGGGGAGCTCACCCTGGTAGCTCGGCCGCGCGAGCCCGCGGTCGTCGTACTTGGCCTTGAAGGCTGCCTCGACGTCGGCCTGGAGGCCGTGCTCGACGATGTGCTTCTCGCAGCGCTGGTCGATGGCCGCGTTCATGAAGAACGCGAGGACCATGGGCGCCGGCCCGTTGATGGTCATGGAGACCGACGTGGTCGGGGCGCACAGGTCGAAGCCGCTGTAGAGCTTCTTGGCGTCGTCCACGGTGGCGATGGAGACGCCCGAGTTGCCGACCTTGCCGTAGATATCCGGACGCGTCGCGGGGTCCTCGCCGTAGAGGGTCACCGAGTCGAAGGCGGTGGAGAGGCGAGTCGCCGGCTGGCCGCTGGCCAGGTAGTGAAAGCGGTGGTTGGTCCGCTCCGGTGTCCCCTCGCCGGCAAACATCCGGGTGGGGGTCTCGCCC
>JAAESX010000225.1 GCA_024228935.1 Pseudomonadota bacterium
CCTCCTCCTCCTCGCCTGCAAGCCCAGCGTCATCGACATGGGCGACACGGCCGCGACCGGCGACTCCGGCGTGGCAGGCCCGGGCTCGGGCCGCGCCGGCGACATCCAGGTCACGCCCGAGTCGGTGGCCTTCGGCGAGGTCGGCGTGGGCTGTGGTGCCGACGAGACCGTCGAGATCGCCAACGTCGGGGACGCTGAGCTGGAGGTCTCCAGCGTGGAGCTCACCGGGGATGCGTCGCTCGTGTTGTCGGCCGACGCGTTTCCCCTGAGCCTGGCGCCCGGGGAGTCGGTCACCGTGGACGTGAGCTTCTCCCCCGATGCCGAGGGGGCGGCCGAGGCGGCGCTGCTGGTGGCGTCCGACGACCCCGACGAGTCGCTGGTCAGCGCGACGGTGGCCGGGGCGGGCACGGCGAGCGTGGTCGAGCACGAGCAGAGCTGGGTGCAGACCTCGCTCCACCCGGTCGAGCTGGTGATGGCCCTGGACGGCAGTGGCTCGATGTACGACGACATCGCCACGCTGCAGCAGTCGCTCAACGCGCTCTTGGAGGTGATGCGTGCGGCCGGCACGGACTTCCGCGTGGCCGCGGTCGCCGACGACAGCGGGTGCGTGGCCGGGGACGACCCCTACATCCACGACGGGCACAGCGACGAAGAAGCGCGGGCCATCCTGGCCACGATGGCGGGCGTGACGGCGGGCTCGAACGCCGAGCGGGCCTTCACCCAGCTCGAGAACGCCTGGACCGCGGCCGACGACGGGTTCTGCAACGACGGGCTCTTCTCGGGGGACCGCCAGGTGCACCTCTTCGGCATGAGCGAC
>JAAESX010000226.1 GCA_024228935.1 Pseudomonadota bacterium
CCGAGGTCGAGCCCGAGCCCGAGCTCGACTCCGAACCCGAGCTCGACTCCGAACCCGAGGACCGATTCGATCAAAACCCCTGTGGAGGAGTACTAGGGCAGGTCTTCGCTCATGCCGACGTAGAGCCGGCCCGTCTGGAACCCGTCGTCGTAGCTCCAGGGGGCGCCGAGGAGGATGTCGGCGCGGTCGTCGTCGTCGAGGTGCCCGGTGGCCACCGCGTAGCCCACCCCGCCGTCGAGGTGACCGGCCTCGAACAGCAGGCCCGCGTCGTCGGCGCTCCAGGCCCCGACGATGGCACCACGGAAGACGTAGGCCTCTCCCACCGAGGCCGAGCCCCGGATGGCCTGAGGCGCGCCGACCACCAGGTCGACCTGTCCGTCCGCGTCGGTGTCGCCGCCGGCGAGGGCATCACCGAAGCGGTCGGTGACCTGCGCACCGTCGATGCGCCCGGTCGCGCCGGTCACCGCGAGTGAGGTGCCCGACACCGGGCCCGAGAACACGAACACCGAGCCGCGCACCGTGTCCCGACCGGGGGCCCCGACCACCAGGTCGTCGTAGCCGTCCCCGTCGATGTCGCCGGGCGAGAGCACCGCAGAGCCCAGCTCGTCCGACGACGAGCCGTAGATCCGGGCCGCGGCATCAGCCGTGCTCACCTTGTCCGACGCGACCGAACCGTCGACCACCACCGCGAGGCCGCTCTCGCCCTGCGCCAGGTACGAGGCGAACGGACCGCCGGCGACCAGGTCCGAGACGCCGTCGCCGCCGACCACGTCGCCCAGGGCGTCGACGTCCCAGCCCAGCCAGCTCTCCTCGCTCGCGCTGACGACGCAGTACTCGACCGCCTCCCAGCTGCGGGCGCCCCAGGCGTCGGACTCGTAGACGCAGGCCCCGCCGACCTCGCTCGAGCCTTTCCGGAGCAGTGGGATGCCCACGGCCAGGCGGCGGCCCACCCCGGGCTCCGCACCGACGAGCGCGATGCTGGTGCCGAGGTCGCCCGCGGCTGGCCCACCGTAGAGCTTGGCGTCCGCGTAGGTCGTCGCGGTGTAGCCCGGCTGGTCCCAGTCCTGGCTGCTGTTGTGGAAGATGTACACGATGCCGGTGTGGGTGGCGCCGGTCGCGCCCTCGACGAAGGAGGCGTAGGGGGCGCTCAGCACGATGTCGTCGAGCCCATCCCCGTCGTAGTCGCCGAGCGCCACGTCGGTCCCCGCGAACTCGCTGGCCGCGTTGCCCATCAGGGTGAAGTTGTCGTCGAGGTAGAGCTGGGAGGGCAGGTTGAC
>JAAESX010000227.1 GCA_024228935.1 Pseudomonadota bacterium
GTCTCGCGCGATTTGGCCCTTGCATTGCATTCAATGACGAGAGCAGAGAGGCGCTCTCGGTCGCCCAGGCTCCACCCGAGGAGCGACGCCCACGCGGTGCAGCGCTCGGGATCGAGTAGCGACCGGGCGAGGTCCCTGGGGGTCGACTGCCTATCGAGCGCCCCCCGCGAGGTGGCCTCCGCCTCTTTCCGCCGTTCGCGAATCTCGACCAGCTTGCCGATCAGCGGCGATGCGTTGCCAGCCCCGCGCAGCTGGGCGAGGGTGTGCCGCTCGAGGCCCGACCAGAAGGCGACGTCCTCCGCGCCTGCTAGCTCGTCGAGGTCAACCGGGCTGGGTGTGGGCGCTCGCCCGCGTCGACTCACCGCGCGTCCCGAGGCCAGCGCCCGAGCGCCACCGCAGCAGCGCAACAGGCGAGCACGACCGTTCGCCCGCTCCACCACAGGGGCGCATCGCCGTCAACGCCCACAAGCACAGACCAGGACCCCGTGTGGTTCCGTCGCAGCTGTCGGAAGGCTGGACCAAGCTGCTCGATCGCTCGCCCCCCAGTCGCCGCGCAGTCCGGGTCCGGCACGTAGGTGTAGCCGTCATCGATGCACACCTCGCGGACGCCGTGGTTGCGAGGGCACCAAGCCAGCAAGCTAGCGGCCAGCAGGAGGTCTCGCTCAGCGTCGGTCATGGGGTAGCCTCCGGAGTCGCGAGCAGCGCCCGTGCGAGGGCCAAGCCCTCGGTGTCGCCAGAGCCGATGGTGTAGACGCCTCCGTGGTCCCACGCGTGCCCGTGCCTCGTAGTCCACACCGTCCCGGGCGTGAGCGCGACATAGATGGACGGATCCCCCCGGACCGTCCGCAGGATGTCGAGCAGCACGCCGCGGGTGCCGGGGTCGTCGATCACCGGTTGCACGTCGGTGACGTCGTCGGTGTCGTCGTAGATCCGCGACTCGTAGACGAGACACCAGGACTCCTTGATGAGCCCGAAGTGGCCGTTCTCCAGCAGGTACCGGCCCTCGGTGCCCTCGACGATGGCGGAGACGAGGACGCCCCCGGACCACAACTCCCGCTCGGAGAGGAACGCCGCAAGCTGCAGGCCGGTGGTGTCGGGGGGCATCGTCTCTCCGGCGTGCAGGCGGGCGAGGCCTACCCCCGCCAAGAGATTGCCTGCGCTGGATTGCGCTGCCCGCCTGCACCCATAGGGTAACAACGGTGTCTCGGTCCGTCCACAC
>JAAESX010000228.1 GCA_024228935.1 Pseudomonadota bacterium
CCGGTGAAGTAGATGCGGTCCGTGTCCACCGCCACACTCGACTCCAGCTCGTCGAGCAGGCCGGTCAGGTAGCCGGCGTCGTCCACGGCGGAGTCGTCGTAGTAGCTGTTCCAGAACTGGAAGCCGTCCGAGCCGACGGTGCCCTCGGGCAGGATCAGGATGTGGTCCCGGACCGCGCGAGCATCGCTGTGGTGGAAGATGCCGTCCTCGAAGTACGCGTTCGCCGAGTACCCGTGCAGCGCGACGAGCACGGGGAGGTCCTCGGTGCCGGTCCAGCCCTCGGGGCCGTAGACCTCGGCCGGTCGGTCGCCGCCGATGAGGACAGGCTGGGAGAGCGGCTCAGCTGGGACCGAGTCGATGGGCGCGTTGCCTGCGCAGGCCAGGAGCCACATCATCGGGTGTACACCGTGGCGGCGTCATCCAGCGCCTGGGTGCCGTCGAGGATCTCCTCGAGCATGTCGTCGCCGAGCACCGCCTTTCGCGCGAACGCCAGGCCGTACCCGTTGACGAGCTCGTAGCCCCGGTCGGTGTCCATGTCCGAGCAGCCGCCCAGCGCAAACGTCTGGTGGCAACCCCCGTCGAGGGAGACCCACGAGACGTCGCCGGTGACCACGTCCCACACGTCGGTGTTCGCCTCGCCGTCCTCGTGCGCGGTGATCATCAGCATCGGCACGTCGACCGCGTTGTAGCCGTCGGCCGTGACGTACCCGCCGCCGTTTCCGTCCATCGGGTAGCCGGCGGCGATGCGTGCATCGTGGACGCCCGCGGCGAAGCGGGCCTCGTCGTTCTCGGTGCAGTCGCCGTCGTCCGCGCACTTGGCCGCGGCCAGGTCCCGGTCGAAGGGCGCTCCAGCGGCGACCCAGGTGGTGCCGCCTCCGTAGCTGTGCCCGCTCAGGAAGACGGCGTCGGTGTTCCCGTACTCGGCGACCGCGTCGATCGCGGTGCTCACGTCCTCGCCACGCATCCAGTCGAACTGGTGGGGAAGGTCGTCGGTGTGCTCGGCCAGCGTGTTGCCGGTGTGGTCCGGCGCGATGCCGATCCAGCCGTGGCTGGCGAACCGCTCCATCAGGAACGCGCTGCTCTCGGCGTACGCGGAGTAGCCGTGGCTGTGCGCGTGGACGGGCGCGCCCGAGCTGTACACGCTCTCGGCCATCTCGGCGTCGGCGATGACGTTCGGTGCGTCGATGAACTCGTAGTACGTGCCGCTGGGGCCCGAGTCCTCGTCCGTCGGGTACCACATCGACAGGTTGAGGGTTCGCTCCTCGGTCTCGCCGGTGGGGGTGTACGTGACGTCCCAGGTCTGGAAGCCGACGCTGTACGGACCGGGGGCGAGGACGTCCCAGTCGAGGGGATCGGGGGTGGCCGAGTCGACCACCTCGCCGGTGCAGGCGAGAGCAAGGAGGAGCATGGCGCCAGCCTATCCGCGCCGAGGTCTCCTCGCGGTCTGCACTTGACCGCCTCTTGTCGGAACCAACATGCCTTGGTCGAGGTCCCGCTCTGTAAGGCCCCACCACCTTGGGGCGTTGTCTCGGCACCCGTCCCCGAGGAGAAGCCCCATGCGCACCTGGATCATCCGAATCGTCGGCGTCACGACGCTCTGCGCCCTGTCGTTCGGCATGGGGGTCTTCGCGCAGACGACGGGCCCCGACGGCACCGATGTGTACGCTGACCTCGACGAACTGGACTTCGGCGCCGACCGTGCGGACTGGCGTCAGCGGCTGCCCGAGCTGCGTGGCAGCGCCGATGGCGACATCCTTCGCGAGATCGCGCTCGAGTCGATCGAGCTGGCGGACAACGACGTCGCCCTGTCCGAGGCCATCCAGGTCCTGGGCTGGGTCGGCGTCGACGAGGACGCGGACCTGCTCTTCGCCCTGGTCGACGAGGGCACCGGCACGCCGTCCAGCGAGGCCATCGTGGCGTTGGGCCACCTGGGCACCCCCCGGGCGGTCGACGCGCTCCTCGAGCTCCACGACCGGCGGGACTCCACGACCCAGGACGCGGTCATCCGGGCGCTCGGCTCGACCGGCTCGGACCGGGCGCTGTCCGTCCTCTCCAAGGACGTCGAGCACCCCACCTGGGAGTCGGCCGCCGCCGGTGGACTCGCGAACCACGGCACGACCCAGGCCGCGCGGATCCTGGTGCGTCGCTTCGAGTCCGAGGACACCCGCGCCCACTGGGCGCTCAGCTACGCGCTGGCCTCGTTCTCGCCCGAGGCCGTGCCCGCCGCCCGGACCAGCCTCCGCCGAGGCCTTCGCTCCGGCAACTCCGACCGCCGCAGCAGCTCGATGCAGGCGCTCGCTCGCGTCGGGGACGAGGGCATCTACGACGCACTCCTCGACGCCTCGCGCAGCCCGAACGTGACGGTCCAGCAGCAGGCCATCCAGGGGCTCGGCACGCTCCAGGACGAGCGCGCCCTGCCGCGCCTCGAGGACATCGCGCGGACCGGCAGCCAGCAGGTCCGCAGCTCGGCGGTCTACGCCATCGGGGCCATCGGCGGAGACGCCGGCAACGAGTCGCTCATCACCCTGGTCGAGATCGGCTCGCTGGACGTCGGCGCCGCCGCCGCGAACGCGTTCCAGGACCTGAACGACGAGGGGGTCATCGACGTGCTCATGTGGGCCGTCGAGAACCGCGGCACCCAGGTGGCCGACGCCTCGCGGAACCGGATGTTCAACGGTCCGTGGGCCGAGGGCACCGTGCCCCCCGAGCTGTTCGAGCTCGCGCACGACGCCATCGAGCGCCGCGGCAGCAACGGCTGGTCTGGCCAGGCCTACGCCTTCCTGCTCCAGCACGGTGGCGAGGACGACCAGGAGTTCATCCTCGACATCCTGGAGAACGGCTCGGCCCAGCAGAAGTCCGATGCGCTCTACGCGCTCCAGACGTCGCCGAACCTGCTGCCCAGCTCGATGCTGCTGAAGCTGGTCGAGGACGGCGACGCCAACGTGCGTCGGGCCGCCGTGTACGCGCTCCAGCAGCGGGGCGAGGAGATCAGCGAGGAGCTCGAGGACGTGCTCC
>JAAESX010000229.1 GCA_024228935.1 Pseudomonadota bacterium
AACGACGGAACGCCGAAGAGGCGACCATCCGGTGGATGTTCGACATCGAGGCAGCCCGCCAGAAGTTCGCCCGGCACTACCCCGACATCATCGAGACGGAGTCGCCACTGCTGGCGGCGTGACCGGTCAGAACCCCTGTGTAGGTGTACTAGGCCGTCTGGGTCAGCGCCAACACCGCCGCGACGAGCCCTTCGCTGGTGTGCGGGGTGGCCACGGCGGCGACCTTGAGCCCGAGCTCCGCGCAGACCCGCGCGGTGGTCGGGCCGATGCAGACGACTCGCCCCTGGTGGTCGAGGCGCGCCAGGCGCCGCGCCGCCGAGCCGCTGGCCAGCGTGATGAAGTCCACAGGGGGCAGGCGCTCTACGTGGGGCTCGACGGTCCGGTAGACGACGACCCCCTCGTGTCCGAGCTCGCGGGTCACGACCTCGGCGCGCAGGTGCAGGTGGCGGCCGGGGACGGCTGCCAGGCGTCGCTCCAGGTCCGAGGCCAGGTTGTCGGCGACCAGGGCCGGCTCACGCCCGAGCGCACGCAAGGCGGCTGCGGTCTTCTCGCCGACGACAGCCACCGGGAGATCGGGCAGCTCGACGTGCGCGAACACGGTCGCCGAGCTGACGACCAGCACGTCGGCCTGGGGCAGGGTGTGCGCGACAGGCTCGGTGGCGATGAGGGGGACGTGCACCGGAGACAGGCCCGCTGCATCCAAGGCGTGCATCAACGCGTCCGCTCGACCGCTCGGCCGGGTGACGAGCACCCGGGATCGGTTAGGTGGAAACGTCATGATCGCCGTTCTCCTCGCCATCGCCTGCTATCCGCAGGACAAGTACACCACCGAGCTCAACCAGGCGAAGTGTGAAGCCTATGACCGGTGCGACCTGCTGGGCACGCTCGGGTTCGACGGCGTCGACGACTGCGTCACCGAATACGACGCCTGGTCCGAGGCCGACGGTGAGTGCCTGGAGTACGACGCCGGCAACGCGCGGCGGTGCGTGAACGGCTGGCAGGACATCGCCTGCGAGACGATGGCGGACGACCACCCGCAGGCCTGCTTCGAGGTGTGCGTGGAAGAGGTCGAGGACACGGCAGCCGAAGAGTAGGGCCCCGGGCGGCCTCGCCTGTAGAGTGGGCTGGTGCAGCGTGTCGGCCCCTACGAGCTCGAGGAGCGCATCGGAGCGGGCGGCATGGCCGACGTCTGGCGTGCGCGTCACGTCCAGTGGCGCGTGCCCGTGGTCCTCAAGGTCCTGCGCGCCGAGCTCGGTGGTCCGGATGCGGCCGCCTTGCGTCACGAGGTCTGCCTGGTCGCCAGCCTGTCGCACCCCGGCATCGTCCGCGTGCTCGACCAGGGGACGGTGCCGCAGGACTCCCCTCTGCCGGCCGGGGCACCCTTCCTGGTCATGGAGCTGCTCACGGGCGGCACGTTGCTGGACGAGGTCGGGAGGATCACGTGGCCCAGGCTGCGCTGGATCTTGCTCCGACTCCTCGACGCACTGGCCCACTCGCATGCCCACGGGGTCATCCACCGCGACCTGAAGCCGTCCAACGTCCTGCGGGACGCGGGAGGGACGCGCGTGGTGCTCAGCGACGTCGGCATCGGCGGGCTGCTCGACGAAGCCGACGACGACCAGATCAAGGGCACGCCGGCGTACATGGCGCCCGAGCAGCTGCTGGGGTCCTGGCGCGAGCAGGGGCCCTGGACGGACCAGTACACGCTCGGCGCGATGGCCTGGACACTCGCGACCGGGCGCCGCCCGTTCGGATGCGGGGACGAGGCGATGCAGGGACACGTCCAGCGGGCCCCAGGAGCGTTCGTCCCGATCCGCCCCTGTCCTCCGGGCTTCGAGGGCTGGCTGCGTCGGCTGCTCAAGAAACCGACCGGGACCGATTCCAGCGCGCGGCCGAGGCGGCGGCAGCACTCAGCGCCCTCGACGAGGCGTCCCACACCCCGGCGCCGATGCCGGACGGTCTGGGGGTCGTGCCCGAGGAGCCGCCGACGCTGATCCTCGTCCCCCTCGTCTTGAACGGGCGCCCGGTCGAGTCCGGCGACCGCACCGAGACCGCCCTGCCGCTCCCCGCGGACTGGCGTGGGCCGCGGCGGGTTCGAGGCGTCTCGAAGAGCACCGGCCGCGGGGTCGTCGCCGTTCGGACACCCCGGCTGGTGGGGCGGGAGCCCGAGCGCGACCTCATGTGGTCCGAGCTCCGCGGCACCATCCAGTCCGGCTCACCCCGCGCGCTCGTCCTGCGGGGACCGTCCGGCATCGGCAAGAGTCGGCTCGCCTGGTGGCTCTGCACCCGCTCCCACGAGCTCGGCGCCTGCACGGTCGTCGTCGCACGCAACGGCCCGGACGGGGGCGCGGACACAGGGCTGGACGGCATGATCGCCCGCTCGATCCATGGCCTGGGCCCGGCGGCGCTGCGGGCCCGGGTGGACGCCGAGCTCGGCGAGCTGTCCGAGGACGACCGCGAGGCCCTGGTCGGGATGGCGCGTCCCGGGCTCGCCCTGCGGATCGACACCGGTCGGTGGCGTCGCGCCGTCCTGCTGCGCTGGCTTCGGGTCCTCGCCCGTCGACGTCCCGTCATCCTGTGGCTCGATGACGCCCACTGGAGCCTGGACGGCCTCCACCTGGTCCACGCGGTCCTGGCCGAGGCCGACGTCCCGGTCCTCGCCGTGCTGACGATCCAGGACGAGGGGCTCGGTCAGGCGCCCCAGGCTCGGCCGCTGATGGAGGAGATCACCGGCGAGCGACTCGCGCTCGGGCCTCTCTCGACGGCCGAGAGCTGGGAGCTGGTCTCCGATCTGGTTGGGCTGTCTCCGAGCCTGGCCGGTCAGGTCACCGAGCGCTGTGGCGGCAACCCGATGCTCGCCATCGAGCTCGTCGCGGATCAGGTCGCCCGGGACCGACTGGTCGTCGCAGACACGGGCCTCGAGCTGCGCGCTGGCGAGGTGCTCGAGCTCCCCGCGGATCTGCGCGCGCTGTGGAGCGATCGCCTGGACACCGAGCTCGCCGGTCGCGAGGCGTTCGCGCTCGAGCTGGCGGCGGTCCTGGGATCCGAGGTCCGGTGGGCCGTTCTCGTCGAGGCGCGAGGTCCTGACCGGACTCGAGGTCGGGAGGGATCTGGGTCGAGCGTACGTGGGGCTCGCCCATCTGGCTCGGCAGAGGCACGACTGGTCGACGGCGCGACGCTGGCTCGAGCGCGGGGCTGATGCGTACCGACAGGACGACAACCGCTGGGGCGAAGCCGTCGTGCGGAACGACCTGGCCGACTACGACCGACGCCAGGGTCGACTGGCCGAGGCCCTGGCCGGGTTTCGGGAGGCGCGTCGCGTCCAGGTGCTGCTCGGGTGCAGGCCGCTCGTGCCCGAGATCAACATCGGCTTCACGCTCGCCGAGCTGGGACGGGACCACGAGGCCATCGGCGCGCTCCTCCCGCTGGAGGACTTCTGCGACTCCTGGACCCGGGCCAACTTCGCGTGTCACGTCCGCGCCGGCGTGCTGCCCTCACTCATCCGGCTGGGCCGGCGCGAGGACGCCGCGCTCCGGGTCGAGAAGATCGAGCGCTACCTGACGGACGAGGGGCTCGTCGACGAGGAGATTTCGACCTTCTTGCAGCAGGCCGCGGACCTGGCCGGACCGCGCGGATGGACCGAGCTGGCCGAGCGCTGCGGTCGCCTCGCAGCGTCGCAGCGCGACCGACTCAGCCCAGGGCCTTCGTCAGGTCCTTCGTGATGTTCTTCTGGTGGCTCTCGATGGTGCCGCCGCCGATCTCGATCAGCTTGGCGTCCCGGAGCAGACGCTCGATGGGGTACTCGCGGCAGTAGCCGTTGCCGCCGAAGACCTGCATCGCGTTGTCCGCGACCTGCTTGGCGACCGGGCCGGCGTACAGCTTCGCGGCGTCCGAGCCCAGGCGGTTCCGCTTGTCCGGCCCCACCGACAGCGCGACGTTGTAGACGAGGGCCCGCATGGCCTCGGTGTTCGCGTAGGACTCGCCGATGTACCGCTGGATCTGCCCGTGACGGTTCAGGGGCGCGCCGAAGCTGATCCGCTCGTTGGCGTAGTGGACCATCATCTCCATGCAGCGGTCGGCGATGCCGAGCGACATGGCGGCGAGCGTCAGCCGCTCGATCTCCAGGTTCCGCATCATGTGCGTGAGGCCACCGCCGACGGCACCCAGGACGTTCGCGACCGGGACCTCGCAGTCCTCGAAGATGAGCTCGCTCATCGAGCTGGCTCGCATGCCCATCTTCTCGATGTGCTCGCTCTTGCCGAAGCCCGGCAGGTCGCTCGTGACGGCGAACGCGGTCGTGCGTCCATCGACCTTCGCGTAGACCAGGAAGATGTGCCCCTCGGGTCCGTTCGTGATGAACGTCTTGGTCCCGTTCATCACGTAGACGTCGCCGCGCAGCTCGGCGGTCGTCGTCATGCCGAGCACGTCGGTGCCGTACCCGGGCTCGGTCATCGCCATGCCGCCGATGAGCTCGCCGGTGATGACGCCGTCCAGCCAGCGGCCCTTCTGCTCGTCGTTGCTGCAGTAGAAGAAGTTGTTCACGAACAACATCGAGTGCGCCAGGTACGCTAGGCAGAAGCCCGGATCACTCTTGCTGATCTCGTGGTGCGCGATCACCGCCGCGGTCGAGTCCATGCCGGACCCGCCGTACTCCTCGGGCACCGTGATGCCGAGCAGTCCCAGCTCGCCGAGCTGCCGGAAGAGCGGGATGTTCAGGCACTGCTTGTCGTCGTATTCGGCCGCTTGCCCCTCGACTTCTGCGCGCGTGAAGTCGCGGCACATGTCGCGGAGTAGGGCGTGTTCCTCGGTCGGGTTGCAGATGTCCACGAGACCTCCGGGACTCCTCTAACCGGCGCGTGCCGGGCCCCCGGTTACGGGCCCTGATGCCCAAGAAGCTCTTCCTGATCGACGGCAGCAACCACGCCTTCCGTGTCTTCCACGCGATGCCCCGGAACATGTTCGCGGCCGGGTTCCCCACGGGGGCGCTGCTGGGTTTCGCCAACATGCTGCGCAAGCTCGAGCGCGAGTACGCGCCCGACTGGATCGTCTGCTGCTTCGACAACGGGCCCAGCTTCCGTCAGGACCTGTACCCCGAGTACAAGGGCCACCGGCCGAACATGCCGGACGAGCTGCGCGAGCAGTGGCCGCACTTCAAGGAGCTCGTCGAGGCCTGGGGCCACACGTTCCTGAACCCGACCGGGGTCGAGGCCGACGACGTGATCGGGACGCTCGCCGCCCAGCTCGCCAGCGACGAGATCGACGTGACGATGGTCACGGGCGACAAGGACTTCTACCAGCTGGTGACGGACAAGACGCTCATCCTCGACGTGATGAAGGACAAGGTCATCGACATCGAAGGCGTGAAGGAGAAGTTCGGCGTCGGGCCGGAACGGGTCATCGACATCCAGGGCCTGGCAGGGGACAGCAGCGACAACGTCCCCGGCGTCCCGGGCGTCGGCGTGAAGACCGCCATCAACTACGTCACCGCGCACGGCGACATGGAAGGCGTCATCGCCGCGGCCACCGCCGGCAAGATCGGCGGCAAGCGTGGAGCCAGCGTGGTCGAGTTCGCCGAACAGGCGCGGCTCTCCAGGGTCCTGGTCACCATCAAGCTCGACTGCGAGCTCGGCATCGGCCTCGAGGACCTCGAGGGGACCGAGCGCGACGTGAAGGCGCTCCGCCAGCTGTTCATGCAGTGGCAGTTCCGGACGCACCTGAAGGAGCTCCAGGAGGACGAGGCGACCGCCCAGAGCGAGATCGACCCCGACATCTACAAGACGATCGGCAGCCCGCTCGAGCTCGAGGAGGTCCTGGCGGCCATCGAGGAGGCCCGGCTCGACCAGACCGGCATCGCGCTGACCATCGATGCCGACGGCGCCGACCCCATGACGGCGAAGTGGACCGGCATCGGCCTGACCTGGGGCACCCGCGCGGCGGTCTACGTGCCGATCGGTCCGCACGTCTCCGGCGACGGCACCCTGTTCGGGACCGTGCGCCTCGACACGCTCGATCTGGCCGACGCTGTGCGGCTCCTGAAGCCGATGCTCGAGGACCCGCGCCTGCGAAAGACCGGGCATCGCCTCAAGACCGCGCGCCGCGTGTTCGCCCAGCACGGCATCACGCTGCGGGGGCAGGCCGGCGACGTCCTGCTCGCCGACTACCTGCTCGAGCCCGCGCGCACGAACCGCACGCTCGAGGACCTGGCGCTCCGGTACCTGGGCCACACGATGAAGGTCACGCCGGACGTGCCGCTCCACATGCGAGCCGAGTCGGCGCATGTCTGCTGGCTCCTCGAGGGCGTCCTCATCGAGCGCCTCGACGAGAACAAGCAGCTCGGCGTCTACCACGACATCGAGCTCCCGCTGGTGGGTGTCCTGGCCGAGATGGAGGACCACGGCATCGGGGTTGATCCGCAGGCGCTCCGCTCGATGAGCGCCGAGCTCGTGACGCGGCTCGCGGAGATCGAGGCGAGCATCACGGCGCTGATGGGACGGCCCATCAAGATCAACTCGCCCAAGGAGCTCCAGGTCGTGCTCTTCGACGAGCTGGGCCTCGAGCCCCTCAAGAAGACGAAGACGGGCTTCTCGACGGACGCGGCGACGCTGGAGAAGCTGGCCCAGGTGCACGAGCTGCCCAAGCTCATCGTCGAGTGGCGGAAGCTCGAGAAGCTGCGCGGGACCTACCTGGACGCGCTGCCTGAGTACATCTCGGAGAAGACCGGTCGGATCCACACGAACCTGAACCAGGCCGTGGCGGCCACCGGCCGGCTCTCGAGCGCGGATCCGAACCTGCAGAACATCCCGATCCGCACGCCGGAAGGCCGCCGCATCCGGGAGTGTTTCGTCGCGAACGAGGGCCACGTGTTCGTCAGCTGCGACTACTCCCAGATCGAGCTCCGGCTCCTGGCCCACTTCTGCGGCGACGGCGCGCTGTTCGACGCGTTCGAGAAGGGCCAGGACATCCACCAACGGACCGCGTCCGAGGTGTTCGCGACGCCCCTGGACGAGGTCACGCGCGAGCAGCGCAGCGCCGCCAAGGCCATCAACTTCGGCCTGATCTACGGCATGGCCGCGCCCCGGCTCGCGAGCGACCTGAACATCTCGCGTGAGCAGGCCCAGGACTACATCGACACCTACTTCGAGCAGTACCCCGAGGTGAAGGCCTACATGGACACCCGCATCGAGCGGGCCCGCGAGGAAGGCCACAGCTCCACGCTCTGGGGCCGCCGTCGGACCATCACGCACCTCAACTCGCGGAACTTCTTCGACCGCTCGGCCAGCGAACGGCTCGCCATCAACACGCCCATCCAGGGCTCGGCGGCGGACCTGATCAAGCTGGCGATGGTGCGGGTGGCAAGGCGGCTCTCTGCCGAGGCGCCCACGACCCGGATGCTGCTCCAGGTGCACGATGAGCTCCTGTTCGAGGTGCCCGAGGCCGACGCCGACCGGGTGACCGAGCTGGTGCGAGAAGAGATGGAGGGCATCGCCCCTGTCTCTGTCGACCTTCGCGTCGAGAGCGGTCGCGCTCGGACGTGGGACGGCGCACACTGATAGATTCGAGAGCGAGGCGAGACCCATGAAGCCGCTCGAGGGCAGACCGCAGATGGACACGAAGGCCGAGGACCGTGCGCTCGTCGAGGCCGTCCTGGCCGGCGACGCCAGCGCCTATCGCGGGCTGGTGGAGCGCTACCAGCGGCGGGTGTACGCGCTGGTGAGCGGCATGGTGCGCGACAAGGAGGACGCCCGGGACATCACCCAGGAGGCGTTCGTCAAGGCGTACAAGAACCTGGACCGGTTCCGGCTGGAGTCCAGCTTCTACACGTGGCTCTACCGGATCGCGATGAACCAGGCGATCGACCACCTGCGCAAGGTGAAGAAGCGCCCCGTCAGCGAGTTCGACGAGCAGATCGCCACCCGCGACGGCGACGGCGAGCTGAACCCCGGGCACCTGAAGGCCAACCCGAGCAAGGAGCTCGAGCGCAAGCAGCTGCACGGCAAGATCCTGGCCGCGATGGACAAGCTGTCGCCCGAGCACAAGCAGATCGTGCTGCTCCGCGAGGTCGAGGGCCTGTCCTACAAGGAGATCGCCGAGACCCTCGACGTCGCCGAAGGCACCGTCATGAGCAGGCTCTTCTACGCTCGCCGGAAGCTCCAGGGCTACCTCAAGAGTGAGCGCTGAAGATCTCCCCGAGATTGATCCGAATGAATCGGGGATCGCCCCGTCCACCTCGCTGAGCCAACCCCCCTGAGCCCCCGACCGAGCCCCCGACCAAGATGTCCCACGACGACCCCCAGCTCGACCTCCTCGACGCGCTCTTGATGCGCGTGCTGGATGGTGAGGCCGACGACGCCGAGAAAGCGCGGCTCCTGGAGCTGGCGGATGCGGACGTGCGTCTCGCTCAGCAGGTCGAGCTGCGAAACCGTCTGCGGGCGGCGCTCGGCGAGCCCGAGCCCATCGAGATCGTCGGCGAGGTCCTCGCGGCCCTGGCCATCGACGACGGCTGGGACGCCACGGCTTCGCTCCTGCGGGACGAGCTCCTGGCCGAGGACTCGCTCGACCTGATGGACGCGGTCATGGCCGAGGTGCAGCAGATCGCGCCGCTGGAGGTGGTGGCCGAAGAGCTTCCGCCCGAGGCCCGCCTGTCGGCCATGATGGACGGCGAGCTGAGCGCCGAGGAGCGTCTCGAGCTCGGTGTCTGGCTGGCCCAGAACCCCCAGGCGGTCGCCCAGATGACGCGGTGGGCCCAGCTGGGGCACGACCTGCGGTCCGGCGTGGCCGAGCAGACACACGGCGACATCGACGTCTGGCCGGCGGTGTCCGGCGAGATCGGGCTCGAGAGCCCCGACCACGTGCCGGGCTGGGATGCGCTGGCGCCTCTCGTCCGGGACGCCGTCCTGGCCCGCGCCGAGCTGCCCGCTCGGGACGAGGGCGCGCTGACGGCCGCCATCATGAACGCGCTGCCGCGGCCCAAGGTCGTCGAGACCGAGGCGCGGGACTTCGAGCCGGAGCCCGAGGCCGAGCGGAGCCCCTGGCGCCAGTTCGTCAGCTCGCCGTCCCTGCCGTTCTTCGCGGCGGTCCTGGTGGCCGTGCTGATGATCGGGCGGGCGGTGTCGCAGCAGGAGGCCCCTGGGGTCGACGAGCCGGCCACCGACCACGTCGCGATGGTGACGCCCGAGGTGTCCGAGGACACGGCGGTCGAGCTGGCCGCGTACCAGGGCGCCGAGGTCGAGGAGCTCGAGTACGACGACTCGGTCCTGGTGCAGGTCATCCAGATGGACGACGCGCCGATGTTCCTGATGATCGACGAAGGCGATGAAGGAGCTGCGTTGTGAGCCTCGTGACCCGCACCGTTCTCCTGGCCCTGCTCGGGCTCGGCCTGGTCGCTCCGACCACCGCGTTCGCCGATCCGCCCAAGGCGGGGAAGGCCGCGCCGGCCAAGGGCGGCAAGTCGAAGGCCCCGGCTGTCGGAGCCGTCGACATCGAGCTCATGGTCGTGCACGCCAAGGACGGCGAAGCGTACGTCGACCCGCGCCTGAAGAGCCTCGAGCCGCACCTGGAGTTCCTGCGGTACGACCGCTTCGAGGTCCTGACCGCCGAGAGCAGCAAGCTGTCGGGCAAGCCGGCGACGTTCCAGGTCGAGGGCGGACGGAAGGTGGTCGTCTCGGTTCTGAGCAAGGACGACAAGCGCGTCCGGCTGAAGGTCCAGATGTACAAGGCCGACAAGAAGCTGGTGGACACCACTGTCAGCGTGAACCGCGGGGGCACGTTCGTCGTCGCGGGGCCGAAGTTCCAGGGCGGCATGCTGCTGCTGCCGATCACCGCAGACTACTGACGGACGGTTAGATCCGGAGCATGACGCTCTTCGAGAAGATCATCGCCCGCGAGATCCCCGCCGACATCGTGTACGAGGACGACCACTGCGTCGCCTTTCGCGACATCAATCCGGCCGCTCCGACCCACGTCCTGGTCGTGCCGCGCAAGCCCGTGGTCAACGTGGCCGAGGCCTCGGCCGAGGACTGTGAGCTGTTGGGCCGCGTGCTCCTTGCGGCTCAGGCGGTGGCCCGCGCCGAGGGGATCGACGGCTCAGGCTACCGGCTCGTGCTCAACAACGGGGTCGCCG
Source organism: Pseudomonadota bacterium (assembly GCA_024228935.1). GTDB lineage: Bacteria > Myxococcota_A > UBA796 > UBA796 > CAJQPC01 > JAAESX01. The sequence goes on from JAAESX010000229.1 coordinate 10,121, forward strand.
CAGGGCAGAGCGTGTTCCACCTCCACTGCCACGTGCTCGGGGGCCGCGCGCTCTCCTGGCCCCCGGGGTGACAACACGGATTCGCCGGGTTCGGCCCAGCGCATTATGAACGCGGGCTGATGAGGAGGCGACTTGGCGACCTACGACGCTGGTGTACACGTCGAAGCGTTCGAGAGCATGGAGCGCGGTCTGAAGACCGTGTACGCCGTGCTCCAGACGGACGAGTACTCGATGATCTGCTCCGGTGACCGCTTGGAGTTCGGCTCCATCGGCTCCATCACCGTGGGCATGGTTCGCCGCTACCCCAGCCTGGAGGCTCTCTGCGAGGCCGAAGGCTGGAAGAACCTCCTCCCCGACGCGCCCTCGGAAGAAGACGCGATCGCCGCGGTCCGCGGGATCATCGAGTGGGATCCGGCCCTCGAGGACGAGCGGGGCGTGCTCGCGCTGCGCGTCCGTCAGGTCCGACGCAAGATCTGATCAGGCGGGTCTGACCAGCGCCGCGAGCTCGGACGAACCGAGCTTCGCCAGCGCCGAGTCGACGAACTCTGCTGTGTCCAGGTCCTCGCTCTCGTAGCGGGCGGCCATGAGCGCCATGTCGAGCTTGTCGCAGGCCTTCACGAACCGGCCCTCGGGGGTCGTGCCGTAGGCGTCGAAGAACCCGACCAGTTCCAGATGGTTGGGGAACTCCGCGGTCATCTCCACGAAGGCCTCCCGCTCACGGACCGGCTTGTCGGTCAGGTCGTCGTGTGGGGTCAGGTCGCCGATGCGGACCTCGGCCAGATCGTGCACCGTGGCGATGGCGAGGGCCGCCTCGCGGTCCAGGTCGGCCGGGCAGAGGACGAGCACCAGGAAGGTGACCCCCCACGTGTGGGCGGCCACCGACTCGGGCGAGGGGACGCCGACCCGGACCCAGCCCGCGCGAGCGAGGTCCTTCAGCGCCAGCGCCTCGATGAGACGGTCCCTCATGTCACCCGTGCGCGCTGATCGGGGCGGGACATCGAGATCACGACCGGCTGGTCGCTCTTCTGGGCCTCGATGAAGTCGGCGCGATCCCGCAGCCCGCGCCAGCCGAGCTGGATGAGGACCTGGGCGACCGGCCCGCCCATCGCCTCACCCGGGCCGGGCAGCAGCACGACGTCGGGTGCGTAGTCGCCGAGAGCCGTGGCGACACAGGCCGTCAGGTCGAAGGTCGCCGTCACCTGGTCGCCGAGCGTCCAGTCCTCGATGTCCTCGGGATCGCTGAAGCTGCGGAACACCTGGCCGCGCCCGTCCACGAGGGGGGTGTGGGGTGCCGCGAAGGGCAGCGCGATCTCCTCCATCGCCCGGTCCGAGGTCGGCTGCATCAGCGGCGTGTGGAACGCGGAGTGCAGCGGCAGTTGGAGCGGGAAGGTGCGCGGTCCGCGCTCGACCTTGGGCAGCTCGGCGAGCATCGCCCGCACCGCCGGCGTCGTCCCGGCGAGCACCGCGGTCCCGCCGAGCCGGATGGAGAGGTGTACGTCGTCGCGCTCCAGAGCCGCATCCACCGTCGCCTGGAGCGTCGGGTCCGGCCGCCAGTCGGCGTCGGTCGTCGGGTACAGGATCTGGCCCCCGATGACGTTGCCGGCCTGCCAGCTCCCCATGGTCTCGACCAGCGTCGCGGCGGCGTCCAGGTCGAGCACGCCGCTGGCCGCCAGGGCGGTGTACCAGCCCATCGAGTTGCCGCCGACGCAGACGATGTCCGTCCGCTCGCGGTCCACCGTGGCCAGGTCCGCCAGGCCCGCTCCGAAGGTCAGGATCGAGGCGTTCTCGCCGGCCACGTGCAGCTTGGCGCTGTACCGGTCCGCCCCGTCCATCTCTCGCAGGGTGGGTCGGCCCAGCCCGGCGCGAAAGGCGTCCAGGCGGTCGAGGATCGCGCTCGGGCCTTGCAGCGAGCCGAGCTGGTCCCGCTGGTAGCTCCCGCGCCCAGGGAAGAGGAGGAACGCCCTCATCGGTTCACCAGCTCGATGGCGGCGGCCTCGATGTCGGGTTCCTGGACCAGCACCAGGTTCGCGGCGGCTCCCAGCGGGATGAACGTATCGATGCCGGTCACCCGGGCGATGGGGCCGTCGAACCCGGCCTCGACCAGGTGGGTGACGAGCGCCTCGGAGAGCGAGCCGGTCTCCCGACACTCGTCGACGATGAGGACCCGGCCACAGGCCTGGGCCTCGCGCACCAGATCGTCGATCGGCAGGGGCGAGAGCCAGCGCAGATCGAGGACTCGCGAGGAGATCCCTTGCTGTTCCAGACGCTTGGCCACGCGCTGGCCCATCCAGGCGCCGTTGGCCCAGGACACGATGCACAGGTCGGTGCCGTCTCCCCAGGTGCGCCCGGTGCCGACCTCGACCGTGTGGTCGGGGTCGTACTCCGTGGTCCAGAGACCGTCGCCGTCCTCGTGCAGGTCCTTGGTCATGTAGAGCGCGATGGGCTCGAGGAACGCGACGACCGAGCCCTGGGTGCGAGCGGCGGCCAGGCACGTCCGGAGCATCCCGACCGCGTCGTCCCCGCGCGACGGCGAGGCGATGACCAGCCCCGGGATGTCGCGAAGCACGGCGATGGAGTTGTCGTTGTGGAAGTGGCCGCCGAAGCCCTTCTGGTAGGCGTAGCTGGCGATGCGCACGACCATCGGGTTCTTGAACTGGCCCTGGCTGAAGAACTGCATGCTCGCGGCTTCCCCGCGGATCTGGTCTTCGGCGTTGTGCAGGTACGCCAGGTACTGGATCTCCGGGACCGGAAGGCAGCCGAGCTGGCCGGCTCCGATGGCGAGACCCAGGATGGCCTGCTCGTCGAGGAGCGTGTTGAAGACGCGCCCCACACCGGCCTTCTTCGAGAGGTCGGCGGTGACGTGGTAGACGCCCCCCTTCCTGGCGACGTCCTCGCCGAAGATCAGCATCTCGGGGTAGCAGGCCAGGGCATCGCCGAGGGCCCGGTTCAGCTGCATGGCCAGGTGACGAGGCCGGTCGTCCTCGGGCAGGCGGGCTCCCCAGAAGGCGCGCCGCGCGTCCTCGTCGGCGCGGCCCAGGTGGGCACGGACGGCGTCGTCGTCCCACGGGGCCAGCGGCTCGACGACCTGCTCTGCGGTCGTGATCTTGGGGCGTCGTGTGACCTCTTCGGCCAGGCTGCCGATGCGGCTCCGCAGCTCCTCGTAGAGCGCCAGGATCTGGTCCGGGGTGCGCCAGCCCTCCTCGACCAGGAGACGAGCGGCGGCCAGGACGGGGTCCTTGGCCTCGGTCTCGCGGATGTCGGCGGCGGTCCGGTACAGCTGCTCGACGTCGCTCCCGGCGTGCCCGAGCATGCGGACCAGCGACAGGTGGAGGAACACCGGGCGTCGTGTCGTGCGGGCGTGCTCGACGGCCTCGGTCGCCGCGCGCCAGGCATCCGGCAGGTCGAGGCCGTCGCCGTGGACATAGTGAAGACCCGGGCGGTCTCGGTAGTTTGCGGCGATCCAGCCAGCGGGCGTGGTCACGCTGATGCCGCGCCCGTTGTCCTCGCAGACGAAGACCAGAGGGACGGGGATGTTCTGGAAACTGGCCCAGCAGGCGGCGTTGATGGCCCCGGCGCTCGTCGAGTGGTTGCTGCTCGCGTCGCCGAACGTGCAGACGACCACGCTGTCGTCCGGGATGTCCGAGGGCAGCTCGAGCCGCTTCATGCGATCGACGGTCATGGCGGCACCCACCGCCTTGGGCAGGTGCGAGGCGATGGTCGAGGTCTGCGGCGGGATGTTCAGCGGCACGCTGCCGAACACCTTGTGGCGTCCACCGGCGATCGGCTCGTCCGAGCTCGCCGCGCATCCCAGGAGCACGTCGAGAAGCGGGGTGGTTCCAGGTACTTGCCTGGCACGCTGCACGAAGAAGGCGCCGCTGCGGTAGTGCAGGAACGCCGGGTCGGTGGGTCGCAGGGCGCCGGCCACGCAGGCATTGCCCTCGTGTCCGGAGCCACCGATCGTGTAGAAGCTCTCGCCGCGGGCCTTGAGCTGGCGGCTGGCCAGATCCAGGTGGCGGCTGCTCGCCATGCTCTCGAACAGCTCGAGCGCCTGTCGGGCGGTCAGCACGGCGCCAGCCCGGACGGGGCTGTCGAGATCCGTCCGGACCTCGTGTGCTGGGAGTGCGGAGACGGCGTCGACGAACTGCTGGTCGACCACCGAGGCACGATTCACGGCCATCGGACCCTCCTCGGGGACGCGGGTTTAACGCTCGTCGATGCGCGTAGCCCGCACGAATGCATAGCCGAAGGGGCCACCCTGCCCGCGGTGGGCCAGGTACTCCAGCCCCCGCGAGGCGCTCATCCGGAGTGCCTTTGGACCATCGGCCGCGGCGACGGCTCGCGCCCAGTCCTCCAGGTTCGGCAGCACCTGGTCTCCGACGTCCTCGACCTGGACGTCCGAGAAGGGCAGGGCACCGAGCACGGCCGCCCAGTCCTCTGAGGTCCCCAGCTCGGGTGCGCCGATCGCTCGTCGCAGTCCGTCCCGGACGAAGCCGTCGTAGATGCGCGTGCGCTCGCGCTTCTCGACCAGGTCGGCCAGGAGCAGGCGCCCGCCTGTCTTCAGCGCCAGCCAGGCCTGGTGCGCGAACTGCCGGCGGTCGCGGAACTGGTGGGCCGCCTCGATGCACAGCACGCCGTCGAAGGTCGGTGTGGGCCACGGCATACGGTCCGCGTCGCCGCCTCGGATGTGGAGTCGTGGGTGGCGCGGTGCCTCGCTCCGGCGCTTCGCGTCCAGCTCGAAGGCGGTGATCTCCAGGGTGGGGTGTGCGGCCAGGAGCTGGACCGCGGCCCCGCAGCCGCCGGCGCCGACGTCGAGCCAGTGTCCTTCCAGCGCCTCGCCCGCCACCAGGGCGTCGATCAGGGCCTGCTGCCGCGCGGCCAGATCGCCCTCGGAGCCGTAGCCCAGGTTGGCGTAGCCGCTGTGGCCGACGGCGCTGTCCCGCAAGACACCGATCCAGGCGTTGTTGTCCCGGGCTCGCTTCGTGGCGTCGATGCGGATGAGCTGTTTCAGGGCAGAGAGCATTCGGCCAGCTCCTGTACGAGGCCCTCGCGCAGGGCGCTCTGGCTGGTGGTGAACCCCGGCAGCCCCAGTCCGTCGAGCAGGGCCAGCACCGCGACCGCCCCCATCGGCAGGGTTCGCACCCGACGCGCATCCACACCCGGGAGACTCATCGGATCGCGCGTCGTCAACGCGGCGACCAGGCCAGCGAGCTCGTCGCGCGACACCGACAGTCCATGCCGGTCGTCCCACGGCTCCTCCCGCGAGGCGGCGGCCATCTGCCCCAGGGTAAGCGCGGTGCCCGCACAGCCGGCGGCCAGCGGCGCGCTCGGTACGTCCAGCGGCGCGAGCAGGCTCGCCATCCGGGCCTCGACATCGGATCTGGACCCGAGCGCGGTCGCGCTCTGGTGACCCAGCGGCAGGCTGACGGCGTAGTCCGGGCTCGTCCGACCGACGGCGATCTCGGTCGAGCGCCCGCCAAGGTCGAACACCAGGCCGTGCTCGAAGCCCAGCCCATGCCGTGCACCGCGCCACGCCAGCCGCGCCTCGTCCTCGCCGCTGAGGACGCGCAGCTCGAGGCCGAGCTCGTCTCGGGCGCGCTCCAGCAGGACCGCCGCATTGCTCGCGTCGCGCAGGGATGCCGTGCCGCTTGCTCGGAACGCGACGCAGCCCAGGTCCATCGCCTGGTCGCGGAACGCGCTCAGCGCCTCGAGGCAGCCTTCGATGGCCGAGGTGCGCAGGGCCCCGTGCTCGAACTCGCCGAGCCGGACCGCCGACCGACCGGTCGCGATGGTCTCCCCGTCCGCGACCACCTGGAGATGAAGCGAGTTGCTGCCGACGTCGACGACGCCGATCGCGGTCAACGCAGGCACCGAGCGAAGGTCGGGGGCGCGAAGAACAGGAGCTGACCCGGGCTGCGCGGGGGCAGGCCGTCGACGCGGTAGCAGGCGACGGTCGCGGGCTCGAAGGGCATGTGTCCCGAGGCCCCGACGAGCTGGGAGGCCAGGCGTGAGAGTCCGGGGTTGTGTCCCACGATGACGGGATCGACGACGCCGAGCCAGCCCATCTCGTCGAACAGATCGTCATCGGTGTGCACGACCTGGGAGAGCACTTCGTGCTGCAGGCCAGGGAAGTACTCCAGGACGATGGCGGCGGTCATCTGCGAGCGGAGCAGGGGGCTGCACACCACGGCGCCAGGGGACCAGCCGCCGGACTTCAGACCCTTCACGACTTCGTGAACGATCTCGGCCCCATGAGGGGTCAGCGCGCGCGAGGCGTCGGACCCCGTCCAGCTCTCTGCGATGCCGTGTCGCATCAGGGTGAGGACCATGAGCGCACCTTAGAAGCGGTGGGTGCCGAAGTCCACACCAGCAGCTCGAGCGGCCTTGCTGATGGCGGCCACGAGCTGGGCCTCCTCGGCGGCGTCGGCGACGGTGTGGGCGGCACGGAGGTGGAGCTCGGCGTCCGTCGGGACGGCGCGAGCCAGGCAGAGGTGGCACAGCACCTGCTCTCGGACGGCGCCTGCTGTCTGGGCGAGCGCCAGGCCGGCTCGGGCGATGGGGGCGCCGTCCTGGCCAGCGTCGAGCAGGACGTTGGCCTTCCGGACGTGCATGGCGGCGCGCTCGGCGTCCGAGCTCGCCTCGGCCAGGAGCTCGTCGAGTGGGCGAGCCAGGTCCTCGGCCTCGGCGAGTCGAACGCGCTGCTCGTCCTGCTGGGCCGCCAGGGCGGTGTAGACCCGACCGTTCAGCTCGCGGAGCTGCTTCAGGCCCGCGTGGTCGTCCAGGCGCTTTGCGACCCGCATGGCCTGTCGGACGGCCTCCTTGGCCTCGTCCAGGCGACCGAGCTCGAACAGCGCCTGGCCGTACAGCCCGAACGCGGGTCCGCGCTGGTTGTCGGGCAGCTCGCCGGCCAGGATGGGCTCGAGGAGACGTGCGCCCTCAGCCCAGCGGCGCGCGGACAGGAGCTGCACCACGCGAATCAGGCTCAACCGTGTCCTCGAGCGGCGAGCGCGAGGCGGGCGGCCTCCTCTTCGAGCGCACGGGGGACGAGCACCTCGCCACGGAACGCCTTGGTGTTGGCGAGCCATTCGAGCGTCAGCCCCAGGAGGGCGAAGTGCAGGAGCACGGGCTCGGGCGAGCCGGCGTTCAGGACGATATTCAGCGGGTTGCCGGCTCCCAGGACGGTGAGCCAGGGAGCCTTGGCCCCCAGTCGGTAGCGCACGCAGTGCGGGCCGAGCTGATCGCCGGAGACGGCGGCCGCCTTCAGCCCGGCGACGTCGATCTCGTCGGCGCCGTGGCCGGCGTTCACCAGCAGCATGTCGGTCGTGGCGAGCTCGAGCTGCTCGACGGTGAGGCAGCCGGGGTGGCCGGTGACCGTGCAGCAGATGTCGGCGCGGGCGATGCCGTCCTCGATCGTCGGCGTGGGGAAGCCGTCGTACGTCGCCACCAGACGCCGCACCGGGTCGATCTCCACCACCTCGACGCTGGCGCCGCGGGCGCGGGCATAGTTCGCCAGCCCCTGGCCGACCGGGCCGTACCCGATGACCAGCACCCGACGGCCAGCCAGGTGGACGCCGGTGATCGAGGTGACGCAGGGCCACAGACCCTCGCCGACGCCGTGCCGGTTCTCGACGTTGGCCTTCAGCAGCCCGTTGTTGATGTTCACGACGCCGAACGGCACATCGCTGGCGCGCAGGCGGTTGATGCCGGTCTGGGTGATCTCGACCGCGCCGTGGAGACCCTCGATGGCCTCGGGCTTGCGCTCGAGGAGCGTGCCGAGCAGCTCGAAGCCCACGTCGGCGATGAGGTCGGCGCCGTGCTCGAGCGTCGCCAGATGCCGGTCGTGGTTGTCCCGATCGCGGCCGTGCACGACCTCGATGCCCTGCTCGCGCAGGAGCGCGACGACGCTGGGGTCCGTGGTGTGCACGTTGGCGGCGCACACGACCCAATCGCCGCCGCCCAGCGTCAGCTCGCGCAGAAGCGCAGCGGTGAGCGTCGTCAGGTGGGCGTTGACGGCGATGCGCTTCCCCTCCCAAGGCCGGCTCCGCGCCCAGCGCAGGCCCAGCTTCGGCATCAAGGGGAAGAAGGTGTTGATCCGGCCGACCTCGGCGGCGGCTGCGGTGCTGCGATCCACGCGATCCTCCAAGGGATTTCCGCTATCGCGGTCAGACCCGAAAGACCTCACGGATCACGCGCTTCACGACGTCGGGCAGCGCCATGTACGTCGGAGCGTGGAAGCGTCGCCCTCGTCCGGCGCGCGCCATCGCCCGACAGGCACGGGTTCCCTGGGGCAGATCATGGCCCAGCTGGACGACGTGCAGGCACGGAAAACGCCCCGCCACGTGGACCGGGTCGTCGCCCACATTGGCGATGCCGTCCGACAGCAGCAGCCCGACGCGCTCGCGGCGCCCGCTGGCACGGAGCTCGCCGAGACCGGTCTCCAGGCCGGCCGCGACGTGGGTGTAGCCCTGGGCCGGCACCATCAGGATCCGCCTGACCAGCTCGCGGATCGGGACGCGCTCCCGCAGCCGGACCAGCGTGTGGGCCGTGGTGTCGAAGGCGACGACCGAGACGTTCTCGAGCTTCAGCTGGAGGATCGCGGCCGCGACGGCCAGCAGCGCAATCTTCTCGCCGGTCATCGACAGGCTCATGTCCAGGATCGCGACGACGTCGGCGTCCCGGGGCTCTCGCCGGGTCACGACCACCTCGTCCCAGGGCGCCCGCCGACCGTCCGTGGGGATGCGGCGGGGCTGCTCCAGGGTCGCGTCCAGGTCCAGGTCGCCCTCGGCGGGCCAGGTGTCGTGCACCACTCGCGTCGGGCTGGCGGCGTGGCGCAACAGCGAGCGTGCTCGCTGGACGATCGCGTCGAGCGCGCGCTCGGTCACCGCATCGAGCTGTCGACTGCCCGCGAGGGTCTTCTTCAGCCGGTGGAGCTGCTGGGCGGCCTCCCAGCCGTCGGGGAGCGCGGCGTCGATCTGCATCGAGGCGGCGGCCAGCGAGGGCGCCTCGAGGACGAAGCGGGGGTCCCCCTCGGGCGGCTCATTCGTCAGCTGCGGGCTTTTTCTCCGCGAGCTTCGCCAGGATGCCCGCCACGTCGGCCCGCTCGTCCACCAGCTCGACGGCCCGGGCGACCAGCTCGGGGCCAGGCGCGCAGCGGGCCCGGGCGGTGACGATCGCGCGCTCGGCGGCGGCGTCCTGGTGCTCGAGGCGGATCAGCTCGAAGCGGTCGAGCAGGGCCTCGGACAGATCGCCGGTCGCGACGAACTCGCCGGGGTTCTGGGTGGCGACCACCGTGAAGCCCGGGGCTGCCTGGACCTGGCCCAGGTGGGGACCTGGATGACGCCCTCGTCGAGCGCCGGCAGCAGGACGTTCTGGACGCCCTCGGGCATGCGGTTCAGCTCGTTCAGGACCAGGACGCCACCCGATCGCATGGCTCGGACGAGTGGACCGGCCAGGAAGGTGTCGGGCTGGTAGCCACGCTCCAGGACCATCGGGGGGTCGAACAGACCGACGAGGCGGCTCTCGGTGTACCGGCCGTCTCCGTCCACGCGGTCGAGGCCGCGCCCCAGGTGAGCGGCGATGGCCTTCGCCAGCTCGGTCTTGCCCACGCCGACGGCGCCCTCGAGCAGCACATGGCGGCTCGCGGACAGGCAGCGAGCAGGCTCTCGAGCTCGCGCTCGCGCCCGACGATGCCCTGGGCACGCTGGATTGACCGAATCGTTGACACGTTGTGACCTGGGTGCGGGTATCTGCGCGGCTGACGGAGGTCGACCCCATGCAGCGACACATGTTCCACGCGAAGATCCACCGCGCCACGGTGACGCAGGCGGACCTGCACTACGTGGGCTCGATCACCATCGACGAGGACCTGCTCGACGCGGCGGGCATCCTGGTGGGCGAGCAGGTCGACATCCTCGACATCACGAACGGCTCGCGCATCTCGACCTACACCATCCCGGGTGCGCGAGGGAGCGGGATCATCGGCATCAACGGAGCCGCCGCGCACCACGTGCAGCCCGGCGATCTGGTCATCCTGGTCGCCTACACCTGGGCGGACACCGAGGCGGCGAAGAACATCGAGCCCGTCGTCGTCCTGGTCGACGACGACAACCACATCACCGAGGTCCGAAAGGGCTGGTAGTCAGGTCCGGGGCGCCTGGGCGACGACGACGGCGCCGGCGCCTGCGCGGTAGCTCACGCGCGCGTTCTCCCAGCCGACAGCGCTCAGCAGCTGGGCGACCAGCTCGGGCGAGCGACGCACGGTCCGCCATCCGAGCAGGTGGTCGAAGACGAACTGGTCGGGGCTCTCGGCGAGCAGGTTCATGACCACGGTGGTCCCGCCGGCGGCGTAGCCCCGCAGCGTCTTGGCCAGGATCGCGAGCACGCGGTCCGGCAGGTACTCGACCAGGCCGTCGATCAGCAGCACGTCGTGCCGTCCGATCCGGACCTTCGACTGTCCGAGGGCGAAGTTGGCCAGGTCCTCGGGCACGAGCCGCAGGTTGACCTTGAGCGGGGCGGACGAGGCGCTGTTCAGGAAAGCGAGCGCCTCGCGGTCGTTGTCCACGACCGTGATCTCACCGCCGGTGTTGGCCATCAGCGGGATGACGCGGGCGATGGTCGTGCCGGCGCCGACGTTGACCACGAGGAGTCGGGCGGCGCGGGGCGGCAGGGCGTCCTCGATCGCGTCCACGGTCGCGCGGATGCGGTCGCGCAGTCCGGTCGCGGTGCCCGAGCGCTGCAGCGTGGCGTCCAGGGCCTTGCCGAGGGCGTCGGCGCCCGCGGGCTCATTGGTCTCGACGTGAGCGAGAAGGGCGGGATCGCCGGTGCGTCCCCGCTCGCTGGCGATGGCCAGCTCGGCCAGGCGGGAGCGGACCAGGTATGGGTTGAGCTCGCCGGCTAGCAGCGCCCCCGCGGCATCGGCTTCGGCCCCCGCAAGCGCGGCGAAGAGTCGGCGTCCCGCGTCCAGGAAGTCCTCCCAGGCCTCCTCCAGGTGCTCGACGGACTGGGTCACGCCGGTCGCGCGACGGACGGCGGGCTCGGCGGCCAGTAGCTCGCCCTTCATCTTGTCCGCGAGCGCGCGGGCGCCGCGGACCTCCTCGGGCACGGCTGCCCGGGCGCTGGCCCCTCCGAGGCCTCCCGACGCCGCGGCGTGGGTCAGGGCGCGGAGCCGCTTCGCCAGCACGCGGGCCGAGGCTCGGTAGAACGCGGCCGACAGCTCCGGATCCCGGCGCAGCAGCCCGTGCAGGCTGCCCTCGGTCCACTTCAAGAGCACGCAGTCCTTGCCGGCGCGCACGTCGGCGGACCGGGCGTCACCTGTCAGGAACGACATCTCGCCCACCGCGCTGCCTGCTCCGAGCACATCCAGGATGAGCTCAGGGCGGGCCGTGCGATCGACGACCTCGAGGTGGCCGGACTCCACGCGGTAGAAGTCGCCGCCGGGTTCGCCGGAGCGGATCACCAGCTCGCCGGTCGGGATCTCCAACCGCTCCGCGACGCCCTCGAGACGCTGGCGCACGTGCGGCGCCATCTGGTCCATGAACGACACGGGCTAGACCGAGATCGCACCCTTGCGGAAGTCGCTCGTGCCGATCTTGACGTTCACGAGCGCAGGCTTTCCGGACGCGACCGCCCGGTCGATCGCCGCGCGCATGTCCTCGGGTCGCTCGACGTACTCGCCGTGGCCACCCATGGCCTCCACGATCTTGTCGTAGCGGGTGAAGTCGAGCTTCGTCGCGGGGCTGCGCTCCTCGCTGAAGATCTGGAGCTGACCACGCCGGATCTGCTGCCAGGCGGCGTCGTTGCCCATCACTCCGACGAACGGGATGTTCTGGCGACACGCGGCCTCGTACTCGAAGCCGTTCAGCCCGAAGCTGCCGTCGCCGTAGATCACGAAGACCGGGTCGTCCGGCCGGGCCAGCTTGGCGGCCATCGCGAACGACGGTCCGACACCCAGCGTCCCGAGCGGGCCCGGGTCCATCCAGTGGCCGCCCTTGTGCGAGGCGACGAGCTTGGCCGCGGTGCCGACGATGTCTCCGCCGTCGCAGACGATGGTCGCGTTCGGGGGGATCGAGTCGGCGAGCTCCTTGCTGAAGCGGAGCGGCATGACCGGGCTGGCGTCGCTGGCCATCTCGGGCAGCATCTTGGCCATGCGGGCGTCTTCCATCTCCTGGACCTTGGCGAGCCAGTCGGCGTGCGAGCCCTTCGGCCCGGCCTCGAGCAGCTGCTTCAGGACCAGGCCCGTGTCGCCGATGATGCCGACCTCGGGTCCCCGGTTGTGTCCGATGACGTCGGGGTCGAGGTCCACCTGGACGATCTTGGTGTCGGCCGGGACCTTCTGTCCGTAGCCCAGGCGGAAGTCCCAGGGCGTGCCGAAGAGCAGGACCAGGTCGGCCTGCGCCATCGCCTTGCTGCGGCAGAGGCGGAAGTTGTTCGGGTGCGTCGGGGCCAGGGCGCCGCGTCCGCCGCCGTTCAGGAACACCGGCACGTCGAAGTGCTCGGTGAACGCGCCGATGACGTCCTTGTACGGGCTCCACCACCACTGGGTGCCGACGACGACGACGGGACGCTCGGCCTTGCCGAGCAGCTCGGCCGCCTGCTCGATTGCGGCGGGGTCGCCACCGGGCACCGACTCGGTCCGGTAGTTCTCGGGCCAGTTGATGCCGGTGGGGTTCTCGAAGTTCATCAGGATGTCGAGCGGCATCTCGAGGAAGACTGGTCCGGGCACGCCGGTGGTCGCCTTGCGGAACGCCATCGAGATGTAGTCGGGAAGGCGCCGCGTCTCGGGGACCGAGATCGACCACTTGGTGACGCTCTTCAGGAGCGAGCAGTGGTCCATCTCCTGGAGGCTGCCCATCTCGCTGAAGAAGTTGGGGCCCTGGCCGCCGATGAGGATCATTGGGGTGCCGCCCCGGTAGGCGTTCGCCGCCGCGGTCACGGCGTCCGTCACACCGGGTCCGGCGGTGACGGCGCACACACCGGGCTGGCCCGTTGCGCGTGCCCAGCCCTCGGCGGCATGCCCTGCTGCCTGCTCGTGGCGGAAATCGACGACGCGGATCCCCTCGTCGAGGCACCCGTCGTAGATGTGCTGGATGTGCCCACCACAGAGAGTGAAGAGGTGGCTGACCCCTTCCTTCTTGAGAGCCTTCGCGACGATTCGGCCACCGTGGACCATGGCTTCACTCCCTTCGTTGGACGAGGGGGTATAGCAGGATTGATGCCCCCTACGCCCACCCGCCGACGACTGATCCTGGGCGGCTTCGCAGCGGCTGGCGCGTTGGCCGTCTGTTCGGGCCTGACCGCCCGTCTCCCGGCCCCTGGTGTGGGGCTTCGCACGCTCTCGACGCGTGAAGGCGAGCTGGTCGAGGCGCTGGGCGAGGCCTTGTGGCCCGCGGGCAACCCGATCGGGGTCGCGGCCAGCGAGGTCGGTCTGTCCGCCCGGGTCGACGATCTGCTGTCGGATGTCCTGGCCGGCGACTCGGTGAGCGGCTTCCGGCAGATCCTTCGCAGCCTGGACCTGACGATGCTCCCGGACAGATTGGACGCCCTCGAGCCGGCCGAGCGCCTGGCTCGGCTGCGGGCATGGCAGGGCCCGGACGAACTGGTCTCTCGGGTCGCGGCCGACGCGCTGAAGGCGGTCCTCGGGATCGCGTACTTCAACGACGACCGCGTGCTCGCCGCGGTGGGCTTCGACAGCGCGTGCCACCGATGATCCGCGGGTTCGCCGACTACACGCCGCCGCTGGACCTCGAGTGCGAGGTCCTGATCCTCGGCGCGGGAGCTGGCGGATGTGCCGCCGCGTGCGCACTGGCCGAGCGGGGCATCGACGTGCTGGTCGTCGAGGAGGGGAGCCACTGGCGGCCCCGCGACTTCAAGGCCAGCAACCCCTGGGCCTTCAAGAACCTGTACCAGGACCGTGGCGCCCGAGTGGCCCTCGGGAACGGCTGGCTCCCGGTCAACGGCGGCCGGGGGGTGGGCGGCTCGACGCTCATCAACTCGGCCATCTCGTTCAAGACGCCACCGGAGATTGTGTCCGACTGGTCCATCCGTTGCGGGTTCGACCCGGACGGGAACTTCCTGTCTGAGCACGTGGCCCGCGTGTGGAACACCATCGGCGTCATCAAGAACCCCGAGTCGGTCCAGGGTCAGAACAACATCGTGTTCAAGCGCGGGGCCGAGGCGCTGGGGCTGAAGGGTGAGTACCTGCACCGCTCGGCGCCGGGCTGCGTCGGCTGCGGCGTCTGTCAGCTGGGATGCCCGACCGGCGGCAAGAACTCGGTGGACCGGACGTTCCTGCCGCTGGGCCTGAACACCGGCAACCTGCGTGTGTTCAGCGACTGCCGAGCCGAGCGCGTCGAGCGGGAAGGGGACCGGATCGTCGCCGTCAGCGGCTCGGTGATGAACCCCGAGGACGAGTCCGTGGCGGGGACCTGGCGCGTTCGCGCGGACCGGGTGCTGCTGTCGGGCGGCTCGATCGGCTCGCCGCGGTTCCTGATGAAGAACGGGCTGGCGCCGAACGACCACTGCGGGAGCCACCTCCACCTGCACCCGGCCTCTCCGGTCTATGCGGGGTTCGAGGAGGAGATCGTCCACTGGAAGGGCGTCTCGCAGGGCTACTACGTCGACCGGTGGGAGAAGGGGTACCTGCTCCAGACCGCGACGGTGACCCCGGACAACAACTTCCTGGGGCTGCCGCTCGAGCTCGGCCCCGACATCAACGAGGTCATGTCCCGGCTGCGCCACGTCGCCCTGGCCGGGGCGCTCGTGCACGACGAGGACACGGTCGGCACGGTGACGGAGAAGGGCCTCTTCTTCGAGTTCGGCGAGCACGACCGCAAGGTCTTGCTCGAGGGCCTTCGCGAGTGCTGCGAGGTCTTCTTCGCCGCCGGCGCCGAGTGGACGGTCCCCGCCGTCATCGGCGCCGGGTTCATCCGCTCGCCCGACGACATCGCCGCGGCCATCCCCGACGACGTGCCCTTCGACCGCATGATCGCCGTCGCGAGCCACCCGATGGGCACCAACCGCATCGGTCACACCCCCGAGGACAGCGTGGTGGACCCGCGCTGCAAGGTCTGGGGCCTCGACAACCTGTACGTCGCGGACGCGTCGGTCTTCCCGACCGCGCTCGGCGTGAACCCCCAGGTCACGGTGATGGCCATCGGTCTGATGGTGGGCTCGACCATGTGAGGGGTTAGGCCCTGACCATGACGACCAAGAGCGACAACATCACCTGGCACGGCGCGAACGTCGGCCCCGACGAGCGCCAGTCGCTGACGGGCCAGCGGGGCTGCGTGCTGTGGTTCACGGGCCTGTCCGGCTCGGGCAAGTCCACCATCAGCCGGCGCGTGGAGGAGCTCCTGCTTCGCCGCGGTCACTTCTGCTACGGCCTGGACGGAGACAACGTCCGGTTCGGCCTGAACAAGGACCTGGGCTTCTCGGCCGAGGACCGCGCGGAGAACGTCCGACGGGTCGGCCAGGTCGCGAAGCTGTTCGCCGACTCGACGGCCATCACGACGGCGGCCTTCATCAGCCCGTCGCGATCGGGGCGGGACGCCGTGCGCTCCCACATGCCGCCGGGCACCTTCCTCGAGGTCTTCGTCGACACGCCGATCGAGGTCTGCGAGGCGCGGGACCCCAAGGGGCTCTACGCGAAGGCTCGCGCGGGTGAGATCGCGAACTTCACCGGGATCTCCGCACCCTACGAGGCCCCGTTGGCCGCCGAGATCGTCCTGAAGACCGCCGAGCACGACATCGATGCGTGCGCCGAGCAGGTCATCTCGCACCTCGTCGACAACGGATTCCTGAACAGAACCCTCGACAAAGGCTGAGCCGCCCGCCGAGCGGGCGTTCGCTCGCGGATCAGCCAGCCTTTCAGGAACGGTTCAAGGGGCTTAGAGTCCCGAGCCGAACAGGATGTAGGCGGCGCCCGCGTCCTCGGCGGCGCCGTCGTTCTTCAGCGCGCCGACCAGCAGGTCGTCCAGGCCGTCGCCGTTCACATCGGCGCCGAAGTTCACCGGCGCGCCGGCCGCGTCGCCCGCAGCCTCGCCCGTCCAGACCGCATCGGCGCTCGTCACGCTCCACGAGCCCGTCGTCGGGCCGTAGAACAGGTAGGCCGCGCCGGCCGCATCGCCCGGGTCGTCCGCGGCGTTGCTGCCGATGACGATGTCGTTGTTGCCGTCGCCGTTCAGGTCGCCCGAGCCGTCGTTGTTGCTGATCTTGTCGTCGGCTGCCGCGCCTTCGAACGAGGCCGAGGCCACGTCGCCGAGCGCGCCGTCCGCCGTGCTGCCGGGCACCAGGTAGACGACGCCGGCGGCGCTGTTGGCCCCGACGGTCTCCTTTCGGGCCGACGCCAGGATGTCGTCCAGGCCGTCACCGTCCTGGTCACCAGCCCGGGAGAGTCCCCAGCCGGCTTCGCCGTTCTCCTCGTTGCCCCAGTAGTAGAAGTCGGCGTCCGTGCTGGAGACCATGCCCGTGTGGGTGCCTCCCAGGAACACGGCGACCGCGCCTTCGTCGTCGGATTTGTCCGCGTAGGGGACACCCACCAGGAAGTCGTCGACGCCGTCGCCGTCGACATCGCCCGCTGCCGAGAGGCCGCCGCCGGCCTTGTCGCCTTCGTTCGGGCCATAGACGACGAGCGCCTTTTCGTCGGCCAGATCGCCGCCCGCGAACGGGGCCTCGATGATGTAGACGGCGCCGCTGTTGCTGCCGTTCTGATCGTTGTTGGTGGCGCTGACGAGCAGGTCGAACGAGCCGCTTCCGGTCAGATCGCCGCCGAAGCTGATGACCCCCGCCTGGTCGCCCTCGGCCTCGGCGTCGTAGATCGCGTCCGCGTCGGCCGCGCTGACGTCGCCCGCGGGCATCGCGCCGAACACGTAGATGCGGCCGGCGTTGTTGCCGATGGTGTCGTTGGTCTTGGCCGAGACGACGACGTCCGAGGCGCCGTCACCGTCCGCATCGCCCACCGGCCAGACACCGAACAGCGCGTCGCCGTCGGCCTCGCCGGTGATGCTGCCGGTCGCGACGTCGTCGATGCCGTAGCTGCCAGCGCTCAGGGGGCCGGACACGAAGTAGACCCGGCCCGCGCCGCTGTTGTCACCGTCGTCGTAGCCGCGGGCGGAGACCGCCAGGTCGTTGGCGCCGTCGCCGTCGCCGTCACCGAGGCCGCGCACCGGCGTGCCGAGCTGGTCGCCCTCGTTGGCGCCGCGCAGGATGACGTCGAAGTCGGCCAGGGAGCCGCCGGTCGCCAGGCACTCGTTCTCGGTGCCGTCGCAGTCGTTGTCGATGCCGTCGCTGCAGACCTCGGTCAGGCCCGGGTTCGCGTTGGCCTCGGCGTCGTCGCAGTCGGTGTCGTCGCTCACGAAGCCGGTCGAGGCCTCGCACGCGACCTCGGTGACGGCGGCGTCGCCGTACCCGTCGCTGTCGGTGTCCGCGTAGAACGTCAGCGCGTCCTCGGCGTCGGCCTCGTCGATGTCCCCGTCGCAGTCGTTGTCCACGCCGTCGCAGTACTCGAGCGCGGCGGGGTTGTTGTCCGCGCTCGTGTCGTCGCAGTCGTCGCCGTTCTCGACGGTGTCGGCGGGCTGAGTGCAGAGCAGCTGCTCGGTCGCGGCGTCGCCATAGGAGTCGCCGTCGGCGTCCGTGTAGTACGAGCTCCCGTCCACGGGGTCCTCGTCGATCTCGTCATCGCAGTCGTTGTCGATGTCGTCGCAGATCTCGTCCGCAGCGGGGTTCACCGCGGCGTCGTCGTCGTTGCAGTCCTCTTCGGCCGAGTAGCCGTCGGAGTCGGCGTCCACCCACTCGTCGCCGGAGTCGGTGTTTTCGCCGTCCTTGGTGCAGGCAGCGAGCGAGATCAGGATCGAGAACAGGGTCATGGGTTCCTCCAGCCGTCCAGTTTCACTGGAACGAGGTCAGGTATGGGCGACTCGGGCGGCCAGGGCGTGCAGTGCCTCGGCTCGGTCGTCAAAGGCTTCGCTCCCGGAGTCGTCGACCAACGTGGTCGTCGTAGCCAGACTACCCAGCACATTGCCGAGCACGAGGTCAGAGCGCGTTCGTTCGAGCTGCTTCCGGCAGATCTTCACCAGGCTCTCGCCGTCGGTGAGGGGCGGCGCGGCCTTGAACGTGATGAGCGTGATGTCGTCGCTCCAGAACCGGACGCGGTCCGCGATCTTCGGCGTGGGCCGCAGCGTCAGCGTGAGCGTTTCGAGGTTCGAGGAGATCTTGCCGACGGCCGAGCCCGCCAGCTCGTAGTCGCCGACGGCGGCGGCATGGATCACCCAGCCCTGGGGGTTCGCACGCACCCAGATCTCCATCCGCTCCATCAGGTCGCGGGTGTCCGCGAACTCCTCGGTGGACGGGATGGCGTTCGCGCGGAGGCAGGCCTCGGGCGAGCCCAGGAAGTGCACCCGGCAGCCGTGAACGACCAGCGCGCTGGCGATGGCCACGCCCGTGCGTCCCGACGAGTGCGCCGAGATGTACCGCATGGCATCGATGGGGTTGCGCGTCGCGCCAGCGGTCACGAGGACGGGCCGCATCGCTACCTCCCAAGGGGCATCCGAGCGTAACGCAGTGAGCGAGGGCCAGCCTCGGTTAGAGGCTCGGGTGCAGCGTGAGGCCGCCCCCGTCGTCGCCGGCTCCGTCGCTCTTGCGGCGCTGCTTCTGCGTTCGAGCTGGATCCAGCTCGGCGAGGTGTTGCCTGGCGGGCCCAGATCCTGGGCGCAGGCTTGGGGTGCGTGGCGCCTGGGTGGAGCCGAGCCCGAGGTCGCGGGCGACGTCCTGCTCGCTGGCTGGCCGGTGCTCGGGAGCATCGCGGCGCTGGACCTGATCCTCCCTTTGGTCGTCGCGACGACGCTCGCCGTGACGCTTTGGCTCGCCGCTGGGCTCGCGTCCGCCTACGTCGGGGCACGCAGGCTGGGCGCCGAGCCGCTGACCGCGGGCGCTGTCGCGGTCTTCGCGGGGGCCAACCCCGCGGTCCTGCAGGGGGTCTCCGAGGGACGCTACGAGTGGCTCGTCGTGCCCTGGGTCGCGCTCGGGCTCGTCGCCGCCATGGAGGAGCGGCACGTCCTGGTGGCCGTCGCTTGCCTCGGCGCCGCGCTCCACACCCCGCTGCTGGGCGCTTCGCTGGCCGGACTGGTCGTCCTCGCCGCGAGCTCGAGGTCCTGGCGGGCCGGTGGCCTGACCCTTGCGGCGGCGGCGGTCCCGGTCGTGGCGGTCGGCGCGCTGTCCTGGGGGGTCCAGTCCATCCCGTTCGGCGAGAAGATCGTGCACGCCAGCGGCAACGCCGGCGACTGGCTCGAGCCGTTCTTCGCCTGGAGGGACGACGCCACGGCTCCGCAGCTCGGTCTCTGGCTCGGCGCCCCGCTCGCCCTGCTGGCCTGGCGTCGCGGGGTCCTGCACGGCGCGCTCGCACTGGGAGCTGCGGCCGCGCTGGTGCTGTCCATCGGCCCTGAGCTTCGGTGGGGGGCCGTCGCGTATTCGCTGGATGCCGCGATCCTGCCAGCCCCGGCCGCGCTGCTCGATGTGTTCGTCCCGCTCGAGGTCGTCACCTGGAAGAGCGTGCTCGTCCCCGGCCTGGTCGCGGGCGCCCTGGCGCTGTCGCGGCTCGATCGTCGGGCAGCCATCGTGCTGGCGCTGGGTGCGCTCGTCCACATCGTCCTGAACCCCATCGGCTCGGTGGCGGCCGGGTCGCCCCAGGCGCTGTCCCAGCTGCCGGGCGAGGGGCCCGTGCTGAACCTCCCCGTGGACGTTGAACGGGACGGCAACCAGCTCCGGTGGCTGTTCGCGCAGACGCAACACAGACGCCCTCTCTTGACGGGGATGGAGCCCCCCGAGCCGGCGGTCTTCCTGGCCGACCCGCTCGTGGTGCTGTCGATCAATGCCGTCGCCGGGCACCCACGACACGCCGTCCCGGACCAGACGGCGACCGTCGTGTTGCAGGGCCTTGGGGTCGAGACAGTCGTGCTCGATCGGGACGCCGTGCCGATCGGTGGTCGTGTGCTGCTCGACGAGGTCCTGGGCCGGTACGTCGGCGCGGCCCAGCGTGATCTGGCCGGGGGGATCGACGTGTACTCACTGGAGCGAGGAGACGGGGTCGAGGCCGAGGCCACCCTGCTGATGGACACGCGAACGGGGGCGGACGGCCACCTCGAACCCGACGCCTGGCTGGTCGCCCACCCACCGGGTCGCTGAGCTACAACAGGGCATGCTCCTGCTCTCCCTGTTGGCCTTCCTCCCGACGGACGACACTGTCCAGGTCGGTCCGGACGCACCCCACCTGGACGCCGACCCGATGGTCCAGGCGCGGCTCGGCCTCGAGCCCATGGCGCGGGCGTTCCGGCAGAGCTGGGGGCTGTGGCACATCCGCTTCGACGAGCGGGACGGCACCCCGCGACTGCTGACCGGCCGGGGCATTCCGCTGGCGCAGGCCGACGTGTTCGCTGGCGACATCGCGCGGATGGCCGGAGTGGATCCGGCGAGCCTCGTGCGCGTCCGCCAGGCGGGGGACGACGAGCGCCAGTCGGTTCGCTACCTGCAGACCCATCGGGGCGCCGTGGTCGAGGGCGGGAGCCTCGATCTGCACGCGCAGGACGGGCGCATCCACTTCGCGCTCGCCAGCCTGCATCCGCCGCACCTGGTGGGCTCACCCCAGGACGGCGAGGTCGCGCTGCGGCTCGAGGACGGGAGCTGGACCTGGGCTCTTCGCGTCGAGGAGGACGACCACGTCCGCTTCGTCGTCGACGGTCGGCTCGTGCACGAGTGGACGATGCGGTACCACCTGGACGTCGAGGTCGAGGAGCGCACCGTCGGGGATGCCCGCGTGCTCGAGGCCGCGCGAGGGGTCTGGGTCGAGGACAGCGCCGGCGGCGAGGAGACCGCGGTCGATGGCAGTCACAGCCGGACGGACTCGTTCAGCGCGACCCCGGAGGGGACGTACCTGGGCATCGTGCGGGACGGCCAGACCATCCTGGTCGACGAGGTCGTGGACGACGTGCTGGTCGGGGGCGACGACATCCCGAACGCCGCCGCCTCGGTCCTGCATCACTTCCACGTCGTGCGGGACTGGCTCGAGGACCGGCGGCCCGGCCACGCGTGGCTCCCGGACTACGTGCCGGCGGACGTCGAGATCTCCTGGACCTGCTGCAACGCGTACTACACCAGCGGCACGATCAACTTCTTCGTTGGAAACGAATATGTGAACGATCTCGGCCGGATAGCCGACGTCATCTACCACGAGTACGGGCACGGCGTGCACCACTACGTGCTCGCGGGAGGGGTCTTCGCCGGGGACGTCAGCGAGGGCAGCGCCGACTACATCTCCGCGACCATCAACGAGGACCCGACGCTCGCGCCCGAGGCCTACACCAACGGCGGGTTCATCCGGGAGATCGACACGGACAAGGTCTACCCGGACGACGTCATCGGCCAGGTCCACAATGACGGGCTCATCTGGGCTTCGTTCATGTGGAACCTGCGGGCGCAGTGGGTCGAGAGCTACGGCGCCGAGGACGGCACCCGGAAGACCGATGAGCTGTTCCTCCAGGCTCTGTCGTACGGCCCGACGCTGACCGACGTCCATGCCGCTGTGCTGGTGGCCGACGACGACGACGGGGACCTGTCCAACGGCACGCCGCATGCCTGCGAGCTGCTCACGCTGCTGGACCACCACGGTCTCGGACCGGGCCCGCTGGGCGCGCTCGTGGTCGACCACACGCCGCTCGGCCCGCAGGGGTCCTACGAGCTGAGCTACCCGGTGGACGTCGACGTGTTCAACCTGGGAACGGACTGTGGCCACGAGGGCGTGGAGACGCTCCAGATCTGGTACGGCGTCGATCTAGCCGACCCCTCGGACCTCGAGGCGTACACCCCGCTCGATGCTGCGGGGGACGGCGTCGCCTGGTCGACGGACATCCCGCGGCAGTTCCCGGGGAGCCAGGTCCACTACTTCGTGAGCTGGGCCAACGCCGAGGCCGAGGCCGCCTCGCACGGGGGCGACCCCAGCCGGATCTACGACTTCTGGGTCGGCGATCGCGCCGAGGTGTGGTGCGACGACTTCGAGGACGGGGTCGAGGACTGGACGCTCGAGGCCCGGGTCGGGGACGAGGGCCTCGAGGAGTGGGTCTCGCAGTGGGAGTCGGGGGCCCCGGAAGGGCAACGCTTCAACGCGGATGGGGCGGTCTCGGGCAGCTCGGTGCTCGGCACCCAGCTCACCGGTGATGGCTTCTACGCCGCCAACAACGGCATGCAGGCCATCAGCCCGGTCTGGTCGCTGGACGAGACCAATGAGTTCCTGGCGCTCCTGACCCTCGAGCGGCTGCTCACCGTCGAGGACGCTCGGTACGACCGCGCGACGCTGTCGCTGTGGCAGGACGGGGTGCCGGAGACTCTGTGGACGAACCCCGCGACCGAGAGCGGGAACGAGCACTTGCTCGACCCGGAGTGGACGACCATCGACGTCGATCTGTCGCCCTGGCAAGGCACCGGATCCGAGCTCCAGGTCGGCTTCGGGCTGACGTCCGACCAGGGGCTCGAGTACGGCGGCTGGAACCTGGACGACGTGTGCGTCGTGACGCTCGACGACGTGCCCGGGCACTACAGGGTCCGGGACCTGGCGGCGACGGACGAGGCCGATGTGGTGGCCATCACCTGGACGAACCCGTTCATGGACCCGCTCTCCACGACGGTCCTGGTCCGGAACGACGAGGCGCTGCCGACGTCACTCGACGACGGGGTCATCATCGACCTCGACCTGACGCCCGAAGCTGGAGGCGAGCGATCTGTCGAGGACCCCACGGTGCTCGAGGGCGAGGCCGCGTTCTACGCCGTGTTCGTGTGGCAGACCGACGAGCTCGTGCACGACGCCGTGATCGAGGGCGAGAACGCGGATGAGGGCGGGGTGCCCGAGCCCCCGCCGCCCGAGGACACCGCGCCGCCCGAGGACACCGCGCCGCCGGTCGACAGCGAGGCGCCCGACGACCCGCCCGTCATCGAGGAGGAGCCGAACTGCGGCTGCGCCTCGACGACGGGACCCGAAGGCCTGGTCGGCCTCGCTGGTCTGGTGCTCCTCGTCCGGCGGCGCCGCCGTCGGTGACGAACGGGTGTCGCGTTATGCTCTCGGCGACCCTGAGCGAGCATCGGTGACCACAGCCCCCTTTCGCGAAGCGGCTCAGGCGATCGAGCGCACCCTCGGACCGGCCCCCTCGACGGCGGTCGTCCTCGGGAGCGGTCTCGGCAGCCTGGTCGACAAAGCCCGACACCGACGCGCGGTGCCCTATGCCGAGATCGGACTCCCGGTCACGAGCGTCTCCGGACACGCCGGCACCCTCGTCACGGGGCGCCTGGGCGGGGTGCCCGTCGCCTTCCTGAGCGGACGCCTGCACGCATACGAGGGCCGCCCGATGGAGGAGGTCGTCCGCGCCGTCCGTGCGATGAGCGCCTGGGGCGTCAAGCGCATCGTGCTCACCTCGGCCGCCGGCGCCCTGGACCCGACGCTTTCCCCTGGCGAGCTGCTCGTCGTAGAGGACCACCTCAACTTCATGGGCCGGAACCCGCTGGTCGGCGGGGACGACTCCCTCGGACCCCGGTTCCCGGACCTGTCCCGCGCCTACGACCCGGATCTGAGGGCCGAAGCGCTCGAGCTCGCTGCGGCGCTCGGCACGACCCTGCACTCCGGCATCCTGGCCGGGATGCTCGGCCCCTCGTACGAGACCCCGGCCGAGGTCCGCATGCTCGCCCAGCTCGGCGCTCGCACGGTCGGCATGTCGACGGTGCCCGAGGCCATCGCGCTGGCCCAGATGGGGACACCGGTCATCGCGTTCAGCATGATCTCGAACCTGGCGAGCGGCCTCGGCGATGGTCAGCTGCACCACTCCGAGGTGAAGGTCGCCGCCGATGAGGCGGGAGGCCGCCTCGTCGCCCTGCTCCAGGCCCTCGTCGAGAGGTGGGCATGAGCCTGGTCGACGCCGCCCGCGAGGCACGCCTTCGCGCGCACGCCCCCTACAGCGGGTTCCGTGTGGGCGCCGCGGTGCAGTCCGCCGACGGCACGGTCTTCCATGGCTGCAACGTGGAGATCTCCAGCTACTCGCACACGTGCTGTGCCGAGCGGGTGGCGGTCTTCAAGGCCGTCAGCGAGGGCCACACCGAGCTCGTGGCATGCGCTGTGATGACGGACGTCAGCCCCCCGGCCACGCCGTGTGGTGCCTGCCGCCAGGTCCTGCACGACTTCGGGCCGGACATGGTGATGCTGCTCGCGAACCTCGACGGAGAGTGCGTCGAGATGCCGCTCAAGGCGCTCCTGCCGGACGCGTTCACGCCCGCGCAGGTGCTCGAGAAGATCAAGGCCCGCCACGGCGGAGCCTGAGCTCCCTCGTTCAGGCCTCTCGAGACATCGGGAGGACCCGCAGGATCTCGGTGGGCACCGTGAGCCCCTCTCCGAGCAGGAAGCTCGCGTAGTCGGCCATCGTGATGAAGCCGTCGTACTGGGCGGCGCGGAACAGGTCGTCCGGCGGCAGCTCGGAGTTGATGGCGTCGCGCACCTGGTTGCCGACCATCATCACCTCGTACACGCCGATGCGGCCGGAGAAGCCCGAGCCGTTGCACGCCTCACAGCCGCGGCCGATGTACATGCGCCCGCCGCGCGGGACCGTGACGTGCCCCTCGTTCAGCTGCTTGATGACGACCCGGGAGTACTCTTCGGGCTGACGGCACTGGTCGCAGATGCGCCGCACGAGGCGCTGGTTGACGATGCCCTCGAGCGCCGAGCTGAGGACGAACCGCTCGATGCCCATGTCGCGGAGACGAGGGATGGTCGAGATGGCGTCGGTGGTGTGGAACGAGCTGAGGACCTGGTGGCCCGTGAGCGCGCCGTTGAACGTCAGATCGGCGGTGGCCCGGTCGCGGGTCTCGCCGACCATGATGATGTCGGGGCTCTGCCGCAGGAACGCCCGCATGACGTGGGGGAACGTCAGGCCAATGGCGTCGTTGACCTGGACCTGCGTGACGCCGTCGAGGTCGTACTCGACGGGGTCCTCGACGGTACAGATCGACACGTCGGGTGAGTGCCGCTCCATGACGGCGGCGTACATCGTCGTCGTCTTTCCACTTCCGGTCGGGCCGGTGACGAGCACGAGGCCGCCCGGCTGGAACACCATCCGGCGCAGCATCTCGAGGGCGCGGTCGTGGAGGATGAGCGAGCTGAGGCTGGCGGACAGGCGGGAGCTGTCAAGGATTCGGATGACCGCCTTCTCGCCCCAGCGGGTGTTGACCGTCGCGATGCGAAGCGCGTAGCGCTCCTTCTCGATGGACATGGCGATGCGCCCATCCTGGGGAAGGCGACGCTCGGTGATGTCCATCGACGCCAGGACCTTGAGGCGCGACATGATGGGCATGTGGAGGTTCAGGCTGACCTGGCCTTCGCGCTCGTGCAGGCGACCGTCGATGCGGAAGCGGATGCGGAGCTGCTCGCGGCCCGGCTCGATGAGGATGTCGGACGCGTCGCGGTCGACGGCCTCGACGACCATGGTGTCGATCAGGCGGCTGACCTCTTGCGAGCTGGCGGCCGAGGTGAGGCCCCGGTTGGGCTGTGTGCTGGTCGTGCCGTCGTAGTCCACGCGCTGGGCGCGCTGCTGCACCCGCTGGCGGAAGCCGAGCCGGGCGCGCGTGTCGTTGCCTTCGACGCGCTCGACCTGGGTGCGCAGGAAGTTGGCGTAGTCCTTCTGCGAGACCGCGATGAGGCGGACCTGCATGCCGCGGAGCAGGCGGCGAATCTCGAGCAGTCCCGCGCGGTTGTGCGGCTGGTCGGTGGCCACCTCGACGACGCCCTGCTTCTCGGCGAGCGGGAGCATGCGTAGGCGGCGGATGGTTGCGACCGGCACGAGCTGGAGCAGACGCTCGTCGAACGTGCGGCCCTCGAGGGTGTCGAAGGTCACGCCGCGTGCCTGATTCAGCTCGTCGATGCGGTGAGCGAGTCGGCCGGCGATCTGGAGGCCGACCTGGGGCACCGCCTTCACGAGGCGATCGAAGATCTGCTGGTCGATGAGCAGCAGTCGGGTGTCCTCGATGGCGCTGACGTTCGCGCTGCGCGGCGAGCCCGTGATGAGCGACATCTCACCGAAGTTGTCGCCGCCTCCGAGCTTGGCCAGCTCGACGGTGACGCCCAGGTCCCGGTCGCTGCGGTAGACGCTCACCAGGCCGCTGGTGATCAGGTACATCGCGGTCGCGGGGTCGCCTTCGTGCACGATGGTCTCGCCGGCTGCAGCGTCGATCACCCGCAGGCGCGGAGCGAGCTTGCGCTTGAGCTCCGGACCCAGCGGGTCGAGCATCGCCACCGAGTCGAGCAGGCGCACGATCCGGTCCATGTCCGGCTTGGAGCTGGCGATGTCGGCCACGACCCGGATGGTGGGATCGCCGGGCCTCTCGGCCTCTTCGGTCGGCGGGTCGTTGAGGCCCAGCGAGGCCTCCAGATCCGGCAGGCTCGGGGCGTCCGTGACGTCTCGCGCGGGCGAGCCCGAGCTCGGCATGGTGATGTGGGGGGCGGGCTCGTCGTCGAGCATCGGGTCCCGGCCGTAGTCGTCGTCGATCTCGATGACGGCGCGCTTCTTGTCGGTGGGGTTCTTGTCGTCCGGGCCGGCCATTTCATCTCCCGTTTGGACGGGGACTCTACCGCGTAGCAGCACTCGGGTACACTTCGACCGCCAGCCCTGAGGAGACACCATGTCCACCGCGCTCATCGCTTCTTTCCTGCTCGCCTGTAGCCCCGATGTCGACCCGCGCTTCGGCGGCGGCGGAAGCTCCTCCGAGCACGACGACGACAGCGGCACCGACACCGACACCGGCGGCTCGTCTGACGGCGACGCGCCGTCGATCAACGACGTGGACTGGGCCTTCGAGGACGCGCCGAACACGACCTACGGCACCAACCTGGTCCTTCGCATGGACATCACCGATCCGCAGGACGACCTCGCGGGTGGCGTGCTGAACCTGAAGCTGGCCACGACCGAGCTTGATCTCGAGATCGACGACGGCAGCGGCACGGGCGCGCGCGACGTCTACTGGGAGGACGGCGCCTGGGTCACGAACATCAACGTGCCCGCGGACGCCTACGAGGTCTTCCTGGTCGCGTTCGACGCGGAAGAGAACTCGTCGGACGAGTTCACGTTCACGACCGAGTGATCACCACCCCCGGGCGGGGGTGAACCTGTCCTCAAGGCGTCCGGCGCGGTGTCCGTGGAGGACGTCGTGCGCCGCGGCCACCATGCAGCTGTGGTTGACCTGGACCCGCACGCGCTGGCCGACGCGCAGTCCAGCGCCGGACACTACGCCGT
The DNA here is from genome assembly GCA_024228935.1 of Pseudomonadota bacterium. GTDB lineage: Bacteria > Myxococcota_A > UBA796 > UBA796 > CAJQPC01 > JAAESX01. The sequence goes on from JAAESX010000229.1 coordinate 37,423, forward strand.
GCTCCTGGGACAGCGAGCGAAGGACGCAGCCCAGCGGCTGGCCGTCCAGGTCGTGCAGTGCGCCGTAGTGGTCTCCGGGCCCGGCGTCCTTCGAGAGCGCCAGCCCCCCAGCGTCCACGATGGCGCGGTCGGAGTAGACCGCGATCACGCTCGCCAGGACCTCCAGCGCGCAGTCCGCTTCCGTGCAGCTGCCGATGGCGACCTGGGTGCGATCGTAGAAGACGTAGTTGCCCGGACGCAGCTCGGTGACGTCGCCCCGGTCCGCGTCCACGCTGCACGTCGGCGTCGAGCCGGCGGATCGCTCGGCGCACCCGCCCAGAGCGTTTGCGGCGCGCGTCAGGGCACGGGCCTCGACCTCGGCCAGCTCGACGAGACCCTCGCCGTCGCGCAGGTCGTAGCTGTGGCCCGCATGCGTGAGCACGCCGCGCAGCTCGAGACCCGCGTCGACCACGGCCTCGGCCAGGGCCACGAGCGCCGGATCCTCGGGGACGAGGCCGGCCCGGCCGTAGCCGCAGTCCACCTTCAGGAAGACTCGGGCGCCCGAGCCGCGCAGCAGCTCGACCGTGGCGAGGTGGTCGACGACGAGCTGCACGTCGAGCTCGAGGGCCTCGCGAGCGCGGGTGTGTGGGAGCGGGAAGGCCCAGGTGATGTCGTCGAACCCAGCAGCCCGGAACGCCTTGGCCTCGGCGAGCGTGCTCACGGTGATCGGCCCGTCGCCGCCGAGCTGGAGCCGTGCGAGCGCCGGCACCTTGTGGGTCTTCACGTGCGGGCGTAGCCGTCGCCCTTCGCGGTGGGCCCGGTCCCGCATGACGTGGCAGTTGCGCTCGACGCGGTCCAGGTCCACGACGGCAGCGGGCGTGGACAGCTGGTCGAGCGTCACTGCACGGCTCCGAGGAACGGGTCGGTCCAGCCGGGAGGCGCCTCGGCCATGCCACCGCGGATGGCGAGCGTGCCCGTGAGCGTGTTCGCCGCGGACTCCCACTCGACGACGCTCTCGGCCCACGTGTCGTGGCTGGCCTGGACCGACCGCAGGCGGACCTCGAGCTCCCGCCGCTCCTGGAGCACCGCCGCGTCCTCGACGGGCTCCAGCAGGCGGACCTCGTCGATCATCGCGTCGATCAGGTCAGCGGCCGCGGCGTAGCTGGCCCGCTCGCCGTCCGAGCGCTTGTACCGCTCGAGGAACGGGGCGAGGACGTGCTCGCGCGCACCCAGCTCGAGGAGGTCGCTGTAGAGCGGCAGGCCCCCCTCGATCGCCTGGGCCAGCTGCACCTCGGCGACCTGGACGGCCTCGGACTCGTCCGACAACCGGGTCTGGCCGACCTGGGCGCCCAGGACCGACGCGACCAGGAGCCCGACGATGGGGAAGGCGATGTACCGGCCGGTGTGGAACAGCGCGCGGAGCAGCGGCCAGAGGAGTTCGTACAGGATCTCGCTGAGCCGGCTCGAGGTGGGCTCCTGGGACTCGTGCTCGTCCCGGTCCTCGTCGTCCTCGGCATCGGGGTCGCGGCGCTGCAGCGGAGGGGGGATCGTGACGGGTCGCGTCGCGGGCTCGAAGGCATGCGCCGGCAGCGTCTCGTCGATATCCACGTCGTCCAGGCCGAACTGCGAGCGCAGCTCCTCGGCGGTGGGCGGGTCCGTCGAGAGCTCGGGGGTCCGTACGAGCGGCGTGCCGATCGGCTCGGTCGGGATGTCCGTGATGACCTCGTCGACGTCCGGCACCATCGTCTCGTGGTGCGGCATTAGCGTGGGAAGCGCCGGCGGCGCGACCGGAGCGACGATGGGCTCGAGCGTCTGGGGGGCGTGGCTCAGGTCCAGGGCGCGCGCGAACCGCTGGCAGTCCGGGAAGCGGTCCTCCGGGTCCACCGAGAGCGCGGTCCGGATGGCGAAGTCGAGCTCGAACGGGCAGTCCGGATCGAGCTCCGAGAGCGGCGTGAACTCGCCCTTGGCGGTTCGGTTGAGCGTCGTCAGCAGGTCGCCCGACCCGAACGCCCGGCGGCCCGAGATCATCTCGTACAGGATGGCGCCCAGCGCGAAGACGTCGGCCCTTGCGTCGACCGTGGCCGAGTCGCGGACCTGCTCGGGCGCCATGTAGCCGGGGGGCCCCATCGCGGTCCCGGCCAGCGTCTTGGCGCCCGCGGCCAGCTCCTCGCTCGCGATCTTGGCGATGCCGAAGTCGGCGACCTTGGCGACGACCGCCTCCTGCACCGTGGTGAGCAGGATGTTGCCGGGCTTGAGGTCCCGGTGGAGGACCCCCGCGCGGTGCGCCGCCCCGACGCCGAGCAGGACCTGCTCGAACAGCTCGAGGGCCTCGGCGATCGGCATGGCGCCGTCGGCCAGGCAGTCGTCCAGGGCCATCCCCTCGACGTACTCCATGATCAGACCGATGTCCCCGTCGTCCTCGACGACGTCCGTGACCGCCACGACGTTGGGGTGTCGGAGCTGCGCCTGGATGCGCCCTTCCTGCAGCAGGCGCTCGGCCAGGCCCGGCCGCTGGAGCGTCAGCAGCTTGAGCGCGTGGAGCGTCCCCAGCTGGCGATGGCGGACCGCGTACACCTGCGCGATGCCGCCCTCACCGAGGAGCCGCTCCACCTGGAATCGGCCGATCGTGTCGCCTGTGTGCTTCACACCCAACCCCAGAGTAGCCCTTCTATCGGGTGATCCGGGTGCCGCGCCCGCCGGCGAGCGCTTCGGGAAGGCACTCGGGCGAGGTGATGAGCACCTCGGTCCCGCCCGCATCCAGGAACGACAGCGCGGCGGCGACCTTCGGACCCATGCTCCCGGGCGGGAACTGTCCGGCGGCCAGCCACGCGCGGATCTCGTCGGCTCGCGTGTCCCGCAGGGCGCGCGCGGACGGCGTGCCCCAGTCCACCGCGACCTCGTCCACCCCGGTGACGATGACGAACGCGTCGGCGCCGAGCTCGGCGGCCAGGAACGCGCTCGCCAGGTCCTTGTCGATGACGGCCTCGACGCCGATCCACCCGGTGCCGAGCGGGCGCACGGGGACGCCGCCGCCTCCACAGGCGATGACCACCTGGCCCGCATCGAGCAGCGTCCGAATGGCCGCCAGCTCGACGATGCGCTTCGGCTCGGGCGACGCCACGACGCGCCTCCAGCCCCGGCCGGTGTCCTCGCGAATGGACCAGCAGAACTCCATGGCGCGCTGCTCGGCGTCCTCGCGGCTGTAGAAGCTCCCGATGAACTTGCGGGGGTCCAGGAACGCCGGGTCCGCCAGGTCCACATCGACGTGGGTCAGGACGTCGCAGACAGGACGGGCCATCGTCTCGGTGAGCGCCTGGGCGAGCATCGTGCCGATCTCGCCGCAGGTCCCCGCGACCGCGACATCGAGCGGGGTCGGCGGGATCTCGGCCGCACACAGATCCGACCGCAGCAAGGCGCGTCCCACCTGGGGTCCGTTGCCGTGGGTCACGACCAGCCGCGTCGAGGCGTCGAGGCTGGCCAGGCTCGCCGCGACCTCGCGAGCTCGGACGGCCTGCTGGTCGACCGTTCCCTCCTCGCCGGGCTGGATCAGCGCGTTGCCGCCGAGGGCGAGCACCATCGTTCCTGACAAGGGCGTTCTCCTGCGGCACCGGGCGGGCGCAAGCTGTTGATAACTCGGGGGGGGGCCGTTAGCGTGCGGCCGTGGAAGACACCCCCCTGATCATCGTCGATACGGCTGACAAGCTTCAGGAGATGGTCGAGGCGCTCGCTGACGAACCCGTCCTGGGCATCGACACGGAGGCGGACTCCATGCACCGCTACCGTGAGAAGGTCTGCCTCATCCAGCTCTCCGACCGGACCACCGACTACATCGTCGACCCGCTCGCCGGCTTCCCCCTCGAACCGCTCGCCCCGATGATGTCGGACCCCGACCGGGTCAAGATCTTCCACGGCGCCGACTACGACGTCGTCTCGCTGCGGCGGGACTTCGGTTGGACGTTCAAGAACCTGTTCGACACCATGATCTCCGCGCAGATCCTGGGCCTCCCGAAGGTCGGACTCGCGGACCTGTGCAAGTCGACGTTCGGCGTGCACATGGACAAGAAGTACCAGACGCACGACTGGGCACGGCGGCCGCTCTACGACGAGCACCTGGACTACGCCCGCGGCGACACGCACTTCCTGCTCGCCCTCCGCGAGATGCTTCTCCGCAAGCTGAAGCGAGCGGACCGGATGGACGTCGCCACCGAGGAGTTCGAGGCGCTCGAGGACCGCGAGTGGAAGGGCCCGACGATGGGGGACCCTGGAAGGTTCCTCAAGATGAAGGGCGCCAACAAGCTCGACCAGCGCTCGCTGCAGGTCCTGCGTGCGCTGTGGACCTATCGGGACGGCAAGGCCGCCGCGGCCGACCGGCCTCCCTACAAGGTCGTCCCGGATCCGGTGCTGGTGCAGGTCGCCACCCGGAAGCCGAAGAACATGGACGATCTGAGCCAGGTCATGCGGGCCAAGTCGACGATGTACAAGCGTCACGGCGAGGCGCTGCTGAAGGCCGTCGAGGCGGGCCTCGTGGACGACCGCGAGCTGCCCAAGCCGTTCAAGAAGGTCAAGGTCGGCACCAAGCCGCGCTACGGCGCCCGCGAGACCGACCGTCTCTTCACCCAGCTGAAGGCCTGGCGCACCGGCCTGACCTCGGGCAAGAAGGGCCTGCCGCCGGCGATGGTCGGCAGCAACTCGACGCTCAAGGGCATCGCAGGGTTCCGTCCGCACGACAAGGACGAGCTCCACCAGGTCATCGAGCTGCGCAACTGGCAGATCAACCGCTACGGCGACGAGCTGCTCGACATCATCCAGCGCTTCGAGCAGGGACTGCCGCCGCGTCAGGCCCAGTCTGCGCCGGGCGAGGGAAGCAGCTCCCGTCGTCGTCGTCGTCGGAAGACCAGCTCCGACTGACAGCTCGGACTAGCGGAGCGCGGCCACCGCGTCGATCTCGACCCGCACGTCCTTCGGGAGCCGCGCCACCTCGACACAGGCCCGAGCGGGCTTGTGGTCGCCGAACGCTTCGGCGTAGACGGCGTTGACGGCGCCGAAGTCGCCCAGGTCCTTCAGGAACACCTGGACCTTCAGGCACCGGTCGAGCCCGCTCCCGGCGGCCTCGAGGACCGCCTCCAGGTTGGCGAGGACCTGGCGTGTCTCGCCCTGGATGTCGCCGACGTACAACTCGCCAGTCCCGGGGAGCAGGGCCACCTGGCCCGAGCAGTAGACGGTGTCACCGTGCACGACGGCCTGGCTGTACGGGCCGATGGCCGCGGGGGCGTCGTCGGTGTGGACGGTCCGGGGGTCGCTCATGGGGAGTACACCGCGATGTAGGGCAGGTTCCGGTAGAGCTCGCCCAGGTCGAGGCCGTAGCCCACGACGAACTCGTCGGGGATGGTGAAGCCGACGAAGTCGACCTCGGCCGCGATCTCGCGGTTGCTCGGCTTGTCCAACAGCGTCGCCACGCGCAGCGACTTCGGCCCGCGGACCTCGAGCATGCGACGCAGGTAGTCGATGGTCAGGCCGGTATCGACGATGTCCTCGACGATGAGGCAGTGCTGCCCTTCGATGGGGTGCCGAAGGTCCTGGGTGATCCGCACGACGCCCGTCGACCGGGTGCCGCCGTGGTAGCTCGACACGCCCAGGAACTCGATCTTGGCGTCGCCGCCGATGGCCCGCGACAGGTCGGCGAGGAAGATGAAGCTGCCCTTGAGCACGCCGATGATGGTGATCGGCTCGCCGCCGTACACCTCGCGGATCTCGTCGCCCAGGACCGCGATCCGGTCCGCGATGGCCTCGCTGCTGATCAGCGTGGTGAGCCGTTCCTCCTGCATCGCCCTACCTCGGTCAGCCTGGGGCTAGACCCAGGCGTTGTTCATCAGCTCCCCGAGGCCGCCGGCCCCGGGCACGATGTACTGGTTGTCGTTCAGCCCGCGCTCCTGGTCCCAGTGGGTTCCTGGAGGGGTGTCCAGGACCTCTGGGCTGGAGAGCCCCCGGTCGAGACGGATCGTGTAGATCGACGCGTCCGGGAACTCGGTCATCACCCGTCTCAGGAACTCGGGAGTGACGATCAAGTGAATGGCCACCAACCTTCTTGGAACGCCCGGGACCTCGTCCCTGTACATGCGCATCGTCTCGACGATGGACCCGCCAGTGGCGCCCATCGGGTCCGGGATGAAGACGGTGGCGTCCTCGACCCCGCCGCCCACCTTGGAGCCGGAGAACTCCACGCCGGAGACCTGGCCCAGGTCGTTCGTGACGCGGGCCATGAACAGGTGGTCCTGGCGGACGCGGGCAGGCTCCAGCAAGTCGTTCAGGCCGGCGAACCAGCGGGCGCCGGGCAGGATTCCGCCGCGGGCGATGCTCGAGACGACGACGGGCTGGTTGCGGTCGATGACCTCGCCGACGTAGCGCCCCTCGGGGTTGAACTGGGTCATCCGCGTCTCGACGTCCGTCTGGGCGGTGCGCAGCTCGCGGGAGCAGACCGCCGTCAGGAGCCAGTCGTACAGCGTCTCCAGGATGGCGTTGAAGCGCGGCTGCGTCGTGTGGTCCTGGCACAGCTCCGTCAGCAGTGACATCGGGTACGGCTGGCTGAGGATGTGGACGTTCGGCCCGTAGCGGTGCTCGAGGTGCTCGCCGGGCCGAGGCAGGTGGCGGTACTGGCTGTCAGGGTGCATGCGGGTCTCCGTTGGGGAGAAACTACACCTCGGGATCGCCTCGGAGCATGTCCAGGGTCCAGTCCAGCAGTGAGAGCGCCGCGTCCAGCGTGCCTCCGACGACCAGACGACCGTAGAAGGGCAGGGGGCCCTCGTCGGTCAGCTCGGCGGCGCCCAGGGCGTCGGTGACCTCGGGCGTCTCGAGGACGCGTGCCAGGGGCCGGCTCAGGCGCTCGTCTCCGACCAGCGGGGCGAGGCCTGTGATGAGGTCCAGCTCCGGGTCGAGGGCGATCAGCGTGGGCAGGTGCTCGAGCACCACCGCCGTGTTGGCGTCCTGGGTCTCCAGCAGCTCACCCAGGTTGCCGATCGCGACCCAGGTGCCGTCCTGGGCGATGGCCGCCTGGAGCACGGGCGCGAGCTCCTGGACGGGGCTCGTGCCGCCCGCGCCGTTGTCGAAGGCGTCCAGCGCGATGGCCCAGACCATGTCGAAGTCCAGCGGCTCGACGCTCGGCGGCAGGTCGCCCATGTCCCCGTCGATCAGGATGGGCAGGCCCTCGATGAGGTCGTACATCAGCTGGCTGGTGCCGATGTCGCGCAGGACCTCCTCCAGCGGTCGGTCGGCCTCGAAGACACGCACGGTGGACAGCAGGTCGACCAGCTCGGGCAGCCGGGAGGTGTCCACTTCGTGCACGGCCTGCAGCGTCCACAGGAGCGCGTACAGCAGGTCGCCCGTCGCCGAGTCGTTGAACCGGTCGAGCGCCTGCAGGTCGTCGACCATCTGGGCGTCGAGCGGGTCGCAGACGCCGCTGTCCGCGATGCTGTAGAGCACCGACTGGCTGACGTCCCAGCCCAGGACCTCGCCCATGAGCCCGACGCCGCTGTCCACCGTCTCGGGGTCCTGGTCGGCGAGCACCGTGAGGATCTCGATCGCCAGGTTGTCGATGGTGACCGAGAGCGAGGTCACCCAGAGGTCGAGCGAGCAGGTCATCGGGCCGTCCGCGCGCTCGATGAGGCGGAGCAGGGCGACGAGCGCGGAGTCCTCGCCGGTCGTCAGGTCGCCGCCGCCGGCATCGACCTCGGCCAGGTAGACGATCTGGGGCGGGAGCTGACGCAGCCGGTTCGAGTTGTCGAGCCGCGTGAGCACCGTCTCGAGCCGCGCCTTGACCTGGTCGTCGGCCAGCAGGACGCGGGCGGGGTCGGCCAGGTGCTCGAGGGCGATGCGGCCGTCGCCGCCGGTCTCGACGAGCAGGGCCTCGGACAGGTCGCGCAGGCTGTCGCCGCTGGCATCGGTCCACCGGTCGTTGCTGGCGTCGCGCGAGCGGGCGATGGCGTCGCCCAGGTGGGCTGGAAGGTCCTGGACTCCGGGGTGCTGATCGACGAGCCCGGCGAGCGAGTGCACGATGGAGTCGACCCGCGGGGACTCCAGCGCATCAGCCAGGACGGCGAGCGGCTCCATGTCGTTGTCGAGCGACGCCGTGGCGCTGGCCTTGAGCGCCGGGAAGGCGGGTCGCAACACCCCCCGGTCCAGGGCGCTGCCCGCGCGCAGGTCGACGGCCCCGGACTGGAGCGTCAGGATCGAGCGGCCGTACAGCAGCTCGGCGGACAGGTCCGCCCAGAAGGGCAGCTCGCCGCTGTCGAAGAGGTCGAGCGCGAGCCCGGCCAGGCCGAAGACGTCGACGTCCTGCTCGCCGGCCTGGTTGACGGCGACCGCCAGATCGACGCCCGCCGAGGTCGAGGCCCGGGTTGGGGCGTCGAGGCTGTCGACGGTGCCGCCGAGCGCCTCGAACGCGTGCTGCCGGTTCAGGCAGTCGTAGATCGCGTGCAGCTCGTCGGTGCTCTCCTCGGAGAGGCCGTCGAGCAGGTTCGCTTCGTAGCAGGGGCCACCGGGCTCGACCTGGTCCAGCCAGGCGGAGCTCGTCGGGGCGGTCGAGCACGCGAGCAGTGCCCACGTGAGCGAGGGCGTGAGCAGCACCCGATCAGTCGATCAGGTAGCGGACACCGAGGTTGAAGGTCGAGCCGTGGGAGAAGCTCTTGCGGAAGCGCATCTCGTAGGCGAGCTCGGCGTTGACCTGGATCGAGTCGTTGATCGTGTAGTGCACGCCGGGGCCGACCTGCGCGAGGATGAACTCGGTCGAGTCCCCCGTCATGAAGCCCGCGCCCACGTTGCTGATCAGGTTCAGCTGGAAGCCGAGGGGCTCGCCCCAGAGACGCCACTGGACGCCGGCGGTGGCCAGCCCCAGGTTCCGGGGGGTGTCGCGGTAGGCGTAGGTCAGCGGGTTGGCGACGCCTTCCTCGTCCGTGCCCTTCCAGCCCTGGTCCTGCGCGGCGGCCTTGACGCCGTCGTCGTTCTGCGCTGCGTCCTGCTGGAGCCAGAGGCGAGCGGTGCCGACGTACTTGTCGTTTCCGTCACCCAGGATCATCTGGAGGCCCATGCCGTAGTCGGGGGCCTGGCGACGGACCGCGTACTGGTTGTCCGCCAGGTCGTACGCGTAGAACACGTCGCCGTGCGTGCCTGCAGTGGTGATGAGCCCGATTCCGCCGGCCTCGGCGGGGTTCGACATCAGAGCGAGAAGCAGCATGGGGACCTCGAATGTGCAGGTGTGCCACGGGGTGGCGCCTGTTCACGGGACGGGGGTGTATACCGCTCGCGCCGGGTCACGCAAAGCCCATCCGACGGGCTTTACTCGCCGCTGTCAGTTCCGGTGTCGCCCGAGTCGCTCGTGCCGAGCACCTCGAAGCTCAGCCGGTTGCTGCCGCCGTGCGTGTTGAACAGCTCGATCGTGGTCACGCCGGACTCGACGTCGGGCACGATGAACGTGATCGTCTCGACACACGTCGCGTCGCACAGCGCATCGCAGGCGTCGCAATCGGTGGCGCACGTGCCGCACTCGGCGTCCGTGAGGCAGGTGTCGCAGCTGTCGCATCCGGTGCGATCCACGGAGACGATCTCCGCCCGGGCGCCGGCCAGCGACAGGGCGGTGTCGTAGTCGACCGTCACCGGGCTGGCGGCGAGCACGACCTCATCGCCGGGGAGGGCGGACTCGGGGGTGGCCGTGACCAGCTCGACCGAACAGGTCGGGAGCGTGGTCGTCGTGGTCTCGGTGCAAGCGAGGAGGAGAAGGAACATCAGAAGAGGCCGCCGCCGGTCATGAACTCTTCGGTGGTGACCTGTCCTTCACCGGCCCCGGAGCTCTCGGGGACGGTGCCGGGCACGAACGGCATGCCGCGCCCGCCTGAGCGGGTCTTGCCGCTCGACTCGTCGATGGAGGCCCAGACCGCGCCCGGGATCTCCGGGAACGACGTGTCCTGCTCCTTCGGCCAGGCGACCTCCATGTACTCCATCCACATGGGAAGAGCCATCCGGCCACCCGTGCTGCTGGTGCCCATCGAGCGGGGGGTGTCGTACCCGGCCCACGCGGCCGTGATCACGCCGGGGGTGAACCCGACGAACCAGCCGTCCTTGAAGTCGTTCGTCGTGCCGGTCTTGCCCGCGACGTGGATGCCGAGGCGGTTGGTCGCGGCTCCGGTGCCCGCCGTGGCGACCTCGCGCAGGAGCCAGGTCGTGATGCCGGCGACGGTCGGATCCAGCACCTGCTCGAAGGGGACGTGCTCGTGCTGCTCGAGCACGTTGCCGTCCCGGTCCTCGACCTTCTCGATGAAGTAGGGGTCGACCTTGGTGCCGTAGGTGGCGAAGACCGTGTAGGCGCGGGCCATCTCGATCATCGACAGGCTGGACGTGCCCAGCCCCATCGACATGTCCTTCTCGAGGTGGCTCGTGATGCCGAGCGTCCGGGCCATGTCGTAGACCGGGTCCATGCCGACGACGTCGAGCACGTGGACCGTGCAGACGTTCCTGGACAGCGCGAGCGCCCTCCGGAGCGAGATGTTCCCGAGGAAGTCCCCGCCGTAGTTCCCGGGCTTCCAGATCTTCTCTTCGTTGTAGTCGAAGAAGGTCTTGGGGGTGTCCGGGACCATCGAGCCGGTCGTGAACTTCTCCTCGGCGATGGCCGTGGCGTAGACGATGGGCTTGAAGGTCGAGCCGACCTGGCGCTTGGACTGGATGGCCCGGTTGAACTCGCTCTCCTCGATGTCGACGCCGCCGACCATCGAGCGGACCGCGCCGGTCTCCAGGTCGTAGGACAGGAGCGCGCCCTGCAGCTCGGGCTTCTGGTAGAGCCTCGCGGCGGCCAGGCCGACCGCCGGCTCGTAGCCCTCGAGGTTCTTCTCGGTCTGCGAGTCGACCGCGACGACGGTCACGGTCACGACGTCGCCGACCGAGAGCGTGTCCTCCATCGAGGCGTTCGTGCGGTAGCGCCAGGACTTCTTCGTGTTCGGCTCGAAGCCCCACTTGGTCCAGGACAGCGGCACGATGGCCTCGTTCTCGCCGATGCCGACGACCGCGTGCTTTTTCTCGACGTGCTTGACGACGGCCTCGAAGCGCTCGTCGGCTCGGAGCGAGCTCTTCGCGGGGACCTCCGTCCGGCGGGCGTTGTCCGCCAGGAACTGGTCGTTGAGGCGCATGGCCTCTTCCTGGGTCGCGAGCCGGGCCTCGATGGCCGAGCCCTCGAGCGTCTCGAGCGGGCCGCGCCAGCCCAGGTTCATGTCCGACTGCGTGATGCCGCGGGTGACGGCCTCCTGGGCGACCTGCTGCAGCGCGACGTCGCACGTCGTCGTGACGATGAGGCCCTCGTTGTAGACCCGGTCGAACCCGTACGTGTCCACCAGGTGCCGGCGGACGTGCTCCGTGTAGTACGGCGCCAGCTTGCGGATGGGGTTCTCCGTCTTGACGACCCGGATCTCCTCGGCCAGCGCGGCGTCGTGGGCCGCCTGATCGATGAAGCCCTTCTCGAGCATCTGCCGGAGCACGTAGGTCTGCCGCGCCTTGGCCTTGTCCCAGTTCTTGTGGGGGCTGTAGTCGCTGGGCCGCTGGGGGAGTCCGGCCAGGATGGCGGACTCGGCGAGCGTCAGGTCCTGGACGTGCTTGTCGAAGTAGATGCGCGCCGCGGCCTCGACCCCGTACGCGCCCGAGCCCAGGTAGATCTCGTTCAGGTAGAGATGGAGGATGTGCTCCTTCTCGAAGGCCTTCTCTACACGGGTGGCGAGGATGGCCTCCTTGATCTTGCGGCTGAGCTTCTTCTCGCTCGTCAGCAGGAAGTTCCGGGACACCTGCTGGGTGATGGTCGAGGCCCCCTGGGACATGCCGCCTTCCTGCACGTTCACGATGAACGCGCGGGCGATGCCCATCGGGTCGACCCCCTTGTGGTTCCAGAAGTTCGCGTCCTCGGACGCGATGAACGCGGCCGGCAGGTGCTCGGGCATCTCCTCGAGCGGCACGACGTAGCGGCGCTGCTCGTAGATCTCACCCAGCAGCTCGCCCTTGTGTCCGTAGACGACCGTGACGGTCGGGGGCTGGTACTCGGCGAGCACGTCGATCGAGGGGAGGCCGCTGGCGAAGTACGTCCAGGTACCGGCGAACGTGGCCAGGCCGAGCACGGTCAGGCCAAGCGTCCCGACCAGGAAGCGCTTGCCCCAGCCCCACTTCTTCGGGGGGGGCGGCATGTCGCGGGGGCTCCTGGGCGCCGGAGCGCTCGGCTCGGGCGGACGGGTGACGGGCGGGATGGGCGCGGCGCTGCCCAGCGAGCCGGTGTCGAGGGGGCCCGAGTAGGGGCCGGTGTCCATGGGACCGGTGTCCAGGGGGGCGGTCGGGTCGTGCTGGCGGACCACGTCCCGCGCCAGGATGGTCCGTTCGTCGTCGTGGCTCGGCGTCTGGGCCGGCGGGGTGCTGGCGGCCGGCGGCGCGCCGATCTTCGGGGCCGCGGCGTCGTCCGCGCCGATCAGCATGGTCGGGCCGGTCTCCTGCGGACGGGGCTGGCCCTCGAGGACCTGGGTCGGGCCGGTGTCCGCGCCGTAGTTGGGCACGGGCTCGAAGATCTGGCCCGGTTCCGGGCGGCGGAGCTGTTCCGGTCGCGGGGTCGGAGCGGGCGTGGGAGCGGTGCTGGGGTCGCCTTGGAAGCGCGCGCCCTTGGCCCGCAGCCGCTCGACGAGACCCACCGGGTACGTGATGGCCAGGGCCGCTCCACAGCTCCCGCACTGGACCTCGCTTCCGGGGTCCGGGTAGGGGTCGCGGAGCTTGTGGGGGTCCCCACAGTGGGGGCAGCTGATCTTGAGGGCCACGGGTTCCTCTAGTGGGGGGCCCATATCGGGGGCGGCAACGGGTGTCATTCGTTGTCACCACTGAACTATTCCGGTTCCACGGACGTCTGAACGCAACAGGTAGACTCAGCCCGAGCGATCGGGCCCCGTTGGAGATTGGATGCACGCTGCGTTGAAGCACTTCGCTGTCCTGGGGGTCGCGAGCGTCGCGTCGCTCGCCGCCTACAACTTCGTGGCCAATGCGGACGACGGCTCGCAGAGCGTCCCAGCAGAGTTCGTGCAGGACACCCTGCAGGACTTCGCGCTCGGCCAGGGCGAGCCGTACGAGCTCAGCGAGCTCAAGCTCCTGCAGCGCACCATCTACTTCGTGGACGAGAAGTACGTGGACCCGAACCGGGTCGACCCCGACCTGATGTTCGACGAGGCGCTGGACTCGGTCGAGCGCCGCGTCGGCGAGGTCCTCTTCCGTCGCGAGCCCGGCGGACGGCTGCTGCACATCGCCGTCGGCTCGTACACGACGACGCTGGAGCTGCCCCCGATCGAGACCACGCGCGTGATGACCGATCAGCTCAGTCGCGTCGCGGCGGTCCTCGAGGCTGAGCTCTCCTCGGACGAGGTCCCGTTCCCCGAGATCGAGTACGCGCTCGTGAACGGCGTGCTCAGCTCGCTCGACCCGCACTCGGTCCTCCTGCCGCCGGAAGACAGCAAGGAGATGGACGTCGAGAACTCGGGTGAGTTCGGCGGACTCGGCATCACCATCGCGCTGCGCGAGGGCCGGCTCACCGTCGAGTACCCGCTCGAGGACACGCCGGCGTACCGGGTCGGGCTCAAGGCCGACGACCGCATCGTGCGCATCGACGGCCAGTCCACGATCAACATGGACCTCACCGAGGCGGTCTCGAAGCTGCGCGGCGAGGTCGGCACCACGGTCCAGGTCCACGTCGAGCGAGACGGCTGGAACGAGCCCAAGCCGTTCGACATCGAGCGCGCGCGCATCAAGATCAACCCGGTCAAGGGCGAGCTGCTCGAGGGCGGCGTCGGGTACGTCCGCGTCACCAACTTCCACGGCATGGTGACGAACGACCTCACCGCGCTGATGGCCCAGTTCGCGCGGGAGAACGGCGGCAACCTGCGCGGCCTGGTGCTCGACCTGCGGAGCAACCCCGGCGGCTACCTGAACCAGGCGGTCGACGTCTCCGACATGTTCCTGTCCAACGGGCAGATCGTCAGCACGGTCGAGCGCGGCAACCGGAACGTCGACTCGCAGGGCGCGTCCCGCGGGAACACCGAAGGCGACTACCCGATCATCATCCTGGTGAACGCCAACTCGGCGTCGGCCAGCGAGATCGTCGCGGGCGCGCTGAAGAACAACGGCCGAGCGGTCATCCTCGGCGAGCGCACGTTCGGCAAGGGCAGCGTTCAGCACCTGTACGAGAACCCGGGCGACGACAGCAAGCTCAAGCTCACGGTGGCCAAGTACCTGACCCCTGGCGAGCACAGCATCCAGGCCATCGGCGTGCCGCCCGACATCCTCGTCGAGCAGACCATCATGGTCGACGACCCCGACGCCGAGGACGATCGCCCGCTGGTGGCGATGTACGCCCGCGAGCGGGTTCGCCGCGAGGCCGATCTCGACCACAGCCTCGAGCAGATGGAGAACTCGGGCGACCCCGCAGTCTACTCGGTGCGGTTCCTGTACCAGCCGGACCCGGACCAGCCGCGCAGCGACCAGCTGAACCTGAACGACGACTGGGAGGTCCAGTTCGCTCGAGACCTCATCCTGGCCAGCCCCGAGGATGCCAACCGGGCCGAGGTGCTCTCGAGCGTCGGCTCGGTGGTCTCGACCCACGGAAAGCGTCAGGCCAAGGAGATCGAGGGCGCGTTCTCGGACGCTGGCCTCGACTGGAGCTCGGGCGACCAGCCCGCGACGCCCAGCCTGACCGTCGAGGTCGACCTGGGCGAGGACGGCGTGCTCACGGCTGGCGAGGAGCACGAGGAGATGGTGTGGGTCCGCGTCACCAACACCGGCACCGAGCCGGTGCACCAGGTGATGGCGGTCTCGGAGTCGACGCTGGACTTCCTGGACGGCGACGAGTTCTACGTCGGCAAGCTCGCTCCGGGAGAGACCCGCTCGTGGCCCACCCGCGTCGCGCTCATCGAGGGCTACCGGGACGAGGTCGGCGAGGTCGACATCACCGTGTACGACGGCTCGAGGCGCGAGCTGGCGCAGTCGACGCACATGGTCCGCACGGTCGGCCAGCCCCTGCCGCGGTTCTCCTGGACCTACGAGATCCGGGACAGCGGCGTCGAGGGTGTCCACGGCGACGGCGATGGCATCGCTGAAGCCGGTGAGACCGTCGCCCTGCACCTGGAGCTGACCAACGTCGGCGACGGCGCCACGAGCGAGGCGTTCGCGAAGATCAAGAACAAGTCGTCCGGCGCCCTCGACCTCGAGGTCGGTGTGCTCGAGCTCGGCGTGATCGAGCCCGGCGAGACCGCCGAGGGCGACTTCCTGTTCAAGGTCAAGGGCACCGAACCGCTGGAGCTCGACTTCAAGCTCGGCGACCAGCTCAAGTACGACTACTCGGCCATCTGGCGCGGCGGCTTCTATGAGCTGTCCGGTCAGGGCGAGCACCTGGTCATCCCGGTCGCCACCGAGAGCTCGTGGGACACGCGCACGCCGCCGGCCATCGACGTGACCCGGCAGCCCGGGCTCGTGAGCGGGGACGGCCAGGTCGTGCTGTCCGGCGTGGTCAAGGACGACAAGGGCCTGCGCGACGTCATCGTCTACCGGACGAGCGAGGACGACGGCGGCAAGATCTTCTTCCAGGGCGGCACCGAGGGCGTCACCACGCTGCCGTTCACGGTGGATGCGCGCCTGGACGTCGGCTGGAACCTGTTCGTCGTGGTCGCCCGCGACGGCGAGGGTCTGACCGACGTGCAGTCCGTGAGCGTCTGGTACGACGAGGACGGGACCGTGAAGCTGGCCCAGGCGGACATTCCGCTGGGGGGCTGAGGGACCCCGTCGACTGGTCGACGGCCGTACGTCCTTGGCCCCGGCTGGCGCCGCGCCCAAGGCTCTCGCCCCCATCGCGGACGGTGTCGGCGACGGTCGACTGCTCGAGTCCGAGCCCGAAGGGCGAGCCGGCGCGAAGCGCCGAAGACGCCCGTCGCCGGGAGTGCGGGCCGATAGCCGACGAAGTCGGCCGGCCCACAGCACGAGCGGTAGGACAGATCGTGGCCACAGCAGCTCCAGAGGCGGACTCGAGGTAGCGAGCCGACTGAGCGCGGATTCGATTGCTCGACGAGTCGAGCCCCGCCTCACCCAGGCGTCGGCAGGTCCAGCGCCTCCAGCACCGCGCGCAGCAGCACATCGACGGGAGCCGGCTTCGGCACCCGCGTGTGTCCGTGCTCGCGCAGGACCTCGACCATGGCGTGCTCGGTGCACGCGGTGTGCACCAGGACCTTGGGCGGCGTGGCCATCCGGTCGACCTCGTCCAGCAGCAGGAGCCCGCCCAGGTGGTCCTGGCCCTCGGCCAGCCGGGAGCGCGGACCCAGGAGCTTGCGCGCCTTCTTACCGAGCGGGATGAACACGTCGGTCACCAGCAGCTGCCAGCTCCCTTCGTGCAGCGCGTCGACGGCCTCGTCGAGCTGGGTCACGATGACCACGTCGGCGTCCAGGGCGTCCTGCACGATGCGGGAGACACTCGAGACGTTCTGGGGCTCGTCGTCGACGAAGAGGATGCGCATCACTCCACCTGTACCTCGACGACCAGCGCGAGCGCACTCCTCGGGGCCCCCGCCGTCTCCCAGCTCGCCAGGGCGACGGAGACGCGACGGCTCGGCTCGCCCATCCCGGCGCCGGCCAGCTTGCGCTCCACACCGGACAGGTGCTCCCACGGGTCGGTCTCGGACTCGGGCTTGCGCTCGGCCACGGTGACCACCAGATCCAGCGCGGGGCGGTAGTCCAGCGTCCACTTCCGCTTGTCCTGCGCCAGCTTCGGCTCGAGCCCGTCGTGGAGCTCCCCGTCCAGGAGCACCCAGCCGAACGTGCGGTCGCCGAGCCGTTCCGCCGCGATGCTCACGCCGTCGTCCACCACGTGGATGCTGACTCGGCCTTCTCCGGACATGGCCGGCGGCGCGTCGCCCGAGCGATGCGTCAGGACGGCGGGCCCTCGCAGGATTCGCTGGCGTCCCGATGCGGCGAGCACCCCCGACGCCACACCGCTGACCTCGATCGGGTCGATCGTCCAGCCGTCGAGCTCGATGGGCGCGACCTTCACGTCGCTGCTCTCGAGCGACATCCGAAGGTCCCGGTAGCCCTCGAGCTCGTCGCCCTCTCGGAACAGCACCTGCCAGTCGTCGCCGTGCTTCTCGAGGTAGTCGGGCCCGATGCGGAGCACGCCCTCGTCGTGCTCCATCTCGTCGGGCCAGGCGTCGAAGCCCAGCCGGATCGAGGACTCCTTCTTGCGGGCGATCTCGCCGCGAGCGTGGCCCATCCCCTTCAGCGTGCCTGTGTTCGAGACCGAGAACCGCAGGTCGATGATGTTCGCGTCGGCGTTCAGGACGAGGAGCTCGTACTCCTCCTGCCAGGTGAGGGCGTCCTCGGGCTGGCCCGAGCATCCGAGCAGCAGCAGGATCACGGCGCCTCCGTCGACACGAACACGGGGTTCCAGGGTCGATGGGGGGGATCCTGGCACGCATCCTCGAGGCCGTTCCGAGCGGCCTGCTCCATCCGTTCGTGCTCGAGCCAGGCGCCGTCGGTGATCCAGGCGGGGACGACCTGGGAGCGGCAGGCTCGGGACCGGACCGAGGCCTCGGTCGACGGCCGGATGAGCGTCTCGGCGACGAGCCTCTGCGCGAACCGTTCGGTGCCGCGCTCGCAGCGGGTCCGGTCGAGCGCCTCGAGCTCCTCGCAGGCCAGGAAGTCCGCTGGACGGTTCCGCGCGTGGGCGAAGTACCAGAAGTCGTCCCAGATGAGCTCGCGAGCCTCTTGCTGGGTGTTCCGGGTGCCTGCCCAGTAGGCCACGATCGGCCGGGCGGCGTCGACGTGATCCAGCGCGCGCGACGGTGCGTCCGCAGACGGCTCGGACGCCGCCTGGAGCTCGCGACTCCACAGGTGGTAGAGGCACTCGTCGTAGTAGCGACCGGACAGGCCGCACTCGACCAGGGCTTCCCAGCGGTCCCCGGCGACGCCCAGCCGCTCGGCGATGCGGAAGTGGCACTCGGCCCGCCACTCGGACGGGAGCTCCTGGCACACGGTGGGGTCGGCGTCCGGCCGGTTGGCCACCACCTCGCTGACGCAGGACTCGGCGCCGCTCTGCAGCGCGAGGCAGCTCTCGATGGCGTGTTTGAACGGCGTCGCCGGCTCGCTGGCCCGGTCGTAGAGGACAGCGTCGGGCTCGACCGTGCAGGCGAGGAGCCAGATCATGGAGGCGGCGCCTGCTTCTTCGTCGGGTCGCACAGGTCGTCCGTGCGTCGCTCGACGAGCACGGCGGTGAGCGCCTCGTCGAGGACCGCCCACGCCGGGTCTTCGGTGCAGAGCGGCTCGTCCAGGTCGCGTCCGCGGTTCAACCGGTCGTGGAAGACCGGCAGCGCGGTGCGCTCGCAGATGCCTCGTCGGGTCGTGTTCTCGACGGCCGCACAGAGAGCGGGGTGCACGGACCCGCGGGTGAAGAGCTGGCGGTACCAGGCCGACCACGGTCGGTCGTCGTCGGGGGCGAAACCGGCGCCGACGATGTGGAGAAGCACGTCGTCTTCGCGCTCGCCGGGGGCGACGGCCTCGTCGAAGTGCTCCCACAGGCGGCGACTGAGGATGTGCATCCGGCAGTCGTCGGCCAGCTCGCCGGCGTTCGCGCACGCGCTGGGCTGCTGGGCGGTCTCCCCGAGCAGGAACCAGCACTCGTGGCCCGTGGGTGTGTCCCGGAGCGATGTGCAGAGCCGAGCGCTCGCGTCGGGGTCCGTAGCGGCGAGCACCTTGACCACCGCCCAGGCGCAGTCGGCGCGCAGCTCGTCGTCGACCAGCGCCTCGCAGATCGGGACGGCCTCGCTGGCTCGGTCGGGCAGCAGGGCCAGGGCGGCCTGGTGCTCGGCGCGGTCCTGCTCCGGAGTGCGCGCGGTCGAGCAGGCGAGGAGGAGCCAGACCACCCGCTACTGGAGACGGTGCAGGGGCGGCCTGTTCTTGCAGGCAGTGGGCGCCACGAGCACGTAGAGAGTCATGCGAAGAGGCTAACAGGGCCCCATGGACCACCGACTCGACTACCCGGCGACCGGGCGCAACCGGGACGCGATCCTGGACGTGCTGCGTGCCCATCTCCCCGACCGGGGCCTCGTCCTCGAGGTCGCGAGCGGCAGCGGACAGCACCACGTCCACTTCGCCCGGAACCTGCCCGACCTTGTCTTCCAGCCGACCGACATCGAGGAGCCGGCGCGTCGCAGCATCGCGGCCTGGCAGGAGCACGAGGGGCTGACCAACGTCCGTGCCCCGCTGGCGCTCGACGTGCTGGAGCCGTGGCCCATCCAGCGGGCCGACGTGCTGATGTGCATCAACATGATCCACATCAGCCCGTGGCGCTGCACCGAAGCGCTGCTGTCCGGAGCGGGACGGACCCTCGAAGACGGCGGCGTGCTCTTCCTGTACGGGCCCTACCGCATCGGGGGTGAGCTGGTCCCGAGCAACGCCCGGTTCGACCAGAGCCTGCGCTCACGCGACCCGGAGTGGGGTGTGCGGGACCTGGAACGCATCGTCGAGCTCGCGGGAGCGGCTGGACTCGGATACGTCGACACGGTCGCGATGCCGGCGAACAACCACTCGGTGGTGTTCCAGAAGCGCGCTCAGAAGATGTAGGGCCCGAGGTAGCTCAGCCAGGTCAGCTGGGCGCTGACCGTGGCGAGCAGGAGCAGGATCGCGGCCGGCCAGCCGAAGCGACCGATGGAGATGTCCTGGTCGATGGGGATGGGGCGCAGCAGGTTGCCTTCGCCGTCGGTCACGTCCGGCTTCTCGAGCGTCCCGTCGATCAGTCGCATGGCCTGGATGCCTGCCGTCATCAGCCCGAACGCCGGAACCAGGGCGATGACCGCGTAGAAGCCGACGTGGGAGAAGCCCTCGTTGAACCGGATGCCGGCGCGGACCTGGACGGCTTGCTGGCATGCGAACAGCGCGGGGGTCAGGAGCAGGATGTGGGCCACGAGCAGGGCCTCGAACAGCGGGCTCTCCTCGACGACCAGGTGGCCGATCGAGAACGGCGTCAGCCAGACCGCCGCGAAAATGCCGGGGACGAGCGGGACGAACAGGAAGACCAGCGTCCAGGCGCCCCAGTACCAGGGGGTCGCTCGCTCAGCCGCGCCCTTCTCCCAGGCGGTGACGCGCTCGCCGAGCGCTCCGAGCTGTTCGCGGATGCGGTCCTTGGCCATCTCGGTGCCGGCGTACTCGAGCGCCTTGTGCAGGTCGCGCGGGTCCTCGGACACGCCCAGGCGCGCCAGGAACTCCTCTTCGGTCGACTCGTCGTCCTCGAGCTCCAGCTCGATCTCGTGGTCCCCCTCCATCCGGACGAACCAGCGCCGGATGGGGAGGGCGGGTCGACCGAACGCCGGATCCGTGGCGGCGGGTGGGGGGTCCTCGCCCTCGACTGCGCCGCCGTAGACCTGCTGGATGGACGGCAGCTCGCTCGTGAGCCAGTAGGGCGCCGGTCCGATCGGGTGTGGAGCGCCGCAGCTGCTGCAATACATCTTCCCGCGGGTCTCGAGGCTCAGCGCGGGGAGCGGGTCACGGCAGACGTCGCAGGATGGCCGCTCCTTGGCGACGCGGTAGCCCACCACGTAGCCCGCGGAGTTCAGCCGGCCTTCGACGTGCTCGCCCCACATGAGCTCGCTGTAGCTGAGCTCCAGCTCCTCGAGGACGCGAACGACGACCTCTTCCGGGACAGGGAGGAACGCCTGTCGAACCACGGAGAAGTACTTGCGGTGAGGCCCGTTGATCGGCTGCCGGTGGCCGAACCCTTCCGGCTCCAGCCAAATCTCGACGCTTCCCCAGCGGGTCTCGGACACAGCCCCGGACGATAACTTGTCGCCATGCTCCTGCTCTTCTTCGCTTGTTCGTCCGACCCTGCCCCAGCCATCGAGGCTCCCTCCGAAACCGCCCCGGTCGCCGAGGCCGAGGCTGTCGCTGAGGCTGTCGCGGAGCCTGGATCTGAGGAAGCTCCTGCCGTCGACGAGCCCATCGAGGAGGCCCCCGGGGAGGAGGCTGTCGTCGACGCGCCGGTCGAGGAGGCGCCCGCGGAACCAGTCGAGGAGGCCCCTGTCGAGGAGGCCCCTGTCGAGGAGGCTCCCCCCGAGGAGGTCCCTGTGGACGAGGTCGTCACGGACGAGGTCGACGCTCCGGTCGAGGAGCCCGAGCCGGCGAAGACCGTCAGCTACGCCCTGGGCCCGTCGGGCTCGTCGCTCTACGTCCAGGTCTTCAAGGACCCCGACACGGTGGGCGCGGACCTGTCCCACGACCACGTCGTCACGGCCTCGGGCTGGACCGGCACGGCGCGCTGGAACGTCGACGACCCCAGCCAGTGCGCGCTGTCCATCTCGGTCCCGGTGCAGAAGCTGGTCGTGGACGCGCCGAAGATGCGGGCGGCGGTCGGGCTCGAGGGCGTGCTCGAGGACGGCCAGCGGGACGACGTGAGGAAGAACATGCTGGCCTCGGATCAGCTCGACGCCGCCTCGTTCAAGACGATCTCGTTCGAGGCGACGTCCTGCGTCCTGAGCGGCAAGGTCGTGTCCGTCACCGGCGACTTCACGCTGCACGGCGTCACGAAGTCCATCACCGTCCCCCTGACCGTGACGGCGGACGACAGCGCGTTCCAGGCGCGCGGCAGCTTCAAGATCAAGGGCAGCGACTACGGGGTCGAGCCGTTCACGGCGATGTTCGGTGCGCTCAAGAACAAGGACAAGATGGCGCTGACCGTGAAGATCACGGGCTCGCCCGGCTGATCGCCCGGCGTTATCCCGGGCTTCTGGAGGACTTGTCATGGAGACCGGTAAGGAGCCCATCCTCGTCGTCGACGACGAGGCCGACATCCGTGACCTGGTGGCCCTGAATCTCCGGCGAGCCGGGTACGAGGTCATCACCTGCGACCGCGGGCTGGACGCGCTCGAGGCCGCGCGCGAGCACATGCCGCGGCTCATCGTGCTGGACCTCATGCTCCCCGACCTGTCGGGCAGCGAGGTGTGCCGCCGCCTGCGCGGCCAGACGCGCACGTCGCAGATCCCGGTGCTGATGCTGACCGCCAGGACCGGTGAGATCGACCGGGTCGTCGGGTTCGAGGTCGGCGCCGACGACTACGTCACCAAGCCGTTCTCGGTGCGCGAGCTGGTGCTGCGCGTCCAGGCCATCCTGCGGCGGGCTCCCCAGGCCGCCGAGCCTGCGGCCGACGAGCCGCTCGAGGCGGGCCCCATCCGCATCGACATGGGCGCCCATCGCGTCTGGGTCGACGGGGAAGAGCTCCAGCTCACGGCGACGGAGTTCCGGCTGCTGCACACGCTGGTGACGCGCGCTGGTCGGGTCCAGAGCCGCGGCCGCCTGCTGCAGGATGTCTGGGAGATGCCGCCGGACCTGAACACGCGGACCGTGGACACGCACATCAAGCGGCTCCGCGAGAAGCTGGGCAGCGCGGCCGACATGGTCGAGACCGTCCGGGGCGTCGGCTACCGCTTCGTCCGGTGACCCGGGCGGGGCTGTGGGTCGGTGGCCTGGCGCTCCTGACCGGCCTCCTCGGCGTGGCCATCGCCACGTACGTCGGGCCCTTGCCGGCCCTGCTGGTCGTGGCGCTCGGCGCGCTCGCGTCGATGCGAATCGCCGGTGCCGTGCGGCGGCGCGACACGGAAGTGATCGAGCGCCTGGTCCGCGTCAGCCGGAAGGCTGTGGGCCGCACCGAGCTCGACATCGCCGAGCTGGCCGAGCTGGACCGCGCGGTCCAGACCCTGGTCGAGCAGTTCGCGCGGGCCCGCAAGACGGCGCGGCGGGCCGAGGACCTGAGGTCGGCCCTGTTCGAGCACGCGCCGGGTGGCGTCGTCCTGATCGGACGAGGACTCCGCGTCATCGCCGCGAACCCGGGCATCCGCGAGCTGGTGCCAGTCGTCCCGGACCCGGTGGGTCGCCGGCTGGACCAGGCGCTGCCAGCGCCGGTGCTGGTCGAGGTCGTGCGCGAGGTGATGGTCTCGCGGCGTCCGATGGTCCAGGAGACACGCTCGGGCCGCTTCGATCTGCTCATCCGCTGTGGCCCGGTGGGCGAGAGCGCGGTGGTCGCGGTGGTCGTCGACGTCAGCCCCCTCCGACGCGCGGCTCGGGCCCGCTCGGACTTCGTGGCCAACGTTAGCCACGAGCTGCGCACGCCTGTCACCTCGATCTCCGGGTACGCCGAGACGCTGCTCGAGTATGCGGACGACGTCGACGTTGACACGCTGATGATGGCGCGGGCGATCCACCGGAACGCGGTGCGGCTGACCGCCATCTTCGAGGAGCTCCTGGAGCTCGCCCGGCTCGAGGCCGAGGACGCGCCGCTCGAGCTCGTCAGTCAGCCCCTCCATCCGCTTGTCGCGCCGCTGGTCGACGAGGTGCTCGAGGTCGGTCGGCTGCGCGAGGTCACCGTCGACGTCTACGACCAGGACACCGTCGCCCGAGTCCAGCCCGAGGCGTTCCGTCGCATCGTCGGAAACCTGCTCGCCAACGCGGTGAAGTTCTCGCCGGACGGCGCCTCGGTCGGGGTCGACCTGCGGGCCGAGGAGGACGAGGTCGTGCTCGAGGTCCGGGACCGTGGACCGGGCATCGACCCGGCTCACCACGAGCGGGTGTTCGAGCGGTTCTTCCGCGTGGACAAGGGCCGCGGCCGGGAGTTCGGCGGCACCGGCCTGGGGCTGGCGCTCGTGAAGCACCTATGCGCGCGGACGGACGCCCGGGTCGGCGTCCGGAGCAACCCGGGTCATGGCGCGACGTTCTGGGTGCGCTTCCCGCGCTGAGCCCAGAGCCGAGGCCAGAAGCTAAGCGACGACCTCGACCTCGTCGCGGCTCACCGTCTTGACCATCTTCCGGAACATCGTCGCCATCTGTTCGTGCTCGCCGTGGGCCTCGCGCAGCTGGCCGGCCAGGTCCTTGGCGCGGCGGAACCCGCTGATGAGGCCGCCGGAGATGTCCGTCTCGCTCGAGTAGAGCTCGTAGATCTGCTCCAGCGTGTCGCCGTTGTACCAGGCCTCGCCGAACGCCATGAGCGGCGGGCACCAGTTGACCTCGAGCCCGAGCAGCGCCTCGCTCTTGCCCACGGGCTCGGACTGGCGGATCTCGTCGCAGGCGACGGCCAGGCCACGAAGGCGAGGGGGCAGGCGGTGGGTGTAGAGGTGGACGCCCTTGGGCAGCCTTCCGGTCATCGCGCACAGGAGCCCGAAGAGCGTCGCGGGCGGCTGGCCCTCGAGCACACCGGCCAGCACGATCTCGGTGGTGAACACCTCCTGGATCTGGATGTGCTGCAGCACCTTGCCGCCGGCCTTGAGGCTGTCGTCCTCGCCCAGGTAGCCCAGGTCGACCAGGAACTGCCGGCGCCGCTCGAAGTCCCGCCAGACCTTCACGCCGCCCAGCTTGATGCGCTTCTTCAGCTTCTTGAGGTCCTTGACCTTCCGCTGGAGCTTGGGGGACTTGGGCCAGGCGCCGGGCTCGACGCCCATCGAGCTGAGCTGGCCCTGCAGGCCCTGGCTCTGCTGGACCAGGTGCCGGGTGTCCTTGCCCTGACGGAACGCCAGGAACGACTTCTCGACGATGGCTCGGCAGTGGTCGCGTCCACGCTGCTGGAGCAGGTTCACCACCGAGTTGAGCGACAGGTTGAAGGTGGACCGGACCGGCTCGCTCTGCCCGTGCAGGTACCGGCGCATCTCGGCTTCGAGCTTGGGCCAGTCGGGGTAGTCCATCCGCACGATGACCGTGCCGTGGTCGTCCATGCCCCGGCGTCCGGCGCGTCCCGCCTTCTGCATGAACTGGCGGATCGAGAGCGGCATCATCGAGTGGCCGTTGAACTCGACGAGGCCGTCCATGACGACCGTGCGGGCGGGCATGTTGATGCCGAGCGCGAAGGTCGTCGTGGTGTAGAGGACCTGCAGCAGCTTGCGCTCGTACAGGTCCTCGACCAGCGCCTTGAGCTGGACGTGCAGCCCGGCGTGGTGGAAGCCGATGCCGCGGCGGTACAGCGAGACGAGGTCGGGGTCCAGCACCGCGTAGCCCAGCCGGTCGAAGGCGTCAGACAGGTGCTTGTCGAGCCGCTCCTGGTCGGCCTGGGGGACCAGGCTGCCGCGCACGTTCTCGCCCAGCCGTCGGGCGGCCAGCTCGGCCAGCTTCCGTGAGGGCACGAAGTACAGGTACGGCATGTGCTGTTCGCGGAGCATCCGGTACAGCTCGACATGCGACGTGTAGCGATGGCGCTGCCGGACTGGGGCGCGGCCGCGGCTGCGCTGGCGCTTCTGGCCACGCGCGGGGCGGTTGCCCTGCTCCTTCTTCTTCCAGCGCTTGTGCCAGGCCGGGAACTGGTCGGGGTCGACGACGCCGCAGTCCCAGTTGGCGAGCTTGATGCTGAGCGGGACGGCGCGTGTGTGCTCCTCGACGACCTCGACCCGCTTGCCGCGGACAGTGGAGAGCCACTCGGCGAACTCCTCGACGTTCGAGAGCGTGGCGGACAGTCCGACGACCTGGACGTCGGGCGAGAGGTAGATCAGGACCTCCTCCCAGACCGTCCCGCGCTCGCGATCGTCCAGGAAGTGGATCTCGTCGAGGACGACCGCCTTCAGATCGGACAGGTCCTCGTGGACCAGCAGCATGTTGCGCAGGATCTCGGTGGTCATCACGAGGCACGGTGCGTCCCGCCGAATGACGAGATCGCCGGTCACCAGCCCCACGTTCTGCTCGCCGTGAAGGCGGCAGTAGTCGCGGAACTTCTGGTTGCTCAGGGCCTTGACGGGGGCCGTGTAGATGACCTGGCGCCCCTCCTCGAGGGCCAGATCGACGACCGCATCGGCGACCAGGGTCTTGCCGGTGCCGGTCGGTGCGCAGACGAGGACAGAGCGTCCGTCCCGCAGCCAGGTGATGGCCTGCTCTTGGAAGGGGTCGAGCGTGAGTCCGCGATAATCCATCGCCGCCACGTAATCGGCTACGAGCTGGGAAGAAGAAGTCGGAGGTGACATGAGCTGGGTGCTGTTGCTGGGTGCGGTCTACGCACAGGATGAAGAGACGAGTACGCCGCCGGCTCCTCCCTCTGAGCTCGAACAGCTCGAGGAGGAGATCCTCGTGACCGAGGCGCGAATCCGTCTGGCCGAGGCCCAGCTGCGGCTGACGCAGATGGAGGCCCGCGTGGATGACACGTCGGCCGTCGCCCCGGAAGGTGGCGGCAACGTGGTCACCGAAGACGTCGAGGTCAAGCCCGACCCCACGCCCGAGGTCGCCGAGACCATCGAGGTCGTCGAGGAGGTCCGGGTCGTCGAGCGGATCGTCGAGAGCGGCTCGGTGACTGCGGGCGGGGACGTGTTCGTCCAGCTCGTCGCCGGGCGTCTCGACAACATGCACCCCGACGTGGTCGAGGATCCGACGCTGGAGTTCCAGCTGTCCCGCGTTCGGCCGAACGTTCAGGGCCAGCTCGGCGAGCGGGCCACGGGCTTCCTCAGCCTGGACGTCCTGCCCGATGGCGCAGGCGGCTTCGCGATCCGACCGCTGGACGTCTGGGCTCGCTACGAGACCGAGCGCGGCGGACGCATCACCATCGGCCAGCAGCTCACGCCCTTCGGCAGCGTCGACACCTTCACGCCGGGCGGCCACTACCAGGTGCCCGGCTGGGGCTTCCGCATCGATCCGGTTCGCACCGAGGGCCTGCTCCCCTACCGCAGCGTCGGTGTCTTCTGGCAGCGGGACCTGGGCGACAAGATGTCCGTGGACCTGGGCGTCATGAACTCGGGCATCCCCGAGACGCAGATCGCCAAGGACTGGTCCGGTCGCCTGACGCTGGCGCCCATGCCGGCGCTCACCGCGTCGGTGTCCGTCCTCGCGGGACCGGGCCTGGGTGGGGAGACCAAGGTCCTCTGGGACGGCCTCGTCGAGGGCACGGCGGGCACCAACCACGCCCTGCTCGAGGTGTTCGGTCGCCAGGGCTACGGGCCGGATGATCTCGGAGTGTTCGCGGGCATCGGTCGCGACATCCTGCTGGACGGGCCAGCGCTGAACCGCGTCACGCCCGCCCTGAACTTCACCTGGTTCGATCCCGACACCGGCACGGACGTCGACGAGCACATCCGTTTCCGTGCCGGTGTGACCGAGTCCTGGGGCCACGACCATCCGGGCCGCTTCGAGACCGGCCTGGGGTACGAGGTGCTCGTCCCCGACAACGTCGATCTCGCCATCGAGCACAGCCTGATCTTCGACACGCGGATCCGGTTCTGAGCCAGGTCGCCAAGAAGCTGGGGTTCAGCGCCGCGCTGGTCGGCCTGATCTTCGGAGGCCTCGAGGGGGGCCTGCGTTTGGCCGGCATCCCGGACGCCGGCATCTACATCGACCAGTCGGCGCCTGTCTGGTCGCTCCGGCCGGGCCTGGACCGCGACGTCGCGTTCGTCGAGGAGTCCACGAGCTTCTCGGTGCGCACGAACTCGCTCGGCTGGCGTGGGGACGAGCCGACCACCGGGTCGATCCTCTGCCTGGGCGACTCGACGACGTTCGGCTGGGGGGTGGCCGAGGACGAGGCCTGGCCCGAGCAGCTGGAGGCGCTCCTGGGCGCCGACGTGACCAACGGCGGCGTGCCCGGGTACTCGACGTTCCAGGGGCTCGCGAAGCTCGATGCGGCGCTCGCCACAGAGCCCGAGATCGTCGTCCTCGGCTTCCTCGTCCGAGACGCGCAGCTCGCTGTGATGGCCGACTCGGCTCGTCCGAGCGTCGGCGCCGGGGACCCTCCGCTTCGGCTGATGGCCTTGATGGCTCGCGCTCGACCGGCGGGAGAGCCCCCGCCTGGGACCGTCCCACGCGTACCGGCGGACGAGTACCGCCAGAACCTGGAGATCCTCGTGCAGTGGGTGCGCTCCTCGGGCGCTGAGCCCGTCCTGCTGGCGTTTCCGATGCAGGAGCCGGCCGAGGCCCACCTGGCTGTGCTCCGCTCGCTCACGGACGTGCGTCTGCTGGCACCGTCGCTGCCCGCCAGCTCGTTCTTCCCCAACGACCCGATCCACTTGACCGCCGAGGGGAACGCGCAGCTCGCGGCCCTGGTGGCGGATGCCTTGGAGGACTGATGTTCCTGCTCGTCACGACGGCACTCGCCACGACGGCACTCGCGGACACGGGCGCCCCTGACTCAGCCGCAGGCTTCGCGGCAGACACCGGCGTCGGCTGCGACGGGGACCGCCTGATCACGGTCGCGCCGGACCTCGGAGCGACCGATGTGCCGCTGGACCTGGTCCCGACGGCCTTCTTCTCGGACTGCGAGGGCTCCTCGGTGACGCACACGGCCTCGGTCGACGTCGATGGGGCCTCCGAGCTGGTGGACTCCGCACTGGATGGAGGCGCCGATGGGGAGTTCACCTGGGCCAGCGTGCCGGTCGAGCTCGTCGCCGACGCCAGCTACCAGCTCACGCTGCGTGGCCCCGACGGCCAGGACACGGTCGTCGCCTGGGAGACGGGGAGCGGGAGCGCGACGCTGTTGTCCGCTGGTCCGGTCCTCGACGAGCTCGAGTGGCAGGAGTCGGTCCCCTGGATCCAGGTGACCGCGGAGACGAGCGCACACGGCCCGACGTTCCTCGAGGCACGGGACAACCGCGGCGACGTCGTGGCGACCGGCGTGAACGAGGTCGGCCGAGCCACGCTCCGGGGCAGCGAGTTCGCGCCGGTGGCGGACCCGTTCTGCGCCACGCTGTTCCAGCGCGATGTGGATGGGAGCTGGATCGAGGGCGACACGTTCTGCGAGGACCTGCCGCGGAGCTGTGGTGGGTGCACGTCGACGGGTGCCTCGCCGGGCTGGCTGGCGCTGGGGCTCGGCGCCTTGCTTCTCCGACGCCGGCGCTGAAAGCAGAAAGGCCCCCCGAGCAAAGCTCGGGAGGCCCTTTTCTCTCGTGGCGTCGGGCTACTGACCGCCGCCCATGAAGACGAGCAGCTCGCCGGTGCTGCTGGTCGCGCCGTACGCTCCGCCGATGACGTCGTCGGCGCCGTCGCCGTCCAGGTCACCGCCGGCCACGCCGTAGTACCCCAGGTACTCGGACGTGTTGTCGCCGTAGATCTGCACGTCCGTGGTGCTGTGATCGCCGCCGGTCGTCATCGGACCGTAGATGATGTACGTGGCACCCGCGGTCGAGCCGCCAGTGTCCTCGCCGCCGGCTCCGACGATCAGGTCGTCGTCGCCGTCGCCGTTGATGTCTGCGACAGCCAGCGAGCGGCCGAAGTAGTCGTACGAGGCGCCGCCCGTCCAGGTGTACGTGGCGTCTGACGACGCGCTGTAGCTACCCGACACGCTGGTCGAGCCCTCGAAGACGAAGACGGCCCCGGTGTCGCTGCCGCCGTAGTACTCCCAAGCGATCAGGTCGCTGTAGCCGTCGCCGGTCAGGTCACCGCCCGTGACGGTGCGGCCGAAGTAGTCGTAGATCCCGGAGCCCGAGAACGACGCGTCGGCGTTGGTCGCCACCGCCGCCGACCCGCTCATCGCCGACGTGGACCCGTAGTACAGGTAGACGCCGCCGTAGTAGCTGTTCGCGTTGTAGTACGAGCCGAACGCCGCGTCGTCGATGCCGTCGCCGTCGATGTCGCCGACGCCGTCGAAGCTGGTGTAGAACCCGACGTAGCCGGAGCTTCCGCCGCCGTAGAGCTGCGCGTCGGCCGAGCCGGTACCCCCACCGCTCAGCGCGCTGGCCGAGCCGTAATGGATCCAGACGCTGCCGCTGTAGCTGCCATTGTCGTCGTCGCCGTAGGCGCCGAGGGCGAAGTCGGCGAAGCCGTCGTCGTTGATGTCGCCCAGGCCCGCGACGCCGTAGCCGAGGTAGTCCGAGGTGCCGGCGCCAAAGTACTCCACGCCGACGTCGCCGACCGAGGCGTCGGTCAGGGCGCTGGCGGAGCCGTAGACGAGGTACGCCGAGCCAGCGTAGCTGCCCTTGGCGTAGGCCCCGAGCAGCAGGTCGTCGGTGCCGTCACCATCGATGTCTCCGGCGTTCGCGACCGCGTAGCCCAGGGACGACGAGGAGGACTCCCCGCTGATGAGGGCGTCCGCCGTGTCCGCCGCCGAGCCCGAGCTCGTGACGCCGTACCAGACCGCGACCTGGCCCGCCCCGCTGCCGTTGTCGTCGTTGCCGTAGGCGCCTCCGATGAGCTCGTCGGTGCCGTCCCCGTCGAGGTCGGCGGTGGCGACGCTGCGGCCCATGTAGTCGGAGCTGTTGTCACCCGTGAGGGTGTAGTCGGCGTCGGTCGACGTGTAGGAGCCGGCGGCGATGCCACACTCGGGTGCATCACCGCTGCAGTCGTTGTCGAGTCCGTCGGCGCAGACCTCGACCTCTCCCGGGTTCACGTCCTCGAGGGAGTCGTCGCAGTCGCCGGCCAGGTCGGCGTAGCCGCTGGGCGCGTTGCACTGGATGACCGTCGTGTCGTCGAGGCCGTAGCCATCGGCGTCGCCGTCGGCGTAGTACGTGACGTAGCCGGAGACATCGACGCTGTCGTCGTCGTCGTCGGTCAGGCCGTCGCAGTCGTTGTCCGCCAGGTCGCAGACTTCGTCGGCGGCCGGGTTGATGGCTGCGTCCAGGTCGTCGCAGTCCGTCGCGTCGGCCGTGTAGCCGCTGGGCTGCTCGCAGCTCGCTTCGGTGAACGTCTCGGCGCCGTAGCCGTCGCCGTCGACGTCGGAGTACCAGATCGTCTCGGGGCTGACGTCCGCGTCCGTGTCGTTGCAGTCGTCGCCGTTGTCGGCGTGGCCATCGGGGGTGCCGCAGGCCTCGACGGTCTGCTGGGGGTCGCCGTAGCCGTCGCCGTCGCCGTCGACGTAGTAGGTGCCGCCTGTGGAGGCATCGACGTCGTCGTCGTCCGCGTCGACCGCGCCGTCGCAGTCGTTGTCCACGTCGTCACAGACCTCGACGCCCGCCGGGTTGGCGCTCGCGTCCAGGTCGTTGCAGTCGGTGCTGTCTTCGAGGAAGCCAGCGGGGGCCTCGCACGCCTCGATGGTGACCGTGCCGCCGTAGCCGTCGCCGTCCGCGTCCGCGTAGAAGGTCGTGGTCACGCCCTCGTCCACGACGCCGTCGCAGTTGTTGTCGATGCCGTCGCAGATCTCTTCGGCGTCGGCGTGGATGTCGGCGTTCTCGTCCGAGCAGTCGAGCGCGTCGGGGGTGCCGTCGTCGTCGGTGTCGGTGTTGCAGGCGACGAGCGCGCCGAGGGCGAGCAACAGAATGGGCAGGCGAGTCATGAGCCTTCCGGATGGGTGGGTTCGCGCGGACCGTATCAACGGCAGAAGGGTCGCACCGGTGCTTTTCGGGGGCCAGGAGTGTTCCGTGGGCGCGAACCATCCGACAGCATTGGTCGAAGAGGAGAAATGGGCGGGCTGGGGGCGTCGCCGAAATCTGACCTGCGATGGACGCCCAGAGTAGAAACGCCGCTTCCGAAGAAGCGGCGTTCTGAGTACTCCCAAGGGGATTCGAACCCCTGTTACCGCCGGGGCGGTGACCTCCTGCCAGAGTAGAAACGCCGCCCCGTGAAGGGCGGCGTTCTGAGTACTCCCAAGGGGATTCGAACCCCTGTTACCGCCGTGAGAGGGCGGTGTCCTAGGCCTCTAGACGATGGGAGCTTAGGACCAACGATATCCGAGAAGTACTCCCAAGGGGATTCGAAC
>JAAESX010000230.1 GCA_024228935.1 Pseudomonadota bacterium
CTTCCAGAACGACGGAACGCGCCTCGTGGGCGCCCCGGCCAAGCGCCAGGCCGTCACCAACCCCACCAACACCATCGCGTCCATCAAGCGCTTCATGGGTCGCCGCCACCACGAGGTCGGCGACGAGGAGAAGCAGGTGGCCTACAAGCTGGTCGGCGGCCCCGACGAGCTGGTGAAGGTCGACGTGGGCGAGAAGCAGTACTCCGCCCCGGAGATCAGCGCGATGCTCCTGCAGAGCCTCAAGGAGGCCGCGGAGCGCTACCTCGGGGAGACCGTGGACCGCGCGGTGATCACCGTGCCCGCGTACTTCAACGACGCCCAGCGCCAGGCCACCAAGGATGCCGGCGCGATCGCCGGCCTGACGGTCGAGCGGATCATCAACGAGCCGACGGCGGCCACCCTCGCCTACGGCACGGACAAGGACAAGGAAGGCAAGGTCGCGGTCTACGACCTCGGCGGCGGCACCTTCGACATCTCCGTGCTCGACATCGGTGACGGTGTCTTCGAGGTGCTCGCCACCAACGGTGACACGCACCTGGGCGGCGACGACTTCGACGAGACCCTGATCTCGTACGTCGCCGAGGAGTTCCAGAAGGCCCAGGGCATCGACGTCCGCCAGGACCCGATGGCCCTCCAGCGCCTGAAGGAGGCCTGCGAGAAGGCCAAGATCGAGCTCTCCAGCGGCACGAGCACCGACATCAACCTGCCGTTCATCACGGCCGACGCGTCGGGGCCCAAGCACCTGCAGCAGACCCTCACCCGCGCCACCTTCGAGTCGCTCACCATCGACCTCGTCCAGCGCAGCATCGAGCCGTGCCGCAAGGCCCTCGAGGACGCTGGTCTCAAGCCGTCGGACATCGACGACGTGCTGCTGGTTGGCGGCTCGACGCGGATCCCGATGGTCGTGGAGAAGGTCAAGGAGTTCTTCCAGCGTGAGCCCAACAAGGGCGTGAACCCCGACGAGGTCGTGGCGCTGGGCGCGGCGATCCAGGGCGGGGTCCTCGGCGGCGACGTCTCCGGCGTCCAGCTGCTGGACGTCACGCCGCTGAGCCTCGGCATCGAGACCATGGGCCAGGTGATGACCGTCCTCGTGGAGCGGAACACCACCATCCCCACGTCGAAGAGCCAGGTCTTCTCGACCGCCGCCGACAACCAGCCGTCGGTGGACATCAAGGTCTTCCAGGGGGAGCGTGAGTTCACCAAGGACAACCGCCTGCTCGGGAACTTCGTCCTGACGGACCTGCCGCCCGCGCAGCGCGGCACGCCGCAGATCGAGGTCAGCTTCGACATCGACGCCAACGGCATCCTGCACGTGAAGGCGCTCGACAAGGGCACCGGCAAGGAGCAGTCCATCAAGATCGAGTCCTCCTCGGGTCTGTCCGAGGAAGAGGTCGAGAAGATGAAGCGCGACGCCGAGGCCAACGCCGAACAGGACAAGGCGCGCCGCGAGGTCGTCGACCTGCAGAACGAGCTTGAGCAGCTGGTGCACAGCACCCGCAAGCAGCTCGAGGACAACAAGGACAAGCTCTCCGAGGACGACGTCAAGGAGATCGAGACCGCCCTCGAGGAGCTCGAGACCAAGCGCACGTCCGAGGACAAGGGCGCGCTGGAGAGCGCGCGGGACGAGTTCGCCAAGAAGGCCCAGAAGCTGGGCGAGATCCTCTACGCCCAGGCTCAGCAAGAGGCCGGCGGGCAGCCGGGTCCTGACGCAGCCGGTGGCCCCGAGGCCTCCGCTGGTGCCGAGGATGACGAGCCCGTCGACGCGGACTTCGAGGTCAAGAGCTGACCAAGCCGGTCCGCGCCTGACGCTCCTCGAGCGCCTTCACGTGCAGGATGCCGTTGGGAGCGCTGTCGATGCTGACCTCCATCTCCGGCGTGGCGCGCTGCGCGGGCGGCGGGTCCGTCAGGACGA
>JAAESX010000231.1 GCA_024228935.1 Pseudomonadota bacterium
CCCTTCGCCTCGAGCGCGTCCACGACGCTCGATTGCTCGATTGCTCGGGGCTCGAGCGTCGGCGGCTACCGGTCTCTCCTCCGGTTCCTCCGGGGCTTCGTAAGGCCCCCCTTCGCAGGCTCAGGTGAGGGGGCCTTCCTCGCCTCCTCCGGAACCTACGGAGAGACCTTCAGATGCACAGCCACTACTTCAACTTCGAGAAGCTCGATGTCTTCAAGCTCGCCCTCCGGGTGAACGAGGCGGTCCTCGACATGACCTGGCCCCGAGGCCGGTCCCACCTGAAGGACCAGGTCGTTCGGGCGGTCGACAGCCTGGTCCTGAACCTGGCCGAAGGCTGGGAACGGGGTCGAAAGACGAACGCGGGCAAGAACCACTTCCGCATCGCGAAGGGGAGTAGCGCCGAGGTCTTCACAGCCATGACGCTGATGCGGCGCGCGGACCTTCAGGACGACCTTCGGCGGATCGACGCGATGCTCGCAGGTCTCCTCAGGTGACCGGAGGACCTACTCCAGCTGCCCCCCCATCCACGCCTGGAAGTCCTTCCGGTCCTCCTCGCTGTCGGGCAGCCCGATGGCCTGCCGCAGCCGCTGACCGAAGATGGCGTCCCCGAAGAGCGCGGCCCCGACGAGCAGCAGCTTGTACCGGGCCTCTCGCGGGTCCTCGCCGGGCGCGAGCTTCTCGGGCAGGTGAGCCAGCGCCCCGGTGAAGACCTCTTCGGGCAGGCCCGTGTTGCTGAGCAGGAGCCAGGCCCCCAGTCGCGCATTGCCCCGAGTCCGGGTGACCTCGTCGATCCGGCCGATGAGCTCGTCGGGCTCGGCCTCGGACAGCTCGGACAGGTCGCGGAAGAGTCCCAGCCAGGCCTGGCTGACGACCTCGCGCATCAGCCCCTCGCGGTCTCCGAAGTGGTGGAGGATCGCCTGCCGCGAGATGCCCACCTCAGCCGCGATGACGTCCAGCCTCAGCTCCGCTGGGCCGTGCTGGACGAGCTGCTCCTGGGCGGCGTCGAGGATCTCGGCCTTGGTCTCGGCGGCGGGGCGGCGCTTTCGGGCCAAAGCTCCTCCTTGCGTGCCTGAGGCTACTGCGGTACTTGCTTACCAGCAAGTAAGTACAAACCTGACGACACCGATGGCGGCCTTCCCATGCGCACAGCGACCGAGTGGTTCGAGCTCTACGGCCAGAGCCACACCAACGGAACGAACAAGCTCATCCACTGGATCTGCATCCCGATCATCCTGCTCAACACGCTGGGCCTGGCCGCGAGCATCCCGTTCCCCTGGGGTGACGGGCTCTTGCTGAACTGGGCGAGCATCGGCGCGCTGTTCGCGGTCGTCTTCTACTTCCGCCTGTCGTGGACCATCGGTCTCGGCATGACGGCCATCGCGGCGACGGCGCTCGCGATCAACGCGGCGCTGGTCACGGCCGGCGTCCCGCTGTTGTGGTTCAGCCTCGCCGTCTTCTTCGTCGCCTGGGTGTTCCAGTTCATCGGACACAAGGTCGAAGGCAAGAAGCCCAGCTTCTTCCAGGACATCCAGTTCCTCCTGGTCGGCCCGGCGTGGCTGCTGCAGTTCGTCTACAAGAAGCTCGGCGTGCCGATCGAGACGTGGGCTGCCGGACGCGAGGCTCTCACGCGGTAGCCTCCCGCGCATGAAGCACATCCACGACGTCGCCGCGCGCCTCGGACTCACGCCCGAGGACATCATTCCCTTCGGTCACCACAAGGCGAAGGTGCCCCTGTCGGTGATGGACAAGCCGAACGACTCGGCGCCGGCGAAGCTCATCCTGGTCTCCGCGCTGACGCCGACCTCGGCCGGCGAGGGGAAGACCACGACCAGCATCGGCTTGGGTCAGGCGCTGACCGCGGCCGGCGAGAAGGTCTGCCTGGCGCTGCGCGAGCCGTCGCTCGGTCCGTGCTTCGGCGTGAAGGGTGGCGGGACCGGCGGAGGTGCGAGCAAGCTCGAGCCGTCCACCGACATCAACCTGCACTTCAACGGCGACTTCCACGCCATCACGTCGGCGCACAACCTGCTCTCGAGCGTGATCGACAACCACCTGCACTTCAGCAGCGACGTGAAGATCGACCCGCGCCGGGTGGTCTGGCCGCGCGTCATCGACCTGAACGA
This sequence comes from Pseudomonadota bacterium, assembly GCA_024228935.1. Lineage (GTDB taxonomy): Bacteria > Myxococcota_A > UBA796 > UBA796 > CAJQPC01 > JAAESX01. The sequence goes on from JAAESX010000231.1 coordinate 2,121, forward strand.
CCGGTCGCTCCGCAGCGCCATGATCGGCCTCGGCGGACCGAAGCAGGGGCAGCCGCGCCAGGAGTCGTTCGACATCACGGCCGCCAGCGAGGTCATGGCGATCCTGTGCCTCGCCAACGACCTGGACGATCTGCGCCGCCGGATCGACAACATCCTGGTCGGGTTCCGTCCCGGCATCGGGCCCGTCTACGCCCGCGACCTGAAGGTGACCGGCGCGATGATGGCGCTCCTGAAGGACGCCATCGTGCCCAACCTGGTCCAGTCGACCGAGGGCACCCCGGCACTGGTCCACGGCGGTCCGTTCGCGAACATCGCGCACGGCTGCAACTCGGTCATCGCCACCCGCATGGCCATGCACCTGGCCGACTGGGTCGTCACCGAGGCCGGATTCGGCATGGACCTGGGCGGCGAGAAGTTCCTCGACATCAAGTGCCCGAGCGGCGGCTTCAACCCGAACCTGGTCGTGCTCGTCGCGACGGTCCGGGCGCTCAAACTCCACGGCGGCGTGAAGATGAAGGACCTGGCGACGCCCGACGTCGACGCGGTCAAGCGCGGCCTGCCCAACGTCATCCGCCACATCGAGTCGGTGCAGGCCTATGGCAAGCCGGTCGTGGTCGCGATGAACCGCTTCCACCAGGACACGCCCGAGGAGATCGAGGCCGTCGTCACCGCCCTGCGCGAGCACGGCGTGACCGTGGCCGAGAGCGAGCACTTCATGAAGGGGGGCGAGGGCGCTGCTGCCCTGGCTCGGGCCGTCATCGAGAACACCCCCGACGAGCCGGGGCCGCTGACGCGCAGCTACGACTGGTCGGACTCGCTGCCGGACAAGCTCAACGGCATCGCTCGCCGGGCCTATGGGGCTCGCCAGGTCGTGCTGACCGCGGACGCGAAGCAGGACCTGCGTCGCATCCGGGCGTTGGGACACGAGGGGCTGCCCGTCTGTGTCGCGAAGACCCAGTACAGTCTGTCCGACGACCCCAAGAAGCTCGGCCGTCCCGAGGACTTCGACATCACGGTCCGCTCGCTGAAGATCAACTCGGGGGCTGGCTTCATCGTGGCCATCACGGGCGACATCCTTCGGATGCCGGGGCTTCCGAAGCGGGCCTCGGCCGAGAACGTGGACCTGGTCGACGGGGAGATCGTCGGCGTCGGCTGATGGCCTCGAAGAAGAAGTCCGAACAGCGCCGCGAGGCGGCCGAGGCTTCGCAGAAGGCGCGCAAGGAAGCCCGGCTGGCGCGCGCGGCGAAGGCGGTCCGCCCCGACCGCCCGCCGGACGCCTTGACGGTGTGGAAGGATGCCCTGCGCGGCGTCCCGGTTCCGCACGACATGCGCATCCAGGTGCCGCGCGTCCAACACGCGGATCGGGACCGGGCGAACAAGGTGCTCGCGCTCCTGGCTCGGGCCGAGAGGAAGGCACGGAAGACGCTGGACCCGGACCAGTTTCGTCTGTTCTGGACGCTGGCCGGGCTCCCGTGGGTCCGGTCCGTCTCGGACTGGAAGCCCAAGGGCAAGTCGCCGCGGCGCAAGCTGCAGAGCCTGCTCGACCACCTGCTCGGTCGCTACCCGGTGCCGGCGTTCCTGTATTCGGTCGTCGACGAGCGGCAGTGGGAGCCGCTTCGACGGGGGCTGTCGATCTTCGCAGCGCTCGCGCAGGGGACGTCCCCGCGCGCCCTGGTGAAGGACGGACACATCCCGGCGCCGCTGACCCGCCGGATGTGCGCGCTGTTCCTGGAACAGAAGGCCCACCTGGACCTGATCGGCGCGGTCCGACACGCCCAGGTGCAGGGACTGGGTGGGGACCGACGCCTGGCCGAGACCATCTGCGGCACGGCGTTCGGGCTGGGCTTCACGGCGGACGAGGCGTTCGTACACCGGGTTCTCGTCTTCTTCGCGGCCTAGGCGATGCTGGACCCCCGCATGGTCGGGCCGCTGCTGGACTTCATCCTGCACCGACGCGACGGGGACCCGCGCTTCGAGCTGAAGGGCCGGACCGTCGCGAGCCTGTCCCGCGACATGGCGGCCTGGCACGGGGAGCTGCGGCAGATCCGGCGTGTCCGCGGCAAGGAGTTCCAGCCGTCGGGCATCCGAGCTGGTCGCTTCGAGGAGAGGCGCAAGGGTCGGTTGGTGATCTGGACGGTGACCGAGATCCTGTTCGCCAACGCGCTGGTGGACGAGGGTCGGGCACTGAAGCACTGCGTCTACAGCTACGCCGGAGCCATCGAGCGAGGCCGCTGCTCGATCTGGAGCCTGCGGCGGGCCGGTGCGCGGCTGGTCACCCTCGAGGTCCACTCGGCGACCGGTCGCATCGTCCAGGCGCGCGGCTCGTGCAATCGAGACCCGGACGACGCCGAGAGCGCCATGATCCGGCGCTGGGCCGACGCGGCCGGCTTGACCGTCAGTCTGCCGGGCTGGTGACCTGGGGCAGGCAGGGCTGCTCGCTGCGCAGCACCTCGGTCCAGCCGCCGTCGCGTACGACCACGGTCGGGCACACGGTCCAGGGCTCGTCGCCGTGCAGGAACCGCCAGGAGCTGGCCGTGCTGACGGCGAGCTCGAGGGTGCCTTCGGATGGGAGCGCTGCGCGGACGGGAACCCGGTCGGGGTCGGATCGGTTCCAGGCTTCGACGAACCAGGCGCCGCTGGACGGCGTCACCTCCAGCTCGACCACCGCACGGTGCCCCGGGAAGCTCCCGCCTTCTCCGTCGTGGTAGGTCTACTCCTCGCGCGAGGTCTCGACGCGCTTCACCTGAGGCGTCTCGACTGGGACGCTCTCGCCAACGGTCACCTGGCCGGCGGTTCGCTCGTCGCCCCACGCGTCGACGTAGACGATGGCGTAGGTCCCCGGGTCGAGTTTCGGTACGCGGTAGAGCTGGTAGCTGTGCGGCACCGAGCCGACCCTGCGAAGCCGGGCGGTGTCGCCATCCGAGCGCAGCATCACGCGTTTCGGCGAGGTGTCGCCGCGGTGGAAGAGCAGCACCTGGCCGGGCGCGACCGGGGCGCGGTTTACGAGCGCCAGGTCCTCGTAGACCTTGCCCGCGTGCGCCAGACTCAGCAGGAGAAGCATGGGCCGGTGGACGCAGGCGGCGGCTCGCTATTCACATGGACGACGGGCATGTCCCGACCGCCAGCGCCTACTTCGCCGCCTCCAGGCGCTGGACCTTCACCGCACAGACCTTGTACTCGGCCGTCTGCGTGATGGGATCCCCGGCGTCATTGGTCAGCCGGTTCGTGTTCTGTTCTGCGAAGTGCAGCGGCATCCAGACGCAGCCCTTGCGCATCCGTGGTGAGACGAACACCCGCGCCAGCACTGTTCCCCGGCGCGAGGTGACACGGACCAGTTCGCCAGCGGCCACCCCACGCATCTTGGCGTCGAGCCGGTGCATCTCGACGAAGTTGTCGGGCTGCTTGGCGTCCGGGCCGCTGGCTCGCCGGGTCTGGGTGGCGCTGTTGTAGTGGTACAGCGTCCGGCCCGTGCTCAGCAGCAGCGGGTAGTCGTTGTCGGGCAGCTCGTCGCTCGGACGGTAGGCGGCCGCCTGGAAGATCCCGCGACCTCGGATGGGCCCGTCGCCGTGGAGCGTCGGGGTTCCCGGGTGCTCGGGGTCGGGGCAGGGCCACTGGAGCCCCGCGTCCTCGATGCGCTCGTGGCTGATGCCGGCGAACTTCGGCGAGAGCGACGCCATCTCGGCGTACACCTCGTCCGGGCCGGCGTAGTCGGGCATGTCGTAGCCACAGGCCCTGGCCACATCGACCAGGATCTGCCAGTCCGCGCGGGCCTGCCCCGGAGGAGAGACCGCCGCACGCACCCGCTGGACCCGGCGGTCACTGTTCGTGAACACGCCGTCCTTTTCGGCGAAGCATGCGGCTGGGAGGACGACGTCGGCGAAGCGCGAGGTCTCGTTCAGGAAGATGTCCTGGCAGACCACGAACTCCAGGCGGTTCATGCCCTCTTCGATCTTGGTGGTGTTGGGCTCGGACAGGATGACGTCCTCGCCCATGATGTACAGACCCTTCAGCTTCGTGCCCAGGTTCTTCATCATCACGTTCAGGTTCATGCCGTCGTCGGGGGACAGCTCGGCGTCCCAGGCCTCGGCGAACTTCTCGCGAGCCGCGGCGTCACTCACGCGCTGGTAGCCCGGGTAGAAGACCGGGCTGGCGCCGGCATCGTTCGCGCCCTGGACGTTGTTCTGTCCGCGCAGCGGGTTCAGCCCCATGCTCCGCTTGCCCAGGTGCCCGGTCATCAGCACCAGGTTCGCCAGACTGTGCACGTTGTCGGTGCCATGCGTGTGCTCGGTGATGCCCAGCGTGTAGTAGATGCCGGCCTTGTCCGTCGTCGCGTACATGCGCGCGGCGGCCCGGATGTCCTCGGCGGGCACGTCCGTGATGGTCTCGGCCCACTCGGGCGTGGTGTCCCGGGTGGCGTCGACGACGGCCTGGAAGTCCTCGCAGTGCTTCGCGATGAAGTCCGTGTCGTGTAGACCCTCTGTGATGATCACGTGGGCCATCGCGGTGAGCAGGGCGACGTCTGTGCCCGGCTTCAGGGGGAGATACAGATCGGCGATGTCGGCGAGCCAGATCCGGCGAGGGTCCGCCACGATCAGCTTGCTGCCGTTCTTCTTCGCGCGCTTCATCTCCATCGCGATGATGGGGTGCGCCTCGGTCGTGTTCGAGCCGATGACGAACATCAGCTCTGTGTCACGAATCTCCGGGATGGAGTTCGTCATCGCGCCTGCACCGAACATCGTCACCAGACCGGCGACCGTGGGGGCGTGTCACGTCGCGGCGCACTGGTGGCAGTTGTTTGTGCCGAATGCCGCGCGGCTGAGCTTCTGGACGAGGTAGTTCTCCTCGCCCGTGCAGCGGCTGCTCGAGATGAACCCGAGCGCGTCCGAGCCGTGTCGGTCCCGGATGCCGTTGAGGCCCTTGGCGACGGCGTCGAGCGCCTCGTCCCAGGTCGCCTCGTGGAGCTGGCCATCGGCTCCCCGGATGAGCGGGGTGGTCAGCCGGTCCTCGTGGTTGATGAACTCGGTCGCGAACCGGCCCTTCACGCACAGGTTCCCGTCGTTGACGGTGGTGCCGGGCTCGGGCGAGGTCACGCGGACCACCTTGTCGTCCCGCACGTGCAGGTTCAGCTGGCAGCCGACCCCGCAGAAGTTGCAGGTGGAGCGCACGGCGGTCTCCGTCCGGAAGTCGGACAGCAGCGAGGCCTTCTCCGTCATCGCGCCGGTCGGGCAGACGTCGATGCATCCACCACAGAGCTCGCAGGTCGTGTCGAGCAGGCCCTTGTCCTCGACCGTGGCGATGGTCGTGGCCGCGCCTCGCCCGGCGAGTGTGATGGCGCTGACGGCCTCGACCTCGTCGCAGTACCGCACGCACAAGTTGCAGAGGACGCAGGCTTCGGGCTCGAAGTGCACGTAGGGGTTCGCGTCGTCCCGATACAGACGCGGCGCCTCGACCGCGGGCAGCTTGGGCCCGGTCCCGTGGTCGAGGACGTGCTGACGGAGCTTGTTTCCCGTCCCGCGCTCGCGGGGCAGGTCGTCGTCGTCGAGCTCGTGGTCGGCCAGGTACATCGACAGCAGGAGCTGGCGGTGCTTCTTGACCCGGTCGGACTCGGTCTCGACGACCTGGCCTTCCTCGGCCTTCCACGCGCAGCTGGGCTGCAGCCGTCGCTGTCCCTCGACCTCGACCAGGCACATGCGGCACGAGCCCATCGGATCGACACGGTCTTCAGCGCAGAGCGTCGGGACGTTCAGGCCTTCGCGGCGGGTGACGTCGAGCAGGGTCTCGCCGTCGCGGGCTTCGACCTGTCGTCCGTTCAGGGTGAGCTTCACGAGAAGTCCTCCGGGAAGTGCTTCATGGCGGAGACGAGCGGCAGGCTGGCGACCATGCCGAGCCCGCAGATCGAGCCTTCCTCCATCTCCCAGTGCAGGTCGACGACGTGCTTCAGCGCGTTGAAGTCCCGGGTCTCCAGGTACTTGTCGATGGCTCGGCGCTGCAGCCGGGCTCCGATGCGGCAGGGCGCGCACTGACCGCAGCTCTCGTCCTCGAAGAAGATCTGCTGCCAGCGGGCGGCATCCGCCATCGAGATGGTGTCGTTCAGGACGACGACGCCGGCCGAGCCGATCATCGAGCCGGCGTCGGCCAGGCTCTTGAAGTCCAGCGGGGTCGACCGGTTCGCCATCGGCAGGAACCCGGCGCTCGCCCCACCGGGGGAGAACGCCTTGGGCGTGCCGATGTAGCCGCCGGCTGCCTCGACCAGCTCGTCGAGGGTCACACCGAGGGGGAGCTCGTAGACGCCGGGGTTCTGGACGTGCCCGGACAGGCAGTAGAGCTTCGTCCCCGCCTCGGTCTTGCCGAGCCCGCGGAACCAGTCGCCGCCTCGCTCGGTGATGCGCGGGACGCAGGCGAGCGTCTCGACGTTGTTCATCAGCGTCGGCTTGCCGAACAGGCCCACCTGGGTGGGGTAGGGCGGCTTGAGGCGCGGCATGCCCCGCTTGCCCTCGATCGACTCGATGAGTGCGGTCTCCTCGCCACAGATGTAGGCGCCGTGGCCGCTGACGATGTGGACCGTCACGCCCGGGATGGGAGCGGCGGCCAGCGCGGCCTCGACCGAGCGCTTCGGCCCGGGAAACTCGCCTCGGATGTAGATGTACGCGTCCGTGCAGCCAGCGAACCAGCACGCGATGGCCAGCCCCTCGAGCAGCAGGTGCGGCCGGCGGAGCATGACCTCGCGGTCCTTGAACGTGCCGGGCTCGGCCTCGTCGGCGTTGACGATGACGTAGTGGGTCGGGTCCGACTCGTTCCGGACGGCGTTCCACTTGATCCAGGCGGGGAAGCCCGCGCCGCCTCGACCCTGCAGGCCGCTGGACTTCAGCTCGGCCAGGAAGGCCTCGGCTCCCAGCTCCTTGGCCCGAGCCAGGTTCGGGTAGGCGGGGTCGTCCTGGCCGCCCAGGTTCATCGCCAGCGCGTCGTCGTCCGGCGTGATGGCGCCGCGGGTGTCGGCGTGCTCGAGCGTGAGATCCTCGGCGATGGACACGGGGGCCCGGTCGCACTGGCCGAGGCAGCTCGCCGCCACGCCCTCGACCGTGTCGATGAGCGAGTCCGCGCCGGCCATCTTGCAGGTCAGGCCCTGGCAGACCCGCTTGACGTTCGGCTCGCGCAGCAGCGTGTAGAACGTGCTGACGCCGTAGACATCGGCGGCTGGGATGCCGGTCTCGGCGCTGACTGCCTCCGCCACACCGGGCCTGAGCCCGCCGTGGTGCTCGACCTGCTCGATGACTTCGTCGCGTCGCGCGCCCTTCTTCTTCATGGCTCAAGCCTATCGCGCCCGGCCGTTGGCGTGACCGGCCGGTGACGGGACTCAGAAGGTGGCGCGCATCCAGTCCACGATGTGCTGGCCGTCGTCCCGGGAGACGGCGCGCGGCTCCATGTCGCCCTGACCGTCGACCATGACGTCGACCAGCTGCTCGTCGGTCCAGCCGGCCAGCGCTTCGTGCACCGCCGGGGCCTGGTCCGAGCCGTTGCCCTGGGTCCCGTGACAGCCCAGGCACTCGGCGTAGTAGAGCGCGCGGCCGGGCAGCTCTCCGGTGTCCACGGGCGAGTCGACCGGGGAGTCCGGTGTCGAGTCCGGGGTGGGCTCGGCGGTGCAGGCGAGCGCGAGGATCAGCCCCACTGCGCCCGCATCCAGGCGGCGATGAGGTAGGCCTCCTCCTCGGTCAGGTCCTCGACCGGCTCCATCTGCTTCTTGCCCTCGAGCATGAAGCGCACGAGCTCCTCGTCCGAGTGGTGGAACTCGTTCGTGACGGGCGGGCCGTTGTTGGTGCCCGAGCCGTCCTCGCCGTGACAGAACGCGCAGTGCTCCATGTACAGGGCCTCGCCGGGCTCCACCTCGGGCTCGTCGGAGTCCTGCGGCTCGTCGGAGTCCTTGGGCTCATCCGAGTCCTGGTTCTGGACGGGGTCCGAGTCGCCGTGGTGGTGCTCGCTGGAGTCGTGGGTGGCCTTGTCCGTGCAAGCGAGAGCGAAGAGGAGCGTGAGCATCAGTGGGGGTCCAGGATGAGGGCGGGTTCGTCGTCGAAGAGACGGGGACGGAAGAAGGCCTCGATGGCCGCCAGTCCTTCGTCCGAGTCGTGCAGGTTCGCGTGCTCGGCGGGGGCTGGTGTTCCGTCTTCGTGGACCTCGGCGAACTGGATCATTCCAAGCGATGCGCCGTCCGGTCCGTTGCCGGAGACGTCGCCGCTCGCGAAGTCGATCCCGTGGACGGCCCAGACCTCCTCGCCGACGCCAGGGGGCGAGAATCCCTGGGCGAACAGGTCGTTCGTCGAGTTGGGCACGACCTCGTCGTCCAGCGCCGCTCCGATGTAGATGTCGGGGACGACGCCCGGGACGAGCCGGTCACGCTGGACGTACGGGGCCCAGATCGCCGGGTCGCCGGGATCGACCATGGTCTGCAGCAGCGGGAAGGCCCGCTCGACGTCGCCGTCGGTCAGCTCGCCGGGCTTCATCACGTCGATGAGGATCGAGAAGCTTGGTGAGTCCTGGATGATCTGGGTGATGCGGGCGCCACCGACGTACATCAGGCCGCCCTGGAGCGAGCCCGACAGCGCCAGCGGTTCGGGGCCCATGATCGCGCCCAGCGAGACTCCGGCGTAGCCGATGCGGTCCCCGTCGAGGTCGTCTTCTCCGTCGCCGTCGAGGTCGACGCCCTGTTCCAGGGCGGCGAGAAGCTGGAGCTTGTCCCAGGCCGATGCGCGGAAGTTGTCGCGGAGCTTCAGGCCGTGCAGGCCGGGAGGGTTCACGCGGATGGCGAAGATCATGAGCGGCTCGATGAGCTCGAGCTCGGCCTCGCTGCGGGCCGGGTGGTCGCCGTGTTCCTGGGCGTCGACGCCGACGAGCGCCACGCCCTCGGTCGTCACCTTGTCGACGATGGCGTCGCAGTCGTCGCGGTCGCCGCCGAGCCCGTGGCCGCACAGGACCATCGGATGGGGGCCGGGCTCGAGCGGGGCCCAGATGCGGACGTCCAGGTCGTAGGTCGAGCGGGCCTCGACGGGACCGACGGGCACGACGCCGTCGACGCGGTAGTCGACGATCTCGATGACGCCTTCGCAGCGCTGGTATGCGCCCTCGGGGGTGCAGCTCTCGATGGTGAGCTCGGGGTCGAGCGTGGCGATGTCGTCGACGACCTGCAGGGCCTGTTCGTGAGCCGACTGGGTGGTGAACACCGTCATCGCGGCGATCTCGCTCGGGTCGAGGCCGGTGGCGGCGAGGCCCTCCTGGAACCGGTCTGTCAGCGGGTGCTCGGCCTTCCGTCCCTCGGGGTCGAGCAGCTCCATCAGGTACGGCGAGGGGGCCGCGCAGCTCTCCGAGGTCGGGTCGGTTCGCAGGCCCGCCACGATGCGGGTGGACGAGGGGAGCGCCCGCCTGGGGCGCAGCATCAGCGTCTGGTCGACGTCGGTGAACGTGACCTGGGGGTCGTACTCGACCGGGCCGTCGTCGGTGAGCGCGATGAGGAAGACGTCGTCGGCCACGGACGGGTCGAGCTTGCCGGCGAACCGGAAGAACAGGTCACTCGACAGCCCGAAGCCATCGAGCGTGCTGACGAAGTCGAACCAGTCGGCGTAGTTCTCGGGCTGGGCGGAGAGGCCCTCGTCCTCGAGGCTCATGTCGACCCGAAGGCCGGTGGTCGTGCTCGAGTCCTCGACGGTCCAGTGGTCGTCCGGGTAGACGGTCAGGCCTTCCTCGAACCCCTCGGCGTAGCGAAGTCGCACGTCGCCCTGACAGAAGTCGACGGGCTGGGTGCAGGCGAGCAGGAGCAGGAACACGCGGGGACGATAGCCGCTGTCGAGCGGGTCAATCGCACTCGAACGCTTCGCTGCACTCGTCGATCCAGCCCTCGTCGTCGCACGACAGCTCGCGGATCCACGAGATGCACGTCTGCAGGGCGTCGACATCAGCCAGCTCGCAGCTGTCGAACCACCCCTCGTAGAGCACGCTCGAGCAGGCCTCGACGTCGGCGTAGACCCCGCACGGCACCGCGTAGTCGGTGCAGTAGGCCTGGACGTAGTCGTCGATCGAGTCGACGCCCGTGTCCTCGGACTGGACCGGCGAGTCGTTGGAGACAGGCGGGGTCGTCTTCGGGGCGCTCTTCGGGGAGGAGCAGGCGAGGAGGAGGGCGAGCATGGAACACCTTGTTTTCGAACAAACGTTCGGTAAACGAGGTGAGGCTCCGGGACCGGCGCTACGTCACCGGCGCGTCATCGCTGCGTCGCGACCCACGTCCGGAGCCAGTCGGGCCGCTGCTCGATCCAGGTCCGCATGCACGCCTGCTCGGCCTCCATCTGGTCGACCGAGTACCAGCTCTTGGCGTCGGCCCTCGAGATCTCGTCGATGAGCGTGATGCGGGTCTCCATCTCGGACACCAGGTCGGCGGCCTCGAGCTGGTCGGCGTGCCACTCGAGCTCGTCGAGGAGCCGGGTCCTGCACACCGCGTCGCCCCAGCAGCGCTGCATCATCACGCCGTAGTCGTGGTCGCTGGGGACCGTGCCGTACTCGCCGCAGTGTGGGGCGCCGGACCAGGGGTACCAGCCGAAAGCCAGGTCGGTGGACCAGGGCGTCCAGTGGAAGACCCCGTCGCTCGCGGTGCGGTGGACCCGGTAGTTGTTGGTGTTCCAGCCGTAGTTGTCGTAGTGGGCGATGGCCATCTCGGCCGTGGCGGACCGGATCAGCTCGTCCCAGTCCACGACGTCCTGGGTGTCGTCGTAGAAGTCGCCGGTCTGGACGATGTCGCACAGGTCCTGGACCGCCGTGAAGTCGCCCGGCGTGTCCTCTTCCCAGCAGTCGCAGCCTGGGTCGTTGAAGTCGCAGGGGTGATTGAACGAGCCGGCCTCCCAGGTGCCGCCGCCGCCCTCGTCCCACCAGCGCTTGTTGTACACGGCGTTCTGCTTCTCGAGCAGCATGTAGATGCCGTAGTCCTCGCCGTTGATGGTGAGGTGCGCGTAGGCGGACCTCGAGGCCGGCGCCTGGACCGAGCGGAAGTACAGGTAGGCCAGGTGCTCGTGCAGGTTCGAGGGGTCGTACGTCAGGTTGTGCACGTAGACGCTGGGCACCCCGTCCCAGTGCTCGTGCTCGTCGTACCGGTTGAAGTCGAGCACCAGCGACGGCTTGTCCTCGATGTTCCGGAACTGGGTGTTGCCCTTGAGCTTCACGCCGACGTCGACCTCGCGGCCGTCGTCGTGGATGAACGCCACCTTGGTGTACCCGCGGGGGTCCGTCTCCAGGGAGCGCCAGGCCGAGTCGCGAATCTCGAGGGTGACCACGTGGATGACCGTGTCGTCGAACAGGATCTCGCCGCCGGTGCCTCGGTCGACGCCCTCGATGTGCTCGAGGCTGGTGTCGTCGGTCCGGCCGTCGCCCACGTAGATGACGCTGGGATCGACCTCGACGCTCGGGACGGTGGCGGCACAGGCGATGAGCAGGATCACCACGGGACCTTACCCGACCTCACGCGCGGCGTCTGGAGAGCCAGAGACCGACGAGCAGGAAGAGGGCGGGGCTCGCCGCGCAGCCGGAGATTCGCTCGCGGGACCAGGGCAGGGGCTGTCCGTCGGACCACGGCCGGCTGTCGTCCATCGGAAGATCCGTGTCTTCGGGAGGCGCCGTGTCGACGGGCAGGTCGAGTCGGGTCAATCGGATGGCGTCGGCGACCACGTGCTGGTCGTCCCCCGGATCGCTTCCATGGTCGTCGTGGACCGCGACGAGCTGGTCGCCCCCGGCCGCGAACTCGAACTCACCCAGCGGGATCCAGCCGCCAGCCGTGGGATCGATGGTGACGTCCTCGTCGAGGCCATCGTGGACCACGCGGTACCGGACCTCGTCGTGCACGGCCCAGCCCGGCTCGGCCCAGACGTCGACCTCGTACAGGCCAGCCTCGGCCAGCTCGAGGTGCCACCAGGCGTGGTTCGAGGGCAGGTCGGTCTCAAAGGCGTTCGTCTAGTACAGGTGCCCGTCGTGGCCCACGTCCTCGCTGCGCCAGTACGCCGCGTCGCCGAAGAGCTGGAAGTAGGAGCTCGCGTCGTCGAGGGTGCCGCCGGTGGGGCCGAGCAGCTCGCAGGGCGTCTCGGAGACGCAGCTCCCGGGCCGCCCGCTGCCCGGAGCGAACACCGCCCAGTGGTTGGCGACCGAGCGCGCGCTTCCGCCCGAGTTGTTGCCGCTGTAGTCGTTGACGTACCCGTCGCTCCACATCTGGGTCGAGCCGCCACCGTCGATGTTGAACGCCTCCCATGCCCCCAGCTGGCCCATCACGTCGGCGAGCTCGGCGCCGTACATGCCGGTGTTCGAGCTCGTGCGTCCGTCGACGGCGACAAGGAGGAAGGTCTCCAGATCCTCGGTCAGCCCCATCGCCATGCGCGGGTGGCGGGAGCGCATGTCCGTGCGGTCCGGGAAGCAGTCGTCCGCCGTGCTGCTCAAGCAGGTGTAGGTCTCCCCCTCGACCACGAGCTCCGGGAGGCCGCTCACGAGCGCGATGGTGCCGGCGGGCGGCGTGGGCGAGACGGTGTCCGGGGCCCAGCCGCCGCTGGCCGAGGTGTTCTCCTTGGTCCACTCGGTGTGGGTGAAGTGGACCCCGTCATGGGTGAAGGCGATCCAGCCGTACTTCCCGACGAACCACTCCCAGGCGACGGCGGGGTCGTCTCCGGTCTGGTCGAGTGGCCAGGGGACTCCTTGCCCGATGGCGTTCCCGTACACGCGGGGTCCGCTGGTGTAGAAGTCCCCGTTGCTCGCGAGCTGGGCCCCGACGTCCTCGGCGAACGACCCGGTCGATGCATACGAAGATGGCGGCGAGGTGGCGTCCACGCGAACGCCCGAGGCGCACAGGTCCACGCGCGCGACGGTGACGTCGGTGGACGGGCTCGAGGCGCGCCAGCTCTCCAGCGTCACCCCTTCGTACGGGGTCGACGTGGTCTGGAGCGCGAGCGTGACTGCGGCGGCGCTCGGGATCAGGGACCACACTCGGCAACCGTACCGTTCGCCGATTACGATGCGGCGATGTTCCTCGCCCTGATCAGCACGTCCTTCGCCGGCGATCTCCGGATCGACTCGTCCGGCTCGTTCGTCGTCGTCAGCCTGGACGGCAAGCTCGTCGGCACCACGCCGCTCGAGCTGCCCAAGGTCGAGGCGGGGTCGCACGAGCTCGGCTTCTGGGCGAGCGCCACGGACGCCGAGCCCGTGTTCACCGAGACCGTCGAGGTCCCGGAGACGGGGGCCGTCTTCGCCACGGTCGACTTCGTGACCCAGGCCGTCACGTTCACCGATGCCGTCGAGCCGGTCGCCCCGGTCGTTGCCGAGCCGTCGAGCGATGGGGGCCGGCCGGTCGGGCGGCTCATCGGCGCCAGCGGCATCGCGGTGGCGGGCGTGGGCCTCGGGGCCGCCGCGAGCGTGCAGTACCTGGGCGCGAGGGAGGCCTACGTGCGGTTCCTGGACGTGTCCAGTGACCAGGTGGCGCAGTCCATCTGGGACGACGAGGTGCGGCCGGCGAAGGTGCGGGCCGGCGCGCTCGGCGTCGCGGGAGCCGTGGCGGTCGCGGGCGGCATCGGGTTGTTCGTGTCGACGGATGTGGTCGTGGTTCCCGGGCCTGGCGGGCTCGTCGTCAGCGGGAGTTTCTGATGCTGCTTCTCTTGTTGGCGTGCCTGCCGTACTCCGGGCGCGAGTGGACCGAGACGGGCCTCGAAGCCGACGCCGACACCGATGCGGACGCCGACAGCGACTCGGACAGCGACGCCGACGCGGACAGTGATGCCGACAGCGACGCGGACGGCGACGCGGACGCCGACCTGGACGGAGACGGCTGGACCGAGGAAGACGGCGACTGCAACGACGACGATCGCGACGTGCACCCCAACCAGGTGGACGACTGCGACGAGGTCGACACCGACTGCGACGGGGAGATCGACGAGGACTTCGACGGCGACGCGTACGAGCCCAACGACGACGAGCTCTACGACCTGGGCGACATCACCGAGAAAGGCGACCAGCAGATCAACGGCTACATCTCGCCCGAAGACGACGTGGAGCAGTTCATGTTCTACCTGGAGGACGGCTGGTGGTCGGACTTCTACTTCACGCTGAGCGCCGAACCGGCCGATGCGGTGGACATCGGCATCGAGCTGTACGTGTACGACGAGGACGACGGCTGGCTCTACCTCGACTCCGCCGATGACAACGGCCGCGGGACGAGTGAGCGGATGACCTACGCGGGGGTCGGCGGCTCGTCGGACTCGGCCTGGTACGGCATCGTGCTCTGGTCGAACCGGGGAGCGAGCTGCAGCGACCCCTTCACGCTGCAGATCGACCTGCCGTAGACGCGGTCGAGGCGGCGCAAGGAACGCGGCGAAGCGGAATAGGTGCGGGCATGCACGCCCCACTGAACGTCCTCGGAAGTCCCATCCAGTCCTGCTCGACCGACCCGCTCACCGGCTGGTACCGGGACGGCTGCTGCAACACCGATGAGAACGACCATGGCTCGCACACCGTCTGCTGCGAGCTGACGGACGAGTTCCTGGAGTTCCTGAAGCGGATGGGGAACGACCTGGTCACGCCGCATCCCGAGCACGGCTTCCCCGGCCTGAAGGAGGGCAACGGCTGGTGCGTCTGCGCGGGCAGCTGGTACCAGGCGTTCCAGGTCGGCAAGGCGTGCCCCGTACACCTGGAGAGTACGCACGCGGCGGCGCTCCAGGTCGTCCCGCTCGACGCGCTTCTCCAGCATGCCGTCGTGGAACAGGCAGACTGATTCCCAATTGGCGGATGTGGATCTCAATACGTGTCCACAAGGGATTTCAGCCACTTGGGCTCAAGCGTGTCGGTTCCGTGACGGGCCTGTGGACAGACTTGGGATCCGGTGATCCGGGCAAGAGAAGCGTAAGTGCCTGAAATTCCGTGCTTCGAAAGCTGGCACGGCACCTGCAAAGGACCCACACGACATCCGGGCAACCCAAGCCGGGGTCGACCGAGGGGAACCTCGGATTCGTTCTTTGACGTCGACACATACTTCCTGCTGAGGCCTTCGGGCGGAGGCAGGAACCCAAGCCCAAGAGAGCAACGGGCTCGGTGGCCAGAGAAATCTGGGCGTCGGGCAACGGACTCGACCTACCGACATGGCGACATGTTGGAGCCCAGGACGGCAACGTCATGGGAAGCCGGCGCAGCGATGCGCGGGACACCGGTCAAGACCTTGAAGGTGAAGGTGAGCAGAAGCGGTGCGGCCAAGCAGGATCTGGAAACGGAGACTGTCGGAAGCGCCTCGGCCAAGCGAACTCAACACCAGGAAGGGAGTCTCTCCGAAGTGAACTGGACGACCGACGCGGCAACGCGCACGGGGCCAGCTGATTCGGAAGGGAGCCGGAGGTGACTGGAGGAAGTCATTCGATTCGTCGGATGTCGGACTGCAGCATCCAGTGTGGGGACTTCGTGGCAACACGGAAGAAGCACGGTGGAGCGAGGGGAATGCTCTGAAGGGAGAGAAAAGGCGCTGTGGAAGCACTGCAGGAGGAAGCGGTCAGGTCAACGGACTTCGGTTCGAGGAGCTGGTCGACGACCGAGAGCAGGCGAAGCGAGTCGAGATGAAAGCGCGCGGACGGCTCATGCTGGAAGCACGACAGAGGCTCGATGGAGGTGCAGTCAGGCCGGTGAGGAGGACTCGTGGCAACACGAGGACGAGTCGTCGGACGGGATGACCGCATCGCGCAGAGCGAGCAACAACACAGCGAACCCCAGACCGGTAGCAGGGCGCAACAAACCTGCAGAGCCTGCCTTCGAGGAAAGCCGAGGAAACCCGGACGGAGACGAAGGGCGAGGTCGACAGCGCGGCAACGCGATGTGGACTGAGCGTGTGGAGACCGCTGAGGTGGTGAGAAACCACGGGAGCGGTGCAGCGGATGCGCGTGGAAGCGCAACCGGGCGAACGAGAGAGGGACACGAGAACCCCAGGTGGAGACACCCGGACCGGACTCGAGTCATTCAACTTCTGTCGTATGCAGACCGAGAGGTCCTGTCAGCACACAGGAAGACGTCGGTGTAGGGGTGAAACCTGGACACAAACCCAAGAGAGGAAGTCACGTGAGACCGAAGGTCGCGCACTCAGGAGACTGAGCGTGAGGACGCGGAGAAGCGGGACTGGCGCAAGCCTCAGGATGCTTCGGCATCGGTCTTCGAAGTGGAGTTGAAGTTCAAGAGGGTGGTGCCAGCTTGCTGGTACAGGGAGAACGGTAGAAGCCTCGAAGGCCCACCGACACACACTTCGCATCAGCGAGGGTCGGAAAAGGTCACGGAGGACGCGGGAAAGCCAAACGACTCGCCAGCCGATCAACCCAGAGCCCTGAAGGACCCAGCAACCGCACGGAAGGCGCTTCGAGCGTAGGGAGCCACCTGGCAACAGGCGGAAGACACGCGAGAAGCACGAGCAAGCTGCTCAAGCCTCTGAAGGGAGTCCCTCCGGGCTCGGATGTCATCCAGAACCCCCAGTCACTTCGGTGGCTGGGGGTTCTGTCGTTTCGGGAGTCCCCCCCGGACGTGCGGTACCGTCCCGCATGCACGACCCGAAAGCCCGGATGCGCGCGCACTGGGAGACTCGGGCCCACTTCGCGGCCTGGGGCATGGTCGGCGGCGCCCTGTTCGTGGTGGCTGGCGGTCTCGCGCTGGTCGTCCTGCGAGCGCTCGACATCGGCGTCGTGCTGGTCGCCATCGGGATCTTCCTGGCCGGAAAGGGTGCAGTGACCCGCCAGCAGGCCGATGCGTACAAGAGGCTCCGGGAAGAGTGACGACGGTCAAGCAGCAGCGAAAAGGCGTGTTCCGGTTGATGCTCGTGGCGGCCGCCGTCCTGGCGCTGACCGTGGCGACGCGAAAGGACGAGCCCGACGAGCCGCCGCCGCAGGTCCCCGAGCAGCCCCCGGAAGAGGTCCGCGTTGATCCGCTGACCTGGTCTCCTGGTGCGCGGACGCCGCTGCCAACGCCGCCATCGGAGCCCACCGCCGCCGAGGAGTGCCTGCAGGCCTGGTGGATGAAGGACCCGGTCCTGTCGGGGCACTCCGTCCAGTTCGTGCGCGAGGACGACACGGTCTACCTGCTCGACCACGTCGACGTCGGGCAGCCGGTGCTCGACTGCCTGGCGGGCGCGGTGGACGTGGTCGACGACGAGACGCTCTCGCTCCGGTTCGGCGGTTAGTCCAGGCGCGATGGACCCTCGCGTACCCCCTGATCTGCACGAGCTCGCCGCCGAGGCCAAGGACCGGCGCGTGAAGCTGTGCCTCGACCTACTCGAGCGACGACTCAACGGCGTGACCGTGGTCGCCGAGGCTGTGCACCGGCGCCACAACATCTCGGCCATCCTTCGGTCGGCCGAGGCCTTCGGCATGCATGAAGCCCATCTGGTCGCCGAGCACTGGCGTCCGTCGGTCGGTGCGGCGAAGGGCGCCGAGCGCTGGCTCGACCTGGAGTTCCACGAGTCGATCGACAGCTGCTTCGCTCAGCTCCGCGAGCGCGGCCATGTCATCTACGTCGCGGATCTGGACGAGCACGCCATTCCGCCCGAGGAGCTGCCCGTCGACCAGCCCATCGCGGTGCTGTTCGGTTCCGAGCTGGGCGGGGTGAGCCCGCGTGCGCGGGAGCTGGCCGACGGGGTGGTCACCGTGCCGATGCACGGCGTGACCCAGTCGCTGAACGTCAGCGTCGCCGCGGCACTGACGCTGTACGCACTGTGCGAGCGTCGTCGCCAGGTCCCGGGGGCCGTGGGCCTGGACGAGGCCACGAAGCACGCGTTCCTGAAGCGCTTCCTGCTGCGCGAGAAGAAGCGCAAGCGGCCGACCGGCGTCCTCTACCGAGAGGACTGAGGTAGGACGAGCGTCATCGTCGGCTGGAGCTCGACGCGACCGCCGTGACGCTCGGCGATCCGCTGGACCAGCGCCAGCCCCAGGCCGCTCCCGCGGCTGCCATCGCCCTTCGTGAACGGGGCCAGCAGAGCTGGGTCGACGCCCGAGCCGTGGTCGTGCACCTCGACGCGCCCGTCTCGGACGACCACCCGGTCCAGGCCCTGGCCGTGCAGCCGCGCGTTCGCGACCAGGTTGCGGATGGCGACCTGGAGCAACGCCGTGTCCCCTTCGACCACACAGGCCTCGGCTTGCAGGGTGTCGGACTCCTCGAGACAGACCTCGACCAGGAGATCGAGCCGCACCGGCTCGGTTCGCAGGGCGCCGTGCTGGAGCCCCGACCAGGTCAGCAGGCGCTGGACCATGCCCGAGGTCGAGTCCACGACGGTCCGGGCCTGCGCGAGCGCATCGGGGCCGGGCTCCTCGAGCACCGCGGACAGGGTGGCCATCGGCCTCCGGAGCTCGTGCGCGGCTCCCGCGAGGATGCGCTCCCGCTCCTGCATCGACGCCTCCAGCGCTGCCAGGACCTGCTCGCTCAGGCGGCGGCTGATCGCGACGCCCCCGAGGATGAGCGCCAGTGAGCCGGCCAGCGTCAGGCCGGCGAACCGGAGCATCTCGCCGTGCAGCGGCCCGGTCGGCGCGCTCGCCGCGATGACACCGACGATCTCGTCGTCGTCGTCGTAGCTGGGGATGCCGAGCCAGCGTCGCCCGTCGACCTCGTGCCAGACCTCGTCGCCCTGGGCCAGCACGTCGAGCGTCAGGTCGATGGGCACGGCTGGCCCGAACTCGGTGCCGTGCCGGCTGGAGGCGTGGATGGTGACGTCCGAGGTCAGGAGCTCGGGCTCCATCAGGAGGAACTCGTCGTGGAACACCTCGTCCTCGAACCAGGCGAGCCCATACCCGGCCAGTGCGTGGGCGCGAAGGCGCTCGTCGAGCTCGACGTCGGCGCCCTCGACGGTGACGCCGATGCTGAGTCCGGCGAGCGCGAGCACACCGAAGGCCCAGGCGATCGCGGTCCGGGACGCGATGCGGTTCGCGAGCTCTCGAGCGTCAGTCAACGACGCACCCCAGGCCGCGCCGCGTTCGGATGACCGGCGGCTCACCCAGCTTCCGGCGGAGCGCCGAGATGGCGGCCTCTTCGACGTTCGAGCCGGGCTCGTGGTGCACGTCCCAGCAGGCCTCGCGCAGCTGCTCGCGCGACACGACGCGACCTCGGCGCTCGAGCAGGACCTGCAGGACGGCCAGCTCCTTCGCCCGCAGGGGGAGCGAGACGCCGCCTCGCCGGACCTCGGCCTTCGCCGTGTCGAGCTCGAGATCCCCGACGCGCAGGATCACGTCCTGGAGCTTTGGTCCTCGACGGCGACCTCGTCGCGCAGAACTGGAAGTTCGACGGCTACCACGACGGCCGCCCGCGCTGGATGTGGGCCGACGACAACGACAACCCGGACGACGTCGCCGCCATCCTGGACCTGCCGCTCGAGCGCGTGGCGATGGTCCACGAGCGCGTCGTCTTCGTCGAGGGCTACCACCCGCTGGACGTGACGCGCGGCCACATCGACGGACTGGCGCGGTTCATCAGCGAGGACGAGGTCGTCATCCCCGACGACGGCACCGCGCTGTACGACACCATCGCCGACCAGGTGCCGGACCTCACCATCCACCGGCTCGAGCTGGTGGACGGCGACCCCACGCTCAACTGGCTCGTCGGGGACGGCTTCGTCCTGACCGGCTCGACCGGGGACTCGAGCGCCGACGCCGAGCTGGCCGTCGACCTCGGGGGCTACTTCCCCGACCGCGACATCCACTTCACCGACGTCGGTGTGGTCTGGGAGAACGGGGGCGGCGTGCACTGTGTGACCAACTACCAGCCGGAGAGCCGATGATCTTCGAGATGGGGCTCATCGCTCCCTATGCGATCCAGCCCGGAGTCCAGGTGGGGCTGGTCCAGCCGCTGGGCGACCGGGCGTTCATTCGGCCGCAGCTCGGGGCGTTCACGCGCCCCGGGCGCCACGCCTCGGGTCTCCTCGACGTCGAGGTGGGTCTCCAGGGGCCTCGCCTGGGCGCCTCAGTCGGGCTGGCCTGCGTCGCCGAGTACCGGCTGGCTGGCGAGACCATCGGCCGAGGACGAGGGGCTCCACTGGGACATCGACGTCGCCTTCGAGGGCAAGGTCGTCATCATCGGCGCCGGCGCCGCCGGTCTGGCGGCCGGCTACCTGCTCGACCGGTACGGCATCGACTTCGAGATCCTCGAGGCGCGATGGAGTCCGCATACGCCACGGTCCGCACGCTGCTGGAGACTCCCGGGTAGCATCGGTTGCATGTGGTTTCTCCTGGCATGCACCGGCGGCGAAGGCGAGGGCACGAGCTCGCTCAACGTGGACACCGATGGCGATGGCGTCGTCGACTTCGAGGACTGTGCTCCGGAGGACCCCCAGGTCTTCCCGGGCAACTCCGAGGTCTGCGATGGCATCGACAACGACTGCGACGGGGTGAGCGACGGCGCCGCAGCCGAGGACGTCACCACCTGGTACATCGACGGGGACGGGGACGGGTACGGCTCGGACAACGGCGCCGTGAACGTGGCGTGTGACCAGCCCTCGGGCTTCGCGGACAAGGCCGGCGACTGCGACGACCTGGACCCCGCGGTGCACCCGGAGACGGTCTGGTACCCGGACGTCGACGGCGACGGCTATGGCGACGAAGAGACCGGCGTGGCGGCGTGCGAGAGCCCCGGCGAGCTGTTCACGCACGTCGGCGGTGACTGCTTCGACGGCGACGCGACGGTGCATCCCGACGCAGACGAGTACTGCGACGGCAAGGACACGGACTGCGACGGGGTCCTGGACGACGACGACGCTCTCGACGCGCAGGCCTACTACGTCGACGACGACGGCGACGGCTTCGGCGGCGAGGACTCGCTGGAGACCAGCTGCTCGGTGCTCTCCGGGTACGGCACCGAGGGCGGCGACTGCGACGACGCCAACCCCGACGTCTTTCCGGGCTCGACCAAGCGCGAGGTGCCCTTCGACGGCATCGACAACGACTGTGACGGCGTCGACTGGTGCACCGATCTGGACTGCGATGGCCGCCCCGATCTGGTGCTGCCGATCTACTACGACGGCGACTCGTACGAAGCCGACAGCTGGGCGTACTTCGCCACGCAGTCCGGCCTGTCGGACGGGTCGCGTCGCGAGCTCCCGACCTATGGCGCGCTGGACGCTCACGTCGAGGACCTGGACGGCGACGGCTACCAGGACGTCGTCTTCTCGAGCTACCGGGACGACGTGGGCTACGACGTGCCCTCGCAGATCTACTGGGGCACCGACGGGGGACCGAAGTCCTCGAGCGTCTCGCAGCTCTCGACGGTCGGCGTCGGCGAGCTCCACGCCGAGGATCTGGACGGCGACGGGTACACCGATCTGTTCTTCCAGGGCCGCTACGACGGCAGCTACGACCTCAGCTCGTACATCTACTGGGGCCCGGACTACTCGGACGAGGGCCGGACCGAGCTCGCCAGCAGCCAGGGCTACGGCGTCGCGACCGGGGACATCGACGCCGACGGCTACACCGACATCGTCGTCTGCAACTACCGGGACAGCTCCTCGTACACGACCGAGAGCCAGATCTTCTGGGGCAGCGTCGACGGCTACAGCGACGAGCTGACCACCGACCTGTCCACCATCGGCTGCCACGACGTCCTGGTCGAGGACCTGAACGGCGACGGCTGGCTCGATGTCGTCTTCGCCGGGTACTACGGCGGCAGCAGCTACAGCACCGCCAGCTACGTCTACTGGGGCTTCGAGGGCGGGCCGAGCAGCGCGTATCGCGACTCGCTGCCGACCATCGGCTCGTGGGACGTCGAGGTCGGGGACATCGACCAGGACGGCTTCCTCGACCTGGTGTTCGGGGGCTACCGCCACTCGAGCTGGTCCAGCAGCGTCAGCCAGTACATCTACTACGGCTCGGCGCTGGGGTACTCGAGCGAGGTGGTCGAGGCCATCACGCTGAAGGGCGTCGCCGACCTGGAGCTGGCCGACTATGACGGCGACGGCTGGCTCGATCTGCTGACGCCGGTCCACTACGACGGCTCGACCTACAAGACGACGAGCAAGCTGTGGTGGGGCAGCGCGTCCGGCTACAGCACCGACGCCGTGACCGACTTCGACACCCACGGGGCCTACAACGTCGCGACCGGCGACCTGGACCGGGACGGCGGGCTCGATCTGGTCTTCGGCTCCTACTACAGCGGGACGTGGGCCAACACCTCGTCGAACTTCGTGTACTGGTCGAGCGACGACTGGTCCACGGGCGACGAGCTCGAGACCATGGGCAACTCGGCGAAGCCCATCATCGTCGGCGGGAACGTGACGGTCGGCCTCTAACGAGACCGGTTGAGGAACACCTCGAGGACGCCGCCTTCGTCGTTCCAGGTCGGGCGCACCACGTCGTCCAGGCCGTCGCCGTCCAGGTCCGTCGCCATCCAGTCGTAGGTCTCTGCCGGTAGGCCGGACATCGGCAGCTCGGTCCAGTTCGAGAAGGCCACAGGCGTGTCACCGTCGAGCCCGATGACGTCCGCGCCGAGGTGGTCGTCGAACTTGCCCGCCACCATCAGCCGGTCGGCGATGTCCAGCTCGCCGAACCCGGCGCCGTCGAAGCGCGAGGCGGTGTCCGAGACGCTGAGCACGACCTCGCTGGCGGGCCGGTCGTGGCGGCCATCGGTCAGCAGCTCGTAGCCGTAGATGCCTTCGATGCGCTCCAGGAGCTCGCCGTCGTCGGACAGAAGCCAGGCCTGGTGGATCCCGTAGCCGCCGTTGTGCAGGAGGAGGGCGCCCTCTTCGACGAGCAGCGGCGTGATCTCCCAGGCGGTGCGGATCTCCTCGCTCAGGGAGATGGGGACACCCGCGGAGCGATCGAGCCAGGCGCCCTCGTCGCTGCGCACGATGAGCTCGGAGCGGCCGTCGCCGTCGAGGTCGGCGATGGGAGAGACCTCGGCAACGTCGCCCTCGACCAGCACCTCGAGCGTCCCGTCCAGGCCCACGCGCAAGACCGTGCTGGTCCAGACGTTCTTGGCCTCGCTTCGGATGGACACGAGCACATCCGAGCCGTGGTCGTCGAGCGTGGCGGCGCTGGCCCCCACCACCCAGGCCTGGTCGGCCCCGAGCAGCTCGTCGAGCGGCTCGGTCAGCACCAGCGTGTCGCCATCGCTCCACACCACGACCTCGTGCCGCTCGGTGACGCCGAACAGCTCGTCGCGGTGGTCACCATCCAGGTCGGCAGTACCCAGCACCCTGTCGGTTCCGAGCGCGATGTCCGGTTGCTGCTCGAAGACGAGCTCGGTGATCGGGCGAGTGACCTCGACCGTGGGCGTGGGCCCCAGCTCGATGGACGGGGACTGGCATGCGGCGAAGAACAGGATCATCACGACCTCCTGCCCTCAAGGTAGGGCGAGGTCGCTGTTCTGTGAATCGGGAAGTTCAAAACTAGATTGTTCTGCGCAACCGTTCTTTCAGTTGATGAGTCCGGGGAAGGCCTTCCGCAACAGCCCGGCTCGCGGGTCACCTCGCTGAAGCCGCCCAGACAGCGCGCGCACCATCTCGTGCATGCGCGGGTCGTCGCCGTTGCGGGCCTTCAGCGCCAGGAGGTACGCGTCGAACCAGCCGGGCTTCTGGATGTTCCGCTTCAGCCGCAGCAGCAGCTCGTCCGCTCGCTTCAGCTGGAAGCGGTCCTCCAGGTAGATCTGGGCGAGCATCCGGCCGGACTCGACGTCGAAGGGCAGGCTGCCGCAGCGGCCGCTGGTGCAGTTGGTCTTGAGGCCGGCTTCGAGCACCTGGGTGGCCTCGTTGCGCTTATCCGCCTTGATCCGGCAGCGCGCCATCAGCTTGTACATCAGCATGCTCCGCGGGTGGTGCTGGACGATGTGGCGGGCGAGCTCGTCGGCCTTGGGCAGCTGGCCCAGACGCTCCAGGACGAGCGCCTTGTTGATGAGGAGCGCCGCTTCCTTGGGCTCCTCGGCCAGCGCCGTCTCCAGCGCTGCCAGGGCCTCGTTCAGCCGTCCCGCCGATGCGTACGCGCTGGCGAGCATGACGGCGGTGTGCTGCCCCGCGATGGTGCGGTGGCGTCCCTCGGCGCTGTAGAAGGCGAGCAGGTCCTCCTCGGTAGTGGCGGACTGGCCGGCCAGCTGGGCGGCTCGAGCGCGCTCGAAGCGGACGATGGGGTCCTTGCCCGCGAAGCGCCCGAGCACCTCGACGGCGTGGGCCGGGGTGCCGTCCTCGGTCGCCAGGACCGCGGTGGCGAACTCGGGACCGAGCGCGATCATCCGTGCCCGCAGGTCGTCGGGGTACCGCTCGAGGAGGAGAGCGAAGCGGAGACGGGGGTCGTCCGGTGGGAGCGAGTACAGGTCGTCCTGCACGTCGGGCGGCGGCCCTCCGGCGCCCTCGATCACGTCCGAGGCCGGGGCCCCGAACGGGTTGTTGGTGACCCCGACCGTGCGCTTCGGCCTGGCCCCTTCGGTGCGCAGCTCGCGGACGGTGCGACGAGCGCCTCGGATCTCCGCGTCGGCCTGGCCCCCACTGAACTCGACGGCGAGCGCCAGGTGCTCGGCGGCGCGCTCGTAGTCCCCGGCGTTGGCGCAGGCGATGGCCTCGTCGCAGTTGCGCGACTTCAGGCCCTCCATCGCCAGGTGGCGCAGCTGGCCGGCGCGGGGCTGGGCCAGTCCTTCGACCTCGAGCCGGGCGTCGTTGTAGTTGCCTTCCGCCAGGAGCGACTCCGCCTTGTCCATGCGGTCGTCGTCCGAGGGGAACAGCCAAGCGAGCAGACCCATCACTCCTCTCCTTCTTCGCCGTAGAGGAAGTCGTCCATCGGACCCCAGCGGCGGTATTCCTCGAGGAACGCCAGCGTACGCGGGTCCATGCGGTCCACGTAGAGGATTCCGTCCAGGTGGTCGCACTCGTGCTGCGTGACGACCGCGTTGAAGTCTTCGAGCTCCATGTCGATGACCCCGCCGTCCTCGCCGTAGGCCTGAAGACGGATCTCTGCGGGCCGCTCGACGGCAGCTCGCATGTTCTTCACAGACAGGCAGCCCTCGTACGTCCGGCAGTAGTCGTCGCCGATCGGGGTGATCACCGGGTTGATCAGGACGATGGGCTCGTCGTTGACCTCGGTGATCACGACGCGCACCGAGGCGTGCACCTGAGGCGCCGCGAGGCCCGCGCCGTCGTACTCCTCGAGGGTGTCGCGCATGTCCTGGATGAGCTGCTGAACGGCAGGCGTGCCGATGGCTTCGACCGGGATGGGGTCTGCGACGCGGCGAAGGATGGGATGCCCGATCTGGGCGACCTTGAGGATGGCCATGCGCGCAACCTAACCGCGGTTCTCGGGTAGTCCTGTGAGCACCTTGCGCAGCCGCACCTGCGTGCTATTTACGCGCATCCCAAGGCACTTCAGGAGATTCCGTGGCTGACCCGACCAACAAGTGGGAAGACAACGTTCTTGGCAACGCCCCCGTGAAGAACGAGGAAGGCAACACCGTCAGCTTCTACGTCGACAAGGAGTGCATCCTCTGCTCGGTCTGCAGCGACGCGGCGCCGAACAACTTCCGGATGTCCGACGACGAAGATCACGACATCTGCTACAAGCAGCCTGACGACGAGGAAGAGGTCGAGCAGTGCTACGAGGCGATGGAGAACTGTCCCGTCGAGTCGATCGGCGACGACGGCTGAGGTCTCCTGACCTGCGCTGAGACACCCGCCCGATGAGGCGGGTTTCTTCGTCTCAGGGCCAGAGCTCGGCTTGTCTCGCGTCGATGGCGGCGCGTGCACGATCGCGGATTGCAGCGAGCTCCGGATCGTCCGGGATGCCCTCGTCGAGATCGATCTTTCGATCGACGAGCAGCTCGACGCCGTCGTCCGTCACCCGGAACCGGGCCTCGCCGAGTCGTGTCGTCTCGTAGTGGCTTCGGACGAGCACTGCGTCCCCCACGTCGACGGGCTCCCAGTACCCGCGATGCATGCCGGCATCGATGATGACGTCGAGCTGCGGCACGGCCTGGGCGATCGCGGCGACCTGGTCCGACACGTTCCAGCTCAGCAGGACCAGCACGTCGGCGTCCTGGTGGGCGGCCAGTGCGGCGACCGCCGACTCGACCGGGTCCAGCGCGATGACGCCGGGGGCGGGGGACACGGTCGTTCCTCGCGCCCCGACCCCGACCACGACAACGGTGTGCTCGCCGGCCTGGAGCTCGAGCGCTGAAGGCAGCCCGGTCAGGGACGCCGAGGTCCCCCAGTCCGGTACGTCGCCCTCGAGCGCGGCGATGTCGCGCGACGTCACGTTGGCCGCGTCCACGCCCAGCTCCTCGAGGCCCTCGAGCATGTGCTCGTTGCGGACGGCCATGTCCCCGCGCAGGCCTCCGTCGGGTCCGCGCGTGTCGTCGAGCCACTGGCCGGCGAGCACGAACAGCGAGGCGGTGTCGGGGTGTGCGGCCCGAGAGGCGTCCATGTACGCCCCGGCGCGGGCGACCCCACCTCGGGGCCGCTCGGGGCAGCCGCAGGTCTCCAGCGATCCGCGCTGCTCGCCACCGTAGAACAGGACGAGGTCGGCTGGGACGTCGCTGATGCGCTCGTCGAGCGTGCCGCGGACCACCAGCTCGGACCGCTCGCGCGTGATGACGAGCGGCTCGACCGGTTCGTCCTTCGGCAGGCATGAGAGCAGGAGCAGCACGGGCGGATGATATGCCTCCGGGGTGTGGAAGAAGGCACTCCTGGCCGCGGTCGTGCTCGTCGGCCTCGGCTTGCACGTCGTCCAGCTCCTGGACGGCTGGAAGAAGGTCCGCGGCGTGGACCACGGGCGGGACTTCGCGAGCTACCACTACGCGGTCCAGGTAGCCGTCGACGGTGGCGACCCCTACGACAAGGCTGCGCTGGCCGGCACCGCGTCCGCCGAGGGCACGCGTCGCGCGGTCCATCCGTTCTTCTACCCGCCGCCCTTCCTGCTCACGATGGCCTGGGTCGCGCCGTTGTCGCTCGCCGACGCCTACCAGGCGTGGTTCTGGGTCGACAGCCTGTTCCTCCTGGCTGCCCTGCTGGCGCTCTGGTGGTGGCGACCGCGGTGGGAGACGCTGGTCGTCGGCGCGGTGATGCTCGGCTCGTTCACGCCGCTGGTGAACAACCACGTGATGGGGCAGGCGAACCTGCCGGTCGTCGCGCTGGTGGCGTGGGGCGTCGTCCTCTCGCTCCGGGGACGGCCCATCCCTGGCGGGGTGCTCGTCGGCATCGCCTGCATGCTCAAGATGAGCCCGGGGCTCCTGGTCGCCTGGTGGCTGGTGCGGCGCGAGTGGACGCCGGCGGTGGCGGCCTGCGTGACCGCCGTCGTGCTGAGCCTGCTCACGCTGCCGTTGGCCGGACCCGACGTCCAGCTTCGGTTCTACACCGACGTCCTGCCATCGCTCGGAGCGGGTGAGTACAACGGCCTGACGGTGCCCATCGACCTGTTCGGCAACCACTCGATCCCGAACCTCTACGCCCAGATCTGGCCGGCGGGGACCGGACTGTCGGAGCCCGCGCGGCTGGCGGGCTCGCTGACGAACCTGGCCTTGGTCGTCGGGGTGTTCGCCGGCGTGTGGCGCACGCGCGACGAGCTGGGAGCGCTCTCCGCGCTGGGGGCGCTTGTGGTCGTGATGCTGCTCGTGCCCGCCTACACCTACGAGCACCACACCGTCTTCGTGCTCATCCCATGGGTGGCGGTCGCCGGCGCGCTCGTGTCCCGTCGTCTGCACCCCGGTTGGCTGGTGGTGTTGGTGCCCGCCTATGTCGTGTCGGCCTGGCAGATCGCGCACCTGAAGCGGATCGCGCTGGCGCACTCTCCGGCGCTCGAACTCGCGCTCCAGGAGCTCAAGTTCCTGTCGCTGGTCGTGCTCCTCGTGGCTTGCGTCGTGGCGGCGCGCTCAGAAGCTGGCGCGGGCCCCGATCCCGACCCTCTGCGTCACCGGTGACGCCCGGACCGTGTAGGTGTCCAGTCGGCCCTCGTACCCGAGCACGATGTCGAGCGTCGCTTCGGCCTCGTCGACCGCGTGCACGCCGACCTCGGCCGTGAGAAGCCCGTCGAAGCTCCCGGCCTGTTCGCCGACGAGCCCGAACGAGGGGCGCAGCATCACGCCGCCCTGGGCGAAGGTCCGGTAGGGCAGGGGCTGGCTGAGCGCGACCTCCATGGGGAGTCCCAGGAGCAGGCTGCTCGCCTCGCTGACACGCCGGGCGTGGAGGTCTCCGCCCACGCCCCAGCGCAGCCGCTCGTCGAGAAGGACGCCCCCCATGCCGCCGCCGACCAGGCCGAGCTCCATGGCGCCGTCCTCGGGGTCCCACGTGAAGGACCCCGTCTGGAAGGTGGCGTGGGATGTGCCCGAGCCGAACCCGACGTGGCCCTCGACGACCGACAGCTCGAGCCGGTCGAAGCGCTGCGCGTCCTCGGGGGCCATCACGCTCCAGCCGACGTCGGTGCTGCCCCAGGACAGCTCCATGCGGTCCCTCTCGACGGTGAACGGGACGACGGCGACGTCGAGGAGGACTTCTCCTCCACCCTCGTCGGTCTCGCCCAGGACGCCGAGTTCGGCGCCTCCGAAGCCTGCCAAGGCGCTCGTGATCCAGACCAGCTGCATGCTCGCTCCTGCCCGTTCCCTCGGGTGCATCCATACGGACACCGGATCGCCAGGTGATCGCCACCCTCATGTCCGTTGCCGGTTCCTCCGCTCCTTGGGGCGACCGGAGGTTTTCCATGTCGCAGGCCTTGAAGAAGCAGGACGCAGAGCTCGAGGACACCCTCGATCTCGAGATGGGGTTCTTGGACCTGGACGACCCCGAGATCGAGATGATCGAGCCGCTGGAGCTGGTCCGGTCGGACGAGGAAGAGGACCAGGACGACCTCGACCTCCTCGACATGGCGCCACCTCCGGCGGTCGCCTCGATCCGTGCACGGCGCTCCGAGGTGCCGGTGTGTGAGGCCGACCCGACGCGGCAGATGCTGCGCCGCCAGATTCCGGCGGGTTGCTTCGAGCGCGACCCCGAGTGTGCTGGTCACGTCCTCGATGCACGCGCCGCGCTGGTCGAGTGGGCCTGCCTCGAGCTCGAGGAGCGCGACGCCGAGGTCCTGCGCCAGGCGCGCAAGACCCTGTTCGCCCACGTCCCCCAGGACGAGGAGTTGCAGGCCTGCTGGCGCAAGGCGGTCGTGATGTTGAGCGAGCAGCTGTAGTTTCCGCCTTCGCCGCTGCGGTTACCGGTCGGGATGGCCCGCATCCTGTTCCCGCTGCCCGACCACGACTTCGACGTCACCGAGGTCGTCGTCCCCTGGAAGACCTTCCGCGACGCCGGGCACGAGGTGGTGTTCGCCACCGAGAACGGCGCGACGCCCGCGTGTGACCCGCTGCTCCTCGTCGGCGTGATCTTCGGTCAGCTCGGCGCCAACGAGGCCAACTGCGCGCTCTACCGCCAGCTCGAGAAGGACCCGGCGTTCCTCTCGCCCATCGCGTACGAGGCCATCGCGCCCGGCGACTACGACCTGCTGCACCTGTCCGGCGGCCACGCGCCCGGCATGCGGCAGTACCTGGACTCCCAGGTCCTGCGTGACCGCGTCGCGGCGTTCTCGGCGCTCGGTCGGCCGATCGGCGCCATCTGCCACGGGTCGCTCGTCCTCGCCCGGACCCAGGTCGATGGGAAGCCGCTCCTCCAGGGCCGGACGGCGACGGGCCTGCCCTGGTGGATGGAGATGTCGGCCTGGCTGCTGACCTTCTGGAAGCTCGGTCGGTACTACCGGACCTACGACATCACGGTCCAGGACGAGATGGAGGCCGCCGGCGCGAGCTACCAGCGAGGGCCGCTCCACAACGACTACTCCCGGCCCTTCGTGGTCGAGGATGGCGACCTGGTGACGGCTCGCTGGCCTGGAGACGCGCAGGCCTACGCGAACGCGCTGCTCGCCCGCCTCAGCTGAGCGAGAAGCTCCCGCCGCCGGTCCAGCCGGTGAGCTTGCTGATGCCGGTGGGGTCTCCCCCGATCACCCGCTTGAGGCGCTCGACGGGCAATCCGACGTGGTCGCCCTCCTCGACGCCGAGCCAGGTCCGGCCCATCTTGTGGGCCACCGCGGCGGTCGTGCCCGAGCCCAGGAAGCAGTCGATGACGCGGTCGCCGGGATCGGTCGCGAGCTGGAGGCAGCGACGCACCAGTCGCTCGGGCTTCTTCCCGAACTTGAAGCGGACCCCGCCCTCGTTGGCGATGCCTTCCCACCGGATGTCGGTCCAGACGTTGGTCAGCGGCCTCGACGCGCAGCGCTTGCCGTCGATGACGGAGACTTGGCGGTCGTAGCAGATGAGCTGCTGACCACGCAGGACCCACTGGTCGTCCAGGCCGTCGCGGGGCACCACGAAGACGCGGTCGGGCGAAGCCTTGCTGGTGGCCTTGAGCGCTCGGATGGCCTTGCCGGCCTTGGTGTCGGAGATGCTCGCCAGCCGGAACATGCGCGCGCTCTGCTGGACCCGCAACCGGTCGGCCTCCTCACCGCGGGCGACCGAGCCGAGGGGGCAGAACGTCCAGTCGGTGACGGCGTCCTGTGGGTTCTCGAGCCACATCGAGTAGGCCCGGTCTGGCGCTCGCGCGACACGCAGGGGGTTCCAGCGGAAGCGGCTCCGGTCTTTCGCGTACCAGAGCAGGTACTCGCTGGACTTGAAGAGCCCGCGGTTCACGGTCGAGAACTGGCTGGGGGCACGGGCGTCGACCGTGATCCGGGCGATGAACGCGTCCGGGCCGAAGACCTCGTCGAGCATCAGCCGAAGCCGGTCCATCTCGTTGTCGTCGATCTGGACGAACAGCGAGCCGTCCGGGCGCAGCAGGTCGCGCAGGCCCGAGCACGTCTGTCGCATCATCTCGAGCCAGGCCGCCCGGTCGCGGGCGTCGTCGTACTGCTGGCCGCGACCCGCGGTGTTCCCGGTGTTGTAGGGCGGGTCGATCCAGGCACAGCGGACGGTGCCGGCGAACTGGGCCTCCAGCGCGGCGAGCGTCGGGATCGCCGAGCCGTGGATCAGGTGGTTCGCGCAGGGGTCGAGCACGTCGGGACCCTAACTTCCTGCCCGCCGGTAGCGGCGCCTGGCCCCCCTGGTGGCACACGGGGCGGAGGTGAGTCATGGTCTGGTCCCTGATCGGATGCGTCGTGGGTGGTGGAGAGCAGACCTTCGAGGTGATGGAGCCCGTCGAGGCGGTCCACGTCGAGCTGGAGAACGGTGAGATCGACATCGTCGCGGTCGATCGCGAGGGCGTCTTCGTCGACTGGGATGGTGGCGGCATCAGCGACGAGGACCTGTTCACGGCAGATGTCGTGGACGGTGCGCTCGTGATCTCGTCGACGCGCACGGTGGCGTGCGGCGGCGAACTCTATGTCGAGGTCCCCCACGACACGGACCTGTGCGTGCAGCTGGCCGCGGGCGAGCTCTCGATCGAGGTCGAGCCGGGCGGCTGGGACCTGGATCTCGACATGGGCGCGGGCGAGCTCTCGGTCGTCGACGTGCACGATGACCCCGCCGCGGAACGGTCGATCTGCGCTGTGGTGGCGGCCGGCGAGCTGTCGGTGCGGGGGAGCGAGGACGACGAGTAGCTCAAGGCGTCTCGGCGCCGACCGATGACGGGGCATGTCTCGCATCTTCATCGGCGGCGCTGGCCGCAGTGGCACCACGCTCCTCGTCGACCTGCTCGGACTGCATCCGAACCTGTCGCCTATCTACGAGACCGACTTCGTCGTGTTCTGTGCGCGCCTGCTGTCGGCGGGGGTGCCGACCGATGTGGCGGCCACGCAGATCGCCCAGTTCATGGAGCAGTGGACGCGCGGCTTGCCGCATCGACCGCACAACAAGCGGGCGCACGAGCGCTTCGTCCACGGGCCGCACCACATCCTCTTCGGCCGCGACACAGCGCTCCGCGAGACCCGCCGCTTCTGCGACGCCATCGCCGTCGGTCGCGAGGTCGAGGGCTTCCGGAACTTCCTCGACTCGCTGTTCGGCGAGCACACCCGCCTCGACGGCAAGACGCGCTGGATCAACAAGACGCCGGCGTACGTCCGCATGCTGCCCGTACTGCAGCAGGTCTACCCGGACATGAAGTTCATCCACTGCGTCCGCGATGGCCGCGACGTGGTGGCATCGATCGTGACGCGTCCGTTCGGTCCGTCGAAGGTCGACGAGGCCGCCCGCTGGTGGGCCGGCTCGGTCCAGGCCGGGATCCAGTTCGCCAACGACAACCCGGAGTGTGTCCGCGAGGTCCGCTACGAGGACCTGCTGCGCGACCCGGTCCGGACGCTCGAGCCTCTGCTCGGCTGGCTGGGCGAGGAAGGCGCCGCCTCGATGCTCGGGGCCCACTCGGTCGGCCTCGACCCGTCCCGTGCGGGCGCGTGGCGGGCGTCGTTCTCGGCGAACGATGCGAGCGCGTTCGACAGCGAGGCGGGGGGCCTGCTCGACCGTCTCGGGTACGCCGCGTAGGGCTCAGCTCATCGCGGTGCGGGCCAGCCTCAGGTCCTCGTCGTCGTGGATCGGCACCGTGTTCGAGCCCTTTCCGCACTCGTCGCACTGCCCGATCTCGCAGATGCACCGGCAGTCCGTGCAGACGAAGTAGGGCTTCGGCGTGTTGACCAGCCGGTCCTCGAACGCCGGGTCCAGCGGCGATCGCTCCTTCAGCTTGAACTCGCCGTCTTCGGGGTTCCCGAAGACCAGCAGCAGCACGCCAACGCCCACGAACGCCAGCGCCAGCGCGGGCAGCGCGATGAAGAAGCCGTTGGTCGAGACGTAGTCGATGGCCGTCACGGCCCCCAGCGCCGCGGCGATGGCGAGCGAGGCCACGCCGCCCTTGCGGCCGCTCGCGAGCAGGGCATCGATGATGGAGCTCATGCCCCGATGCTAACTGGCCGGGCCCAGGATCCCGCGGTCCAGCAGCACGCCGCACGACGTCTCCAGGTCGTCGTCGGCGCGAAGCGAGGCGAAGAGTCCGCCCCGCCGGCGGGCCTCCTCGGCCAGCCCGGCGTTCAGGCGGCCCAGCCGCTCCAGGTAGCGATCGACCGTCGTCCGATCCAGGACCAGCTCGACCTCGTCCTGGGTCTCGGCGTCGACGAGTCGGACCGAGCCGCCCACCTCGGGCTCGGCGTCCCATGCGGACAGCACCTGGACCAGCGCGACCCGACCCGCGCGAAGGCCGCGGACGAGGGAGGGAGCTGCGTGAGGGGAGAGGAAGTCACTGATCAGGATGAGGAGCCCACCCGAGGTGGTGCGGACACCCGCCAGGGCCTCGACCAGGGGGCGCACCCCGACGAGCTCGGCGCCGTCGCCGAAGAGCTGGTCGGTGCCAGGGCGCTCGGCCCGGTCGCCCAGCAAGGTGACCCGCACGTAGAAGCCGTCCGCCGCGGCGGCGTGTGCGAAGAGTGCCGCCAGGTCGATCGCTCGCTGTTCCTTCTCGGGGTCGGTCGCCATCGAGGCGCTGGCGTCGACGAGCAGATCCAGGGTCGGGCGGACCTCCTCACGGTAGCGCTTCAGCAGCAGCTGGTCGGTGCGCGCGTACGCCCGCCAGTCCAGGTGCCGCACGTCGTCGCCGGGCTGGTACAGGCGGTGGTCGCGGAACTCCGTCGACGCGCCCGTTCCCTGGCCCGCATGGGTCCCGCTCGCACCCCGCGTCGGCGGCAGGCGCATCGACAGCGCGTACCGCTCGGCGAGGGCCAGCGCGTCAGGCCGGGGCCGAGCCACCCGACGCCTCCGGGACGGCCTTCCGGGCACGGTTCAGCATCGCCAGCCCACGCATCATGCGAGGAAGGTTCACGAGGAACGTGACCGCCACGCCGATGACGATGGCGGGGTGGATCATGTTGTGGTCCCGCGTGGCCCACTCGATGGCGTAGATCGGGCTGCCGATGTGCTCGAAGTTCTCGAGGTCCCAGTCATCGATGATGGCGCCGTACAGCGCAGGCAGGAACAGCGCGCACATGCAGAACGCCGGCACCGAGAACACGGAGACGACGCGCACCCACAGGTGGTGGGTCCAGCGCGCGAACGGCGCCGTCGGGAGGCCGACCGCGATGTAGAGGTACCCCGCCGCGGTCAGCACGCCGGGCACGTACTCCCCGGTCCAGTCCCGCACATCGATGGGCGGGACCAGGCACACGAAGAACACCATCGAGCCGAGCAGGACCGTCAAGTAGATGAACCCGTTGCCGGAGCCGGGCTGGAGCGGCGACGACAGCGCCGCGAACTTCTTTGGCACGTCGAGCCAGACCCGCCGGCCGAGCACCTCGGGCTCGGTCAGGAAGCCCATCATCGGGACCGTCAGCACGAAGCACAGGTAGGCGAACATCACCAGCGGGAGCTCGTCTTCGCCCGAGCCGCTGTACTGGACCCAGTAGACGCCGATGTGTCCGACGAGGCAGAGCGCCGCGACCAGGATGCGCAAGGGACGCGAGCGGTTGGACTCGGGGTGGCTGATGCGGGCGACCGCGGCCGCGAACGCCAGCGCCGCGACGGCCCCGCCGTGGAAGACGATGGCCATCCAGGCCCACTTGAACTCGTCGTCGGCCATCACGTCTGGCGAGCGGACCAGCTCCGAGCTCGCCGCGACAGCGATGCCGACCATCCACAGGAGCCCGCCGCCGATGACGGTCATCAGCAGGACGCGGAGCAGCTTGTTGGCGGTGAGCCAGGACGCCGCGATGGTCACCGCGGACAGGAACGCGCCGAAAAGGAGCGTGGTCAGCAGGATGACGCCGAACGCTCCCAGGTCCACGCCGGGCATCAGGAAGCCCAGACCGAGGAACGGCAGCAGCGCCAGGAAGAGCAGGCCGATCTGGACGACCGAGGCCATCAAGCGGCCCTGCACGATCTGGCGTGGTGTCAGCGCCGTGAGCAGCAGCAGGTTGGTGCGCTCGGCGTCCCAGGTCCCACCCGCGGCGAGGAACGCCTGGAACGGGACCAGGCCCATCGTGCTGGCCGCGAGGCAGAAGTAGACGACGCCGAAGAAGACCGCGCCCAGCTCGTCGGGGTCGTCGACCATTCCGAGCAGGAACGAGCCGATGATGGTCGCGGCCGCCAGCGCCAGCGCGTAGGTCCCCCAGAAGTACCGGCTGCGCAGCGCCTGCCGGACCTCCTTCACGAGGATGGGGTTGAGGCGGTCGTCGAGCCACTGCATGGTCATTGGATGGCCCCCTCGGTCAGCGAGAGGAAGACCTCCTCGAGGTCCGCTTCGATGCTCTTGAACTCGACGACCTGGATGCCCTCGCGGACGGCGGCGCTGAGGACGCGCGATGCAGCCAGCTCGTCGTCGACCGAGAACGCGATGCCGGTCGCCTCGCCGTGGACGTCGCGGACGCCGGGCTGCTCGGCCAGGAACCGCTCCAGCACGTCGTGCTCGGCCAGCGCGCGCAGCAGATAGCTGGCGTGCGGCCGCAGCTCGCGCTGGATGTCCTCGACCCGGCCCGAGGCGCAGATGCGCCCCTGCTCGATCACCGCGACCACGTCGCAGATCTCGGACAGCTCGGTCAGGATGTGTGAGCTGATGAGGACCGCCTTGCCCAGGTCGTTCGCCAGCAGCGACAGGAGCTCGCGGAGCTCGACTCGGGCGCGCGGGTCCAGGCCCGCGGCGGGCTCGTCGAGGATCAGGAGCGTCGGGTCGTGCAGCAGCGTGACCGCGAGACCTGCGCGCTGGCGCATGCCCTTCGACAGCGTCGTGGTGTCCTTCTTGAGCAGCGGCGCCAGGCCGGTGAACTCGACCACGTCGCGGATGGCCTTGGTCTTCGCCGGTCCCCGGAGACCCTGGGCCCGCGCCTGGAAGTCCAGGTAGTCGCTGACCGGCATGTTCGGCTCGCTGGCGTACGCGTCCGGCATGAAGCCCAGCGCGCGCCGCACGTCGCGGGGGTGGGTGAGCACCGAGCGGCCGCCGACCCGGACGTCCCCGGAGTCCGGCAGGTCCAGCGTCGAGCAGATGCGCATCGTCGTGGTCTTGCCGGCGCCGTTGGGGCCGATGAAGCCGCAGATCTCGCCCGGCTCGACCTTGAAGTTCACGTGGTCGACCGCGCGGACGTCGCCGAACGTGCGGACCAGGTCCCGGATGACGAGCGCGCTCATGTGCCCTCCAGGACGCCGATGACCCAGTGCTCGCCGACCACTTCGCGGGGGTCCACGCCCTCGTCGTCGATGAACAGCGACGTGCCCAGGCGCGCGATGTAGCTGCCGTCGGGGAAGTCGAGCGCCTCGTGCGGCCAGACGGCCGACTGCCGCGTCGCCGTGTCGCTCTGCCACAGGCTCTCGAGCGCCGCGTCGATGTCCTCGGTGACCGTCAGCGAGGTCGCCGCGCCGGTCGCCAGAGGCTCGTCGAGGACGTACCAGGCGCCGCCCGAGCGCACGACGAGCTGCTCGATCTCCGCGCCGAGCGTGTTCGAGGCCTGCCCTCCGGTGAACTCCAGGCGCTCGCGGCGGGTCCCCTCACTGATGAGGACCTGGCGGATCGGCGCGCGGATCGGGACCAGGTCGCCGGAGACGACGCGGCCGCCATCCCAGCTCGACTCGTAGCGGAAGTCCCAGTCCGGGCTGATGGGGAAGTGCCAGGTCCCGGGCTCGGGTCTCAGGCCCTTGCCTGGGGACAGGCCGAAGAAGATCTGCCGGACCGCATGGGTCGCCGCGGTGTGGTTCCGCTGGTCCAGCATCGTGATGCTGTAGCCGGCGGTCTGGACGCCCAGGCCGTTGTGGCTCAGCCCGTAGCCGACCATCAGGAGGGTCGAGCCGACGGCCAGGACGGGCGTCGTCACCAGCATCATCGACGGCCGCTTCAGGAGCTTCACGGCGAAGGCGTTCAGGGGCCCGAGCACCATCGCGACGCAGAACATCAGGAGCGCATACGCCCCACGGGGAAGCTGCTCGACGCCGGGGATCTCAGGCGCAGCTCCGCCGGTCTGGTAGGTGCCGCGAGGCAGGCGCTGGCTGATCTCGCTGCGGAACGAGGGCTGCACGATCGACTGGATTGTCAGCGGCTGCGCGGCCTCCTCGGGGCTGGCCACGGAGAGCTGGCCCATGCCCATCGCCCAGGTGTTGATGCCCGGGAGCAGGCCCGCGTCGAGCCAGGGCTCCCAGGCGAAGCGGTCCTCCATCCACTCGGCGAAGACCGGCGCCGAGTGGACGTCTGCGGTGTCGCCCACGAGCACGACGGCGCCGCCCAGTCGGACCCATCCGGCGAGCCCTTCGAGCTGGTCTGCGCTGGGCATGCCTTCGGTGACGTCGACGATGACGAGGCCGAGCGACGTGTAGGCCCCGGGGTCCCGAGGCAGGTGGTCGAACGCGGCGGTCCCGGTCGCGTTGACGTCCGAGAGGCTCAGCCGGTCGCGCCAGGTGTGCTCTTCCTCGAAGTCGTAGGCGGTCTTCGAGGCGAGCAGGACCGACCCCCGGTAGTCCGTGCCGAGCTCCGAGGGTCCCAGGGGAGACAGGGTGGTCAGCCACCGGCCCTCGTCCGTCACGGACATCGAGTGGCCCGCCACGTGTGGCATGAAGCTCGGGAGCACGACCTCGAACTCGCGTCGCTCGCCGGGCTCGAGCTCGAGCACGCGCTCGGTGTTGCTCTGGTAGCCGTACGTCTCCGTGAACGTCAGCTCGATCTGCCGGTCTTCCTGGCTGGTGTTCTCGACCACGACCTGGACCGGGAAGTACCCGCGGTCCAGCCGCTCGGGCCAGGCGTACGTCGCCTCGACATGGATGCCGGACTTGGTGTCCGACTGGGTCGAGGCCGCCATCGCGGCACCCAGCAACAGCGCGGTCATGCGACCTCGGGCGGGAGGGCCTCGGCGAGCTCGCTCACGGCGTCCAGGACAGCCGCGGCCACGGCCGGACCGTCGACGCCGTCGAGGCGGCCTCGGTAGTCGACGACGATCCGGTGGCCCAGCGCGTGGGGAGCGACCGCGTTGACGTCGTCGAAGCCGACGTTGGGGCGGCCGGCCAGCAGGGCGTGGGCCCGGGCGGCCTCGGCGATGCCGATGGCGGCGCGGGGGCTGGCTCCGTACCGGACGGAGCTCCGCACGATGTCGGGGGCGCCGATGCCATCGGGGTGCGTGGCGTCCACGATGCGGGCCGCGTAGCTGGCGACGGCCTTGGGCAGGAAGATGCGGTCGACGAGGCCGAACAGCTCGGTCAGGCGGGCGTGGTCGCTGACGGCGTGGGCCTCGGGGGGCTTGCCGCGTCGGCGGTCACGCAGCAGCGTCGTGAGCGTGTCGGCGCCCACCCGGTGGACGGACAGCTTGAAGAGGAAGCGGTCGAGCTGGGCCTCGGGCAGGGGGAACGTGCCCTCGAGCTCGATGGGGTTCTGCGTGGCCAGGACCCAGAAGGGGTCGGGCAGCTCGTGCGTCGTTCCGAGGACGGTGACGCTTCGCTCCTGCATGGCCTCGAGCAGGGCCGACTGGGTGCGAGGCGAGGCGCGGTTGATCTCGTCCGCCAGCACCAGGTTGCCGAAGACGGGGCCCTTGTGGAACACGAAGCGGCGCTGGCCGTCCTGCTCCTCGAGCACCTGGCCGCCCGTGATGTCGCCGGGCAGCAGGTCCGGGGTGAACTGGATGCGGGCGAAGTCGAGCCCCAGCAGGCCGGCGAGGCCCTTGACCAGCTCGGTCTTGCCGAGGCCGGGCAGGCCCTCGAGCAGCACGTGACCGCGGGCGAGCGCCGCGACGACGGTCAGGCGGACGAGCTGTTCCTGGCCGAGCAGGCGCTGGTTCAGCCCGTCGAGGAGGCCCTGTGCGAGCGCTTGTCCGCGCGCGACGTCGTCGGGGGAGAGGAGGTCCGAGGTGCTCATTCGGTGTCGTCCGCTGCGAAGAAGGTGGACACGGCGTCCCGGTGTTCGGGGGCCAGGTCGCGGTGCCAGGTGGCGTCGCCCGCGGACATCGAGGTGGCCTCGGCGCCGGCGAACTGGCGGGTGGGGTCGACCTCGGCGTCCGCGAAGGCCTCGCCCAGGAGCATCGTGTGCTCCAGGTCGAGCTCGGCGCCGGGGGGCAGGATGGTCGGCTGGAACAGGGCGCTGCGGTCTTCGGCCTCGTCGCCGAAGGTCAGGTCCGCCGTGCCCGGTCCGCGCGTTATGCCGCCCTGTCCGGGGTCGCCGCTGCCAGCCAGGCTGAGCGCGACGTCGCACTCGCTGGGGTTGTCGCAGGTGCCCTCGCCCTCGATGAGCTCGGCGCTCTCGAGGCGGACGCGGCCCTGGTCGATGGCCTGCTGGATGGCGTCGCCCAGCGCCTGCATCTGCTCGGCGGAGAGCTCGGACATCTGGGCCTGACCGGCCTCGCCGCGTGGCATGTCCTTCAGCTTCTCGGCCAGCTCGGGGGGCAGGTCCAGGCTGAAGCCCACCTCCTGGAGTGCGTCGAGCGCCTGCTGCATCGCCTTCTCGGGCGGGGCCTGGCCGTCGCGAGCGCGGGCCATTGCGTCCTCGGCGCGCTTGGCGGCGTCGTCCAGGTCCTCGGCCATCCGCCCCATGCGGTCCTCGGTGGCGTCGAGCGCCTCGAGCTGCGCCTCGGTGGCCTCGGTGGCCTTCTCCAGGTCCCGGATGTTCTCCTCGATCGCCTCGACCTCGGCCTCGTCCAGCTCGGCGACCTCGTCCAGGGCCTCGAGCTGCTCGTCCAGGTGCTCGATGGTGGCCTCTGGGATGGCCGGCGCGGGCGGGGTCGGCGGGGCCGAGACCGGGATCAGGAAGGCGACGGCCAGGAACCCGGCGCCGGGGAGCGGCCAGGTCCAGGGCAGCGACAGGGTGGGCGCGGCGACCGAGGCGGGGACGGGCCAGCGTGGGTCCGGCTTCTCCAGCGCGGTCAGCACATCGCCGCGTCCGCCTCCGGCCCGGTCGAGCCAGGCGGCGGCGGTGGCGTCCGTGATGAAGCGGGCGCGCGCGACGACTAGCGCGGTCAGCGGCACGACGGCCAGCGGGATGAGGGCGGGCCACCAGGCGTCTCTCAGCCACAGTCGGAACACCAGGACGGCCGTCCCGCTCAGGAACAGGGCGACGGCGGCGTGCCGGAGTGCGGCGCCACCGAAAGCAGCCCACGCAACCCGTCGGCGGATGGCCGTGATGCGCTCGGCGATGCTCACGCGCTGGTTCCTTCTCGACTCACGGTCTTGTTGTCACCTCGGCTCATGGACAGAACGTGCAGCGGGCGAGGAGTCTTTCAGTGCAACGTCGGCACCCACTCCATGTAGCCCAGCGCGGCGCCGATCTCGGTGTTGAGGCGCCACTCGAGGGTACCGTCCGGGGAGACCTTCTCGAGCTGTCCGCCCGTGCTCCACGTGACCAACCGAGCGCCGTCGGGGAGCCTGGCCACGTTGCCCAGGGCGTAGTTGAAGAGCTCGGGCTCGGTCCGGTAGGTGTCGACCTCCTCGGCCGTCCCGCCCTCGGTGTCGAGCGTGTACTCGACCACGCGGCTGTCCAGGTCGTCGGTCGTGCCGTTGTCGAAGACCAGCAGGCTGTCGCCGTCCAGATCGAACTGGTGCTGTTCGAGCGTGGTGCGGCGCTCCGCCTCGCCGACCAGCACGAGCGTGCCGTGCTCGCCGATGGCCCACTGCTCCTCGCCGGTCTGGGCATCGACGTGCACCACCGTGTTCAGGTTTCGAATCGACAGCGTGTATGCGTCGAGCTCCTCGCTGTAGTCGACCGCATTGGCGTGCGTGTAGTTCCGCAACATCTCGGGTGTCTTGGCCAGCTCCTCGGTCCAGGGCCGGTCGTCCCAGCTCGTCCAGATGGTCTCGAGGTCATCGCCGTGGACCTCGACGATGGAGTCGCCGGTCACCAGTCGGCCCTCGATCTCGCGCTTGTCGCTGACGATGGCGGCGTAGCCGTCGGGCAGGAGCGCGAAGTCGTGATGGAAGCCAGGCACCTGGATCGTGTGGATCGAGGTCTGCTCCCAGTCGACCTCGATGATCTCGGAGACCCGTCCCTCGGCCTCGATGTCGTTGGTCGAGGTGCCGAAGACGACCCCGCTGCCGTCCGGGAGGAGCCAGGCGCGCACGACCAGGATGTCGTCGCGGGCGTCCTTGAACCACCAGACCGGCGTGCCTTCGTGGTCGAGGATGAGCGGCCCCGAGGCGGCGCTGACGAACGTGCCGATGATGAACCCGCTGTCCAGCGGCTCGCCGAAGGTCTCGACGTCCATCTCCGGGATGTCGGTGGGCACGTTGCCCGTGCTGATGACGCCGCTCTGCGTCCGGCCGTCGTCGTGCTGGACCGTGTAGCCGTAGCTGCGCTGGGGGCCGAGCCCGACCACGAGCGCCGTGCCATCGCCCTCGAACTCCTGCACGAGCGCGCCGTCGAGGCGGATCTCCACCGTCGCCGGGCCCTCGTCCCAGGTCAGGCGCGCGACCGTGGGGATCGACTCGGCGAGCTTGACGTGGACGGGCAGATCGCCGAGCGCGGTGGGGTCGGCGCAGGCCAGGAGGAGAAGCACTCCCCTTCCTATCACTCCGGGGCGGAGGAATCCTCTCTCGTCGGCTGGGCGAGCACCTCGTCGGCGAGCTCGACCAGAGCGCCCTGGAACGACGGGGCCCAGCGCGGGTCGACGAGGCGTGCCTTCACGAGCCACACGTCGGCGGCTTCGGCGTCGCGGTGGACCTCGGGGTCGCGACCAGGGGCGAGGTACGGCGAGGTCAGGGCGAGCTCGTGCAGGGCCTGGCGGATGACCAGCGCGTCGATGCCATGGCGCACGTGGACTCGGACCAGGACGGGGACGAAGCGGTCCGGATCGGACTCGACGATGGCCTCGAGCAGGGCCCGGTTCGGGACCGTGACGGCGCGTCCGTCGTCCCCGACCAGCTCGACGTAGCGGAGCCCGACGGTGCGGACGACGCCGGCCAGGTGTCGGCCATCAGCGTGCAGCTCGACCCGCTGGTTCTTCACGAGCCGGTGCTCGACGACCAGCACGACGCCGGCGATGACATCCCGCAGGACGTCCCTCGCGGTCCAGCCCACGGCGAGCGCCGCCCCGATGAAGACGTAGGCGGGAGCTGGGTTCACGCCGTGCGGCAGGATCATCAACCCACCCACCAGCACGGCGGCCAGGGTCGACAGGCGCAGCACGACGACCAGGCCGCGGAGCCCGAGCGGGATGAGGCCGCGCGAGGGGAGCGTGGCCAGGGGGCCGTTCTCGATGGCTCGGGTGATCAGGACGAGGAGGATCGCCAAGAGGCCCGACAGGAGGGCTCGACGGAGCGAGGGCTCCGGGGTGACGGGCAGCAGGCGGTGGTGCTCGGGCTGCGGCGCGGGCGCTGGCTCGGAGGCGTCGGGCTGGGGGGCCGGGGGCGAGGGCTCGGTCGGGTCGGCCGCCGGCTCGGCGTCCGGGTCGGCGGGCGTGCCCTCGGGGGACTCCGCCTGTCCGGGCTCGGTGGGGGCCTCCGGACCGAACAGGGTCCCGTCGACATACGGCGCCCCCTCCACCACGATGCGTCCGGACAGCGGGTCGATGACGTCGACGCCGCGCTGGAAGCCTTCGGCCGGCTGGAACCCGTCGGGCCAGGGTCCGAGGACGTGCTCGCGCGCGCCGTCGTCCTCCGGTGGCTGCCATGGCTCGGGCGGGGCTGTGTCCTCGGGGGGAGCCGTGTCCTCGGGCGGGGCCGTGTCGACCGCCTCGTCGGGCTCGACGGGCGTGACCTCGACGGGGTCCTGGGCCAGGGCGAGAGCGATCCAGATCATCCGTCCAGCCCCCTCTCCCGAAGCACGACGCGCAGCGCCGCGGCCAGGTGGCCGGCCAGGGCGTAGCGGCCTCGCCGAGTGCGGCGCACCAGGCCCAGGTGGGCGAGCCGCGACAGGTCCGCGCCCGAGTGGTCGGGGTCCCGGCGGAACTGACGCGCATGGAGCGAGACGTCGATGCGACCCTGCCGCGCCAGCTGGCGAAGGGTGAGCAGGGACTCGTCGTCCAGCGCTCGCACCGAGGCCAGCGGCGCCGCTGGTACGTCCCCGAGCACGAGCACGTCGTTCTGCGTGTCGACCTCGATCACCGAGGCCATCCACAGCCGCAGGGCATCGGACAGCAGACCACCCGTCGCCTCGAACAGGTCCTCGAAGTAGTGCTCCTCGATGCGTTCGTCGGCGCCCCCGCGCGAGGTCGCGCGCCGCAGCCACTGGCCGAGATGGGCGTCGGTCTCGGCGAAGCGCAGGCCGTACCCGCTCATCCGGTGCCGCCCCAGGAGCGCCCGGCGCAGCGAATCGGGGTCCAGCGGGCCGAGCTCCAGTCGGTGCGGGAACACGTCGCGCATGCTGACCACGCGGTCGGCGTAGGCCCAGACGCTGGGGTCGATCGACAGCACGAACGCGTTGTTCCCGTCGTCGTCGATGACCTCTCGGGCGAAGCACCGCAGCGCCTCGAACCCGCCCGGCTCGATGGAGAACAGCCAGTGCGCGCCTTCGACGACGACGACCACGCCGCCGGTGGCCTTGGCCTCGATGCGCTCGATCTCGGCCAGGTCCCGGACCGGCTCGGTCAGCACGTGGCGAGCGACCTTGGCGGGCAGGCCCCGGACCAGCGCGTTGACCGCGGCGCCGCGCGTGTCTTCCCCGCTTCCCAGGATGGCGACCGAGCGGCTGCGACCCGCGCCCTCACCGACCAGGACCCGTCGCAAGGCCTCGAGCTCGAGCTCCCGGCCCTCCAACAGGTCGGTGACCTCGAGCGCGGCGTCGCTGAACAGCCGCCGGAAGACGGCGGGCAGCTCGATGGCCGGCCGGACCTCGGCGAAGGTCTCTGGTCCGACCTCGGCGGTCGCGGTCTCGGGGAGCCCCAGGGACCGGCGGATGGTCGCGTAGCCCTCGGGGCCCATCGCGCGCTGGACGGCCTCGCCCAGGTGGTCCCTCAGGTCGGTCAGTGACTCGGCGCCGCCGGTGATG
The DNA here is from genome assembly GCA_024228935.1 of Pseudomonadota bacterium. Classification (GTDB taxonomy): domain Bacteria; phylum Myxococcota_A; class UBA796; order UBA796; family CAJQPC01; genus JAAESX01. Next base: position 45,901 of record JAAESX010000231.1, read on the forward strand.
AGGCGCCGGCGTCGGGCGAGCTTGCCGCGGTTCAGTCGGCGGCGGACCTCGTCCCACTGCCCTCCGACGAGCAGTCCGTGAAGGGCCTCGATGTGTCGGAAGACGGCGTCCTGGATGCGGCCGGCGGCGTCGGCGCCCAGCTCGCTGTTCGCCGCGTGCAGCTGGCCGAGTCGTCCCGCCAGGCGCTGGAGGGTCGCCAGGAGCGTCTCCCGCAGGATCTCTCGAGCGGCGACGGGCACCACATCGGCCTGGGCCAGCACGGTCAGCTCGGTGTGGGTCAGGTCCAGGTTGAACTTGAGGCTGCGCTCGAGCTCCTCCATCCCTCGCGCGATGACCTCGACCTGCTCGAGCAGCTCCTCGACCAGCAGCGACAGGTCCCGGCCCACCTCGGCGTCCAGGTAGGTGGCGGCGAGCTCGCGGAAGGCCACGTCCTCGATGCGCGGCGCAGCGGGCAGGCGTCGTCCCGACAGGCCGGGCGGATTCACGGCGACGTCGAACCGGTCGGTCAGTCCGTCGACGCTCCCGGCCAGCGCGTTGCGTAGGGGCTCGATGGCGGTCTCGGTGCGCAGACCGGCGCGAACGGTCTCAGCGACCGAGAGCGCGTCGTCGACCACGTGCAGGATGGCGGTGCAGGCCGTCCGGATCCGGGCCTCGAGCTCGTCGGGCCCCACGTCGCTGGCGATGTCTTCGTCGAGCTGGGTGATGGCCGCGTCCAGGGCCTCGACGATGCGCCCGAGCTGCAGCACGACCTTGCCGGACAGGTCGCGGGCGAGCGTGTCCGAGTGCGCGTCGACGGCGTCACGGGCGCTGTCCGCCAGCCGCACGAGCTGGAGCTCCATCGCCATGCCGGCGGCGACACCACGGGTCAGCAGGTGGGCGTGTCCAAGGCCCTCGAGGAGCTCGCGGATGGCCTCCTCGCGCGCCTGGTAGACCTTGCTGAACCGGTAGTGGCGAGAGCGCAGCTCGGGCGTACCGGCGATGGCCAGCGCCCGGTTGAACTGCTTGTAGGGACGACCCAGCGCGGCCGCGGCCACCCGGACGGTCTCGTCGGCCAGCCGGTCGACCTCGCGCTGGGCGAGCTGGAACTCCTCCTCGAGCTCCCCGCGGAGCGAAGCGAGCAGCGGGTCCCACGAGCCCGGCTCGAAGTCGTCGTGCGCGAGCAGCTCGTCCTCGCTCTTCCGCAGGACCTCGAACACGTTGCGCGTGCGGGCCAGGAGGTGTCGCTCGGACAGGGCCATGAGGCCGGCCAGCTCGCCCAGGTGCAGGGGCGCGTGGCCGGACAGCGTGAACCGGGCCAGTGGGCGCAGCTCGACGATGCGCATGGGCTCGCCGAGGCCGATGGCCCGAGCCGCTCGAACCAGGCCCTTGTTGAGTCCGAGCCAGGGGCCGTCACCCGGCCGGGCCGCGACCAGGCGGTCCTCCAACGGGACCTCGGTCGCCGAGGGGAGCGCGTCGACGAGCCGGTCGATGGCCCGGAGCATCTCCTGCAGCACGTCGGCCTCGCGCCGGAAGTCGACGCTCGCGGCCCGGTCCAGGATGTGGTCCTCCCAGGTCCGAGCGAGCTGGGCCCGGCTGTCCCGCACGGCCCGCGCCATGTCCTCGCGGGTCGTGTTGGGGTCGCAGGCCTTCACCTGGAGTCGGCGGTGGTAGCGCAGGAACTCCCGCCGGAGCTGGCCCAGGAACTGCTGTGCGGTCTGACGGCGCGCGCTCGTGGTGCTCGACCGGACCTCGCGCGTCAGGGTCTGGAGGTCACCCTTCAGGTTGCGGCTGGTCTTCAGGAGCTTCCGCCAGGTGACGTCCGGGGGCTCGCCCCAGGGGTCGAACTGCGTGTGGCCCGGCTCGGGCAGCCACTCGGGGAGACGGGTGTCCGGCTCGGGGTCGTCCTCGGCGAGCGTGAACGCCTCGTCCAGGGTCGGGTCGTCGTCCTGAGGGACCTCCTTGGCGATGCCGAGCGCGACCTTCAGCAGGACGGGGCCGACCATCTCGTTCAGCGCGATGCCTGCGACGGCCATCGTCGCCAGGTCGGCGCCGACCCCACCGAAGCCGGCGATGACGGTCGCCATGGCCAGCGCGATGCCGGCCTGGGCGCCGAAGCCCAGGAAGCCCCACTTCGCCAGGATCTCGGGTCCCTGACCGACCCGCGTGCCGGCGGCGGTCCCGAGCCACAGCGCGAGCATGCGGCCGGCGAACAGGACCCCGGCGAACGCGGCGCTCGCCACCAGCCCCTGCAGGTCGAGGTGGGCGCCGGCCAGGAAGAAGAACACGACGTAGATCGGCATCGACAGCCGATCGACCGCGGACTTGAGCTGATCGTGTGCGGCCGGCCGGGTGAAGTTCCGGACGACGAAGCCGGCGAACAGGAACGCCAGCAACGCATCCACGCCGACCTGGGCGGCCAGGTAGGTGATGCCGAAGCACAGCCCGGTGAGGATCAGCAGGAGCTCGTTGCCGATCCATCGGGTGACCAGCGCGATGCCGCCGCCCATCGCGCCGCCGAGCACGACCGCGCCGCCGATCTTGATGAGCAGCTCGAGCGCCAGCCCCTGCTCGCTCGGCGGCGCACCGAAGCGAGGTCCCAGCACGCTGATCGCGGCCGCGAACAGCACGACGACGACCACGTTGTTCAGGACCGAGACACCCAGGACCGTGTCGGTGACCGGCCCTCGCGAGCGCGTCTCGTGGACGATGGCGATGCTCGCAGCGGGGCTCATCGCGGCGCCGACGACAGCCAGGAGGACCGCCGCGCCGATGCGCACGTCCTGGGGCTGGTCGACCAGGAAGGGCAGCGCGAACCCATCGATCGGGCCGGAGATCAGCCAGACCAGGCCGCCCAGGATCGAGAGAAGGGCCACGTACTGGAGCGTCAGGACCGAGCTGAAGAGCCGGGCTCCGCGCCGCAGCGTGCCCAGCTCGAGCGCGCCGCCGGCCGACAGCGCGATGAGCGCCACGGCCAGGTCGTTGAAGAGCGACAGCTCCTCGACCGTCTCGTGGTCGAGCATCGTCATCCAGTGCGGCGTGTGCAGCACCTCGTGCGCGTGGTGGCCGAGCAGGATGCCGGTGACGAGGTACGCCGTGATGTGCGGCAGCTTGATGGTCTCGGCGAGCTCGCCAAGGGTGTAGGCGGCCAGGATGATGAAGCCGAACGTCGCCATCGCGACCGGGTTCAGGAGCCCCTCGTGCGGCGTGTGGACCGCTTGCAGGAAGAGCATCAGGACGAACAGGAGCCCGACGATGAGCGCCTTGGTCAGCCCGTCGCCGAGCGTGATCTTCTTGTGGCCGCCGCCCGACATCAGCGCCTCCAGAACCCTGGCGTGAGGAGCGCCAGGATGGTGAAGAACTCGAGGCGACCGAGCAGCATGAGCCCGGAGAGGACGACCTTGGTCGGGCCGGTGAAGAAGCCGAAGTGGTCCGTCGGACCGACCAGGCCGAAGCCGGGACCGACGTTGCTGACGCAGGCGAGTGACGCCATGATCGAGGTGGTCCCGTCGGTCTGCTCGACCAGCGCAACCCAGACGGCGCCGATGGCCACGGTCAGCACGTACAGGCCCATGAAGGCCAGGATGCCGGTCAGCTGCTGGCTGGAGACGGACGAGCGACCCACGCGCACCGGCTCGACCAGGTGGGGGCGGAACGAGCGCTTGAGCTCGGCCACGGCGGCCTTCACGAGGATGATGACCCGGATGAGCTTCATGCCGCCCGCGGTGGAGCCCGAGCAGCCTCCCGTGAAGTAGAGGCCGAGCAGGAGCATGCGCGTCACGCTCGGCCAGGTCTCGAAGTCGTGCGTCCCGAAGCCTGTCGTCGACATGACCGAGGCGGTCTGGAAGCTGGCGTAGCGCAGCGCGTTGCCGATGCCGTACTGGCTGGCGAGCGCCAAGGCGCAGACGCCCGTCACGGCGGCCAGGATGGCGACGTAGACCCGGGTCTGGGTGTCCTTCAGCATCACGGTCGGGCCGCGCTTGATGGCCTCGGGGATGAGCCCGAAGTTCAGCCCTGCGATGACCATGAACACCAGGATGATCATCTCGACGACCACGTTGTCGAAGTCCGCGACCGAGCCATTCATGGTGGAGAAGCCGCCGGTCCCGAGCGTGCTGAACGCGTGGGTGATGGCGTCGAATGGGGACAGCCCGGCGAGCCAGAGCGCGCCGGCCTCGAACAGCGTGAAGCCCAGGTAGACCTTCCACAGCACGCTCGCGCTCTCGCGGATGCGCGGCGAGAGGCCCTTGGTCTTGGGGCCGGGGGCCTCGCCGCGGAACAGGTGCTTGCCACCGACGCCGAGCGCGGGGAAGACGGCGACGAAGAGGACGACGATGCCCATCCCGCCCAGCCAGTGACTGAGCATCCGCCAGAAGTGCAGGGCCGGGTTCAGCCTCTCCTCGATCTCGGGGAGGATGGTCGCGCCGGTCGTGGTGAACCCGCTGGTCGACTCGAAGATGGCATCGGCCAGCGTGAAGTCGGCCCCGATGACGAACGGCACGCCGCCGGCCACGCAGAGCGCGACCCAGGAGATGGTGACGACGAGCAAGGCCTCGCGGCGGTCGAGGTCCTCGAGCGAGGCCTCCCGCCCGACCCACAGCGACATGCCAGCGAAGGCGCCGACCAGGGCTGCGCTCCCCGCCATCTGCAGGGCGCCCTCGGTCGAGCCCATGGCGACGCCCACCAGGCCGGACACCGCCATCGCCAACGCGACACCCACCATCAACAGGCCGACGGGCCGTGCCACCTGGGGGACACGGCTCCGCAGCTCGCCGAAGCGCCAGCGCGCGCGGCGACTCATCGGGTGGGGCCCGGGCTCAGAGGACCCTCTTTCGGAACAGGCGCTCGACGGTCGGTCGGGCGGCTGCGGTGGCGATGACCACGACGACGTCGCCGCCATGGACCTGGTCATTGCCGCGCGGCAGCCGGACGGTGCCCTGGCTGACGATGCAGGCCAGCAGCGCGCCGCGAGGAAGGTTCAGGCGCTTCAGCGGCGTGTCCACGATGCGGCTGCCATCTCGGGCCACCAGCTCGAGGACCTCGGCCTGGCCGTGCTCGAGCAGGGTCAGCGACTGGACCTCGGACTGCCGGACGTACCGCAGGATGTGCTCGCTCGCGACGGTGCGGGGTGACAGCACGATGTCCACACCCAGCTGGCGGTAGATGTCCGCGTAGTCGGGCCGCTGGGCGATGCTCGCGGCCCGGTCCACGCCGATGCGCTTGGCCAGGAGCGCAGCCATCAGGTTGACCTCGTCGTCCTGGGTCACCGCGGCGAACAGGTCGTAGTTCCCGACCTGCTCGTCCTCGAGCAGGTGCACGTCGGTGCCGTCGCCGTGGATGACGGTCACGTCGACCAGCTCCTCGGCCAGCTCCTCGGCGGTCTTCCGGTCTCGCTCGATGAGCATGACCTCGACATCCGATGCGGTCAGCAGGCGAGCCAGCGCCGAGCCGATGACGCCACCGCCGACGATGCAGACGCGAGCGGCTTCCCGGCCTCCGCCGAACACGTCCTCGACCTCGTCCATGTTCCCGGCGTGCCCGAGCAGGTAGATGCGGTCCCCGGCCAGCAGCACGTCGGCTCCACCCGGCACGAACAGCTCGCCCTCACGCACCACCGCGCCGATGAGGGTGTCCGCGGGGAGGCTCAGGTTGGCGAGCGACTTGTGAAGCATCTTGCTGTCGCCGGACAGCTCGACCTGGATCATCTCGACGCGGTTGCCGGCCAGCCCCAGGACCTCGAGGGCGCCTCGGCTGCGGGCGATCTTGGCGATCTCCTGGGCCACCAGGATGCGCGGGTTCATCACGACGTCGATGCCCAGCAGGCCGTACTGGATGCCGATGTCGTCGGCGCTGTAGTGCCCGTGGTGGACGCGAGCGATCGACCGCTTGGCGCCCAGATTCTTGCCGGCCAGCGCGGCCACCAGGTTGATCTCGTCATCGTTGGTGACGGCGACCAGCAGCTCGGCCCGGTCGACCTGGGCCTCCTTGAGTACGCGCGGACTGCTGCCGTACCCGACGAGCGTGCCGACATCCTGCTCGTCCTCGATGTCCTCGAGCGACGCGCCATCGCAGTCGATCGCGACGACGTCGTGTCCATCGTGCTCGAGCTCCGAGACGACGTGGCGACCGACCTGTCCCATTCCGACGACGACGACGTACACGCTAGCTCCCTTCCGCGGGGGTGATGTCTGCGGGGCCCAGGTCCCCGGCCGAGTCTCCGGGGATCTCGGCCCGGATGTCGCCCGCGTCGATGAGCAGCCCCTTCAGGAGCCGCGCCGACCAGACCTCGTTCACGAGGACGCTCGCGAGGATGCACGTCATCACCACGCCCATCAGCGGCTCGTGGGGGTAGACGATGGCCAGGTTCAGGGCCATCGCCACCGCGACCTCGCCCTGTCCGAGCATGCCGCGACCGACGTCCCGACGGATGCTCGAGCCGGCCGCCAGGGCCGAGAACCAGCCGCTCGCCAGCCGGGCGCCGCCACGGACGAACGCGTACAGCACCGCGAACAACAGCAACAGGACGGGTTCGGCCTGCCAGGTGGCTCCGGCGAAGATCAGCAGCACGATGTACATCGGGCCGCGGCTCTTCTCGAGTACGTCGAGCAGGGCCTTGCTGCTGGCGTCCCGCGCGTTGAACAGCATGACGAAGCCGAGCACCAGGTTCACGAGCAGCGGGGACAGCTCGAGGTAGTGGGCGGCGCCCGACGCGAACACGATGATGCCGACGAGCGACAGGAACTGCCGGTCGGCGTCCTCCTCGCTGCGCAGGAAGAAGCGGAAAAGGCCGCCCAGCAGGATGCCCAGCAGGATGCTCACGCCGTACCACTCGGGGTGCGTGATGGGCGTGTCCCGCCACGGGTTCGGCGAGGGGTCGCGGAACCAGCAGAACAGGGCCCCGAAGGCGGCGATGGCCACGAACTCGTCGACCCGGACGGCCTGCGTGAGCGTCCGGGTGGTGTCACCCTCGGCCGAGAATCGGCTCTTGACGAGCTCGAGCACGGCGGGGGAGGTGGCCATGGCCGCACAGCCCAGCGCGAGCGCGGCCAGCATGCGCTCGGCGGTCTCGACCTGGGGGACCCAGGGCAGCCCCAGCCCGAGCCAGGTCGCCCCGAAGACGACGCCGAACGTCCCGATGCTGCCGAAGATGGACAGCATGACCGCCCCACGCGACTCCTCGGACAGGAGCCTTCGCGGCGACAGCGACGCGCCGTACAACAACCCGACCCAGCCGATGGCCAAGGACATCAGAGGCGAGAGTTGTCGAACCGTCTCGGCGTCGATCAGGTCCAGAGCAGCGGGTCCGACGAGCACCCCCAGCAGCATGTACTCGCTGCCGGTGGTGAAGAGGAAGCGGCCCTGCAACCACTTGACGACGAAGTGGAACAACAGGAAGGCGGCCGCGGCGACCGCCAGAAGGGCGAGAGCTGTCGTCATCAGCGTTCAGGTCTTGGGACGTCTCCTTCCGGGGGTTGGTGTTCTGGGAATCGGACGCGCGGTCAGCCGTTGAAGCAGATCGACGTGTTGTAGGTGTAGTCGGCGGGCGGCCCGGGCACGGACTCGTCTTCCGGGCTGAACGTGCCGCCGGCGTAGCTGGTGCTGCCCCAGGTCATCGAGTTGCCCTCGCCCAGGTACATGAACGTCAGCATGGCGTTCTCCCAGTTGAGGTTCCCGCTGGGGGAGAGCGTGTCGAAGAACACCACGAAGTCGACGTTCCAGCTGTCGCCGTAGTCGAAGCCCTTGGCGTCGGGGTGGTCCCACGTCTCGAGGTAGTTCACACCGGGACATCCGTCCTCGGTCTTCTTCATGCTGCCCATGTAGCCCTCCTCCGCCTCGGTGGCGGAGAGCGACTCGTGGACGGACCGGCTGACGCGGTCGCCGGTGTACCGCATCTCGTCGATGCAGTCGTCGTCCCAGCCCGGGTCGTCGAAGAACCAGTACCAGGTCTCGGTCATCTCGAAGCTGCCGTCGGCCTCGCTGTGGCCCTCGGCCAGGATGTAGGCCACGGTGGCGGTGCCGTCCTCGCAGCCGTCGACCTGCCACAGGCCGTCGAACTCGGGCGGGACGTTCGGATGCGACCCCAGATCGGCGCTGTCTCCAGCGCTGTCGCCGGTGTTCGAGGGGCCGTCATCCTTGCTGCCGAAGCAGCCGAGCACGAGCCAAAGCATGAAACCTCCAGGGCGAGTGTATCAGCCGGCCGGGTCCACGTCCGAGGGCCAGTCGATGGCGGTCGAGGCGGTGTACCCCAGGACCTGGCGGGCCCGCGTGCCGTCGAGCACCGAGCAGTAGTGGAAGCGCCGCCGGTTCATGCCGTAGCTGAAGTCGTGGCCCCTCAGGCGACGTCGCGCCTTGTACCAGGTGCTCGCGACGCTCCCGGGGACGGGGAGCCCGACGCGGCCCCAGCGGCGGACGGCGGTGGCCAGCGGCAGGGTGTCCTTGCCGGGGATGTTGAACACGCCCTGGACGCCGAAGGCCTTGCCGGCGAGCTCGAGCGACCGGACGCAGTCGTCGATCGAGAGCACGTTCATCATCGGGTCGAACCCGAGCGGACGCAGGCACACCGGCGAGTCGAGCCAGTCGAAGATCTGCGAGCCGGTGCCGGGACCGAGCACCTCGGCACACCGCAGGACCGCGATCTCGAGCGAGGACAGGCCCATTCGCGTGCAGGCGGTCAGGTCGGCCTCGACGCGGTCCCGGATCCACTGTGGCGAGCCCGGGCTCATGTTCAGCGGGTGGTTCTCCTGGATCAGGATCGGGAGGTCGGCCTGCACCTGGTAGACGTCGGCGTCGCTCTTGAAGACCAGTCGCCGGATGCTGGGATGACGCTCGCCCAGGTCCAGGAGCGTCCGCAGCGCGTCCACGTTCTGGGCCCGCACCCGGCCGCCGGTGTGGCGGGCGTCCCGGTGCATGGCCGTGTGGATCACGACCTCGACCCCGAGCTCCTTGGCGATGCCGAACAGCAGCTCGTGGGCTCGCCGGCTTCGACCGAGGTCGACCTTCCTGTAGACGAGCTTCTCGTGCTCGAAGGGGAGCCGCTCGTCGGGGTAGGCGACGGCGAGGACGCTCTCGACGTCTTCGTCGGCCAGCAGGCGGCGGACGAGCCGCTCGCCGATGGGGGTCGAGGCGCCCGTCACGAGGACACCTTGGATGCGCATCCTCATGTGAAGAGCCGCCCCCCACGCAGGCGAAGGCCTTCGTCGATGAGGGCCTGGACCGCGTTCCCCACGCGCTCGGCCGCTTCGGCCACGGCATCCGGGTCGTCGGCGTCCGATGGGCGGTAGTCCCGGTCGATGGGGACCGGCTTGCCGTAGTGGATGCGGTACTTCACGGGGAGAGGCAGTGGCGTGGCCGGGATGGGCACGTACGGCAGGCCCATCGCCGGCACGTCGATGCGGGCGACCTGGGGCATCTGTTCTTCGGGCCCGACGAAGGCGACCGGGATCACGGGCGCCCCGTGGCGCATCGCCAGCTCGGCGTGACCGACCCGCCACTTCTGCAGCTTGTAGCGGTCGCGAAAGTGCTTGCCGATTCCGGGCGTCCCTTCCGGGAAGATCATCAGCAGCTCGCCGGCGCTCAGGAGCGCTCGGGCGTTCCCTCGGCTTCCGCCGACCATGCCGCCGCGGGCGAAGAACGTGCCGATGACGGGCAGGGCGGGGACGAAGTGATCGGCGATGGGGCGAGGGACGCGCGACGCCTTCAAGACGACGTCCGTCCACAGCATCATCCCGTCTGTGGGCACGGTTCCCGAGTGGTTGGCGGCCAACACGCCCGGTCCCGTCTTGGGGATGTTCTCGGTCCCGAAGCTCTCGACGCGGAAGTACCGCTTGTAGATCGGCATCGTGATGGCGAGGCCCATCTTCACGAAGTCGCGGTGCAGTCCGAACGGGTCGAACCCGTGTCCCGCGTCGCCAGGCATGTGGATGGCGTCGACGTGCGCGAGCGTCTCGGCGTCGAGGCGTCCCTGGGCGAACGTTCGGGCCAGCAGCGGAGGAAGCGGCATGGCCCGGATCTATCACGCTACCCTGCAGGTCATGCGCTTCCATCCGTGGATCCCGATGGGGATCGTCTTCCTGGCCGCCTGTACTCCCGACGTGAGCGTCACGCCGGAGGCCGACGAGCCCCCCAATGCCTCGATCGTCAGCCCGACCGGCGACACGATCTTCGCCGATGGCCAGATCATCGAGCTCGTCGGAACTGTCGGGGACCCGAACGGCTTGGACGATCTGGCCACGGTCTTCTGGAACAGCTCGATCGACGGAGAGATCGGCAACGCGACGCTGGCGGCGCCCGACACCGACGGGCGCACCACGGTCGACACGGTCCTGAGCAGCGGGACCCACGCCATCACGCTGACGGTGACCGACCACGCGGGCCTCGAGGCCAGCGACTCCATCACGGTGACGGTCACGGGCGACGACGTGATGAGCGCCGAGATCACCTCGCCAGCGCCGTTCACCGAGTTCCTCTCCGACGAGACCATCGCGTTCGCGGGCGTGGTGTCCGCTGCCCATGTCGACGTCGACACGCTCGGCATCCGCTGGCGGGTCACGGACAACGACTCGGGCGTCTCGAACATCTTCAGCACCGGGACCGCCGCAAGCAACGGAGGCGTCAGCGCGGACTGGGACGCCGAGCCGGGCGACTGGCTCATCACGCTCGTGGCCGAGGACGAGTGGGGCAACCTGGCCGAGGGTGATGTCTACGTCGTCGTCGACGACGTAGACGCGCTCGACCAGGACGGCGACGGCGTGACCCCCGGCGAGGGCGACTGCGACGACTACGACGCCAGCACGTATGAGGGCGCCGACGAGATCTGCGGCAACGGCGTCGACAACGACTGCAGCGGGGACCTGGACGACAAGGACAGCGACGCCGATGGCCACATCGACGAGGAGTGCGAGGACTACGCCGGCGCCTTGCCGCTCGACGACTGCGACGACGACGACGCCAGCACGAACCCGGACCAGGACGACACGCCGGATCTCTCCTACACGGACGAGAACTGCGATGGCATCGACGGCACGGACGGCGGCGTCATCTACGTCGACCCGTTCAATGGCAGCGACAGCAAGGGCGGCGGAACGGTCGCGAACGCCGTGAAGAGCCTCGATCGTGCGTACAGCCAGGCCCAGACCAAGGGCTTCGACTGGATCCTCGTCGCCGATGGCAGCCCGACGCTCGATGACGGGTTCGTCGAGGGCATCTCGCTGGCCGGTGGCTACGACGCGGACGATGGCTGGGCCCGGTACGGCGACATCGAGCCCATCATCCAGCTCGACTCCGGTGGCGAGCTGCTGACGAGCTGGTCGGACTCCACCGAATGGCAGCAGGTCGCGGTCGAGTCGGCGAACGCCAGCGGCAACGGCAAGTCGTCCATCGTGCTGCGCCTCAGCAACAGCAACGGCCTGTACCTGAACTCGGCTCGGATCAGCGCCGGCAACGGCACCGATGGGTCCGACGGGGCCGACGGGAGCGACGGCAGCAACGGATCGTCCGGGAACGACGGGGGGGACGGCTGCGAGAACTCCAGCGGCGTCTGCGACAGCTGTTCGAAGCCTTCGGCGGGCTCCGGCGGCTCCGGCGGGAAGAGCGGCGGCAAGGGTGGAGCGCCCGGCCACGAGTACGACAGCGGCTCGACCGGATCCAGCGGTGGCGGTGGCGCCTCCGGTGGAAGCGGTGGGTCCAGCACCAAGAACGGGAGCTCGGGCTCGAACGGCTCGAACGGCGGCGATGGCTCGGATGGAAGCGGCGGCTCGGCGTCCGGGAACTTCGGCACCAGCGGCTACTCCCCGTCCAGCGGCAGCGCCGGCGCCGATGGCACCGACGCTGGTGGTGGCGGCGGCGGTGGTGGCGGCGGCGGCGGCCCGTCCTGGTGTGACAGCTACGGCGGGGCGGGCGGCGGCGGCGCTGGAGGCGGCTACGCCGGTGACCGCGGGACGGCCGGCTCGGGCGGCGGGGCGAGCGTGGCCATCGTGCTCGTGAACTCGTCGATCACGATCGACGACTCCCTCATCGAGTCTGGCAACGGCGGCGACGGCGGCGACGGCGGTGACGGCGGCGACGGCGGCGACGGTGCCTCCGGAGGCGACGGCGGATCGGGCGAGGACGACTCGGGCGCTGGAGGCAACGGCGGTGACGGCGGCGACGGCGGCGACGGCGGGCACGGAGGTGGCGGCGGCGGCGGTCCGAGCATCGGCATCGTCTGCGAGTCCGGCTCGTCCGTGAGCATGGACGCCGACACGGACTTCGATCTCGGCGGCGCCGGTTCCGGCGGGAACAGCAAGGGCGACGACGGCGACGACGGCGATGAAGCCGAGGATGAAGGCTGCTGATCGACGGCTCGGGGTGGCCTGGCGACACGGTCGGGTAAGGCTTTGAACCTTGCTTTTGGATCGACGCGCCGCCTAGACTGGGGGCCTGGGGTCAAGAAGACCTCGCACAGCCACTCCTCAGGACGAGGGCCGAAGGACGTTGGCCCCCTTCCGCCAGGAAGCGGCAGAGCAATTCCGCTTGGGACAGCTCGCGATGGATCGCGAGGAGTACGGCGAGGCCGTGGAGCGGTTCGGCGAGGCCACGCGCCGGTGCTGGGAAGAGACCACCTACGTGCAGTGGTACACCCGAGCCTGCGAGGCGCTGGCCGAGCAAGCGGCCAACAAGAAGCAGGAGCACGCGGACAAGGTCCAGCACGTCCTGCGGGTGGCGAGCGCCGAGCGCTACTGGATCCGGGGCTGCAAGGCCCGCAAGGTCGGCGTCTGGAAGGAAAGCGGTGTCCTGCTTCGAGGGAGCGGCGTCGCTCGTCCCCGAGAACGAGGAGTACGCCGCCGCCCTCGAGGAGGCGCGGCTCCAGCTTCGGGACACCACCGGCTCGACACGCCGGGCCGCCGAGGACGCGCAGGTCGCCGAAGCCGAGGAGAAGGCGGCTCCTCCTGTACGCGAGACTCGCCGCAAGGTGTCGCTGTGGCTCCTCGCCGGGCTGGTGCTCGCTGCCGTGGGCTACGCCACGCCCGCGTTCGTGGCCGAGCCGGACTGGGACCGCAGTGACGAGTTCGCCGATGTCGCCCAGTTCGACCGCCTCCACCCCGTTCCCGGCTTCGGCTGGTCGGGCTCGATCGCCGTCGACACCACCGGTTGGGCTGCGGCTGAGCGCCAGCAGGTCTGCTCCGAGATCATGCACGGCCTGCCCGGTGACGGCTCGCTGCTGCTGTCGACGGCCGACGGCTACGCGGTCATGTGCCAGGCTGCGCCGCTTGTCCAGACGGCCGAGGTGTCGCCTTGAGTCGCCGTGGCTTCTCCATGGTCGAGCTGCTGACGGTCCTCCTCGTCCTGGGTGTGTTGGTCGCGATCGTCGTTCCGAAGCTGCAGAGCGCCCAGCTGAGGGCTCGCCGAGCAGAGGTCCGGGTCAACACCGCAGGACTCCACACCGCGTTCCAGCTCTACGTCGCCTCGGACGCGGGCGCCGACCCCCTGAACTCCGGCTACAACCCGTCGCCCCAGCCCTCGGCGCTCGGCATCGACGGCACCCTGGCGCGCGCCTGGAGCTCGGGCATCTCGCCGCAGCAGGAGGAGGTCTGGGGCCGACTCGGCTGGTCGCCCGACGGAGCGGTCCACTGCAGCTACCAGGTCTACTCGGCCGGCGCGGCGGTCCCCGGGGACTTCTGGACGCTCGGCGAGTGTGACCTCGACGACGAGGGCCGTCCTCTCCAGCGGCTGATGGTCGGGCCGACCACATCCGAGGCCACGGGCCTGCGTCAGAAGGGCGCTGCGCTCGCCGGCGGCGGCTACTGAGCGAGGCGGCGTCTCCTCCGCTACTGTGCGGGTCCGTGTGGTGGATGCTCCTGGCCTGCAACGACGCTCCGCTGGACACCGGCGAGCGCACCAATGGGCCCGTCCCCGATGTCAGCGCCGGCGCCCCCACGCTGCGGCGGCTCACGACCTCGCAGTACGAGAACGCCATCGCCGATCTGTTCGGTGACGGCCTGATCCTGCCTTCGAGCCTCGAGCCCGACACCCAGTCCGAGGGACTCCTGAGCGTCGGAGCGGGCGTCGCGAGCACTTCGCCTTGGGGGGTCGAGCGCTACGAGGACGCCGCCATCGACCTCGCCGAGCAGGTGGTCGAGCGCGGGCTCGAGCTGCCGTGTGAGCCGGCAAGCAGTGGCGACTCGGCGTGTGCCGAGGAGATCGTCGACGAGCTCGGGCTACGGATCTGGCGTCGGCCCCTCACGGAGGGCGAGATCGAGCGTCTCGGCGGCGTCATCGCCTGGATCGGCGGCGATGCGGGCGACTTCGACGTCGGCCTCACCTACGGCCTGGCTGCGATGCTCCAGTCGCCGAACTTCCTCTACCGGCGTGAGCACGGGACCTCGGCTGATGGCGGCCCGCTCATGGACCACGAGCTGGCGACCCGGCTGTCGTTCTTCCTCTGGAACACCATCCCCGACGACGAGCTGCTCGCAGTGGCCCAGGCCGGCGAGCTGAGCACGGACGCCGGGCTCGCCGAGCAGGCCGACCGGATGATGTCCGACGGCCGCGCGTCCCAGGGCATCCGGAACCTGTTCATCGAGCTGTACACGCTCTACGAGCTCGACGACCTGGACAAGGACCCGCTGGTTTTCACGCACACCAGCAGCGACCTGGGCCCCGCCGCCCGCGAGGAGACGCTGCTGCTCGTCGAGAACCACCTGCTGGTCGAGGGGGGCGACTACCGGGAGCTCTTCAGCACCCGTCGGACCTGGATCGACCCGCGACTCGCGGCGCTGTACCAGGTGCGGGCTCCTGACCCAGACGGCTTCGGCGAGCACACGTTCACGAGCGACGACGGCCGCCGTGGCCTGCTCGGGCACGCCAGCATCCTGGCCCAGTACAGCCACGCCACCAGCAGCTCGGCGACACTGCGAGGGAAGTTCATCCGGTCTACCGTGCTCTGTCACGAGATCCCGGCACCCCCCGGCGACGTGGACACGACCATCCCCGAGGCGGACGACAGCTCGCCGACCCTGCGCGACCGAATCGCGATCCACCTCGAGGACCCGACCTGCGCGGCGTGCCACGAGCTGCTCGATCCCATCGGCCTGGGCTTGGAGAACTTCGACGGCATCGGCCGCTGGCGGAGCACCGAGAACGGTGCCACCATCGACGCCAGCGGCGACCTGGACGGGGTCGCGTTCGACGACGCGTGGGCGCTCTCGGGTAAGGTCGCCGAGCACCCGGACCTGGCCGGCTGCTTCACCGATCACGTCTACCACTACGCCGTCGGGCGGGGGACGGCCGCGGGCGAGCGGGACCTGGCCGACTGGCTGACCGTCGAGTTCGAGCTCGCCGGCCATGCCGTGCCCGACCTGATGCGCTCGACCGTGATGAGCCCCGGCTTCCGGAACGCGGGCGCCTTCGACACGGACCCCGGCGAATGAAGCGGCGTACCTTCCTTCGCGGTGTGCTGCGGACCGGTGGTCTGGTGTGCGTCGGCCTGCCCGCGCTCGAGCTGTTCTGGGGGCGCCAGGCCAAGGCCTGTGATGGCGTGTTCCCGCAGCGCTTCGGGGTCTGGTTCTGGGGCAACGGCAACCGACCCGACCGGTGGACGCCGACGGGCGAGGGGGCCGACTGGGAGCTGTCCGACGAGCTGTCGCCGCTGGCCGCGCTGAAGGACGACATCACCGTCGTCAGCGGCTTCTCGACCAAGGTGGACAACCTCATTCCGCACTGGTCCGGCCTGTGCGGTCTGCTGACCGGACTCCCCGAGGACGGCCCGGAGAACGGCTGGACCGTCCGGGGTCCGACGCTGGACCAGGTCGTGGCCCAGGAGATCGGCAACGACACGATCTACCGGAGCCTCGAGGTCGGCGTGACCACCACCGGCGCCTTCTCCTACAACGGCCCCAACTCGCAGAATCCCGCCGAGATGGACCCGTACACGCTGTACGAGCGCATCTTCGGCGAGACCTTCCGCGAGCCCGGCGAGGGCGGCCTGGTCGATCCCTCGCTTGGCTACCGGCGGTCGGCCCTGGACGCGGTGATGGACGACATCAGCTCGCTCCAGGGCGAGCTCGGCTACTCGGACCGCGTCCGGCTCGAGCAGCACCTGGACGGCGTGCGCGACCTGGAGACCCGGCTCGCTCGGCTCCAGGAGGACCCGCCCGAGCTCGAGGCCTGTGTCCGACCGGACGCCCCCGAGCTCGAGTACGCCGACATCGACGGACGGCCCCAGATCTCGGCGGTCTCCCGGACGATGTCCCACCTCACGGCCATGGCGCTGGCGTGCGACCAGACGCGCGTCTTCAGCTTCACGCTGTCGGGGGCGCTGAACAACGAGCTCTGGCCGGACGCCGACGACGGCCACCACAACCTGACGCACCACGAGGTCGACGACCAGCCCCAGGTCGACGCGATCACGACGTTCAACATGGCCGAGTACGCCTACTTCCTCGAGACGCTGAAGGCGGTCCCCGAGGGCGACGGGACGCTGCTCGACAGCTGCCTCGTGCTGGCCACGAGCGAGGTCAGCGAGGGCCGCACCCACAGCCTGGACGAGATCCCCATCGTGCTCGCCGGCAGCGCCTGCGGCCAGATCGTCCAGGGGCAGCACATCCGCAGCTACACGCAGGAGAACGTCAACAAGGTCAGCCTGTCGCTTCTCCGTGCCATGGGGGTCTCGCAGGCCTCGTGGGGTTCGGACGACAACCTGGCCACGGACGTCGTCTCCGAGCTGCTCACGTGATGTGGCTCTGGCTGGCGTGCACGGGACCCGTCGAGGAGGACTCCTGCGGGCACCAGGACGACAAGATCTCCTGGGTCGTGACGAAGATGGACTTCGCGCGGCGGGACGACGCGGGCCAGGGGCTCGGGTTCGACATCGACGGGCACACCACCAGCTCCGGCGACTCGGACGGCTGTGGCATCGCCGACATCACCTCGCCGGACGGAACCGAGGGCGTCGACAGCGCGTTCTCCGGCATCCTGCCCACCCTCGAAGCGACCCAGGCCGTTGCGGTCAGCGGCCTCATCGAGGACAGCATCAAGTCGGGCGAGCTGCTCATCGTCCCCGAGCTCATGCGAGTGGACGATCTGGCCGACGACGACTGCGTCGACTTCGGGCTGTGGCGCGGCGAGGGCGTGCCCATGGTCGGGACCGACGGCGAGCTGCTCGACGCCCAGACGTTCACGCGCTCGGAGCTGGACCCCGGGCTCGTCGACTCGGTCGAGCTGGTCGACGGCGCGCTGGTCGCGGCTCCGTTCGAGTACACGCTCCCCGTCCAGATCCTCGATGTGTTCGTCACGTTCCACATGAACGAGACCCACCTGCAGATGGAGGTCGACGAGGACGGCACGATGCACGGCTACTTCGGGGGCGCCGTGCCGCTGACCGACTTCGACGTGATCACGGACCTGGACGACATCGGCGAGGTCGGCGACCTGCTCGAGGGGCTGCTGCCGTACGCGGCCGACATGGACCTGGATGCCGATGGGACCTGCGACGCGATGACCATCGTGTTCGAGGTCGAGGGCACCGAGAGCTTCTTCTACGAGTAGCTCAAGGGGAGCAGCTGGCCTCGGGCGCCCACACGCTCTCGGGCGAGGGTAATGGCAGGACAGGGACGACGCGGCCGTCCTCGCGGCAGACCCGCAGGTTGGACCAGGCGCCGGTCCGCTCCAGCGTCGGCGGCTCGGCGGCCACGCGGTCCGTGTCCCACGACAACAGGACGTCGTCGTCGCGGTGGGGGTCCTGCCAGAGCGCGGCGCGCCCCTCGAGGTCCGAGCCGGCGATGGCCCACGGTCCTCACCGCGCAGCGAGGACACCGCTCGCAGCAGCGCGACCGCCGAGGCCGGGTCGCCCTCGCGCACACGAGCCGCGGCGTACAGCAGCTCGGCCGCTTCGGTCTGATCCACCGCCGAGTCCAGGTGCCGCTGCAGCCCTGCACCCCACGCGGCCAGGTCTCCGGTGACCACGGCCAGCGCGGCGAACGCGACGAGCGGACCTCGGGAGGGTCGGTCGGGGACGACGACGGGCTCGACGTCGAGCGCGTCCAGCAGGGTGCCGGCGTTCGGAGGCCGGTCGGCGGGGTCGAGGGCCAGGCAGGCATCGACGACGTGCTCGCGGCAACGCGTACGTGTTCCTGAGCACGGGCGGCCTGTCCGTGACCGCCAGCTCGACGGGCAACCTCTGGCTCGAGGACGTGTGGGACACGAAGATCCCGGGCGAGTTCGGCGGTGTGCGGACGGGTCACGACCTGGCTCCGGCGGGCGACTGGGACGGCGACGGCTTCGCAGACCTGCTGGTCGGCTCGGTCGGGTACGACGACGGCGGCGGCGAGTGGTCCGGGCGCAGCTACCTGTTCTCCGGTGCGCTCCTGGCCGGCGGCGGGACGATGGACGTCACGACGGACGCCGAGATCGTGTTCCACGGCATCTCGTCGCTGGGGCGGTTCGGCTTCACGAACTGGTCGGCGAACATCGACGGCGACGACATCCCCGACATCCTGATCGGCGGTCACACCTGTGAGACCAGCGGCATGGGCTACCTGTTCCGGGGGGCCGAGCTGACCAGCGGGCTGGTCAGCGCCGGGAACGCCAGCGCGCGGTTCGGCACGAACGACCTCGACGACCAGAACGGCAAGTCGTTCATCAGCCCCGGCGACGTGAACGGCGACGGCTACGACGACGTGCTCATCGCGGCCTACACGGACGGCGACGCGGGCGGGTCGGGTGTGCCTCTACCTGACGCCCTGACACGAGGCGACGAAGGAGCCGAGGGCAGAGAGGATGTGACCGGGGAGTGATCCCTGACATACCTCTGAGCGAATCCCTCTCGGAGGTTGGATGACCCGCATCGCTCTCACCGCCCTGCTCGCACTCTTCGGCTGCGCCTCGACCGAGGTCGCGGCCGGCACCCAGGCCTCGGCCCCCGTCGAAGCTGGCCAGGCCGAAGCGGTCTTCGCCGGCGGCTGCTTCTGGTGCATGGAGTCGAGCTTCGAGCAGCTGCCCGGCGTGCTCGCGGTGGAGTCCGGGTACACCGGGGGCAAGGAGCCGAACCCCACCTACGAGGACGTCGGGTACCACCGGACGACCCACTACGAGGCCATCCGCGTCGTCTACGACCCGAAGACGACCGACTACGACGCGCTGCTCACGGCGTTCTGGCACAACGTCGATCCGACCCAGGCGAACGGGCAGTTCTGCGACAAGGGCGACCAGTACCGGACCGGCATCTTCACCTCGGACGAGGGCGAGCAGGCCAAGGCGGTCGCCAGCCGCGAGGCCGTCCGAAAGCAGCTGGACCGCACGATCGTGACCGAGGTCCTGCCGGCGGCGACGTTCTGGGTCGCCGAGGAGTACCACCAGGACTTCTACCTGAAGAAGCCTGAGCACTACATGCGCTACCGCATCGGGTGTGGGCGGGACGCTCGTTTGCAGGAGCTGTGGGGTAGCTCCCCCGGCCACGGTGGTTAGGTCCCGGGCATGGCTACCATCGACCTGACCGAAGCGACCTTCGAGCCCACCATCCTGGAGAACGACGTCGTCATCATCGACTTCTGGGCGGACTGGTGCGGACCCTGCAAGGCGTTCGCCCCCACCTTCGAGGCGGCGAGCGAGAAGCACACCGGCGTGACGTTCGCCAAGGTGGACACCCAGGCCCAGCAGGGCATCGCGGGTGCGCTGCAGATCCGCTCCATCCCGACGCTCATGGTCTTCCGCGAGAAGATCCTGCTGTTCCGCCAGTCCGGCGCTCTCCCGGCCCAGGCCCTCGACGAGGTCCTCACCAAGGTGCAGGAGCTCGACATGGACGACGTTCGCAAGCAGGTCGCCGAGGCCCAGGCTGCCGAGGCCGCCAAGGCTGCCGAGGCTGCTCCCGAGGCCTGAATCTGTCCGGCACTCGCGTAGAGGGCGGACAGAGACTGTCCTCGGACAGCGGTTGGCTCTGAAGAGGCGATCCGGCGGGTGAGAGTGGGCCATGGCTCCGCTCGACACCTGGATGGATCTTCCGCACATGGCCCCCGACCAGTGGGCTCTGTCGTGGGCTCTTCGACACCACCGCAACTGGCGCTGGCAGCTCCAGATGGGCGAGATCTACCCGGACGGGTCGTTCTGCCGGCACGAGGGCGTCATCGCTCGCATCGACGAGCCGCTGCCGATGCTGCTCGACGACCCGACCGCCGGTCGGCTGTTGAGCCAGCTCGCTTCGACCGGCGAGGGCTGGACCGAGGACCTGTCCGCCGTCCTTCGCGGCTGCCCCGACTGGCGGGAGGCGGTGGCCCGGACGCTGCTGCGGCGCTGGTGACCGAGCACCGGCTCAGCCCACGGGGATGGGCTCCAGCAGGAGCCGGATCTGCGCGATCTCCTCGGACATCCCGAGCATCCGGTACTGCCGGAGCGCGTGGTCGAGCAGCTGGCGAGCCCGCTCGGGCTGTCCGCGCTGCGCGAGCATCGAGCCGGTTCGGGCGCTGATGAGCCCGATGTCCTGGTGGACGAACTCGCTCTCCATCAGGAGCGCGATGCCCATGCCGTAGTGGCTGTCGAAGCCGGCCCAGTCCGCCTCGTCGACGAACGCCGCGAGCATGTAGACGTGGCAGGCACCCAGGCGACCCCGAGAGTTCAGGGCCTCGAGCCGTGTCACGGCTTCGGCCAGCGACGTGCCGGCTTCAGCGTAGCGCTCCTGGAGCAGCAGCACCATGCCCTGGTTCATCAGGGCGTTGGCGCCCAGGGCGCTGCCGCTGGACGTGCAGATCCGTGTGCACGACCGGAAGTTCCGCTCGGCGTCGAGCAGGTCGTCGTAGGCGCGGGCCAGCGTGCCGAGGCTGTTGTAGCAGGAGGCCGCGCCCCAGGGATGCCCGAGCGCCTCGAACTCCCGACGGGCCTGGTTGAGCAGGACGGTCGCCAGCTCCAGGTCGCGTCGCCGGATCGCGAGGTCACCCAGTCCGCGGATGGACTCGGCCATCCCGATGCCGTCGTCGTGCTTCTGGCAGAAGCTGCGGCAGTGCTCGTAGCGCAGCTCGGCGTCGTCGAAGGCACCCAGGTCGCCGAGCACGCCGGCGCTGACCAGCCGCGCTCGAGCCAGCAGGCGGTCGTCGTTCTCGCGCTCGAACAGCCCCTCGGACTGGGTCAGGCAGCCGAGGGAGAGGCCCAGATCCCCCAGCTCGCGTGCCGCGAGTCCGAGTTCCAGCAGCGCCTTGCCCAGGAGCATGCCGTCGTTGCACCAGCGTGCGCGCTGCTCGGCCTTTCGAGCCAGCTCCAGCGCGTCGTCGGACCGCCCCTGACCACGGCGGATGCTGGCCAGGAGTGTCCAGCCGATGGTCCGGCGGAAGTCGTCCGCGATGCTGTGCTGTCGCTCGAGCGAGGACTCCCACAGGTTGACCAGGCGCTCGGCGTGCTCGAAGTCCCCGAGCAGGGCGCGCTCCTGTGCGGCGGTGACGAGTGGCTCGAGCGCGAACTCGATGTCGCCCGCGCCCAGATGATGGAGCGCCCGTCGCTCGGCGGCCCCAGCACCGGTGTCGCCGGCGAGCACCACGGCGCAGGCGCGGTGATGGGCCTCGACGCGGCCCTCGCGTCGGGCCAGCTTCTCGAGCGCCTGCTGCATGCTGACGTACGTGAAGTGGAAGGCGGACGAGCCCTCGAGCCGCAGGAGCTCGCGGTCCGCCAGCTTCGCGATCAGATCGAACCCGGGCGTGAGGCCCCAGTTCCGGCAGACCTCGCGCCACTCGGACAGCACGACCGTCCGGCCGAGGACGGCGGCGATCTCCATCGAGAGCCAGTCCGGGCTGGAGCGGCTGGGGATGGTGACGCCCAGGCGGTCGAGCCAGACGGCGTCCATCGCGTCCGGCAGATCGAGCGGTCGATCGGAGAGCACCTCGAGCCGGCCGTCGGCCCCGCGACGCACGAGACCGCGCTCTTGCCAGGCCTCGACGAGCTGGACGGCGTGGAGCGGGTTGCCGTGGGTCCGGAAGGCGAGGCGGTGGGCCAGCTCCTCGGGCACGCCCAGATGGTCGCGGGCGAGCACGACCTGGTCCTCGACGGCCAGCTGGTCGAGCGTGATGAGCGAGCCCTTGGGGCCCGAGCTCGCGAGCAGGTCGTCCACCGCGAAGCGGTTGGGGTCGTCCGGCTCCTGGCGGGTGGTCAGGACGACCAGCACGGGGAGCTCGTCGCCCAGCTCGACCAGGCTGCGGGCGAAGCCGACGGCCTCGAGCCCGCTCTCGACGTCCTCGAGGCACAGGATGACCGGTCGGCGAGGACCGCCCGGTGGGTCGGAGCACGCCTGCAGGAAGCGCCTGACCATCGCGTCGCGCAGGCTGCCGTCGGTCCGCAACGAGTCCCGACGTTCGCGCACGATCAGGTCGACGATGCCGCGCTGCTCGTACACCGAGTCGATGCCCATCGAGCCCAGCCCGGCGAGCACGCGCCACTGGAGCTGCTCGCCCTCGAGCCCGCGCACGTCCAGGTAGTCGACGATGGCGCCTGACAGGCCCCCTCGTCCCTGGCTGTGTCCGTACTCCGAGCGCAGGACCGTCGCGACGCCCGTCTCGTGGGCCCGGTTGCAGAGCCAGTCGGCCAGCGCGGTCTTGCCGACACCCGCCTGGCCGCGCAGGACGATGACCCGTGCGTTCCGCGTCTCCTGGACCCGGGTGAGGCCCTCCCAGAGCTCGCGGCAGATCTCGTCGCGACCGACCAGGTTGTCGCTGCTGCCACGGGAGCGTCGGGCGGTACGGCCCTGGCTGACCATGGGCGCATAGATGTCCGAGGTCGTTCCCTCGAGCGAGAGCAGGACGCGGCGCGCGTCGGCCACGCGAAGCAAGCGGTTCCGACGGTCGACCAGGCGCTCCACCCAGGCCTGGACGACGGAGTTCTCGGCCAGCACTTCGGCGCCGAGCGCGCTGCGGACCAGGCGGGCGAGGGCGTAGAGGTCCGTCCAGGGACCGGTGTCCCGCCAGCGCCCCTGGCGCAGCTCAGGGGCGCGCTCCTCGGACTCGCTGTCCCAGGTCAGCCGGCGGTCGCGCATCGCGGCGAGTCGGAGGCCCGGCTCGCGGATGCGGACGGTCCCGTCGGGCGCGATCTCGATTCCACCGGGGCCCAGGTCGCCGTGGATGGTCCCGCGGGCGTGCAGGTGTCCGAGCGCATCCAGGATCTGCATCACGACGCTGCGCAGCTCACGCCAGGACAGCGTCAGCTCCTGCAGGCTCTTGCCCGAGGGGGCCTCGGTGATGGCGTAGAGCTGACCCGTCGGGATCATCCCGCCGCTGTTGCGGCTCTGCTCGTCGCCGGCCACGCCGAACTCGAGCACCGGAGCCACCCCGGGGTGGTCGATGCGCGCGAGCTTGCGAATGGCCTCACGGACGGCCGAGTACGGCCCCGCGACCGACGGCGGGAACACGCGGATGAGCGCGTCCTCGCCGTGGAAGGTGCCCGCCCACAGAGACCCGAGCGGTCCATCCCGAAGGAGGACCCGCACGTCGAGCTTGGGAGCGGTCGATCGGCTCATCGACGTCTCCGCACCAGCGCCAGCCCGATGAGGGCGAACAGCGCGGCTCCGGACAGGGGCGTCGCCGAGGCGCAGCCGCACGAGCCGGTGAGCTCGCCGGGGGGCGGATCCGTCGACGGGTCGTCGGAGTCCTGGCCGCTGTCGGGCGTGGGCTCGTCGTCGTCGCAGGCGCTGCCGATGCCGTCGTCGTCCAGGTCGGCCTGGTCGGTGTTCGCGTCGTCGGGGCAGTTGTCGGTGTCGTTCGGGACGTCGTCGTCGTCGCTGTCGAGCCAGCGGACCTCGATCCACTCCGAGCCCGAGTACGCGCCGCCCTCGCCGTAGCCCGAGTTGTACGCGTACAGCCCCGACTGGCCGGGGCCGAGCGGGTCGTCGTCGTCGACGTCGATGACCTTCCGGCCGTCGAGCGAGCCGACGATGTGCCCGCCCTCGAGGGACATGCTCAGCTCGAAGTCGGTGTCGTCGCGCTCGGCCGACTCCTCGGCGAGGACGGTCGCTTCGCCGTCCTCGACGCGCAGCAGCATCAGCGTGGGTCGGTCGACCCCCCAGACGGGCGGCGGGGACGAGTCCTCCGAGTAGACCAGGGCGTAGAAGTTCCCATCGTCGACTCGGGCGGCGATGCCCACGGCGTCGTCGTCGTAGGCCCAGAGGCTGGCCTCGAGCTCGCCGTCGCCGATGCTTTCGCCCTGGACGATCCAGTTGTCCTGGGGGCCGTCGACGTCGTAGTCCTCGGTCTCGGCGTAGTCATCGGTCAGCGAGATGGCCTGGCCGCCATCGGTCACGTACCAGGGGTCGACGCTGTAGCCAGCGTCCCACCCCTCCTCGACAAGGGTGTTTCCGGAGCTGCCGTAGTCGTCGACGGACCAGGCGTCGATCGTTCCAGCCAGCGGTTCAGCGCAGAGTAGGAGTAGGGTCATCAGACCCCAATGATGCCGCCACCTGCACCGGCCTTGCACGGAAAGGCTGTTAAGAGTCGGCATGCCGCATCGCGATCTGCGGGACTTCATGACTGCGCTGCGTGCCGATGGGCAGCTGGCGGACGTCGAGGTCCCCGTCGACACCTACCTCGAGGCCGCCGAGATCCACCGCCGCGTCATCGCTGCGGGAGGACCGGCCCTCCACTTCATGAAGCCGCACCATCAGGGGGGGCGAGGCGGGTTTTCCGCTGGTCACGAACCTCTTCGGTACCAAGGACCGGGTCGACCTGGCGTTCGGGCGACGGCCGATCGAGTTCGTCGAGCGCACAGCACAGCTTCCGCACGCGCTCATGCCACCGACGCTGAGCAACATCTGGGCCCAGCGAGACTGGATCTCCGACGCGCTGACGATCGGGCTGCGGAGCGTTGGGCGGGGGCCGGTGACCGAGCAGATCGACTCCCCTCCGGGGCTCGACCGGCTAAGGACGACGCGGGCGGCTTCATCACGCTGCCCCTGGTCTACACCGAGCACCCCGACGACGGCTCGCACAACCTGGGCATGTACCGGATCCAGCGTCACGACGATCGGACGACCGGAATGTAGATCCAGATCGTCCGCGGCGGGGGTGCGCATCTGCACGTCGCCGAGCAGCGTGGCGAGGACCTCCCGGCGACCATCTTCGTCGGCGGACCGCCGGCGCTCATCGTCTCGGCCATCGCGCCGCTGCCCGAGAACGTGCCGGCGCTCATCCTCGCCAGCCTGCTGATGGGCGAGAAGCTGCCGCGCACCCAGGCCGAGGGGCACCCCCATCCGCTGGTGGCTGGCGCCGAGTTCGCGCTGATGGGCCGAATCGCCGCGAACGAGCGTCGGGACGAGGGGCCGTTCGGTGACCACTACGGCTACTACAGCCTGAAGCACCCGTACCCGGTGTTCCACTGCGAGCAGTTGGCCCACCGGAAGGACGCCGTGTTCCCGGCGACGGTCGTGGGCAAGCCCCGCCAGGAGGACTTCTACATCGGGGACTACCTGCAGGAGCTGCTGTCGCCGCTCTTCCCGCTGGTGATGCCCACCGTGAAGCAGCTCTGGAGCTACGGCGAGACCGGGTACCACTCGCTGGCTGGGGCCGTCGTCCGGGACCGCCATCACCGCGAGGCGATGACCAGCGCGTTCCGTATCCTGGGCGAGGGCCAGCTCTCGCTACAGAAGTTCCTCCTGATGACCGATCAGGACGTCGACCTGAAGGACTTCCCGGCGCTGCTCGAGGCGGTGCTCGAGCGGTTCCAGCCCGAGACCGATCTGTATGTCTTCGCGAACCTGTCCATGGACACGCTGGACTACACGGGGCCCGAGGTCAACAAAGGCAGCAAGGGCGTCATGATCGGCCTGGGCGTGCCGGTCCGGAAGCTGCCGCGTCAGTACAGGGGCGAGCTGCCACGGCCGCTGGTGCGGGCTGAGGTGTTCTATGGCGGATGTCTGGTGGTCGAGGGTCCCGCCTGGGCCGAGCTGCCGGATCTGTACGATGTCGTGCTGAAGGGCGGCTTCGAGGAGTGGCCGCTCGTGGTGCTCGGGGGCGACGCCGCCCAGGCCGTTCGGACCCCTGAGCGGTTCCTGTGGACCACGTTCACCCGGTTCGAGCCGGCGGCGGACATCCACGCACAGACCCGCGTGCATCGGAACCACATCGTGTACTCTGGACCGGTGGTCATCGACGCCCGACTGCGGCCGACGTACCCGGACGAGCTCTTCTGCGATCCGGACACGGCGAGGCTCGTGAGCGACCGGTGGAACGAGTACTTCCCGAACGGTGGAGTCGAGATGGGTGACAGCGACGTCGCGGATCTCGGGTGATCTGGCTCCTCGCCTGCAGTCGCTTCCTGGGAGACCCTGTGTCCGAGCCCCCCGTCGAGCCCGAGCCTCCCGCCGACGCCGCCGAGGGCTTCCCAGGCAGCGCGGATGTCCTGGGCTACGAGCCCACCTTCGGCGACCTGGTCGAGCGCGAGGCGCTGTACGTGGTCGCGCCGTTCTCCGGTGGCAAGCGCCTGCAGGCCGTCCAGCTCGTCTTCGACGACGGGACCTCGTGGATCCGCAGCTACCGACCGCTCATCAGCGAGTACGAGTTCATCGACAAGCGGGTGGTCGTCACCGGCCGGCCGTATGAGAACTCGCCTTATGTCCAGAGCGTGGGCGGCACACACTTCGAGGTCGAGACCATCGCGCTCGCGCCCGGCGAGACGGCCTGGGACTCCATCCCGACGGTCCTTCCGGCTCCGCCGCAGGTCCGGACCGCCGCGGAGCTCGAGGCCCGTCAGGACCTGTGGGCTCACGTCGTCGGGACCCTGTCGTCCGTCGACTACGACGGACACACCCATGCCGCGGTGCTGGTCCTCGACGACGGGACGTCGGTTCCCTTCGTGCTCTTCGCGCCCACGAGCTTCGGGCCCGACCTGCGTGACGAGGACCCGAAGACCTGGGTCGGCCGGCGCATCACGGCGCTCGGCCGGGTCTGGGACGACGCTGGCACCCGCAGCCTCGGGCTCGCCAACGTGTGCGAGGGCGAGGTCACGAGATGCCACATGACGCTCGACAACGCGCGCTGATCCGGGGCAAATGCCACCCTGAACGCGGGGCATAACGCCCACATCATTGTGTTTCCGCCCGATATCGGGCGTTTCGGACCGGTACGGTTCTTGCTTGGGATCTCCGGAACGCCAACTCCAGAGGACCGATGAAGATCCGACTCATCGATGTCGCCCCGAGCCCCCGCAACAAGCAGAGCTTCCAGACGCTGACGCTGCCTCGCGTCGCGGGCTGCACGCCGTCGCGCTTCGAGGTGTCCATCACCGACGGCCGCGTCGAGCACATCGACCTCTCCGAGCCCGCCGACCTGGTGGGCATGACCTTCAGCTGCAACAACTCGACGCACGCGTACCGGATGGCCGCCGAGCTTCGGGCCCGCGGCGTCACGGTCGTCGCAGGGGGCGTCCACACCACGGCCGTGCCCGAGGAGGCGCTGCAGCACTTCGACGCCGTCCTGACCGGCGAGGCCGAGGGCGGCGCCTGGGAGCGGCTCCTCGAGGACTTCGAGGCCGGCAAGATGTCGGGCATCTACAGCAACGGGCAGTCGCCGAACATCGCGAACCTGCCGCCGCCGCGACTCGATCTCCTGAAGTACCCCGAGCGCTACATCGACTTCAGCCCAATCGAGGCGACCCGCGGCTGCCCGCACGACTGTTCGTTCTGCTTCAACTCCAGCATCCACGGCCTGGGGCTGCGGACGCGGCCGGTCGCGGATGTCGTCGAGGACGCCCGCCGCTGTCCGTCGCGGAACCTGATGTTCATGGACGACAACCTGTGCGGGAAGCGGGCCTACGCCAAGGAGCTCTTCCAGGCGCTCATCCCGCTGAAGAAGCGGCTGTTCTTCCAGACACACCTCCTGATGGCCGAGGACGACGAGCTCATGCGGCTGGCCGAGGCCGCCGGCGCTCAGTTCGTGTTCGTCGGGATCGAGTCCTTCGAGGAGGCGAGCCTGGAGTCGGTGAACAAGAGCTGGAACAAGGTCGACAAGTACAAGCACTACATCCAGCGGTTCCACGACCACGGCATCTTCGTCAGCGCCGGCCTGATCCTGGGGCTCGACTGCGACACGCCGGCCACCTTCGCCAAGACCCTCGACTATCTGGACGAGATCGGCGTCGACAACGCCGCCGTGAACCTGCTCATCCCGTACCCGGGGACCTCGTTCCACGCGCAGATGAAGGCCGAGGGCCGCATCCTGACCGAGGACACCACCAAGTACACGGGCTTCGACATCGTCGTCGACCCTGGCGCGATGACCGTCGAGGAGCTCCGCGCCGGGTACGACGAGGTGCTGCGGAAGTTCTACTCGCCGCGTCGCTACGGCAAGACGATGCTCAAGACCGGTATGTGGCGGAAGTCGCCGCACGTCTACGCAATGGCGTGGTGGCGTGAGCCCCGTCGCCGCACGTTCAGCTCGTTCGGCAAGGACATCAACCGCCGCGGCGGAGAATAGGTCAGTCCGAGCAGTCCTCGAGCGCGTCGATCCAGTCGGCGACGCGCTCGGCCCCGACCGTGTCGAGTGTCACCGGCCCCACCGGGGGCATGCGGTGGGCGCCGTCTGCCACCAGGCGGAGGTGGACGAGCGAGGTCTCCGCGCTGCCGGGGGCCACTCGCAGCGCGCCGTCGACGTCCAGGTCCCATCCCTGGGGCTCGACGTCGCACGCGGCCATCTCGCTGAGAGCTGTGGTGTTCCTCAGGTCCATCGTCAGGCCGTTCGCCTCGCCGTCGTGGCACATCGCGCAGTTCACGTCGAGCCAGGCCCGCGCCGAGCCCGGCTCCAGCGTGCCGTCGTCCCGAGGGGCGCCGCGCGTGACGTCGATCGCGTCGAGCCAGTCCAGCTGGGAGATGCCTTCGCGCTCGACGGCGAGCTGGTCCGTGCGCCATGCGAGCGGGCCGTCCGTGTGGCATCGCAGGCAGTCGCCACGGGACGGGACGCGGTACCCGTCGTCGAGGACGAGCGCGCCCGGCAGCAGCGCGCCGTCTCCTGAGAACGCGTACCCCGCCCACTCGCCGGAGTCGTGTCGGACCAGAAGCCGCGTCTCCAACAGCCCGGTCTCGTTCAGGAACTCCTTGCCGAGGACCGTGCCGATGGGCAGCGACCACGTCGTCGCGTCGATGGTCTCGTCGTCGGGCAGGGCCACCCAGCGGGTCTTGTCGACGTCGTCGGACCAGAACGGGACGGCGACCTCGTAGGGGATCCGTACGGTCTCGTCGCAGCCCGTCTCCGCCAGCGTCGAGGGGAACGTGTCCTCGGTCGTCTCGCTCGCCACGAGCGCGTACAGACCTCCGCCTCCTCCGTACGTGAACTCGGGGAGCAGGACCTCGCCGTCCCGGCCCACGGCGATGTGGGCGACCCGCAGTCCGGTGGTCTCGCTCAGGACCACGGTCTCGCCGTCCCGGTGCGCCCAGAGCTTTCCCGTCGAGAAGTCCGTGAAGAGTGTCGCGCCCTGGAGTGTGGGGATCCCGGCCCCCCGGTAGACCGGGCCGCCCGTGATGCTGACGCCTTCGTCGTGCCCGTACACGGCGAGCGGCCGGCGCTGTCCGTACTCCAGACACTCCTCGTCCTTCGAGCACAGATCGGCCTCGTAGTAGGGCCAGCCGTAGAAGCCGCCCTTCTCGATGCGGTTGAGCTCCTCCCAGGTGAGCCAGCCGACATCGCCCACCCAGACGTCCCCGGTCTCGTCGTCGATGTGCCAGGACCAAGGGTTGCGAAGCCCGTACGCCCACACCTCGTTGTCGAACGGGTTGTCGGCCGGAACCGTGTAGGCGCCCGTGTCCTCGACCTGGATACGCAGCATGCTCCCGAACCACGTCGTGGGGTCGGCGGCTGTGTACTTCCGGCCGCTCCCGCCGCCATCACCGAACCCGATGAACAGCGAGCCGTCCGGGTGGAACGCCAGCTTGCCGCCGTTGTGGTTCGTGCCGGTCTGCTCGAGCGTCAGGATGGACTCCTCGCTCGCGGGGTCCAGCGTCTGGCCCCCATCGGTCGAGGTGAACCGGCTGATGTGGGAGGTGATGGTGCCCTCGCTCCCACCGGTCGTGTAGCTGACGTAGGCCACGCCGCTGTCGTCCCACGTCGGCGAGAACGCGAAGCCCAACAGGCCGAGTTCGCTCTCCAGCGTCACCACGCCGGTCAGGTCCAACACCGTGCGGGTCTCGGAGACGTCGTCGGTGTTCTCGAACGCCTCGAGCTGGCCGTCCTGCGTGAGCAGGAACCACTCGCTGCCATCGGGCGTTGGGTTCAGGCCTGTGATCCGGTTGAACGAGAGCGCCGGGAAGGCGGGCTCGATGGTGACCGCCACGTCGGCGACGGGAGCATCCGGCAGGCGGCACGTCGGGTTCTCGGGGCGCGCATCGAGTCCCCATGGCGACGCCGAGTCCGTGGCGGACTCGGTCGTCGAGTCGGTGACGGACTCCTGCGGCTCCCCGTCCGTAGGCGGGGTGCTCGTGCAGGCCAGGAGGACTAGGAGCGGCGTCGCAGCCCCACCAGACCCAGCAGCACCAACAGTCCGCCCGCGAGGCCGGCCGGCTCGGGCGTGCTGGCGCATCCGCAGCCACCGCCGCCCTTGTACATGTAGCCCATGGCGCCGGTGTCGTTCGGGAGTCCGGGGGTTCCTGTGTCCGAGCCCTCGGGCAGATCGTCGGTCGGGTCGAGGGGGTCCGTGCCGTTCTCCAGCACCTCGGTCCCGTCGTCCACGCCGCCGTCGTCCGTGTCGACGTCGAGCGGATCGGTGCCGTAGGTCAGGACCTCCTCGCCGTCGGTCAGGCCGTCGCCGTCCGTGTCGGGGTCGTACTTGTCGGTCCCGTGGTCGTGGTCCTCGGCCCAGTCGGTCAGGCCGTCTCCGTCGCTGTCCTCGAGGTCGTCCGCGCCGATGAGCGGGTCCGTGCCGTCGGTGTAGACCTCGTCCCCATCGCTGCGGCCACCGTCATCGGTGTCCCAGTCGTTCGGGTCCGTGTCCCAGTCCAGGCACTCCTCGCCGTCCTCGCCGCGGTCGTCGTCCGAGTCGGCGTCGTTCGGGTCGGTCTCCCACAGGTCGACCTCGTCGCCGTCGGTCAGCCCGTCACCATCGGTGTCGCGCTCGGCCGGGTCCGTGCCGACGTCGTCGACCTCGTCGCCATCCGAGAGCCCGTCGCCGTCCGTGTCGCTCACCAGCGGATCACAGTCGAGCGCGCCCTCCTCGCCGTCGGTGAGTCCATCGTCGTCGGTGTCGTCGTCGAGGGGATCGGTGCCGATGTCGTCGGCCTCGTCGCCGTCGGTCAGGCCATCGCCGTCGGTGTCCGCGTTGTTCGGATCGGTGCCGAGGTCGTCTTCCTCGTCGTCGGTCAGGCCGTCGCCGTCGGAGTCGGTGTCGTCGGCCAGATCGTCGCTGGGATCGAGCGGGGCGGTCCCATCGCCATCCACCTCGACGCCATCACAGACGCCGCCGTTGTCGGTGTCGTCGTCCTTCGGGTCGGTGCCCTCGTCCAGGCACTCCTCGCGGTCGTCGAGGCCGTCTCCATCGGTGTCGGTGTTGTTCGGGTCGGTGTCCCAGACGAGGCACTCGTCGCCGTCGGACAGCCCGTCGTCGTCACTGTCCTCGTCGTTGGGGTCGGTGCCGTAGGAGTGGCACTCCTTGCCGTCTTGGAGGCCGTCGTCGTCGGTGTCGTCGTCGTTCGGGTCGGTCTCGAAGACCTTGCACTCCTGGCCGTCGGTCAGGCCGTCGGCGTCCGTGTCCGGAAGCAGCGGGTCCGTGCTCCACTCCAGGCACTCCTCGCCGTCGGACAGGCCGTCGTCGTCGGTGTCCGCGTCGAACGGGTCCGTGCCCCAGACCGTGCACTCGTCGCCATCGGACAGGCCGTCACCGTCCGTGTCCGCGTTCGAGGGGTCCGTGCCGTGCAGCGCCTCCTCGTCGTCCGTCAGGCCGTCGCCGTCGGTGTCGGTGTCGTCGGTCCCGCCGTGGTCGTCCACCAGCGGGTCCGTGCCGCCGGCGGCCTCGTCGCCATCGTCGACGCCGTCGTCATCGGTGTCGTCGTCGTTGGGGTTCGTCCCGTCGACGAGACACTCGGTGCCGTCGTCGACGCCGTCCTTGTCGGAGTCGTCGTCGGTCGGGTCCGTGTTCCAGACGTCGCACTCGTCGCCGTCGGAGATGCCGTCGCCGTCGCTGTCCGGGTCCCAGGGGTCGCAGCCCCAGGTGTCGACCTCCTCGCCGTCGTCCAGTCCGTCGTCGTCGCAGTCGCTGTCGGTCGGGTCGGTGCCGATGTCCACCTCTTCGGCGTCGTCCAGCCCGTCGTCGTCGGTGTCGGTGTCCAGCGGGTCACAGCCGATGTCGTTGACCTCGTCGCCGTCGGACAGGCCGTCGCCGTCGCTGTCCGGGCGAAGGGGGTCGGTGCCCGCGTCGAGCTCGTCGCAGTCGCCCAGCCCGTCGCCGTCGGTGTCGGCCAGGTTGGGATCGGTGCCCATCGACAGCACCTCGACGCCGTCGTCGCAGCCGTCGCCGTCGGTGTCGGGATCCGTCGGGTCGGTGCCGTACACGTTGACCTCGTCCCCGTCGGTGAGTCCGTCGTCGTCGGTGTCCTCGTCGAGCGGGTCGGTGCCGTGGATGTCGACCTCGTCGCCATCCGTCAGGCCGTCGTCGTCGGTGTCCTCGTCGAGGGGGTCGGTGTCGTGGGTGTCGACCTCGGGCCCGTCCTCGAGTCCGTCGCCATCGGTGTCCGCGTCGTTCGGATCCGTGTCGGTGTAGTTGACCTCGCGGTAGTCGTTCAGGCCGTCGCCGTCGGTGTCCCGGTCGTTCGGATCCGTGTTGGTCTCGTTGACCTCTTCGTAGTCCGTCAGCTTGTCGTCGTCGGAGTCCTCGTCGTTCGGGTCGGTGCCGTGGGTGTCGACCTCCTCGCCGTCCGTCAGGCCGTCGTCGTCCGAGTCCTCGTCGTTCGGGTCCGTACTGTGTGTGTTGACCTCGTCGCCGTCGTTCAGGCCGTCGTCATCGCTGTCGGCGTCGTCCGGGTCGGTGTCGTGGACGTAGACCTCGTCGTCATCGTCGAGTCCGTCGCCGTCGGTGTCCACGCCGCCGTCATATCCGTCACAGTCCTCGTCGACGCCGTTGCCGTCGACCTCGGCCGCCCCGGAATAGACGGTGCTGTCGGTGTCGTCACAGTCCCCGCCACCGTAGGCGTCGCTGTCGTCGCCGTCGCCGTCCTGGTCGTAGTCGCTGGCGCCGTCACAGTCCTGGTCGATGCCGTCGTACCAGGTCTCCGTGGCCCCGGAGTGGATGGTGCTGTCCGTGTCGTCGCAGTCTCCGCCGCCGAACGCCCAGTGGTCGTCGCCGTCGCCGTCCTGGTCGTAGTCGCTGGCTCCGTCACAGTCGGAGTCGACGCCGTCGTACCAGGTCTCGGACTCGCTGGGGTTGACGTCGTCATCCGTGTCGTCACAGTCGTCGCCGCCGTATGCGTCGCTGTCGTGGCCGTCGCCGTCCTGGTCGTAGTCGCTCTCGCCATCACAGTCGGAGTCGATCCCGTCGTACCAGATCTCCGCTGCGTCCGTGTTGACCGTGGCGTCGGTGTCGTCACAGTCGTCGCCGCCGTACGCGTCGCTGTCCTCGCCGTCACCGTCCTGGTCGTAGTCGGACTCGCCATCACAGTTGCTGTCGATGCCGTCGTACCAGGTCTCGGCGATGTACGGATTGACCGAGGCGTCCTCGTCGTCGCAGTCGTTTCCGCCGCACCACTCGGCGGTGAACTCGTCACCGTCGTAGTCGCACTCGCCACAGTAGTCGTCGCCCGTCAGGGTGCCCTGGGCCGCCTCGGTCACGATCCACTGTGTCGCGTAGTAGTGCGTGCCTCCGCCCACGAAGAAGCCCCAGGACTCGGCGTTCCCGGCCGCGAGCGTTCCCACGTCGTGCACGATGTGGAAGCTCTTGTCGGAGTCGCCCCAGCTGCTGGAGTTGCTCAGCGTCGCGTCGGCGTCCGGATCCAGGGACGTCCAGCCGATGTCGTCCACGCCCTGCTCGCAGGGGGACAGACCCATGTACAGGTTGTCGTCTCCAGCTGCACCCAGCCAGTCGTCGTCGCCGTCCTCGTCGTAGTCCTCGGTGATGTAGTAGGTCTGGCTGGTCCCATCGATCGGGTAGTCCAGCTCCGGGTTCGCCGCCCACATGATGCGCAGATCGTCGATGTCGTCGGTGCCGCGGTTCCAGACCTCGAACCAGACGCGCACGTTGTGGTACCGGTCTTCTGTGCCGCCGGCCGAGTAGTACCCGTAGGTGACGACCTGCTCGTACTTCATGATCTCGAGGTCGCCGTACGTCATCTGGTGCCACGCGAACGCGGAGCCGAAGTCCTCGTCCTCGTTGTTCAGATCACAGACGCCGTCGCCGTCGTTCGCCTCGACGAGGTAGCTGGTCGAGCCGATGTCGTACTCGAGCGTCAGCTGCTGCCAGGGGCTCCCCGAGTAGGTGACGTCGTTCCAGCCGTAGGCGTCGTCGCTGGTCTCCGGGTCCAGGATCCAGAAGCCCTCGCCTGTGCTCGTGTCGTTCCACGTCGCGCAGTCGCCGTAGTCGACCTCCCAATAGGTGCCGGCCATGTCGCCGCTCGCCGCGGCGGGCGTCGACAACAGGACGGAAGGTGCGAACAGAGCTAGCGGGAACAGGCGACGCATGGTGCCCTCGGGTCGGTGCCAGAAGACGGCAGGGTATCAGCCGTAGGGCTTGATTCGGGCCTGGATCTTCGCCCGTAGGGCTTGTCCGCGAGCGTGCCCCGGCTCGTTCCGCAGCGAGATCTCGACGTGGTTCCAGGCCCGGACCAGGTCGTTCTCCTCGCAGAGCATCAGCGCCGAGAGGTAGTGAGGGGTCCCGCTGGGGCCGCCCATCATCGTCGCCTTCTCGACGAGCTTCCTGCCCTCTCGCTGACGCTCGGCCAGGTCGCGGGTGGTGTCGTGGAAGTAGCAGTACCCCAGCCACGCCTGGTGCTGGGCGGCGTAGGGCTCGCGCTGCTGGGCCATGCCAAAGGCCTTCACCGCCTCGTCGAAGCGTCACTGATCGACCAGCCGGATCCCATCCTCGGCCGCGGTCTGCGGGTTGATCCGCTTGACCTCGTGCTTGGCGTTCCCGCCTTGGATGCGCTTCACCGCGGCGGAG
The DNA here is from genome assembly GCA_024228935.1 of Pseudomonadota bacterium. Classification (GTDB taxonomy): domain Bacteria; phylum Myxococcota_A; class UBA796; order UBA796; family CAJQPC01; genus JAAESX01. The sequence continues at coordinate 80,938 of JAAESX010000231.1, forward strand.
ACCCGGTGGTAGATCTCCTGGGCCACTTCGCGGACCTCGTCGCTGCGGGCCTCGTTGAAGGCCGCCTCGTACCGGCTCAGCATGCGTTGGCACTGGGTCTCGATGTCCGTGCGGTCCATGCTCGGCGTGCAGCCCACGACGACCCAGTCATCGGCGCCGTCCAAGCGGGCCAGGTCACGGCGGGCCCGCTGCAGCTGCTTCGGGTCGTGCCGGGCGCGCGCGACGTCGCGTCGCTGGGGCTCCGGTCGCGTCGAGCGCCGCTTCGGTGCGGCCTTGCCGAGCTTGATGACGCCGAGCACCTTCAGGATGGCCAGCTGGTCGAGCACCTGCATCCGGACGGGCTTGTCGAGTCGCACCGTGTCGCCGACGCGGACGCGGGATGCGTGGGCCTGGTCCAGGAGGCGAGCGGCGTCGATGTGGAGACTGAAGGCCGCGCGACGCGGGAACAGCGGGCCCGGCAGGATCGGCGACTGGGCGGTGCCGCGGAGCGCGGTCCGGTCGGTCACGCGCGACGCGGCGAGCCAGAGCTCCCGGGCCAGCGACGGGGCGGACGGGTTCGAGAAGACCTCAGCCCGGGTGAACGTGACGGCGGCGCCTGTGTAGATGGCGCGGACGATGGCCTGCAGATCCTCGAAGGTGGTCGGCTCGCCGTAGACCAGCACGGCGCGGCCTTCGCCGAACTTCAGGAGTCCGGACTCGCCGCGACTCCAGATCTCGGACACGACCTGGAGGGTGCCGCTGTCGGGGGCGCCCTGGGGGTGCTCGCAGTGGCGCGCCCGGGTGGTAGGAGCTGGACCTGGCCACGTGCTTCTTCCGGCTTCTCGGCGTCTTGCCGCGTGGAGCACCCGGTCCATCGGGTGTCAGTGGGTGCGATGTTGCGGGATTGCCGTTCACGGCGCAACCGCTATTCGGCCTGCCCGTTCACGTGAGCGTCGTCGGAATCGCGCCTTCCACCACGAATCCCAGCGCTTCGTGCACCCGCCTGGCCAGGCGCCGTTCGTCCTTCGGCGCGGCGAAGAACCGAACCGTCGCCAGCAGCGGCCGGGGGTCTCCGTCGGCGGCCTCGGCCTCCTCGGTCGCGGCCCAGGCGGTCTTGATGAGGTGGGCCGTGAAGATGGGTCGGACCGCAGCGTCCTGCAGGGGGAGCGCCCGGAGTGCGCTCCAGAGCCCCGGAACGTCCTCGCAGCCGGCGGCCGTGTCCAAGGCGGCGTCGACGTCGCCGGCGACGATGGCCGCGACCACCTCGTCGACCGTCGCCGGCCGAGCTCGGATACGTGGAGCCGGGCCGTCCAACAGGCGGCTGTGGTTGACGAACCGTACGGCCTGGAAGACCAGCCGCAGCGTGCCGGGTCCGGGGGACCGCTCGAGGGCGTGCCGCACGGCGTTGACGAAGGTCAGGATGTGGCACACGTCCAGCCACCCGTTCTGGTTGTCCAGCGACGTGTCGTGGGAGAGCTCGAGGCGGAGCATGCGCTCGCAGGCCCCCAGGGCCAGGCCGTCGACCACGTCCATCGCGGGGACGCCGGCTCGCAGCGCGTCGACCGTGGCTGCGAACGCGCTCGCCGGCTTGCCATGCGTGACCTTGGCGAGCCAGCCATCCCGGTCCCACTCCACGGGCGTCAGCGCCGGCCGGTCCAGCTCGTCCAGGTCCACCGCAGCCAGCCGCTTTCGCCAGCCGGCCCAGCCGGGGAGCAGGTCTTCGCGCGTGCCGTTCGTGATGCCGAAGACCAGGGTGCCCAGCAGCAGATCGGCGTCGCTCCAGGGCGCTCGCCGAAGCAGGTCGAACGCCTTGACGACGTAGATGAGGGCATGCCCGAAGTCCAGGAAGTGGTCGGCGCACAGCGTGATGAGCCAGGCCTGGACCTGGTCGGGTCGGGCGCCGGCGGCCAGGGCGCCACGGAACAGGGCCTCGGCTCCTGGGGCGTCCTCGGCCTCGACGCGGCGTCGCAGCTCGGCGCCGACGTCCTGGGTCGACGGGGGCTCCGGCTCGGGCCGTTCGCGGGCGGGACGGCGCACGTTCGAGCGCGCGCTGAGCTCCAGCGCCTGCATCAGCGGCAGGGTGGCGTCGACACCGGGGTGCTCGGGCAGGTAGCGGAGGACATCGGCGGCGACCGGCAGGGCATGCGAGGTGCCCCACCGCGCTCGACGGGCGTCGTGAAGGGCCGCGTGGACGGCCAGTTCGGCGGCGGGGACCCCGGCCTGCAGCAGCCGCGCGGCGTCCCGGGCCACGCGGCCGAGCTGCTCCTCGAGCAGCCCCTCAGCCAGGCTTGCCCAGGCCTTCCGCACGACGACCTGGGGGTCGGGGGGGTGCACGTCGACGACGACCTCGTCTCCCTCGATCCGCGCGGGGAAAGCGTCCACGGCCTCCTCGCCCATGATGCAGGCGCCGTCGCGCAGGTCGAACTTGTAGTTGTGCCAGACGCAGGTGAGCGTGCAGTCCGCGACCGCGCCCTGGACCAGCGGGTAGCCCTCGTGGGGGCAGGCGTTGTCGACCGCGTAGACGCCTTGGTCGGTGTGGAAGACGGCGACGTTGCGGCCCTGTTCTTCGACGACGACCGATGCGCCGCGGGGCAGCTTCGAGAGAGGGATGCGGGCCATGCCCGCGATGGTGTCAGGCGGCCTGCAGTCGGGACAACCGCATCGACGCCTGGTCCGCCACGTTCAGCGCGGCGTCGGCGTCGAACCCGAGGCCGCGGAAGTCGGCGACCAGCACCTGGCGGGCGGTCGTGGCCTGGCGCGCCCGGCGGGCCTGGGCGCCGTGGGCGGCGATGTCGGCCGCGCGCAGGTACGCGGCGAGTCGACCGGGTCCCCCCGGCATGCGCGTGGTGCCGTGGTGCAGCGCGATGGCGCCGGCCTCGACCTCGGCGAACTCCCAGCGCCGCGCGACGAGAAAGCCGATCGAGGCGTGCATGCGGTCGATGACGTCGTGCAGGACGCTCTCGCTGACCGGGGCCCCCAGGCGCCCGGCCTCCTTGTAGATCACGAGCTTGCCGATGTCGTGGAGCAGGCCGGCGAGCCAGGCGCCGCCTCGGTCCTCGGCGTCTCCGAGCATCCAGGCCGCGATCTCGGCGACCACCAGGCTGTGCTCGCGGATCTCCTCGACCCGGTGCTGGTAGCCGGGCACGTGGAAGACCGTCGCCTCCAGCGCGAACCGCATCGAGGCGCGCCACAGCGCGTCGTTCCCCACCCGCGTCACGGCGGTACGCAGCGAGTCGGGGGGGGTGCGCCAGGCGGGGCCACGCGCCTGGCGGAGGACCGCCTCGACCAGCGCATGGTCCTTCTCGATGACGAGGGCGAGCCTTGCGGCGGGGACCTCGACACCACGCGAGAGCAGCCTCTTCAGTTCGACCACGGTGCCGGGGAAGGGCGGGAGCCCCAGGTCGTCCGTGGCGATCGTCGACTGGAGCCGTCGCAGGAAGGCGCGGTCGTCGAAGCTCCGCGCTGCGACCTCGGCCTCGTGCAGACCGTCGAGCACGTGCCGACGGACGTGGATCGGCTCGAGCGAGGGCGCGTCGACCCCTCGGGTCCAGGGGGCGCTTCCTCGTGGGCCGGCCGTGAGAGCCACCTCGGGCTCGGGGCGTCGGGTGATCCGCCGCTTGCGAGGGGGAGCGCGGAACGGGGCGGAGAACCACACCCAGAATCGGCGCCAGAGGCTGGAGGAAGACTCCATGGAGCGCCCATCGGATCGTTGTCCAGGCAATCAAGTTGACCTGTCAAGAGAGGGGCTCATCTGTTAGCTTCGAGACATGCTCCTCCACGCCTTGTTCCTCGCCTGCTCGACCGGCCTCGCGGATGCCTCCGGAGGCGACGGCGCCTACCTGCCCGGCATGTGGGAGGCGCGCGCGATGACCGTCGAGTCGGGCATCGACGAGGCGCTCGTGGCCTGGGATGCCGGCGATCGGTCCGGCGCCGCGGAGACCATCCAGATGGTGTACGAGGGCAGCTTCGAGCCCGAGCTCGAGCCCACCGTGCGCGAGCTGGTCAGCCCCCGCGACGCGGTCGAGCTGGAGTACCGGTTCGGCGCGCTCCGTCAGGCCATGGCGGGACGGGACCGCACCCGGGTCGAGGCCGCAATCGACGCGATGCGGACGCCGCTTCGGACGCACGCCGCCACGCTGGACGACATGCGCGCGGTCCTCAACTGAGAGCGGTCAGGGCCAGCGCCCCAGCCTGCATGTACGCGACGTGATGTGCGTGGCTCGGGGTGTAGGCGGACGGCGTGAACTCGGACTCGGGCGTGATGGGGCCCGGCTGGAGCACGCGCTCGGAGCGCACGTCCCTCCAGCCCGCCTCCTCGAGCGCCTCGCGCCAGCGCGCCTCGGTCCACAGGTGCACGGGGACGTCGAGCACATCGGCCCAGACGGCGCTGCCCGTGTTCTCGGCGTAGAGCTCGATGACGATGGCCAGGGACCCACTGGTCACGCGCCGCCACTCCCGCAGCGCCGCCACCGGGTCGGCGTAGTAGTAGATGGACTCGACGGAGAGCACGTGGGTGACGTGATCGTCGGGGTAGGGGAGCGCCTCGCCGCTCGCGACCTGGAAGTCGCCGGGGCCCTGGCTCGCGAGCTCGACCATCCGGGGGCTGATGTCCACGCCCAGGCCGGAACCGGCTCCGCGTCCGAGCAGATAGCGCACCGCCCAGCCGCTGCCGCAGCCGACGTCGAGGACGCGCGACGTGGCGTCCAGCCCCCAGCGGTCCACGATGGGTCGCACGACGGGCGCGTGGCCCCGCTCCATCGAGTCACCTCGGCCGGCGTCGGCCCACTGGTCGAACTCGCTCGCTGCACCCGCTTCGATGTCGTCCTGGTCGATCGTCTGCTTCACGGAATCCTCCTCGCGGCGTGTCCGTATCACCCCATGGAGGCCTGATGGACTGGCTGAGTGACACGGCTGAGGCGATCCCGCTCGGACTGCGGGGCCTGTCGGGCATCCTCGGCGGGCTGTTGATGCTCGCGGGAGCCCGGCTGTACCCGCTGGCCATCATGGCGCCGGGAATCCTGCTCGGCCTCGGCCTCGGCCTGGCGCTGCCCGAGTCCATCGACCCCTCGATCCGAGCCATCGCTGCTGTGGCGGTCGCCGGCTTCGGAGCGCTCGTCTGTCGGTTCGTCGAGCGGGCGGCCGTCGCGGCGTTCGGCGCCGTCGTGACGGGCGGTGTGGTGCACGCGGCCTGGCCCCTCGTGATGGGCGACGCCGCTCCATGGTGGGGAGCCGCCGCGGGCGCCGTGGTCGGGCTGCTGCTCTTCCCCCGCGCGTTCAAGGCGCTGCTCATTCCGCTCACGGCGCTGCTCGGCGCCATCGCGCTCGGCTTCGCGCTGGGCGTCCAGGACAACTTGCTCGCCATCGGCGGCATGGCGGCCGCCGGGACGATCGGTCAGCTCCTTCTCTCTCGCCGGAACAAGAAGAAGGAGTAGAGGCCCAGGAGAGGCACCTTGGAGCGCATCACCTGGGGCGCAGGACCACGTCTCCCGCACACCCGCAGTTCTGGGCGGTCCAGCGGCCCTTCAGCTTACGGCCCGAGTCGCGCAGGTCCATCTCGCCGAAGCACCAGTTCGTTGACTGCTTCTCGACGGTGACGTCGATGCCGGCCTGTGTCAGGTGCAGCCAGGGGCCATCCCACGAGCCGTTCATCGTGTAGTCGGCCTCGTACCAGCCGTTCCGGTGACCGCGGGACTCGTAGTGGTAGACGCCCTCGGTGACGCCGTCCCGGTCGGCGCCGGACAGCATCAGCACGACGTCGCCGTCCACACAGCCGCCTTCATCGATGGTGACGGTGCCCTCCCACGCGGACTGTGTGACGAAGGTCCTGGGGAGCGAGTAGGCGGCGACGAGGAGGAGGAGGAGCATGGTTGCCATGACAACGTACGGGCCTGTCCGTTTCTTGCAGTCCGCGTGTCTTTTTCGTTGCTACAGCTCGAGCAGGTCGTTGTCCGGGAAGAACACGACGCGGATGACGTAGAGCGCGACCGTGGCGCCCGTGACGCCGACGACCGTCCCCGCCGCCCCGCCGATCAGGGCGGCCTTCGTCTGCCTCCGGCCACCGACCTCCTGGTACCCGGCGACGTAGCCCTCGCGGAAGTCGGCCTCGCGGAGCTCCCAGGGTCCAGCCTCGGGGCTCGGGGGGCTGCGGCTGGACATGACCGGGGGCACCACGCACCCGGCGGCGGCCAACGGAGCCCCGCAGACGCCGCAGCTGAACGTCGCCGTGCCCGCGACGACCATGCCGGCACCGGCGCTCAGGGCACCCGGCTTCAGCATCGAGAAGTCCTGCGCGTCGCGTCGGCCGGCGGCGTAGCCCTCCTCGAACGGAGCCGACAACGTCAGCTCGCACGGGGCATCGCGCGACGGATCGAGCGTCCACGGGTTCTCGTTCGTTCCGGCGAAGGCAAGGCCCAACAGCAGCGCGCTCATGGCCTCACCCTATCCCGGCGGGGCCCGGGGTCTGTCCGCTCGGGCCACGGTGGGTAGAGTCCTGGTGTCCCAACCTTTGGAGCCCCCGATGGCTTTCGAGAAGTTCACCGTCAAGGCGGTCGAAGCACTGGCCGAGGCCCAGCGAATCGCTGGCCGGCTCGGCAATCCTGAGATCCGCCCCGCCCACCTGCTGCTGGCGCTGCTGCAGCAGGACAAGGGCATCGTCCCCAACGTCCTGTCCCGCGTCGGTGGAGACCCACGCGCCACCGCCGAGGGCTGCGCCCAGATCGTCGACTCGATGAGTCAGGTCCAGGGAGGCAGCAAGGCCGGCATGAGCCGCGAGCTGAACGCGGTGCTGGAGTACAGCGAGGAGATCAGTCGCCAGCACAAGGACACCCACGTCCCCAGCGAGATGCTGCTCATCGGCCTGGTCGGCGTGAAGTCCAAGGTGCGGCAGCTGCTGCTCGATCAGGGCGTCACCGAGGAGCGCGTCACCAGCGCGGTCGAGGCACTGCGCGGCGGTCAGTCCGTCGATGGTCGCGAAGCCGAGGCCAACTACGAGGCGCTCGAGAAGTACACCCGCGACCTGACCGCAGAGGCCGCCGACGGCAAGCTCGACCCGGTCATCGGCCGGGACGAGGAGATCCGGCGGGCGTTGCAGGTCCTGAGCCGCCGGTCCAAGAACAACCCCATCCTCATCGGCGAGCCCGGTGTCGGAAAGACCGCCATCATCGAGGGCATCGCCCAGCGCATCGCGACCGACGACGTGCCCGAGTCGCTCAAGGACAAGCTGGTGCTGTCACTCGACCTGGCGGCCCTGGTCGCCGGTGCGAAGTTCCAGGGCGAGTTCGAGGAGCGGCTGAAGTCCGTGCTGAAGGAGATCGAGTCGGCGGACGGCCGGATCATCCTCTTCATCGACGAGGTCCACATGCTCATGGGCGCCGGCAAGGGCGCGGGCGGCATGGACGCCGCCAACATGCTGAAGCCGGCCCTGGCCCGCGGCGAGCTGCGCTGCATCGGCGCCACCACGCTCGACGAGTACCGCAAGCACCTGGAGAAGGACAAGGCCCTCGAGCGGCGCTTCCAGCCGGTGTTCGTGGCCGAGCCGACCGTCGAGGCGACCATCCAGATCCTGCGCGGCATCAAGGACCGCTACGAGGTCCACCACGGCATCAAGATCACCGACGACGCCATCCTGGCCGCGGCGACGATGAGCGACCGGTACATCAGCGACCGGCAGCTCCCGGACAAGGCCATCGACCTGGTCGATGAAGCGGCGTCACGGCTCAAGATGGAGATCGAGTCGCTCCCCACGGACATCGACATCCTGGAGCGGACCGTCGCCGGCCGGAAGATCGAGCTCTCCGCGCTGACCCGCGAGACGGACAAGGCCGCGGTCGAGCGGGCCGAGAAGCTGCGCGAGGAGATCGCCAACCTGGAAGAGGAGTCCAAGCAGGCTCGCAGCCAGTGGCAGGCCGAGCGCGACCAGATGGACAAGATCAACTCGATGCGCGAGAAGGTCGAGCAGCTGCAGTTCCGGCTCGAGGCCGCCACGCGAGGTGGGGACTTCGAGACCGCTGGAAAGATCCAGTACGGCGAGATCCCACAGACCGAGCACGAGATCGAGCAGGCCCGCGGGGTCCTGGCCGAGCTGCAGAAGGATGGCGCCATCCTGCGCGAGTTCGTGACCGACGACGACATCGCGTACGTCGTCAGCAAGTGGACCGGCGTCCCCGTGACCAAGCTGAAGCAGGGCGAGCAGGAGAAGCTCCTGAAGATGGAGGACAACCTCCACGGGCGCGTCATCGGGCAGCACGAGGCCATCGTCGCGGTGTCCGACGCCGTTCGGCGGGCACGCGCCGGGCTGCAGGACCCCGACCGCCCAATCGGCAGCTTCATGTTCCTCGGCCCGACGGGTGTCGGAAAGACCGAGCTCGCTCGCGCCCTGGCTGAGTTCCTGTTCGACGACGACCAGGCCATCGTGCGCATCGACATGTCCGAGTACATGGAGAAGCACTCGGTGGCTCGCCTCATCGGAGCCCCTCCCGGGTACATCGGGTACGACGAGGGCGGTCAGCTGACCGAGGCCGTGCGCCGTCGGCCGTACAGCGTCGTCCTGATGGACGAGGTCGAGAAGGCCCACCCCGACGTGTTCAACACGCTGCTCCAGGTCCTGGACGACGGACGCCTGACGGACAGCAAGGGTCGGACCGTCGACTTCAAGAACGTCGTGTTCATCATGACGAGCAACGTGGGCTCGCGGTACCTCTTCGAGCACCAGGACGACTACGACGTCGCGAAGAAGAAGGTCATGGGCGAGTTGCAGCAGCAGTTCCGGCCTGAGTTCCTGAACCGCATCGACGACATCGTCGTGTTCGAGGCGCTGCGCCGCGAGGACATCGGCAAGATCTTCTGGATCCAGATGAATCGCGTCGAGCGCTTGCTCGCTGCACGGGACCTCCACATCACGGTCACTGAGCGCGCCGCGTCGACGCTGTCGGATGCGGGGTTCGACCCGGCTTACGGGGCTCGGCCCCTGAAGCGAGCCATCCAGAACTACCTCCTGAATCCGATGTCGAAGGCCATCGTGGGCGGTGGCTACGGCGCCGGAGACACGGTCGCGGTGGACGTCGTCGACGACGAGGCGTCCCCAGATGGCAGGATCACGTTCACGAGAGTTCCTGCCCCGGAGGAGTGAGAGTTGGTCGAGAACGCCGTCGCATTCGCGGGGACGGTTCGAGCAAGAAGCTGTGGTCCCATCCTGCTGGCCCATTGCGCGGGCGCCCATGAGAGCGGCGCTCGCCGGGTCGTCGCCTACTCGCGGGTCCGGCTGGGGCTGAAGCTCCTGGTGGACGCCTGGCTTCCGGCGGACGACGTGGACAAGCTGCCGCGTCTCCTGCTCGGTGCGGTCGTGGGGCAGGCGGACGCCAAGCCGCGCGAGAACGTGAGCTGGGTCTGGCTGCACGAGCGGACGGCCCTGCACCTGTGGCGCGGCACCGCCCCGCGGGTGACCGTCCGCGCCGGTGGCGTCGAGGTGCGCAGCGAGCGTGGCCAGAAGCTCATCCAGACGGGGTGGATCCAGGGCCTGCAGGTCGAGGTCTCCGAGATCTGGGACGAGTGCGAGGTCCTGCTGAACACCTCGGACGGGACGGTCACGCTGGCCAGCAAGAAGGACCGGTCCGTGCTGTCCGATCCGGACTACGACGAGGAGGACGTCGAGACGGACATCGCCTGGGCGACGGAGTTCGCCGAGCGCGCGGCCGACCTGCTGGGCGTCATGTACATGGAGCCCGACCTGGACTGAGCGGAGGACGGTTCGGGCCGTCTACGGTGTTGGCCTTCGCATGCTCTTCGCCTTCCTCGGACTCGCCATCGCCTCGGATCGGGCCTTCGACCCCGGCGACGTGGACGTCCGTGTCGGGTGGGGGACGACCCCGCGCGTGCGCGGGACGGCGGGCCTGGCCATGTGGGGCCTGTCGTGGTGGGCCACTGAGGGCAGCGTCGACGTGGGCGTCGTGCGCAAGGGGCCGGTCGCGCTCTCGCTCGGCGCCGAGGGTGGGTACAGCCGTCCCTGGGTGACCCAGGGCTTCGTGAACGGCGTGCTCGACGCCTATGTCATCACCAACCGCATCGAGCTGGCCGCCGAGGCGTGGAGCCTGGGCGCGCGCGGGCGGGTGACCTTCGCGGGGCGGGACGAGGCCATCTTCCAGCCGTACCTCGTGCTCGGCGTCGGCCAGCGCCGGCTGCTGTTGTCGTCGGCGTGGGCTGGCTCGGTGGTGCGCGCGGACGCCTCGTACGAGCTGAGGTCCTGGCACGTCTCGCCGGGCACCGGCATCGGCCTGGTGCTGGGCAAGGGCTTCCTGCTGTCGTGGGAGGCGCGGCTCAACCGCGGGGTGAGCGCACGGGCGACCGCCACGGGGGATCTGGCCGTCGGTCCCTACGACATCGCCAGCGCCGAGGGGCAGAACAGCAAGCGCGATGCACCGCGGGGGCTGACGTACGCGTTCTCCGCCGGGTGGCGGTTCTAGAGCGCCGGGTCGACCTCGACGAGGTTCCGGATGAGCTCCATGTTGTCGCCGTTGTCGTACTTCCCGGTGTCGTCGAGGAAGCTGTAGTCGCCGATGACGACGATGTCCCCGCCCGTCGCGGGCCGCTCGGCGCTGCCGTACGTGTACCGGCTGGCCGTGAAGAGCGGTGTCGCGCCGTTGGTCTCCACGACGCAGGGCTCCTGCAGGTAGACCTGACCGACGCCGTCGGTGATCTGATGCGCGCTCGGCTCGATGATCTCGGTGGCCTGGGAGTTCTCGGCGACCAGGCGAGCGCTCGCGTCCAGCATCTCGAGCAGGGGGTTCACCGTGTCGGCCGAGCAGTTCCCGAGCTCGACGAGGACGATGAGCCGCGTCCCGGTGTCGAGCGCCGTGCGGAGCTTGTCGGCGTCCTCCTCGGCCCACGAGTAGGGCTCGCGCGCGCCGGGATCGACCAGGATGATGGCTCGGAAGTTCTCGGGCTGGCCCAGCGAGTCGCGACGCTCGACGCTCCACCCGTACTCGTCGGCGATGGCCAGCTCGATGTCGTCGGTCGAGCCGATGCCCGAGGACTCGCCGGGCTCGCCGCCGTGCCCGTAGTAGATGAGGACCTTCTCCTGGGTCGGGTAGATCGCCTCGATCTCCTGTGGCGTCGAGTCGGTCGCCGTCGAGTCGCCCGCGGGCTCGTCGTCGGAGCCGAAGCAGGCCAAGAGTGTCAGGAACATGGGACCTCCAGGCGGGATGGTACCGGCGGCTCAGCCGTCCTGCAGGATGCGCCCAGGACGCCGCGCAGTGACGCGAGATCGAGCGGCTTCTGCAGCACGCCGTTCATGCTGCAGGCCAGCAGGCGGCTGCGGTCGTGCTCGATGTCGCTCGCGGTCACGGCCACGATCGGGACTCCGATGCTCTCGGCGCGCATGGCGGACGCGGCCTGGAAGCCGTCCATGTTCGGCATCTGGCAGTCCATCAGGATGGCGTCCAGGTCCCCGCGGCGAGCGCGCTCCAGCGCTTCGAGCGCGTCGCCGACCTGCACGCTGTCGTACCCGATCTGCTGGAGCAATCGCTCGGCCACAAGGCGGTTCACGGGGTTGTCCTCGGCGATGAGGATGCGCGGCGTGGGGATTCGCCGAGGGCTCCTCGTCGATGGACTCCTCGGCGAGCTGGAGCGGCAGGGTGAACCAGAAGCGCGAGCCCTGTCCGGGGGTCGAGCTCGCCTCCAGGGTGCCGCCCATCAGCTCGGTGAGCTGCCTCGAGATGGCCAGCCCGAGGCCCGTCCCGCCGAAGCGCCGGGTGGTCGACGAGTCCGCCTGCGAGAACGGACGGAAGAGCCGCGCCATGGCCGAGGTGCTGATGCCGATGCCGGTGTCCTCGACCTCGAAGCGGACCAGCGCGCCCTAAAAAAGGGGGCGCAGGAGCTCGACCGCGAGCCGGACGTGGCCGCGGTCGGTGAACTTCAGGGCGTTGGCGAGCAGGTTCGAGAGGATCTGGCCGACACGGATCGGGCGCGCCGCGCAGGACCTCGGGCCCGGCCTCGTCGATGCGCAGCTCGACAGGAACCGTGGCGGCGGCGCGGTGCTGGTTCACGACGCGCTCGACCGTCTCGGCGGGGCGGAACGCGATGCGCTCGACGTGCATGCGGCCGGCCTCGAGCTTGGCGTAGTCGAGGACCGCGTTCAGGAGCTGCAGCAGGTTCTGGCCCGAGTCCCGCGCCGTCTCGACGTAGCTCCGCTGTTCGTCGTCGAGCTCCGTCGTCAGGAGCAGGTCGGTCATGCCGAGCACGCCGTTCAGAGGGGTCCGAACCTCGTGGCTCATGTTCGCCAGGAACGTGCCCTTCAGCTCGGCGCCACGCTGAGCGTCGGCCTCGCTCGCGGCGAGGCGCAGGAGCTTGCGGTGCCGGCCGGTGATGTCGTCGAACACGACGAGGAAGGATGTCCCGTCCAGGCTCGCTCGGGCGCGGATTCACTTGCCCGCGATATCCAGGTCGGTCGTGCCCGGGAGCGTGAGCGGCAGCACCACGCCCATCGGATCGATGCCGAGCAGGGTCGTGGCGGCCGGGTTGGCGTCGACGACGCCGCCCTGCTCGTCGACGACGGCGATGCCCAGCGGGAGCTCGCCAAGGATTCGTCCAGCGTCGTCCATGGGTGGAATTCTGGCATGCGTCGGGGTAGGCCGCACCATGCTGCATGCCCGTGTCCTACGCGATGACGCCGGGGTGGAACCGCCCGTTCGCCTCGGCGCCCTGCTGTCCCTCCTGGTTGGAGACGAGCTCGAGATCTGCGATCCGCGAGATCGAGCGGGCCTCCACCCGCTCCTCGTGCCGCTCGCGCGCGACGAGAACACCACCACGGCGCTCCTGCGCTGGCCCACGCCGTCCACGGGCCACCCACTCCCGCTCGTCCGTGCGGGCAGTCGCGGGATGAGCCTGCTGGCGCTGTCTGCGGACCAGTGGCTGCACAAGGAGCTCGCCACCCGTGACGCGGATGGCGACGACGCTGCGGGGCTCGCTCGGGCGGTGAACCGGGACGAGGTCCTGTACGAGCCCGGCACGCTGGCGCTCTCGAACCTGCCGCTCAAGGCGTACCTGCTGCTCAAGGTCGGCGGGCTGCCCGAGCTGTACTACGAGCTCGCGCTGCGCCATGAGGAGAAGGGCGACGAGATGGCCGCCTGTGTGACCGCGGATCGATGCACGACCGCCATCCCGGACTTCGGCGAGCCGCACGTCTTCCGGACCGCGCTCCTGGATCGGCTGGGTCGGCACGACTCGGCCCGGGAGTCGGCGCGTGCGGCGCTCACCCTGCCGCTGTGGACGCTCGGCGCCCCGTTCGAGGCGGTGGCGCTGAAGGCGGGCTGGGCGAAGCCCGTCACGTCGGCGCGGTTCCACGAGGCGGCGGACGACACGACCAAGCCGGTGCTCGACCGAGCCGCTCACCGGATGGACGCCATCGCGGTCGAGGAGGGGGACTGGGATGCTGCGCGGCCCGAGCTCGCCGCGTTGTTCCGCGAGGGAGGCCTCGAGCAGCTGGCCGACTTCGTCAGTCCGCCAGCGTGATCCGGGCTCGGACGGCCTTGTGGTCGGCGTCGGGGAGTCGCTCGTAGCGCAGACCCGAGGCGTCGATCGGGTCGCCCACCAGCAGCTGGTCGAGCCGGAAGAACGGCAGGTCGGGCCAGCCTCCTCCGGCGGGCCACGTCGCGGCCCAGACGCCGTGGATGGTGGCCGTGTCGGTGAGTCCCCGGTCCAGCAAGGTGCGGTGGACCCGGCTGTTCGGGACGTAGTTCAGATCACCGATGACCAGGACGGGATCCTCGTCCTGGCACGGCCCCCAGGTCCCGACGACCCGGCCGTCCTCGATGTGGCTGGCGACCTCGTCGACGTACGGAACGAGGCCATCCGCGCAGGTGGGGGCGGGGGGCGGCGAGTGGATGCCGACGATGCACACGCTCGCCTGGGCGCGGACGAGCGCCATCGGCATGCCGCAGCTCGGAAGCTGGCCGAACTCCTCGGTGATCTCGGCGGCGCACAGGACGCCGCGGCGGCAGAACACCGCCATGCCGTGGCTCGTCCGGGGCAGATCCCGGTCGTAGTTGTCCGCGACGCGCTTCATGCCCTCGATCTTCTCGCCGCGTTTCTCGATGGTGAGGACCACGTCCGTTTCGAGCTCGGCCAGGGCCACCTCGAGGTCGGTGACCACGTCGGAGTACGCCTGCACGTTGGCTGCGACCACGACGATGCCGCCCTCGGCCTCGGGCAGGTACGGCGGCACGCCCAGGGCCCCGAGACCGAGCGCCAGGGCGACGCCACCGAACCAGTGTCGGTGCTTCACGGCCACCCACAGGCCCCAGGGCAGCCACAGCAGCAGCAGGTGTCGCGGAAGCGTCAGCAGGCCAGCGCGGGCGGCGGAGAGCCACAGGACGTCCTCGGGCAGGACGCCGCTGATCGCTCCGCTGCAGAGCGCAGCCAGCAGCGGCAGGACGAAGCCCGCCGCGATGAGCAGGGCGCCACGACGGTCCCGGACCGACGCGCCGGGAGCTCCGTCGCTCACTCGCCCCAGGCCGGGGGCGTGGCGTCGTTGATGACCACCTTGTGGCCTTCCTTGCGCACGAGCCGGGCGACGGACTCGGCCGCGCTCCCGAAGAGCAGTCGGCTGATGTACGGGCGATCTGCTCGCGACAGGTACACGACGTCGTGGTCGGCGGTCTCAGCCTGGGCGAGCTTCAGGTAGTCACCCTGGACCTCGTTCGCGGAGAACGGGATGCCGAGCTCAGCGGCCCCGCGTCGTCCTCGCTCGATGCGACGGACCGCGGTCGCATGGTGCTGCTTCTCGAGCGACTCGATGATCTGGGCCTGTGGGCCCGCGCCCAGGAACGCGTCTCCGTCGACGGTGGACTTGACCTGGGCGAGCTCCTCGGTCTCTCGGATGTAGAGGACGTGCAGGGCGACCTCTTCGCCGCCGTCCCGGATCTGGCGGGCCTCGGCCAGCGCTCCGTCGAGGCTCGCCTTCGAGTACCGCGTGGTCGACAGGATGAGCAGGACGCGCTTCACGACGAGACTCCCAGCCCGAGCAGCGGCCAGATCTTCCAGGCCACCGCAGCGAGGATGCAAAGGGCGGCCAGCGAGAGCACGGAGCCGACGGCGACCACCCTGCGAAGCCGGAGGTAGCCGGTGCCGAAGGCCATCGCCATCGCGGGCGTGGACGTCGGCATGGAGAACGCGAGGCCGCAGGCCACCGACATCAAGACGGTGACCAGGCGGCCGTCCAGACCCAACGCAGGCGAGATCGCGAGGACCGCCGGGAGGGCGAGCGCGATGACGGCGGCGTTGGAGACGAACTCGGTCATGAGCATGGCCAGGCCTCCGATGACGAGCAGGGCGATGAAGACGGGAACGGAGCCGGTCGGAAGGACGCTGGTGACGACCCACTTCATGGCGCCACTCTGGTCGAGGCCGGCGCCGATGGCGATGGCGCCGCCGTACAGCAGCACGATGCCCCAGTTGACGTAGCGCTCGGCTTCCTTCCACTCGAGCACCTTGAGCACGAACAGCGCGGCCGAGCCGACCAGCGCGATGGTGCCCAGTCCGTACTCTGGACCCCAGATCACCAGGGCGGGCACGAACAGGACCAGCACGCCGATGGTCCGGACCTCGGCCGCGGAGATCGACCCGAGCTGGGCGACGTCGTCGTTGAGCCGCTCGACGGCCGGGGCCAGCGGTACGCCCTCGTTCGGGAAGCTGATGCGGAGCCAGACGAACGCGATGGGAAGCAGCAACAGGCAGATGAGCAGCGTGGCGGAGCTGAACTCCAGGAACCCCAGCGAGTGGAGTGAGCCGGTCTCGCTCGCCCAGGTGGTGTAGGTCGAGAGCGCCAGGGACGCGCGGGCCGAGCTGAACAGGGTCAGGTTGCTGCCGATGATGGTGCCCCACGCCATGGACAGCAACAGTCGGCGAGCCAGGCGGGAGCGGGGTCCCAGGTCCAGCGCCTGGATCAGCCCGAGCACGATGGGGAGCATCAGCGCCGCGACGGCGTGGCTGACGACCACGGCGCAGAGTCCCCAGGACAGGAGCAGGACCGAGCCCGCGAGCATGTCCTCGGAGCCGGCCATCCGGCGCATGGCGGCCAGCGCCAGTCGCTTGCTCAGTCCGGTCCGCAGCATCGCGGACGCCACCAGGAAGACGCCGACGACGAAGAACACCGCCTGGTTCCCGAAGAGCGAGAAGGCGGCGTAGGGCTCGAGCACGCCGAGCAGCGGCAGCAGCGCCAGGCCGACCAGGGCGGTGACGGGCAGCGCGACCGGGGTCGACAGCCACCACACGACGCACAGGGCCAGCACGGCGAGCCCACGCTGGCCGGGGACGGTCAGGCCCTCGGGGGTCGGCGCCAGGACGATGGCGAGGGTCAGGGCGGGGCCGAGGAACAGCCCGACCCGCTGGGGCCACTTCACGGCTGGAGACGGTGCGCGACGATGTTGTAGGCGGCCCGAACCTGGGCGATCGTCCGCTCGCTGTCGTCGACGACCTGCTTCAGGTCGACGTTGACCACGGCGACCTTGTTGCCCAGCCGAACGACCTCGGCGTGCGCGATGACGTCGCGGTCCACGCGTCCGGGGCGCAGGTAGTCGATGCGCAGGTCCACCGTTGCGCAGGACAGATCGTCGGACAGCTGCGAGAAGACGGCCAGGCCGCCCGCCGCGTCCGCGAGCGCCGAGAGCACGCCGCCGTGCAGGGCCGGGAGGATGAAGTTGCCGACGTGGTCGGGGCGCGGGGGGATGCGGATGCGGCAGTCGCCCGCACCGATGTGATCGACCCGCATGCCCAGCAGACGGTTGAACGGGATGGCCTGCTCGAACATCTGGATCAGCTGCTCGTCGTTCAACCCATCTCCGCTGCAAATCACTCGGGAACCGCGAGTGTATTCTCCCCGAGTCAGGATCAAGTGATGTCGATCTGGAAAGCAAAGTCCGAGCAGATGCCGAGCGATGTCGCGAGCGACATCGAGCGCCAGCTCGCCGAGATCCGTGAGCTGGCGGACGCACAGGAGGAAGACCCGCACGTCACGGGCATCCTCATGGCGTGTTTCAGCCGGCTGAAGAAGACCGCCGAGACCCACGGGCTCGAGGATCTGGCCGAGACCGCGCAGGCCTCGGCCGCCGACTGCAAGGGCGGGAACAAGGACCGGGCGCTGGAGCGCTTCATCGCCGAGGGCGGCGTGCCGCTCTCGGTGGCTCTCCCGCCCATCGTCGTCCTGGCGCACGAGGCGCTCGCGGTTCGGCTCGACGAGGAGGCCACGCCCAGCGTCCAGCTCATCCTCTTCGTGTCGTCGGTCGAGGAACTCCAGGCCGCCGTGGCCGCGCATCGCCCGCGCCACGTCATCCTGCCGAGCGAGGCCGTGGACGAGGTCCTGGCGCTTCCCGACGACCCCCGGCGTCATGTCTGGCTCTACCAGCCCTGCGCGTCGATCGACATGGAAGCCCGAGCGGACGCCCTTCGGCGCGGTGCAGCGGGCTTCGTCGGCTGGCCGCTGCGACTCAGTGACTGCCTGAAGCGGGCGCGCGCTCCGCTCAAGGGGCAGAGCGGGCTGCCGTACCGGGCGATGATCTTCGAGGGCGGCATGGGCGAGCGGGCGCTCCGCGTGCTCGACGGGCCCGACGTGCACACCTCGACCGAGACGGACCGCAGTCGTGTGCTCGCGGCGCTCGACCGCGAGGGCAGCGAGATCTTCATCGTCGACCTGGATGTCCATGGCGGCCACGCGCTGAACCTGGCGCGCACGATCAACTCGCACGAGCGGCTGCGGGACGTCCAGGTGCTGGGGCTGTCGCGCAAGGGGGCGATGAGCGAGCACGCCTCGGCGGCGGGCATCCGTCACTTCGTCCGCGTGCCGATCACCGACCCGGGCCTTCGCGGCCGTGCGGTCGGTGCGATGCGCGAGGTGCGCCATGTCCGCTCCATCGCCGAGACGGATGCGATCACGGGCGTGCTCAACCGGCACGCGTTCCTCGAGCGCGCTGATCACGCCTTGGCGCTCTCGCACCGTCAGGGCGAAGGCCTGGTCGCCGCGGTGATCGACGTCGTCGACCTGACCGGCATCAACGCGCGCAGCAGCCTGGGCGCCGGGGACCGCGTCCTGCGGCTGCTCGCCGAGGTGCTGATGGAGGACCTCCGCCGCACGGACATCATCGGCCGCATCGGCGGCGACGGCATCGGCGTGGTCCTGCCGGGCTGCACCGTGGCCAAGGCCCACACCCTGATGGAGGAGGCCTACGAGTCCTTCACGGCGTGGTTCCGCCCGGGCTCGGCGCTGGCCGCCACGCAGCTCACCACGGGCATCGTCGAGCTCTCCGACGACCCACGAGGCCTGCTGTGGCGGGCCGAGAACGTGATGCTGCAGGCCGAGCCCGGCACCATCGCGGTCGGCTAGGAGCTCAGAGCTCCAGGAACTCGTGCGCGCGCACCTTGACGGTGCCCTGCATGATCGAGACGCGGCAGCCCAGGCGCCAGTCCTCGGGGTGCCCGTTCTCCTTCAGGGTGTTTCGCTCGCGGTCGTCCTGCGGGGACAGGTTCTCGGCGCCCTCGAGCACCTCGATCCGGCACGTCGCGCAGGTGCTGTCGTTGCAGCCGCTGCCGATCGGCTTCTTCATGTTCCCGCTGATGAACAGCGGGCTGTCCTCCGCGCCGCCGTCGTAGGTCTGCTCGTTGCCATCGCCGTCGACAAGGACCAGCGTCACCTTCTCGCGCCTAGGCGAGGGAGCCGCGGTGTCACGGGCAGCCTTGGACGGCGTCAGGCCGAGCAACTCCTTGAGTCGCTCACGAATCCGAAAGGGGGTCATCTGGTCTCCAGATCGAGGGTGGAGCGCTTAGCGAAGCGTCGGGTACTTGTCATTCTCCCGCGGGCGTGTCACAAGTTGCGACGATGTCCTTTTTTGCGCTGCTGTTGTGCCCTTCTGCGTTTGCCGAGGATGCGGGTGACGTGTTCGTCAGCCTGCCGGGAAACCAGACCGGGGAAATCTTTGTTGATGGCCAGCCCACGGGCACTGCGGCTCCTGGAACGGTGCGGGTCTCGACGGGCTCCCACATGGTCCAGGTCAAGGGCGACTGCCTGACGGACACCAAGTCCGCAGACGTCACCACCAACGGCGTGACGCGCCTGGAGATGGAGCTGAAGCCCCTCGGTGGCTTCGCCCAGATCGCGGTCACGCCTGCGGACGCCACGGTCATCCTGGACGGCGAGCCGCTCAAGGTCCCGGCCGCCATCGAGCTGTCCTGCGGGACGCACACGCTCACCAGCACGGCCAGCGGCTACCTGTCGGACACGCGCGACGTGAAGATCGAGATGGGCGGCGCCTACAAGGTCGACGTCGCCATGGCGCTCGAGGGCTTCGGCACGCTTTCGGTCGTCGTGAACCCGGTCGACGCCAAGGTCTTCCTCGACGGGACCGAGATCGCGACGGGACCGACCACGATCCCCGAGGTCCCCAAGGGCTCGCACCTGGTGGGCGCCACGGCCAACGACCTGGCCCCGCGCGAGGAGACCGTCGAGGTCGTCTCGGGCGAGACCACCCGGGTCGAGTTCGACCTGACCGTGCCGTCGGATGCGGTCGGGGACCCGTCGCTCGTCGTGACGGTGCCGCCCGAAGAGGAGAAGACGCCCCGCGAGCCTCGGGAGATCAACGCCACCAAGCTCATCGCGGGTGGTGCGCTCGTCGCGGTCGGTGTCGGCGCCATCGGTGCCGGAGGCGCCATCCGGGCCAAGGGGCTGGAGTTCCACGAGCAGTACGCCGCGCTGGACGGCGATGGCGACGGCTGGATCGACCCCGAGAACGAGGCGGTCGCGAACCGGCTCTGGCAGGACGAGATCCAGCCCCGCAAGGTGCAGTCGACGGCCCTGTTCGCGGTCGGCGGCGTGGCGCTGCTGGGCGGCGCGGGCGCGTTCGTCCTCCTCGAGGAAGACGGCGCCATGATCGGGGTGAACGGCCGGTTCTGATGCGGGTGATCACCGACCCGGCCGTCCTCGCCGGGTACCTGTCGGACGCCTCGAACACCCACGGTCACGCGGACGGGCTGCTGCGCCCGGGCGACGTGACCGAGGTCGCCGAGATCGTCCGGCACTGCCAGGACAACGGCATCCCGCTGACCGTCACGGCCGCGCGCACCTCGACGACCGGCGGGCCGGTCCCCGAGGGCGGCTGGCTGCTCTCGCTCGAGAAGCTCTGCGCGATCGAGTCCATCGGGGAGAAGCGCGCTCGGGCCCAGGCAGGCGTCCTGCTCGGCGAACTCCAGACCGAGATCGAGGCGACCGGGCGCATGTTCCCGCCCGATCCGACCTCGCGGAACGAGTGCACGCTGGGCGGCGCCATCGCCTGCAACGCCAGTGGCGCCCGGAGCTTCGCCTACGGGTCCATCCGGAGTTGGGTGGTCGAGGTCGAGGCCGTGCTGCCCACCGGCGAGGTCGTCACGGCGGATCGGTCGACGCCGATCCCCGAGGGCTGGACATCTCCCGCCTGGCTCCAGCCGAAGGTGAAGTCCGCCACGGGCTACGTCCCGACGGACAACCTGCTCGACCTGCTCATCGGCAGTGAAGGCACGCTCGGCATCGTCACGGCGGCCACGCTGCGGCTGACCACGCTCCCGAACGAGGTGTTCTCGGTGCTGGCGTTCTTCCCGAGCGTCGAGGCCGGCCTCGAGTGTGTGGAGTCCGCTCGCTTCGACGAGCACGCGCGTCCTCGCTGCATCGAGTGGTACGACTGCCACAGCCTGGACCTGGTCCGCGAGCGGGTCCCGGACATCCCTGCGGGTGCCGTGGCCGCGGTCTGGTGCGAGCAGGAGACCGGCGACGCCGAAGCGGACATGGAGGTCTGGTTCGAGCGGCTCGAGGCGAGCGGCGCGCTGGTCGACGACACGCTGTTCGCGGACGACGAGCCCGGACTGGAGCGGCTGCGGGCGGTGCGCCACGCGGTCCCTGCTGGCGTGAACGACATCGTGACCGGCAACGGCATGCCCAAGGTGGGCACGGACTTCGCAGTCCCCGATGAGCACCTGGCCGAGATGATGGCCGCGTACGACGCTGTGGAGATTCGACACGTCCTGTTCGGGCACGTCGGGGACAACCACCTGCACCTGAACCTGCTGCCCGCCGACGAGGCCGAGCTCGCCGAGGCCTGGGCGATCTGGCGGAACCTCTACGCGCTGGCGCTGTCCTTCGGGGGCACCCTCTCCGCCGAACACGGGGTGGGCAAGCTCAAGCGCCGCTACCTCGAGCAGATGGTCGGTGGTGACACATATGCGGCGTTCAAGCTGCTGAAGTCGCAGGCCGACCCGGCCTGGATCCTGGGCCGCGGGACCCTTTTGGATCCGGACGTGTAAGAGTCTGAACGATCCCTCCGTTCTTCAGGCGGAGGAAACGAACTTGAGGACGCTGGGAACTGACATCCGTAGTGCAGCCGGACCGTGGCCTGGCACCGCTCGAGCAGGAGCGGGAGGTCGTCCTGCAGCTCAAAGCGGGCGATCGGATGGCGCTGGCCCAGCTGTACGACTGGTACGGGGAACGGCTGTTCCGACAGGTCATCCTGCCGCGGCTTCCGATCACGGACCTGGCCGAGGACGTCCTCCGCGACACCTTCCGGATCTGCATCGAGCGGATCGAGCAGTACAACCCGGCCGACCGCAGCATCTTCTTCTGGATGCGGCGGATCGCCATCAACCGGGCGATCGACGTCCACCGCGCCCACCAGCGTCGGGAACGCCTCAACGAGCAGGTCGAGCACAACCTCGACCGCACGATGGGTGTGGCTCCCCCCGCCCCGGACCGCGGTCAGGAAGTCGAGGAGACCCGTGACCTCGTCGAGGAAGCCCTACAACTGATCAACCCCCGCTACGCCCAGGCGCTTCGTCTGCGGCTGATCGAGGACAAGGACCGTGAAGAGTGCGCCCAGATCCTGGGTGTCACCGTCGGAAACTTCGACGTCATTCTCCACCGCGCCACCAAAGCCTTTCGCAAGAAGTACCCCCCGAGATGACACCCGAGAAGCAGGCATCGTTGCTCGCCGAGTGGCTGGAGAAGCCGCCTGGCACCGCTCCGCCCGAAGGTGTGGACTCGGACGCGCTGGAGGCGATCTACGCCTTGCGCCCCGAGCTCGCCCCGGCGCCGCGAGTCAGCATCGACGACATCCTGGCTGGGGTGTCCGAGGGGCCCTTCTCGCGGACCGCCGAGGTCCCCATCGCTCGAACGGCCGAGGTGCCGATCAGCGAGGCGCCCACCGAGATCGAGGACGAGGTCATCGTCGAGGCCGACCCGGAGACCGGGCGAGGCGAGGTCGTGGACTTCGCCGCTGCCCGCCGCCGCCGGACGCGGGTCTGGGGCGCCATCGGGACGATGGCCGCCGCCGCACTCATCCTCTTCACGGTGCTCCCCGCGGACGACGGCTTCGAGAACCTGGCGAAGGAGGCCCCCACGGCCGATCCCGTGGCCCAGGTCGCTTCCCCCGAGGCGGTCCAGACCGCCGAGGACTACGACAGGCCGAAC
This sequence comes from Pseudomonadota bacterium, assembly GCA_024228935.1. Classification (GTDB taxonomy): domain Bacteria; phylum Myxococcota_A; class UBA796; order UBA796; family CAJQPC01; genus JAAESX01. The sequence continues at coordinate 103,385 of JAAESX010000231.1, forward strand.
GAGGACCTCGCCGAGCTGGACGCTCTCGAAGAGGGCGAGGCCACCCCGGCGCGGCCCGCCAAGCAAGAGCGCACCGGTCGCTACGACGCGCTGAAGAACCTCTCCAGCGCCGACATGGACGCCGGTGACCTGTCCGACGGCCTCGCCCCCAGTGGCGGCGGCGCGAGCTACGGACCGGCCCCCGAAGAGCTCCATCTCGAGGACGCTGAGCAGAAGGCCGCCGAGCCCGACCCCGAGCCTGCGCTCGCCGGACTGGGCTACGTCGAGGCCGAAGAGGCCCAGGACGAGGCCGCCTACGACACGCTCGATGTGGCCCAGCCGGCCGCGAGCGAGTCGCGGAAGACCCGCAGCAGCTGGGGCAACCGCGAAAAGGACGAGAGCCCCAAGAGCAGCTCGCGAGCCAGCTCTTCCACGACCGCCGGGAGCTCTGCATACGATGCCCCCGCCGCCGAGCCCGAGCCGATCCCCAGCGACCTGGACGCGCTCCGCGCCGCCGCCTTCCCGAGCGACTACTCGGCCAGCTGGTACCTGCGTGCCCTCGATGACGCTGGTCTGGACCGTGTCGACGCCGCCATCTCCTCGGGCGACTACGCCTCGCTCATCTCGGACCCCGACCCCCGTGTCGGCCAGGACTTCGCGGGTCGCGCTGCCCAGGAGGCCGCCTCGAGCAGCTCGTCCAACGCCCTGGGCTACGTGAACGAGGGCCTGCGACGCAGCAGCGCCAACACGCCCTTCCTCTCGCGTCTCTACGCCCTGCAGGGCCAGATCCTCGAGGCCCAGGGCGACGTCGAGGGCGCCAAGGCCGCCTACACCAACGCGGCGAACCTCAACCGCGCTCGGTAGACAGCACAAGGTAGACGGTGTCGCTGGCGGCGTCGGACACGACCAGGTCGACCTGACGGTCGCCGTCGATGTCGCCGTGGTCGACGTCCAGCGCCGAGCCGGTCCAGACCCCGAGCGACACATCGGACCAGGCCTCGATCTCGCCGCTCAGCAGGGCGCCGCTGACGAGATGGACCGCGTCGTCGTCCACCACGACAAGGTCGTCGCAGCCGTCGCCGTCCAGGTCCCCGGGGGCGTCGAGCACCGTGTGCAGGCCCGACCCCCATGCGGTCGCCACGGCATCGGGATCCACGCCCACGTCGACGAGCTCCGTCGCCAGATCGCTCAGCAGCCAGAGTCCGCCAGCCTCGCCGAGCACCACCAGATCGCCGACGCCGTCGCCGTCGAAGTCGCCTTCGACGGCGTCCCAGCCGAAGCCTCCGGCGCCCTCGAAGGACAGGTGGTCCAGATCGAGCAGGTTCACGCCGCCCGGTGAGGGCAGGCCGAACAGATGCACCAGGCGACCGTTCCCGTCGTCGTGGCCGGCGGCGAGGATGGCGACGTCCGAGGCGCCGTTGGTGTCGACGTCGGACAGCACGCGAGCCCGGGTGAGCTCACCGTCCTGGGGCGGGATCATCCAGTGGCTGAGCACGTCCTCGAGCTGCGCGTCGTAGGCGTGCCGCGTGCCCGGGACCACGAGCATCCGCTCGCCGCCGTCGTAGCGCGTCGTGTCCGTGCCGCCGTACGCCAGGACCACCTCGTCCGAGCCGTCGCGGTCCAGGTCGCCGATGGAGAGCGGCGCGTAGCGGATGGACGGCTCGTCCGGCACACCCATCTGATGCTCGAGGACGACGTCCGTGGAGTGCTCGGCGGGCCAGCGAGTCCCGTCGCCCCAGATGTAGGCGAGTCGGAAGTGGCTGTCGTAGTACCCGTCCTCGTACAGGATCTCGCCGTGCTCGACGACCAGGTCCAGGTGGCCGTCGCCGTCGAGATCGCCGCAGGTGGCCTCGTAGCCCAGGGCCTCGCGGTCGCCGCCCGGGATGACGGTCGGTGCGGCGTCGAGGTCGTAGAAGACCGAGATCTCGCCCGAGTACAGCAGGACGCCAGGGGCGCTGACCACCAGGTCGTCACGGCCGTCCTCGTCCAGGTCGCAGACGGCCAGGGCGCGTCCGAAGTCCCCCTCGCCGGTGAGCGTGGTCAGCGCGTCGAGGGTGCTCGCCTGGCCGTCGATGCCGTCACAGTCGGCGTCCACGCCGTCGCTCATCCAGTCGTGAGCGTCGGGGTGGACGGACGGGTCTTCGTCATCGCAGTCCTCGCCGCCGAACGCCTCGTCGTCGAACCCGTCGCCGTCCCCGTCCAGGTCGTCGACGCCATCGCAGTCCTGGTCGATGCCGTCCTTGGCGACCTCGTCGGCGCCGGGATGGATGTCGGGGTCCTCGTCGTCGCAGTCCAGGCCGCCGTCGCCTTCGTACCCATCCCCGTCGACGTCAGCGAGGTCCTGCCCGTCGCAGTCCTGGTCGAGCCCGTCGTAGGGGATCTCGTCGGCGCCAGGGTGGACCGACGGGTCGTTGTCGTTGCAGTCGTCGCCGCCGCAGGCCACGTCGGTGTGCGTGTCCTCGTCGCGGTCGGCGCAGCCCGGCTCGTTGTCGAGCTGGGCCTCGGAGTCCGCGCTGTCGGCGGGCTGGACGTCGCTGCAGGCCAGCGACGCCAGGAACGTCAGCACGCTCAGTCTCGGCGGCGGAGGACCAAGGCGCCCAGGAGCGCCAGCACGGCGAGGCCGCTCTTGCCCGGACGACTCGAGCAGCCTGTCTCCGGCTCTTCAGGCTCGATGGCCTCGGCCAGGTAGCTGCAAGCGTCCTCGGCGTCGGACTCGCCTTCGTCGACCAGGTTGTCGCAGTCGTTGTCGATGCCGTCGCAGTCTTCCTGGGCATCGGGGTAGCTCCAGGCGTCGTAGTCGTCGCAGTCGCCTTCGGACTCGGTCCAGCCATCTTCGTCGTCGTCGAAGTCCCAGGTGCCTTCATCGATGCTGCCGTCGCAGTCGTTGTCGATGCCGTCGGCCACCTCTTCGGCGCCCGGGTAGATGGTGTCGTCCCGGTCGGCGCAGTCGCCCTCGCGGTTGGCGTAGCCGTCGTAGTCGTCGTCGACGCGGGTGCTGCCCTCGTCGATGTCGCCGTCGCAGTCGTCGTCGATCTGGTTGTTGTCGATCTCCTCCGCGTCGGGGCCGACGGCGATGTCCTCGTCGTTGCAGTCGCCTTCGTTCTCGGTGTAGCCGTCCTTGTCGTTGTCCCAGGAGACGCCGTCGGCGCCCTCGTCGATGTTGCCGTCGCAGTCGTCGTCGCGGCCGTTGTCGACCTCCTGCGCGTCCGGGTGGATCGAGGCGTTCAGGTCGTCGCAGTCCTGGCCGCACTCCATGTACCCGTCGTCGTCGGCGTCCCAGGAGGGGTCGACGGAGTCTTCGCACGAGTTGCCGATGACCGTGATGACCGGCTCGTCCTCGGGGTCCGACGTCACGAGCGTGATCTCGGCGCGTTCCTTCGTGGACTTGCCTGGGATGTACCCGATCTCGATCTCCTCGGTGTCGCCGGGTAGGATGTAGATGGGCGTGGGCGTCGAGGCGTAGAAGCTCGAGCTGCTGCTGTCGCTCATCTGGACGCTGGCGATCGTCAGGATGACCGAGCCCGTGTTGACGATCTGGGCGGTGTCGAAGAACGCGCCGCCGACGGCCTTCTTCCCGAAGTCCATGAACGGCGGGTAGTACGAGGACTGCGGGTAGCGAGCGAGGCCGCGCACCTGGAAGACGTGCACGCCGTTGCCGTCGTGCAGCCCGTCGACCGGGTCGATCGGGAGCAGGCGGTTGTCGTTCGTGTCGACGTAGACCGTGGCCCGGAAGTAGCCCTCGGTCACGGGCCGGAAGTTGATCTCCAGCTCCTCGAAGACGGTGCCGTCGGGGCTGCCAATCTCGAACTCGAGGACGTCCTCGACCTCGTCGCCGTCGCTGTCGTAGTTCGGCCAGGAAGGCAGCAGGACGAAGGCCTCTTCCTCCTGGGCGTTCTCGACCGACACCGAGTCGACGTAGATGGTCCCGCGGCCGACGCTGTAGAGCGGGACGTGGACGGTGACACGTTCGCCGACCGTCACGCCGCCGGCATCCGCCAGGGGCTGGACGAACAGCTCACGCTTCTGTTCGTAGACGCCGTAGTCTTGCTGACAGGCGAGGAGAGGGAGGAGCAACATCACCGCGCAGTGTACCCGTTCTTTTCGGGCTACCGGCCGCCGTGAAGCTCCTTTGACACGGAGTCGAGAACTCCCACCGTCTTGTTGTAGAGGAACCGGGCCTGCTGCGGGTTGTCTCCGATGCAGACAGTCCCCAGCTTGCCGAACTCGGACAGGGCGCCCATGAGGTGGAAGACGACCCCTCGCTCGCTCGCGCCGTGGAAGTGGAGGCCGTGGTAGACGGCGGTCTCGATCAGGTCGTCCGGGGACAGCCCGCGGTACAGCTCGGAGTGCAGCGTGTCGCTCGCGTAGTAGTACTTGGCGTGCCCCTGGGGCGTGTGGAACATCCCCGTGTCGCGGTCGTACTTGCCGTCGGTGAGGAACTTCAGGGTCAGGAACGGGTGCGTCGTGCCGCCCTTTCGCAGGTTGACCTCGATGGCGTGGTGCTCCCACCGGTCGTTCTCGTCCTTCACCGACACGAAGTCCGTGGCGAACCGGCCGACGACCCCCCGGGCCGCCAGGACCTGGGCCACCTGGTACCCGGCCTCCTGGACCTCGACCCGGTACTCCTCGCGCGCGGGGAAGGTGCAGCCGAGGAAGACCTGACCTGACGGACCGCCCAGCACCTGGTCGTGCGTTGAGATCGTCATCGCCTGGCCCAGCGCGTTCACCCGAGCCTGGCAGGACGGGGACTCCTTCGGCTTGCCTTCGACGAAGCACTCGACGATGCCGCCCATCTCGCCGTACTTCTGCTCGAAGCTCTCCCAGTGCTCCATGGGCGCCTCGAACTTGAGGTTCGGCAGGTTCTCGCGGATCCAGGCCTTGCGGTCGCCGACCGTCGGGCACTCGTCGAAGTAGAAGAGCGCGTTGCCTTCGCCCGAGAAGCCCTCGTTGAGCTTCACGACGGCGCGGCGCATGTCCGGGTACCGCCCCTTGAGCGTGTCGAGGGCGTCGGTGATCTCGGTCGCGGTGCGCAGGCGCTCGAAGCCGTCCGGGAACTTGACCCCCGCCTCGCGGAAGATCTCGCGGCAGCCGGACTTGCTGCCCAGGTCCATGAGCGCGGGGTCGGTCGCGTAGAGCGGGATGCCGAGCTGGACGGCCAGGGTGCGCTCGAGCGGCGTGCTGTTGAAGACCGAGAGGTGGGCCGAGGACAGGTCCGGGATCGCCTCGCGGATCTTCCGCTGGAGCATCGGGCGCTCGAGGATCTTCTCGCTCAGCGGGCGCGCCGAGGCGTCCAGGCATGTCAGCAGGGTCAGGCGGCGCCGCGCGTGGTTCGTCGGCACCCCGCTGAGAAGGTGCAGGTAGTAGTCGACCACGCTGGGGTTCAGCGGCTGGCTCGTCACGAACACCAGGTGGGTGCGGGGCCGGCGCAGCAGCATCAGCATGTAGAGCAGGCGCTCTTCGTAGTGATGGACGCCCGTGATCTTGGCGAGCTCGGCCGGGTGCATCGACAGGCTCGGCACGACCACGACGGTGTGCTCGAACCGGTCGTCGCTGGACACGGTGCGGAACAGGTCGGGGAGCCGGGCCTTCAGCTTCTCGAAGGCGACGAGCTCGTCGGGCGAGCCGGGAATCGGGTGCTGCATGCGCCGATCCTACCGCGTTCATCAGGGGGCGAAGAACCCTTCGGGAACCAGCACTTCCGCCGTGGCGTAGTCCAGGCCGAACCGGTCCATCCGCCCGAGCAGGTCCATGCCCAGCCGCAGCTCCACGCCGTCGTCCGCGTGCCCCACCTGGAGGATGGGCGTCTCGAACGCCGTGGGGCCGAGGACGACAGTGCCGAAGCGGCCTTCCTGGACCTCGAACGCCTGTCCGTCTGCGCCGAGCTGCACGCCGCCCGGGGAGAGCTCGGGCGTTCCGACGCGCTGGGCGGCGGACCAGGACAGCGAACTCCGCGTCGCGCCGGTGTCGATCCAGGCCTCGAGCTCCACGCCGTCGACCAGCACGGGGACCCGGGTGCCCTCGCGCTCGAAGGGAACGCGCACCAGCCCGTCGAGATCGGGGCGGTCGGGGCTGGCCGGGTGCACGAGGTGCACGGTCTGCTCCTCGAGGAGGACGAGGTCCTGTCCGAAGAACGGCGTGCCCAGGATGCCGGCGGCGCCGAGCGGGGCGAGCAAGGGCTCGGCGTCGAGCGCGAGGAAGGCCTCCTCGGACCAACGGCGGGTGCCGACCTGGAGCGCCTGGACCGCCACGCGATGGCCGAGGGTGCGCTCGTTGATGCCGCGGACCGTCAGGGCGGGGCCGAGCTCCTCGGGCAGTCCCAGCGGCTCCATGCTGGCTCGCCGGAGGACGCTGACGTCTGCCCCCGTGTCCAGGATGAAGGGCTCGGCGCGAGCTCCGATCTGGACTGGCACCGTGACCAGTCCCGCGGTGTCGCCGCGCGTGACTCTCGCCCAGCCGGTCGTCGGCATGGCGGGAAGGCTGATGGCGGGCGCCAGGACCGGGACCCGTGTGCTGCGCCAGGTCAGGACGCCGAGTCCGACCGCGCACAGCGCCCACAGGATCCAGGGAATGGCTCGACGCATCCATCTCACAGTGCTTGAACACCCAAGCTCGAAGACACAGTGTGGCTCGGACGCCGCTACTTCGCTCCGGTTCCCATCACGACGGCGTAGGGCGTCTTGAGCAGGAGCTTGAGATCCAGGAACAGCGACCAGTTGTCGATGTACTGCAGGTCGAGCTTCATCCACGTCTTGAAGTCGATGTTGTTCCGCCCGCTGACCTGCCAGATGCAGGTGATGCCGGGCTTCATCGACAGCCGACGCATCTGCCAGCGCTCGTACTGGGCGACCTCGGCGGGGATGGGCGGCCGGGGTCCGACGAGGCTCATCTCGCCGACGAACACGTTCCAGAACTGGGGGAACTCGTCGATCGAGGTCTTGCGGATGAACCGGCCGATCCGCGTGATGCGCGGGTCGTGGGTCAGCTTGAAGACCGGACCGTCCATCTCGTTGTCGGCCTCGAGCGCCGCCCGCAGCTTCTCGGCGTCGGCGACCATCGAGCGGAACTTCCACATCGTGAACGTGCGCCCATACAGGCCGCTGCGCTGCTGGCCGAAGAAGACGCCGCCCTTGGGATCCTCGAGCTTGATGAGGATGGCTGTGATGAGGAAGAACGGGGACAGGGCGAGGAGCGCGGCGCCCGACAGCACGATGTCCATCAGGCGCTTCACGACGAGCGCGTCGGCGTTGGCGGGCGTCGTCGAGAACGTCAGGACCGAGTTCCCTTCGAACTCGGCGAGGTCGGCTTGGGCGACGCGCAGGCCGAGGAAGTTCGCGTCGATGCTGAACTCGACGCCGATCTCCTCGCACACATCGGCGAGCTGGCGCAGCGTGCCGACATCCCAGGCATGGCCGGTCACGTAGACCTGGTCCACGGGGTTCTGCTCGAGGATGCGGGCGATGTCGGAGATGCGACCGATGACCCGGTAGCTGACCCCCGTGATCTCGTCGTCTTCGCTGCTGTCGGGGTGCACGACACCCAGTACGCGCAGTCCCCAGTCGGGGCGGTGCTCGATCGACTTGATGAAGGGCAGGGCCTCGCCGGCGGTGCCGACGATGACGACGTTGTGCACGTCGACGCCTCGCCGGAAGCGGTCCCGGATGCGAGCCACGAGGCCTCGGCGCGAGAGCGCCACGACGAACAGGCTGATGAGCGAGAAGCCGATGAACAGCGTTCGGGAGAGCTGGCCTACCAGCTGCAGGATGAAGAGCGCGCCCAGGGTCAGGACGACGCCGGCGGCGACGCCTCGGGCCACCCGGAAGAGCAGCAGGTCGCTGCGGACGCGACGCAGGTCCCGGTAGGTGCCCGCCCACTGCAGGCCGACGAGCCAGCACGGCAGGATGATGACGAGCATCTCCAGGTGCGCGTCGACAGGGAGCGCCTGGAGCGTGTTCTCGGCGCCCTCGAACAGATCCCAGGGCCAGACTCGACGGATGACCACCCGCGCCTGCATCACGAGCAGGTACGTCACCGTGATGAGCACCGCGTCGAACGCGCGGGCGTACATCTTCAGGGCGGCGTTCTGCGTTCTCTGCACGCGGGATCCTCTTTCGCCAGGTCAGGATATCCGGTGCATCGGACGCCCGAAGTGTCGCCGAAGCCCTGTGATATCGCGGAGAAACCGATGACGCCGCTGCAAGTGGGAGACGTGAGGATTGGCGATGGAGCGCTCGCGCTGATCGCCGGACCCTGTGTCGTCGAGACCCGAGACAGAACGCTGCGCATCGCCGAGCGGCTCGCTGGAGCCTGTGCGCGTCGGGATCTGCCGCTCGTGTTCAAGGCGAGCTTCGACAAGGCCAATCGGAGCCGGGGTGGAGCCCGCCGGGGTGTGGGGATCGACGAGGGCCTTGCGGTCCTGGCCGAGGTCCGGTCCGAGCTGGGCATCCCGATCACCACGGACGTCCACCTGCCCCAGCAGGCTGCGATCGTCGGTCAGGTCGTCGATCTCCTGCAGGTCCCGGCGTTCCTGTGCCGCCAGACGGACCTGCTCGTCGCATGTGGGGCCACCGGGAAGCCGGTGAACATCAAGAAGGGCCAGTTCATGGCGCCCTGGGACATGGTCGGCGCCATCGAGAAGGTCGGCGGCCCAGCGATGCTGACCGAGCGGGGCACGACCTTCGGCTACAACCGGCTGGTCGTCGACATGCTCTCGCTGCCCCGCATGCGCGCGCTCGGCGTGCCCGTCTGCATGGACGCGACGCACGCGACCCAGCAGCCCGCCGGGCGAGGGGACTCCAGCGGTGGCGAGCGAGAGTTCGCGCCCCATCTGGCCCTGGCTGCCGTGGCGGTCGGTGTCGACGCGCTCTTCATCGAGGTGCACGACGACCCCGACAGCGCCTGGTCCGATGCGGCCACCCAGCTGCCGCTCGATGGGGTAGAAGATCTGCTCGATCGTGTGCTGTCCGTCGATCGCGCCGTTCGCTGAGGTCTCGCCGATGCTCTTTTCTCTCCTCGTCGCATGCGCCCAGAACCCGGAAGGGGTCTGGCTCTTCCACATCTCCGAGACACCGGACGATGCGGCCTGCGGCACCGTCGTGTCCCACAACTTCGTCGGCGCCGGGCTGCCCGCCCAGGCGCTCGACGAGGACGAGTGGGAGCTCGCGGACAGCGTCACGTGGTCCGAGGCCGAGCTCTTCGGCCTCGTCTCCGCCACCGACACGGGCTGGGTCCTGCTGCTGGACGGCGGGATCTACGAGGCCAGCGCCGAGGACGAGTCCCTGGTCTTCGTCGAGGAGCGCGAGGAGCTGTCCGACGCCAACGCCCAGCACCCCAGCGGCTACGTCTTCGAGGCCTCGATGGCGAAGACTGCAGTCCGCTCGGTGAGCCTGGACGAGGGCGCCACCTGGGACGTCGACTCGAGCGACGAGCGGAGCTGGGCCGAGAGCGACTCGTGGTCCGAGGACATCGGCATCGGCGCCAACGGCGAGGCCCCGGTGGGCGACTACCTGGTCGTGGACGACGGCGCGGGCGGCGAGATGGCCGCGAACAACGGCTTCGACGTGGTCGACTGCGCCGACGAGCCCTGCCAGCTCTCGGTCAGCACCGTCTGTTCCCAGTCCTGGGTCGTGCGCGCCACGAAGACCGATCTGTCGGCCGAGGACTTCGAGTCGGTGGAGCCCTACGAGACCGACGCGGGGCTCTGAGCCTGGGCCTCGATGCGCTATAAGCGCGGCGCGAGGTTCCCATGCTCCTTCTCGTCCTGGCATCCACCGCGGATGCAAGCGCCTACTACGTCGCCGATGTCGGCACCCGCTCGCTCGGCCGCGGCGGGGCGTTCATCGCGGGCGTCGATGACACGACCGCCCAGTACTACAACCCGGCGGCGCTGACCCGCATCGACGGCGGCCAGTTCAAGGCCGACCTGTCCGGGGTGCACCAGTACATCCGGTTCGATCGCGAGGACCTGGGCGACGAGGTCTTCGACGCTGTAGAGAACGAGGGCCCGCCCTACCCGATCCCGACCATCGGTCTCGCCCAGTCGTTCCTGGACGACCGCGCTGTCATCGCGTTCGGTGTCTACCCGCCGTATGCGCCGTTCATCGAGTACGACCGCGAGGGCGCACAGCGCTACACGCTCGTCGACTCGACGGTCATCGAGGTCACCGCGGGCCCCTCGGCCGCGTTCGAGATCATCCCGGGTCTGTCGGTCGGCGTCGGCGGTCAGTACAAGTGGATGCTCGCCGGCCAGCAGCTGTTCCTGACGACGAGCGGGGACGACGACCCCACCGGTCAGATCGGCTTCGACATGGAAGCCAGTGATCCGTTCACGCTGTCGTGGAACGCCGGCGTGCTGTTCGAGGATCCGAAGGACCAGCGCTGGGCCGTGGGTGTCGGCTTCGTCCCGCCCGTGAAGTACGAGGCCGAAGGCTACCTGCGGGCGGACTTCACCGATCATGCGGTGTATCCAGCGATCGTTGCTGAGCCGAACCCCTCGGACGAGGACATCACGCTCTTCATCTCGATGCCGATGCAGGTGAAGGCGGGCGCGCTGTTCCGCCCGACGGACAAGCTGGAGATCGAGGCGGCCACGGTGTTCCAGAAGTGGGACGTGGTGGACGAAATCGTCGTTGGCGCTCTCGACATGGAGATCGAGACATGTGCCCCGCTATCGGACCCTTGCGCCCCCGGCGAGCCCATCGTCGTCGACGAGGATGTCGTCCTGCCCGCCGGGTACAAGAACACCTGGTCGGCGCGCCTCGGCGCCGAGTTCGATGCGAACGACATGGTGACGGCGCGCGCGGGTCTCCTATGGGAGGGCGGGGCCATCCCGGACGCCACGACCGGCGTCAGTCTCGTCGACGGGAACAAGTACGGCTACGGCGTCGGCGGCACGCTGTGGCTGGGCAAGCGCTGGGCCCTCGATGCGGCGTGGCACCAGAGCTTCATGCCGACGCGGACCATCACGGACAGCGAGCTCACGCAGATCAAGCTCGGCCTCGACGGGTCGGTCGGCGAGGGCCGCGTGGTCGGAAACGGTGACCTCACGAGCCGGTTCAACATCGGCTCGATCGCACTCCAGGGGGTCTGGGGAGCGGGCGTGCGGGATTAGCGCGCACGGAAACCGAACAGGCGGCGCGGTATCGTGGCCCTGTGATGCCTGATCACCAGGGCCCTGCGCTGCGGCCGACGGCGCCTTCGGACCTGGGCCCAGACCCGGAGGCACGCCCGCGCTCGAATCCGACGCGCAAGGAGCTCGTCCACCTCTGGCGGAACCGCGACCTGCTCATGCAGTTCGCCTTCAACGATCTGAAGCACCGGTACATCGGCAGCTCGATCGGCATCTTCTGGATGGTGATCAACCCCATCGTCGAGCTGGTCACCTACACGTTCGTCTTCGGCGTCCTGATGAGCGTCCGGTACTCGCCGAGCGGCGGCGTCGCGCAGTACGCGCTCTTCTTGTTCTGCGGGATGATCGCCTGGTTCCACGTGCAGGAGTCGCTCACCCGCGCGACCACCTCGATCACGGAGAACGCCCACCTCATCAAGAAGGTGAACTTCCCGGCGGCCATCCTGCCCGGGCACGTCGTGATCTCGGCGCTGTTCAACCAGGCCGTGCGAACGCTCATCCTGGCGCTCGGCGTCATCTTCCTCGGCGGCGGCCTGTCGGGGTGGTTCCTGATGGTGCCGTTCTTCATGCTCATCCAGACCCTGATGGTGATGGGCATGGCGTTCTTCCTGGCCACGGCCCAGGTCTACTTCCGCGACACCGCGCACTGGGTCAACGCCGTGCTGCTGGCGTGGATGTTCATGACGCCGATCTTCTACCCGCCGAGCGCGTACCCGAAGCAGCTGAACATCCTGCTCCAGGTCAACCCGCTCGCGCACACGGTAGGCATCCTGCAGGAGCTCATCCTGAACCAGCGCCTGCCGAGCGCCGGAGCCATCGTGGTCGCCATCGCCGCGGCGGCGTTCTTCTTCATCGCCGGCTTCTCCGTCTTCGCGCACCACCGGAAGACGTTCGCGGATCTGGCGTAGTCAGTAGACCGGGCGCAGCTCGATGTCGCCGATGCGCATGGGCAGATCGTCCAGCGTGATGTCGCGGACCCAGACGCCGTAGCCCTCGGCGCTCTCGACGTGCGTGAAGCCCTGGGGACCTTCCCAGGCGAGCACCAGGAAGCGGCGCCCCTCGACCGGGACCTCGAGGCGCGGAACGCGGGGGTCGACGACGTCGATGCCCTGGACCAGGTGGCCGCAGATGGCGCCGTCCCAGCGGTCCGACCAGATCAGCGTCGTCCGCCCGTCGAGGACCTGGCTCGCGACCAGCTCGGCGTAGGCCTCGTTGACCTGGTCCTGGGTGCGCACGCGAGCGAGTGAGGCGGTCGAGAGGAACGAGACCTCGCTGGCGATTCGTTCCTCCCACGTCTTCTCGCCGAACCCGAGCTTCGGGGTGCGGTCGAGGTCCACGTCGATCGGCTGGGCCAGCAGGAAGAAGGCCGCGGACAGCACAGGGGCCGCGATGCGCAGGGCGCGGGGGGCCTGGCTCAGCGACGCGAGGATGGCGACGACCGGCAGGTACGCGACGAGGTAGCCGGCCTTGGCGACGTAGATGAACAGGTGGAAGGCCAGCGGCAGGCCCGCCCAGAGCGCGAGCAGCCGCCACTGCGGCACCCTCCGCAGCCAGGGAAGGAGCAGGACGGCGCCGGCGGCTCCCTGGGCGGCGTAGACGGCGATGTGGTGGAGCTGGTGCAGTCGCCAGCCGTCCGGATTGCCCTCGCGGATCCAGGTGAACTGCTCGAACACGGCCGCGAGGTAGGTCCCGAGTCCGCCGCTGGCCAGCGCCGACGCGCCGATCCAGAGGAGCGTTGGCAGCAGCGAGCCGGCGACCGCCAGGTGGGTCCGTCGGCCCGCGCCGTAGACCGCCAGCGGGCCCAGGAAGACGAGCAGACTGGGACGAAGGGCGCCTGTGATGCCGAGCGTGAGGCCCAGGATCACGGCTGAGCGTGTGTCCTGTCGCTCGCGGGAGACCAGTGCCGCCCAGGCGGTGCAGGCCGCTCCAGCGGCGCCGGCGGCATAGGCGTTCTCGAACAGGCCGTACATCCAGACGACCGGCGAGGCCGCCACGAGGCCCGCTGCCAGCAGCGCGTCCCCATCCAGGCGGCGAGCGATGTGCCAGGTCGCGTAGACCAGCGGGAGCGCGCTGAACGCCGCGATGAGCCGCAGCGCCAGGTTCGCGTCCAGCGGCAGGGCCTTGGCCAGAAACACCAGGCCCGCGTAGCCGGGAGGGTGAGGCCGCATCTGGGTCGGGTCGAAGTCCAGGACACCGCGCGTGAGCAGGACCGAGTCGACCTCGAACGGGCTCGTCGCGAGCAGGGCCAGCCGCGAGGCGAGCACCAGCCCGAGGAGGATCCACAACTGGCGCTCGGGCCGCATTCGCCCGGAGTCTACCGGCGATGCCTCAGGCGCTGTCTACGCGAGCTCGAACTCGAGGTCCTGGCCGAACCGCGCGTCGAGCAGCGACTTCAGCCGCAGCTTCATGCCGCGCTCGATCTGGGCCGCCCGCTGCTTGCTGACGCCGAAGCGGGCGCCGAGCTCGGAGAAGGACAGCGGGGCCTCGGCGACCGTGTGCAGCTCCCAGATCTCCTTCTCGCGCCCCTCGAGAGTCTCCGCGAAGCCGGCGAAGACCTCGCCGACCCGCGTGCGCAGATCGGCGGTTGCCGTGGCGGCCTCGGGCGAGTGGATCTGGTCGGGGATGACCTCGTGCAGCGGTCGCGCCGTGTCGCCGGGGCCCGAGGGGCCGTCGAGATCCAGGGCGGGACGATCCAGGTGCTGGCTGACCGCGCGCACCTCGTCCTCGTTGACCTCGAGCTCGCGCGCGAGCCGCGGCGTGGACGGGTCGACGCCGAGCGAGATGAGCCGCTCGCGTTCCTTCTGGAGCTGGAAGAAGAGCTTCCGGCCGGCGCGGGTCGAGCTGAACTTCACCATGCGGAAGTTGTCGAGCAGGAACCGCAGGATCATCGCCCGCACCCAGTACCGGGCGTAGGTGGAGAACCGGCTGTGGCGGAAGGGATCGAAGCGGTTGAGCGCCTCGACCAGCCCCAGGTTGCCCTCCTGGATGAGGTCCATGACGTTCGCCCACTGTCGGTGGTACTGGAACGCCATCTTCACGACGAGGCGAAGGTGCGCGGCGACGAGCCGCTGTCCCGCGTCGGGCTCCTGGCCGTCGTACCAGCGTCGGGCCAGATCGAGCTCCTCTTCCGCCGACAGGAAGGGCGCAGCACGCACCTGCGCCAGGTAGCGCGAGAGCGCATCGCCCCCGTCCGTGCGGGCGAGCGCCTGGCGCGCGACGATGAGCTCTTGGCTGTCGTGGTCCTGCACAGGTCTTCCAGGGAGTCTTCCCTACTAATGCACCGACTGGTGGCGTGGGAAGGGGGGCGCGCTCAGGCGGCGGCGCTGCGCTGCTTCCGGGCCTCGCGTTCGGTCCCGACGTACGGCTCACGCGTACCGAACAGGTGGTCCATCCAGTCGCTGGTCACGCCTTAGTTGGCGTCCTGATTGGGAGCCATGTGGTGGTCGTAGTGCCAGGAGCACTTCGTCCGCGCCCACTCGGGGTCCACGTGCGTCTTGTGGTGGACGTAGTGGTACGTGATCGCCCAGGCCAGGATGCCGAGCCAGGCCGTCGGCAGGAAGAACAGCACCGGGACGTGAAGCAGGACGATGAACGCCATCGCGCCCAGCTCGCGGGTGTAGCCGTTCCACGCGAGATTGCGGTTGGCGTACGCGTCCTCGTACATCCCATTCCGCCTCGACTCCCTATGATGCTGGTGCCAGTGGAACGAGAACCACGAGCTTCGCTTCTTCCCGATGCCGTGGAAGACCCAGCGATGGAGCGCGTACTCGATGAACGAGGCGTACATCCAGGCGACGACTGCGACCGTGACGTGGAGCATGTCCTTGTTTTAGGCCGGCCGGCATCGCGAGCAAATGAAACGTGCATGAATGCCAGATTCGGAAGTGGATTACCGAAAACACACGTCAGCCCCCAATAGCCGGAATTGAGTGATTATAGATTGTTACCGCGTCTCTTCGCGAAGTCGTCCAGATAGATTGGATCCGGAGATCCAGGTTACGAATTCGTAAGTTACTGAAATCACGCGATCTCAAAGTTGGCACGGGGGGTGCAATAGGGGTTCACGACATCCGGGCAATCCAAGCCGGGGTCGACCGAGGGGAACCTCGGATTCGTTCTTTGACGTCGACAAACACTTCCTGCGAAGCCTTCGGGTGGAGGCAGGAACCCAAGCCCAAGAGAGCATCGGGCTCGGTTCGGAGAGCAATCTTCGTCCTGAGCAACGGACTCGACCTTCCATCGAGACCTTGAAGGTGACGGCGAGCGGAAGCGGTGCGGCCAAGCAGTTCCTGGAAACGGGAGCTGTCGGAAGCGCGGCGGCCAAGCGAGCTCAACACCATGAAGGGATGGCGGTTTCAGTGAAGCGAGCACTTCGGTGCTGGCTTGATGGACAGCCAATGGAGGGACGAGGGGAACGCTCTGAAGGGAACAGGCGCTGTGGAAGCAACGTCTCGGAACACCCAGTCATCTTCGGATGCATTCGTCTTCGGGCGAAAGGGAAGGACGAGGCGGACGAAGCGAGCCGTTCATCGGGCCCATGCGGCAACGTGTGGGACGCCCTCGATGAGTGGTGGAGGCCAGGTCAGGCTCCAAGGGACCGAGGTGGTGACACCGAGGAAAGCTGGAGACGGGATGACCAGGTCGCGCGGAGTCGCAGGAACACAGCGAACCCCAGACTGGCTGCAGGGTGCAACAGACCTGCAGAGCTGGACGCGGAACCCGCTGAGGTGGTGAGAAACCACGAGAGCGGTGCTTCGGACACGTGTGGAAGCGTGACCGGGGATGAAGGTGCCGGACGAGAGGGAACCCCGCTGCGGAGACGGAGCTGCTGAGAAGCAACTACGGAGACGCGACGGGCCGAGACTTCGAGTCACTCAACGACGCCGACATCCAGACCGAGAGGTCAGGCCAGCGGACAGAAGACGCCGGTAGCTGAGGTGAAGACCTGGACCCAATCCCACGAGAGGAAGGTGAACAGCCGGATCTTCGAAGGGGAGTTGAAGTTCAAGAGGGTGGTACCAGCTTGCTGGTACGGGAAAGCAGGTGGAAGCCTCGAGGGTCCTTCGGAATCAACACTGCGCAAGCAGCGTCCGAAAAGACCGCGGAGGACGCGAGGAAGTCCAACGACTCGCCAGCCTGTGTTCACGCTGAAAGGCATGAACCCCCAGAGCCCTGAAGGACCCGACAACCCCACGGAAGGCGCGCGATGAGCGGGAGCCGCTTCGGCGGAACGCACATCGCGATGGCAGCTCGCTGCTCGAACCTCTGAAGGGAAGTCCCTCCGGGCTCGGATGTCATCCAGAACCCCCAGTCACTTCGGTGGCTGGGGGTTCTGTCGTTCCTTGCCCTCCGAGTCAGGGAACGTCGAGCCGGACCCCCTCGCCGTCGATGTCGGTGACCTCGAGCCACTCGGCTTCGAGCTCGAGCTCCCAGCGGGCGTGGTCGTCGTCGTTGCCAGTCGGCTGGACCAGGACCCAGCCCAGGTCCGGGTCGTCGAGCAGGTCGTCGTCCGTCGCGTCCAGGCCCGTGCGCAGGTCGAGGTCGAACGTACCGGCGTCTGTCGTGAGCCGGTTCCAGTCCAGGTCGCCGGGTCGGGTGCTCACGGCGTACCGCCCCTCGGACAGCACCTCGAGCTCGAGTCCGGCTTCCGTCCGGCCTGAGATGAGATGCAGCGGGTTGATCGACGGGTCATACGCCGCCGCGCACCCCGAGTCGGGGTTCCGGGTCGAGTAGTCGAGCGTGCACCACGTCCCGAGGCGGACCTCGAAGTGCAGGTGGGGGCTCACCGTCTGGCCGGACTCGCCGACGGTCGCGATGACCTGGCCGGCCTGGACGAACTGATCCTCGGCCTGCACCTCGAAGGTGTCGATGTGCGAGTACATCGAGAACGCCTCGGTGATCTCGAGCCCGTGGACCATGACCGGGTCAACCTCGTGGCGGATGTAGAGCGTGTTCGGGTCGCTCGTGGACTCGCTGGGATGGATGCGCCAGACGGTGCCGTCGGCGGGGGCGACGATGGGCGTGCCGATGGGGGCGTGCAGGTCGATGCCGAGGTGGAACTCGACGTCGTCGTCGACCTCGCGGAACCCGAAGCCGCTGGTGGTCTTCGCGTCCGGCGTCGGGTGCTGCCAGTCCGGCAGACCTGTGATGCTCGCCTGGCGCGAGATGGTCTCCGTCGGCACGGACTGGCCGGTATCGCGCGTCGGTCGGAACGGGGGTTCGTCCTGGGTGCAGGCGAGGAGGAGGAGCACGCGGGCTTGTAGCGCGTTCTCCTCCTGCTGAGGGACCTACTGCGGACCGAGCTGTTCGGCGCTGAGCTGGCGTCGAAGCTCGGCGACCGAGACCTCTCCGGACTCCACCAGCTTCGCCCCTCGCGCGCGCAACGGGACAAGACCGCGCTCGAGCGCCATTCGGCGGAGGTCGTGGACGGAAATGGATGCGGCGATGGCCGAACGCTGGATGCCGTCGAGCACCCAGAGCTCCAGCAGGGGGAGACGTCCGAGGGTTCCTCGAGCGTGGCAGCGACCGCATCCGGTGCCGCGCAGCAGTCGAGCCGTCTCCGGCACGCCGTCCGGGAAGACCTCGGCCAGGCTCGTCTCGTCCGGGGTGTCGAGGATGCGGCAGTCCGGGCAGTTCCGGCGAACCAGGCGCTGACTCGCGACGGCCATGAGCTCGCTGCTGATCGAGCTCGGAGCCATGCCGAGGTCCCGCAGTCGCTGCACGCTGTCCACGGCGTCGTTGCAGTGGATGGACGAGAGCACGAGGTGTCTCGTCTGGCTGGCTCGCATCGTCTCCAGTGCGGTGTCGCCGTCCCGGATCTCGCCGACGAAGATGACGTCGGGGTCCTGGCGCACGAAGCTGCGCATGGCGTCGGCGAAGCCGAACCCGGCTCGGGTCTGGACCTGGGGCACGCCGAACAGCGAGTACCCGACGGGGTCCTCGATGGTCAGCACCTTGCGGTTGGTGTCGCGAGCCAGCTTGTGGAGCGCGGCGTAGAGCGTCGTGGTCTTGCTCGGGCCGGTCGGTCCCGTGATCAGGACCAGGCCGTTCGGCTCGTCGATCAGCCGGTCGTAGACATCGGCGAGTCCGTCCGGGAAGCCGAGGTCCTTCACGCCGAACGCATCCGTGGCGCTGGACAGGTCGCGGATGACCGCGTTCTCGCCGTCGAATGTCGGCTGGATCTGGACGCGCAGGTCCATGGGGCGCTGGCCCGCCGAGCGGCTGAACCGGCCTCCCTGGGGCAGGTAGTGCTCGGTGATGTCCATCTCGCTGGACACCTTGAGGATGTTGATGAGATGGGCGTGCTCTTCCGCCTTCAGGTTGAAGCGGCCGCTGTCCTCGAGGACGCCGTCCACCCGCAGGCGGACACGCGTCTGGTCGCCGTAGCGCTCCAGGTGGACGTCGCTCGCTCCCTGGCCAATGGCTTCGAGGAGCAGGAGCTCGAACAGCGCCACGTTCGGATCGCGCGCGCCGTCCAGGAGCTCGGGGCCACCGACCGCCGGGTTCAGGGCCCGTGGGTCGATGCGGTCCAGCTCGAGCGCCGTGCGCAGACGCTTCAGGCCGGTCGGTGACACCAGGTAGGTCACGACCTCGGATGCTCCGAGCGCGATGCCAAGGGCGCGCGTGTCGGTCATGGGGTCGCTCAGCGCAAGGGTGAGCACGCCCGCCATCCCTCCCGGCAGGGCGCGCTCCGTCCTCGCGTTTCCCGGGGGGGCCTACTGAACAGGGGCGGCTTGAACGCATGGCTGCCAGAGAAGGAAAGCCCCGGTGGTGACCGGGGCTTTCACTGGAACAGGGGCGGCTTGAACGCATGGCTGCCAGAGAAGGAAAGCCCCGGTGGTGACCGGGGCTTTCACTGGAACAGGGGCGGCTTGAACGCATGGC
>JAAESX010000232.1 GCA_024228935.1 Pseudomonadota bacterium
GCCAGCACCGGGAAGGCCTCACCCGCAGGCTGGGGGTTCCGCTCGCTGGCCGCGGCGAGCACGAGCGCATCCTCCAGGACCGGCGGCGCGCCGACGGACAGGGCGTGCAGGAGCACATCGCCCGGCTCGAGCCCCAGCGCTTCGCCGAGCCCCTCCCGGTCCACGAGCGCCTGCGGACCGAGCGCCAGGTCCTGTTCGACCGCCGCCCGCTCGAGCAGGTGGCCCACCTCCCCCGCCTCCAGCTGACAGAACGCCTCGCTGACCGGGCCATAAATGGGCGCAATCGCGGACAGCCGCCCCACCAGGACCACCGTGCAGGCCCCGCCCAGCTGCGGCGGAGGCGCAGCCGCCACCTGCACCAGCACATGGTCCAGCGGGTGGTGGTAGTACACCCCACCCTCCAGCCCCGCGACCTGGCCCGACGGCACGCACACCAGCACCTGCACCGGGTAGAGGCTCCCCGGGGACGCATACCGGGCCTTCGGGAACGGCGCGTGCGGCGTCGCCACACGTCGCAGGCACTCCAGGAGACGACCCAGCCCGCCCAGCGAGAGCGACAACGCGCCAGGCAGCGCATCGGATGACGGGACCGGCAGCGCTGGGAACACCACCGTCGGCGGACCCTCGCCCGGCGACTCGACCAGCGACGAAGAGAACCCGGCGCGTGACGCCGCATCCTCCAGCAGCACCTCCGCACCGTCCGACCAGCCCGAACCGCCCTCCAGCAGCGGAGGCGGCGGAGCCCCGAGCACCACGTGACCCACCAGACGCTTTGCACGATCGCCCGTCGCCACCACCACCGACTGACGGACCCACGGGTGCGACGAGAGGACGCTCTCCACCTCACCCAGCTCCACACGGTACCCGTTCACCTTCACCTGCTGGTCGCGACGACCCAGGAACTCCAGCGTCCCGTCCGGAAGCCAACGACCCCAGTCTCCCGTACGGTACAGACGCGTGCCCGTACGCGGATGGATGATGAAGCGAGACGACGTCAGAGACGCGTCCCCCCAGTACCCCTGTGCCAGGCACGGACCACCGATGTAGAGCTCTCCTGGAACGTACGTCGGACAAACCTCCAGCCCCGCGTCCAGGACCCATGCCTCCTGGTTCGTCATCGGACGACCCCAAGGAATGCTCGGCCAGCTCGGCTCCACTTCCCCGATCGGGTACACGATCGCGTTGATCGAGGTCTCCGTCGCACCACCGACGCTGATCATCGCCGCGTCCGACACCAGGGCGCGAAACGCATCGGGAAGCGGGACCGGGATCCAGTCCCCGCTCAGCATCACGCGCGCCAGCCCCTGCATCGACGACACCACCTCGGGGCGTCCCTCCGCGTACTCCACAAGAAGCTGAAGCAGCGCCGGCACCGTGTTCCAGACCGTCACACCACGACCGAGGTACGCCGGCCAACACGACGGATCTGCGCGCTCCGACGCACCCGGAAGCACGGTCCCACCGCCCACTGCCAACAAGCCGAACACGTCGTAGACCGACAGGTCGAACGACATCGAAGACAGGCCGAAGGAACGGTCGGACGGACCCACGCCCAGGCGCGTGTTGATGTCCAGCAGGTAGTTCACCGGACCCCGGTGATCGAGCATCACCCCCTTCGGCTCCCCCGTGGAGCCCGAGGTGTAGATCACGTACGCCAGGTCCGTGGACGTCTGGACGAAGTCGAAGGCCGTGTCCTCCTCCTCTTCCAGCAACGCGCGGTCCACCACCACGCACGCCAACCCCGCGACCTCCACACCGGGCTGGACCACCGCGACCGTCGCGCCACTCCGCTCCAGGAGAAGCGCGCGGCGGGAATGCGGCAGCCCCGCGTCCACCGGAAGGTACGCAGCGCCCGAGTACAAGATCCCCAACGCGCCGACGATCTGCTCCCAGCCCTTGTCCATCACCAGCGCGACCAGCGTGTTCGGCTGCGCACCCAGCGCCCGGAGCCGCCGACCGAGCTGCCGCGCCATCGACGCCAGCGCTCCGTAGGTCAGCGTCTGTTCGGCCGAGATCACCGCCGGTCGGTCGGGCTGGGACCGGGCCTGGACCGCGAACAGGCCGTGCAGGGTCTGGTCCGAGAGCGGACCCGCGGTCGCGTTGAACGACGCGACCCGCTCCCGAGCGGGCGCAGGGAGCAGCTCGGGCCAGCGGGCCTCCCACGCAGACGGCGTGTCCACCAGGGAGCGTAGACGCGCATCGTAGGCCGACCACATCTCCGAGATCATCCCCTCCGGGAAGAGCGCATCGATGACGTCCCAGCTGTAGTGGAGCGCTCCCTCTTCCTCGAGGACGATGTGGTCCAGCCACACCTGCGGCGTCTGGGTGACGCTGAAGACCGACTCGCCCAGCCAGCCCATCGTCTCGCTCACCGGAAGCCCCAGCGTGCTGGTGAACACCACCGGGACCATCACCTCCCGACCCATCTGACGCCACGAACGGAGCACCTCCACACCGTCCACGATGCTGTGCTCCAGGTGTGCATGGAGCTGTGACTGCAGCGCCGATGAGCGGTCCGCCAGAGCCGTACCCGAGCCCGACTCACAAGACAGGAACAACAGGTTCGTGAAGTCGCCCGAGATCTCGTTCACTTGTGGGTGCACCGGCGGACGCGTGAAGTGGGTGAGGTTGAGCAGGAACGGCGCCCCGGAGGACCACCGGCTCAAGACCTCGGCGAAGACCCCACACAGCACCATCGACGGCGTGAGCCCTCGGGCACTCGCACCGGCACAGACCGCAGCCCAGTCCGGCGCATCGAGCACCCCCTCGTACCGGACACCGTGGTGATTCTGAACCGACTCCGGTGACTTCGCCAGCGGAAGCTGCGGGATCGGGTCGAAGACGGGGCAGCGCTCCTGCCAATAGGCCATCGCGCGCTGATGGGGTGCTGTGCCGCGCACGGCCATCCCCGCCCGCACCACGGTCTCGAAGCCACGCGGGGGCAGCGCGGGCAGCGGCGCGTCCGGGTCCTCGTACAGCCGCTGCCAGTCGCGCATGACGATCTGCAAGCTGGCCCCGTCCAGGCACAGCAGGTCGAAGTCCAGACACAACCGGGTCTGCCCGTCGGGCAACAAGAACACACGGAAGTCGAAGAGGGGCCACTGCTCGAGCGAGCGCACGGCAGAGGAGAGCTCGCTGCGCACCGCCATCAGTCGACGCTGTCGGTCCGGTTCCTCCAGCGCCCGCAGGTCGTCGACCGGCCAGGAATAGCCCGGAACCTCCGGCAGAACCCGCTGCAGACCCGACGCGGTGAACACCATCCGAAGCGCCTCGTGGCGCGCCACCACCTGCTGCCACGAAGCCTTCAGGCGCTCCAGGTCGACCTCGGGGCTCTGGAACTCGAAGTAGGCGTGGTAGGCGATCCCTCCCGCCGGGCCCATCTGACGTCCGACCCAGTAGGCCTGCTGAATCGGGGTGAGTGGGAAGGGGGCGTACGGGTCGTCGGGCAGCGCGACGGGGGGCGCGACCGGGGACTGCTCTGGCGTGCCGACCCCCTCGACCAGCAGCTGAGCCACCGCACGGCTGTCGTTCCCGAACAGGCCGTTGAGTGAGACTTTCGCATCGAGCAACGCTCGAAAGCGGTTGCGCAGCTCGACCGCCATCAGGGAGTCGAGGCCCAGCTCCGCGAGTGGCCGGTCGGCAGGCACCGCGGCCGCGCCAGCAAGACCGAGGACCGCAGACACCTCCTCCTGCACCAGCGTCACCAGCGCTGCTTCGCGCTCGGACTCCGGGAGGGCCGACAGCCGCTGACGCAAGGCCGTGGCAGTCACCGCCGCCGCACCCACCCGACGAAGACCGGGGCGCAGCAGACGACGCAGCAGGGCGGGGACGGCTGCAGACTCCGACAGCCCACGCTGCATCCGAGCCAGGTCCATCCGTACCGGCACCAGCGTCGCGTCCGGGTGCGCCATCGCCGCGTCGAGCAGCGCCATCCCCTGGGACACCGACAGCGGCGAGAGCCCCTGGCGGGACATCCGACCCAGCTCGGCCGCACCGAGGTGCGCCGTCATTCCCACGCCCTGCTGCTCCCACAGACCCCAGGCCAGGCTCTGGCCCGCCAGGCCCTGCTGCCGCCGGCTGGCCGCCAGCGCATCGAGGAAGGTGTTGGCAGCCGCGTAGTTCGCCTGACCGGGACCGCCCATCACCCCGGCGGCCGAAGAGAACAGCACGAAGGCCGACAGGTCGTGCGCTGCGGTCAGCGTGTGCAGGTGCCAGGCACCGTCCACCTTCGGCGCCAGAACCCGAGCCACCCGCTCCGAGGTCAGCTCCGTCACCACCCCGTCGTCCAGCACACCCGCCAGGTGGAACACACCGGTCAGTGGATGGTCCGTTGGAATCGCGTCGAGAAGCGCGGACACCGCGCCGCCGTCCGACACGTCGCAGGCGGCCACGGTGACCGTCTCTGCCC
>JAAESX010000233.1 GCA_024228935.1 Pseudomonadota bacterium
AGGCTGTGTCCAGGAGAGCTGGGCGAGTCCGCCGACTCGGGCGAGCGACTGGCTGGAGGGTGCGACCGTCTCGTGGCTGGTCGACTTCCTGGACGAGGACGGGGACATCGCCCACCGCGTCTACTACCAGGACGCTCCCACCAACGCGCCACGCGGGCTCGTGCACCCGGACCTGCTCGACGAGCGGCCGATCGATCTCGCCGTGCTGAACGTCGGGTCGTGGGACGCGGTCCGCGACCACCCGACGCAGGCCCTGCAGAACCTGGCCCCCCGCTACGCGATGGGCGTGCACTGGGAGAACTTCTTCCAGACCCAGGCCGTGGACTTGGAGCCGATTCCGTTTCACGCATCACCGGAGAAGTTCGACGCGGCGGCCTATGCGGTGATGAGCGACCGGTACTGGCGGCCTTCGCCGGGCGACCGGGTGGAGCTGGAGCCGGAGGAAGCGTCGCCGGTGGTGGAGGATCCGGGGTCCGGGACGACCGAGTGGTCGGGCCACGCGATCTCGCTCCGGAGCACCCTGGTCGCGCGGGTCGAGGACTGCTCGTCGGCGTGTGACGACGTGGACGGTGACGGGCTCGTCGACGCGTGGGAAGACCTGGTGCTGCGGCGGCTGCGGCCGGTGCTGACCTTCGACGAGTCCGAGCAGCTGGTGGACGACGAGGGGGCGGTGCTCTTCGGCGTGGGGCGGGTGACGCCCGCGGACGACGGGCAGGTCCGGGTGTTCCTGATGACCGGGTACAGCAGCGACTACGGACGCTGTGGCGTGGCGGCCCACGACGGGGACAGCGAGCGGGTGGCCTTCGACCTGGAGGTCAGCGGCGGGGACGCGCACGTGGTGGCGACCTACACGGCCGCGCACGAGGGG
>JAAESX010000234.1 GCA_024228935.1 Pseudomonadota bacterium
ACTGGTACGACGAGGACCACGGGACCCTGCGATCGCCGAGCTCGTGGCTGGCTGAGTAGCGACGCTTCGGGCGGGCGGTCAGTCCGCGCGGTGCAGCAGGCAGATGCCGTTGATGCACCAGCGCTCGCCCGTGGGCTGGGGGCCGTCCTTGAAGACGTGGCCCAGGTGCGCGTCACAGCGGCCGCAGACGGCCTCGGTGCGGACCATGCCGAGCGATGCGTCGGTGTGGGTCTTCACCGCGTCGGCGGAGACGGGCTGGGTGAAGCTCGGCCAGCCGGTGCCGGACTCGAACTTGTCGTCCATCGAGAACAGCGCCTGGCCGCAGCTGCTGCAGTGGAAGACGCCGTCTTCCTTGGTCTTGTTGTGGGCGCTGGACCACGGCCGCTCGGTGCCGGCGTCGCGGCACACGTCGAACTCCTGGCTCGACAGCGCGGCCTTCCAGTAGCCCTGATCCTTGGCCTTCCAGTCGGTGGTGTCCCGGTCGCTGGCCAGGTGCGCCGGCCAGTCCTGGTTGCCCTTGCCCTTGGCGGCCTGGGCCGACGGCTGGCTCCAGACGAACAGGCCGATGACGGCGACGAGCGCGACGGCCAGGATGGCGAGACGGTTCATGGGGAGCTCCACAGGAGGTTCGTATCGAGGTGTGCCGGTGTTGCGTGGACGGTCACGTCATCGAATGTCTTTCGGGTGGAGGGGGGTGTTGGATCACGGGGGTGCAGTTGGCACCCAACTGCGCGATTCCGGCAGTTCAGGCTCGATCAGTGGCTGATCCGGCCTGAACTGCGCGATATCGGCAGTTGAGGCCCCGATCAGCATTGAGCGCGCACAACCCCGAGGCTGACCGTCACCCGCCGACTTCTGCGCACCAGTCAAGAAACTCCTGGAGACAGCATGACGAACCTGGAATCACTCGCTCTCGCCAACGTCCGCTACATCGTTCAGACCCTGCTGGACAGAGGCTTCAAGCGGTACGAGATCGCCGCCATGATGGGGATCGGGCTGACGCAACTCTCCCGGTGGATCAACGGCGGCGGGTGCCCGACGCTGGCGTCCCTCGACAACATCCTCGTCCGGTACAGCCACTTCTGCGAGGAGAACGACATGGAGGTCCTCACCTACGGGAAGTTCTTCGGTGGACGGCTGACGGTCGGGGGTGAGGAGTGAGGAGTGAGGAGTGAGGTTCGACCACGAACGCGAACTCGGCGTCTGCGTCCACTACGACACGAAGAACCAGGGCGACAGCCGCGAGTGCCCTGGGCTTCTTCGCGAGGTGCGCCCCTCACCCGATCAAGAGAGGGCCGCCGAGCAGGTCTCCCCACCCGACGGCCCCCCATCACTCCAGCCGAGCGAGCTTCTGGAGCTCCTCTCCACCGAGGACCAGCTTGACCTCGCCGACAGACCCGGCGATCTCCGCCAGCTTGTCGAGCTCGGTCAGCCGCTTCAGCGTCGGGTTCTGGTCCAGGAGCTTCGCGGTGTTCAGGAGCTGCCGCGTGTGCGCCACCTCCTCACGCCGCCGAATCGCCTGGGCCTCGGCCTCCTTCCGGGCCACGGTCACCTTCTTCAGGATGTCCTTGACCTCGCCCGGGAGCACGACGTCCTTCACGGACGCGGTCTCGACGGCGATGCCGACACCCGGGAGCAGCTCCACGGTCCGGTCGGTCAGCTCACCCGCCAGTGCCCGCTTCTCAGCCAGCAGCTGCTCGAGCGTCCGAGCCGCCACGACCTCGCGCAGAGCGAGCTGGACCGCGGTCCAGAGCAGATCGGTGGCCTCGTCGTTCCGCGCGAACACCAGCGCGTCCTCGACCCGCCAGGTGACGACCGGCTTCACCCGGATCGCGACCTGGTCGGACGTCAGGACGTCCTGCACCGCCAGCTCGAGGACCTGGAGGGAGAGGTCGACCGGCTCGGCCGTCCACCGGGTGTTGGACCAGATCCGAAACCGACCCTCGGTCCACACCTTGAACGGCTCGCCGTCCCGGTTCAGGACGAACGCCACGCCGTCGCCAGCCTGGTGATCGGTCCACCGCCCGGTGCCGAGGTGGCCCTGGAGCCCATCCGCGTCCGGGAGCGCCTTCGGCTCGGCGTCGACCTCGACCAGCCGGTGCTCGAAGGCTCCGGCCTCGGTCCAGATCCGCCAGGTCCCGACCCCGAGAACCCGGAAGAGCCCGCCGTTGACGAACACGATCAGCCGCTCGCCTGCAGCGACCCGAACGAGCTCGGCGCCCGCCAGGTCCTTCGGCCAGACGTCGGCCAGTGGGACGGCCTCGACGACGGTGGTTGCCAGGTTCACGGTCGTGGTCTCGGCATTCTTGCCGCCGGTCCAGATCCAGTGGGTTCCAGGGCCGAGGATCCGATCGAACTTCCCATCGAGGGTGAGCGCGACCTTCTCGGTCCGGATGACGGTGAGGATGGTGAACATGAGACCTCCACGAGAGAAAAGAAGGGCTGGCCACAGCCCCCTCCCCGAAGGGAGGGTGACCGGCGGTCTCGGGGCGGTCCTCCTGGGCGGCAGAGACCTCGCGTGGCGAGGATCCGGCAGGCCGGAGGACGGCCAGCGATCACGCCGGACCGGCCGTGACGCAGCCCGGGTTGTGAACGGTGAAACAGCCGCTCGGGGATGACGGGAGTCGAACCCGCTACATCTGGAGTAAGAGTCCAGTGCTCTACCAATGAGCTACATCGGGCACAGGCGCACGAGGTCCGACACGCGGGACGGCTGATGGGGAGACCCGGCCGCTGCTCGGCTCGTCTGCCTGGGCGGCGGGAGTGTGTTCACGCCGCGAGCGACGTCAACCCATTCAGCCCAGATATTCGTGCATGGCCGCGGAATCGCTGGCCTTCCGATTCTTCTTCATCGCGTCCACGAAGCCCTTCACCATCGACAGGGAAGGCTTCTCCATGTTGTAGAAGAGGAAGCTGAACAGGTTGCTGGCCTGGACGTACTTGTACACGTGCCGCCAGTTCTCGATGCCTTCGAGGTGCCGCGCGAGCGTGACCGGACGGAAGTAGAACTCCCGGTAGAACTGTCGGTGGTACTCGATGATGTCCTCGGACTCGAGACCCCACGGGACGAACGTCGGCTCCCAGAAGCTCCTCTCGGACGTCGACTCGTTGATGACGCGGCCCCACTTGGAGCCCTCGCGCTGCCAGACCTCCATCTGAGGGGTCTGCGGCAAGAGCGTGTTGATCTGCACGGTGACGTCGTGGAGCGGGATCGACTTCGCGAACTCGATCGTCTCCTGGATGGTCTCGTGGGTGTCCGGCATGTGGCCGACCATGAAGAACGCCTTCGGCCGGAGACCGACCTCGTGGGCCCACGTGATGGCGTTCCGGATCTTCTCCTTGGTGATGCCCTTGCTGATGAAGTCGAGCACCTGGTCGCTGCCGCTCTCGACGCCGAAGCGCGTCCGCCAGCAGCCGGCGTCCTTCATCTTCTGCAGCATCTCCTTGTCCACGACCTCGACCCGTGAGGAGCAGGTCCAGCTGACCTTCACGTTCCGGCGGATCATCTCGTCGCAGATCTTCATGACCCGGCGCTTGTTGGCGCAGAACAGCGAGTCGACGAACGCGATGTCGCGCACACCGAAGTCGCGGATCATGTGCTCGATCTCGTCGACGACGTGCTTCGGATCGCGGCTGCGGTAGCCGGTCCGGGACTTCTGGCAGAACGCGCACGCGTGCGGGCAGCCGCGGCTGCTGACCATCGCGAACTTGGGCATCGCGTGCTCGTCGACGGGCACGGGCTTGTACAGGTTCGGGGGCAGCAGGTGCCGGGCAGGGAACGGCAGCTCGTCGAGCTTGCGGAAGGTCTTGCGGTGCGGCGCGTGGTGGACCGTGCCGTCGTCCTGCTTGTAGACGATTCCCTCGATGTCCTCGCGCTTCACGAGCCCCTTGAAGTGGTCCACGACCTCTTCCATCGTGTGCTCGCCTTCGTGGATGACACCGATGTCGAAGCAGTCGTGCGCCATCGCCTCGTCGGGCAGCAGCGTCACGTGGTACCCGCCGAGCACCATCGGGACGTCGGGCATGGCCTCCTTGCACTTCTCGGCGAGCTCGATGGCTCCGTCGAAGACGACCGTGGTCGAGCCGATGCCGATGACGTCGGGCTTGAACTCCTGGATCCGCTTCACGGTCCCGGGGATGTCGAGCTTCTCGGCCGCCGCGTCGATGCAGGCGACGGTCTCACCGCGCCGCTCGAGCACGGCGGCGATGTAGAGCAGGCCGAGAGGAGCGGAGTTGTAGAAGAGGTAGCTCGTGACCGGGTCGACGTTCCCGTCCCTCAGCACCGAGTCCAGGGGCGGGTTGATCAGGATGACGCGCACAGCGGTTCTCCAGGGGGCGAAGCGGCAGTGTAGCGCGGTCCGGAGCCTGGCCCGCAGGACCGCCGCCACGGGTGTTAGGTTCGCTCGCCCCGGAGGGTTGCGAGCGTGTCCGCACCGGACGTCTTCACCGACATGCTGGTTGGCCAGGAGCAGATCCTGGCCGTTCTCGGCGCGCCAGGGACGCCGGTCGACAAGGCCGCGTCCTGGTGGCAGATCGCGCTGACCGACCATCGGATCCTGGCGGTCCGCATGACCACCACGGACTCGGTGACGTGGCACACCGACGTTCGGTGGGCGAAGGACCGACCCGCGGTGGCCATCGGCCAGTACCCACGCACCGAGGCCGGACAGGCCCGGCTCGAGGTCCGCGGCTTCCCCGAGCCCATCACGCTCGTCGAGATCGACAGCCACGACGTGCACCCGCACATCGCCCCGTTCCTCGCGATCTGGGCGGCGCCGATCGACGGGGTCGCCGCCGTGCCGCTCTCAGGCGACGCGCCCAAGGTCGACGAGGGCGAGCTCGACCAGAAGAAGCTGATGTACATCGTCGGCGGCGGTCTGGGCTTCATCATCCTGTGCTGCGGCTGCGGCTCGGTGCTGGCGCTCCTGCGGGACGTGATCCGCGGGCTCATCGAGGGATGAAGGACCTCGCCCGCTGGGCGTTCTGGGTTCCGTTTCGCAAGGCGCTGGACGCGAACCGGCCCGAGCAGATCGCGCGCCTGTACCCGCTGTGGCGCGCCCAGTACGCGGCCGGTGGTGCTCAGAAGGCCCTCATGAAGCGCGAGCTGGAGCTCTGCTTCGGCCGGTCGGACGACGCGCTGGTCCGCGACGCCTACCGCATCGCCTTCCGGGTGCACCTCGAGGAGCTGCTCCTGGGCAAGCTCGACCCGGACTCGGTCGGCCTCTACATGCGGTTCGAGGGTCGCAAGAACCTGGACGCCGCGCTGGACCGGGGAAAAGGCGCCGTCCTGGCCCTGCCGCACGCCGGCAACGTGATGATGATGATCGCGCTCCTGAGCCTGTCCGGGTACCGCTACACCCAGTACGCCGCGCGGGGCCTGGCGCCGAAGGACGTGGCGCTCGCGAACCCCGAGGTCTTCGGACACTCGTCCCTGCGAGCCCAGGTCCGAGCCGCACGAGAGGCCAACGAGGACCAGCTCCCGGCGTCGTACCTGACCCTGGACACGCCGGTGCGGGAGCTCTTCCGTCGACTCGGCCGGAACGAGACGGTGGGCATCGCCTTCGACGGGCGCATCGGGAACAAGTTCGTCCCCTTCGACTACCTGGGTCGGACCGCGCTGCTGAACCCCGGGCCGTTCCGGATGGCCGCGAGCACGGGGGCGGTGCTGGTCCCGATCTTCAACCGGTGTCCGGCGGACGGGCCCAACGTCTGCGAGGTCCACGAGCCCATCGTCGGCAAGGACTGGCGCGAACTGGCCGCGCGGTTCCTGGACGTGACCCAGGGCTGGCTGAGGCAGAACCCCGCGCACTACGCGGTCTGGCTGGCGCACGCTCGGGAGCGTGCTGCGGTCGACGACCACCCGTTCTTCGTGGACTACGCGCCGGACGACCGCCATCGGAAGTGGCTGTAGACGACGCTTCAGCGGACGCGACGCTCCCGAGCGATCCAGGCCCGCTCGATGTGCATGATCAGCCGCCGCAAGCTCGTGACCTGGGCGTCGTTCGGCTGGAACAGCAGGCCGGTGACGTCGCCGTGGACGCCCACGACCTGGGCGGGCAGGTGCAGGCTCACCTCGCCATGCGTGAGCAGGACCGGGACAACGGAAGCCGTCGCCAAGGGTTGCCCCTCGACGACGACTCCCGCGCCTTGGAGGGAGACGTCATGAAGAAGGATGTTCTGGCCGAGCTCGACGATCTCGAAGCCGATCTCGAGGCCACGCGCCGGAATGCGGAACGCGCGGCGAGCCTGCACGACCAGGAACTGTTCGACCAGCTCCAGGCGCAGCACGATGCCGGCCTGGTTGGGGGTCGTGCTGAGCACCCGGGCATGACAGGCCACCGACCGGCCCAGGACCATGATCCGAACCAGCACGAGGTGCCCGGCCACCGGGGTGTAATCGAGGCCCGGCGCCAACACGATGAGCTTGTGCTCGGCGAGGTCGCGCAGGACGACAGGAGCGACCTGCAGCGGCTCGCCCAGGACCATCACGCCGCGCTCCCCGGTGAGAGCGGCGTGCTCGAGCAGCTCGTGGCCACCCAGCTGCGGACTGCGTCGCGGTCTGCGCTTCCTGGCCGCGTTCCCGAGAATCCCCTCGAACATGAGGACCTCCTGTCCAGTACCCATCTCTACGGAAGATGAGCGCCGGATCCGGATAGCCACGACCAGTCATTTCACAGGCCTCAAACGGCTATCGACGGGACCGCGCCAGCTCAGTCGAGGTAGCCGGCCGCGCGAAGGAGCTCCTCGACCTCGAAGTCCACGCGCCCGTCGTCGCGGGCGGCCTTCCGAACCAAGGCCCCGTGCGCAGCGAACTCCGGAGCAGGCTCCGTGCGAGCCGTTCGCACGCCCGCCGCCTCGTCGAAGAGCTCGCCGTCGAGCCACACCGTCTTGGGCGCACTCGACCAGTCCCCGACGACGATGTCGCAGAACGCGCTGCCTCGCACCCGAGCGCAACGACGCACATGCGGCCAGGCCTCGCTGATGGGCGCGTGGCTCACCGGCTCGCCGAGCACCAGGCCGTGGGCATCGAGCGCCGAGATCCAGCCGGAGGCGAGCTCGCCAGACGAGGTGTACAGCGGGACGACGGCGTTCTCGTCCCACACCTCGTGGCCGTGGTCGAGTAGCCCGTGCTCCCCCAGGAACTCCCCGTGGTCCGCCGTGATGACCACGCGGCAGCCCGGCTCGCACCACCCCCCGGTCTCCAGCGAGGCCAGCACCGCCCCCAGCGAGGTGTCCGCTCGACGGATGGCGTTGTCGTAGAGGTCGACGGTGCGGGTCTGGAGCGGTCCCCACTCCTCGTCGGGGAGCTCGCCCTGGATGTACCGGATCCAGGGGCTCTCCTCCTTGGTCTTGTTCCAGGTCAGGCCGGTCGTCACCCCGCCCCACGGCGCGTCGTCCCGGATGGCGCGCCAGGGCTGGTGAGCGTCCGCGATGTTCACGAACAGGAACAGGGGGCGCTCGGGGTCGGCGCGGCCGAGCAGCTCGTCGACCTTCGCGGGCAGGTCGTCACCAAAGAGTCGACCCCAGCCCGTCGCCACCTCGACCTGCTCGAAGCCACGCAGGATTCCCATCTTCTCGTTCACGACGGGGTTCCCGCTGACCGCCAGCGTCTGGTAGCCAGCCGCCGTGAAGCTCTCGGCCAGGGTGCGGAGCTCGCCGTTCAGGGGCCGGGCGCGGTTGCTCGTCCCGGCCAGCTCGCCGACCCCGCTCGTGAGCGAGTGCGCGCCGTGCTCGAGCGGCATGGTGCCGGTCATGAACGAGGCGTGCGACGGCAGCGTCCAGGACCCGGGCGCGACCGCGGTGCAGGACAGGTCACCGTCCAGCGAGGCCAGCACCGGGGTCGTCTCGCGCGTGTAGCCGCAGGCCGAGGTGTGGTCGGCGCGGACGGTGTCGAGCACCACGAACACGACGTTCGGCGGGCGGGAGGTGCAGGCCAGCAGCAGCGAGAGCACAATCCCCTGTAAGCCGCGCCGAACGCGGACGTTCCCTGGGCGTTACGCCACTGGAGTCGACATGCGCCTTCCGACGACGATCCTCGCTGCGATGACCCTCACCGGCTGTATGGCCGACGCCGAGGCCAAGGCCGTCAAGGCGCCCGCATCGCCCGAGCTGACCGAGGTCACCGCCGAAGAGCAGGCCGCGGCCGAGCAGACGCTCAAGGAGCGCGTCAAGCAGGTCCTGATCGACGTCAAGGGCGAGCCCGAGCACGTGGATCCCTGCCCCCCCTGCGGGATGGGATGAGCGAGCGACACATCGGGGTGGGGCTGTCTGTCATGCCAGAGCCGGCGTGGCGGGATGCCGCCGTTCCGTTGTTGTCGGACGGACAGGTCGACCTGTTGGAGTGGTCGTTCGACACCGGGTGGGGGCGCGACCTGCCCGCCTGGCTCGATCCGTTGCTGGACTTCGCCTCGGAGAACGGCGTGCTGTGGGGCCACGGCGTCAGCTACAGCCTGCTGACCGCGGGCTTCCCGGAGCGCCAGGAGGCGTGGCTGGACAACCTGCGACGCGAGCTCGACCGCCGCAGCTACGTGGGCATCTCCGAGCACTTCGGCTTCTGCCACGCCGAGGGCTTTCGAAGAGCCCCTCCGCTCCCCGTCCCGTGGTGCGAGGCCACCGTGCGAATCGGCCAGCAGCGCCTGGCCCGACTGGCCGAGGTCGCAGGCGTGCCTGTCGGCCTGGAGAACCTGGCGTTCGCCTTCGGTCGGCGCGACATGCTCGACCAGGGCCCGTTCCTCGACGAGCTGCTGAGCGCGGTCGACGGCTACCTGGTGCTCGACGTGCACAACCTGTGGTGCCAGGTGCAGAACTTCGGCGTCGAGGCCGGCTCGCTCCTGAGCCGCTACCCGCTGGACCGGGTCCGCGTGGCGCACGTCTCGGGCGGGAGCTGGTCGATCGCCGGGTCCAGTCCGTGGCGCCGTGACACCCACGACGGCCCGGTACCCGACGAGGTCTTCGCGCTCCTGCCGACGGTCATCAACATCTGCCCGAGCCTCGAAGCGGTCGTGCTCGAGCGGCTGGGGACGTCGCTCGAGGGACAGGGACAGGCCTTCCGCGACGAGTTCCTGCGGCTGCGCCAGGTGGTCGGATGACCGGTGAGGAGCGCGTGGCCGTCTACCAGGCCGACCTGCTGCGACTGCTCGACGAGGGCGTGGGCTCCGAGGAGCTCGCCGAGCGCCTCCGCCTGCACGGCTGGGAGTTCCACGACACGCTGGATCACCTGGAGCCGGAGTGTGTGGAGACCGCCGTGGAGTTGGTCCGGAAGTGGGGTGTACGCTCGCCGCCAGAGGACCCCGAATGAGCGACTTCGCCGGCTTCCCCACCAAGACCATCACGTTCCTGAGCGAGCTGGGGGCCAACAACGACCGCGACTGGTTCAAGGCCCACCGCGCCGAGTACGAGGCCCACTGGGTCGCCCCCGCCAAGGCGATGGTCGCCGCGATGGTCCCCGAGTTCGCCGAGTTCGCGCCCGCAGTGCACTGCGATCCCCGGATCAATGGCTCGATCTTCCGTCTGAACCGCGACACTCGGATCAGCAAGGACAAGACGCCCTACAAGACCCAGGTCGACCTTTGGTTCTGGGAGGGCGAGGACCGCGGCCGCGAGAACGCCGGGTTCTTCTTCCGTCTGACGTCGGCGGGCGTCCTGCTCGGGGCCGGGATGCACGGGCTCCAGAAGGTGCCGCTCCAGAGGTACCGAGACGCGGTGAACACCGACGGTGCCCGGCTCCAGGGCATCCTGGACACCATCGAAGGGCACGGCTTCCACGTCGAGGGCGAGAGCACGAAGCGCGTCCCACGGGGTACGACAAGGAGCACGCGCACGCCGAGCTGCTGAAGAGGAAGGCGCTGTTCTGCGAGTGGTCGAGCGACGGCGTCGAGGACGTCATCCACACCCCCGACTTCCCCGCGTTCGTCGCCGGGAAGTACCGCGAGCTCTCCCCGCTCGTCCGCTGGTTCAACGACTCGGCGCTGATCAGCCCTTGAAGATACCCAGCCGCCGCAGCCGCTCGACGTAGGGCCGCCGCATCTCCGGCGCCATGCCCGCGAGCACGCGCTGGACGAGCTCCTTGAGCTCGGAGTCCACCTGCACGCCCAGGCACGAGAGGCACAGGAGCGCCTCCATCCGCAGGCCGGCGAGTCCGGGACCCTTGGTGACCTCGGCGCACCGCTTGGCGCGGGAGAGCGCCGCGCCGGTCGAGCCATCCAGGATCATCTCCCAGGCCGCATAGAGCTCCCAGCGGGCCAGCGCAGCGGGGGGCGAGGTGGGCGCTCCGGCCGGTGTGGGGAGCTTCGAGGCGCTCGCTTCCCCGAGGGTCTGCAGCGCCAGGTGACGCAGCGTCGACAGCATCTCGGCGTTGGCGATGCCCGGCGTCGCCCGCACCGCATCGACCATCTCGCGCGTGAGCTCGCCGGTCGCGTCGTCCTGACCGCCGGACAGCAGCGCCTCGGCCTTGTGGAGCTGGGCCTTGAGGACGACGTCATGGTCGCTGGACTCGGTCGCCAGCCGGATGGCCTCGTCGGCTCGGGCGATGCAGGCCCGGTAGCGACCGTCGAGCAGGGCGACCTCGGACAGGCGCTCCAGGCAGCTCGCCAGGGGCTGGACCATGCGCGAGCTGCGCAGCCCGGACTCTGCTCGTTCCAGGGCGCGCGTGGCCTTCAGGGGGTTCCCGCGAGCCAGCTCGAGCTCGCCGATGCCCAGCAACACGGCGCCGAGTCGGCCCGGCGAGCCCTGTTCCCGCGCGTCGGCCAGGGCGGCCTCCCAGACCCGGGCGGCCGCGTTCGTCTTGCCGAGCGCGATGAGCGCGGTGGCCAGCGAGCGTGTCACCGGGAACCGGACAGGGCTGCCCAGGTCCAGCGCCCTCAGCGCGCGCTGGAGCCGAGCGACGGCGTCCTCGGGCCGACCCAGCTCGACGAGCGCCATGCCCAGGCGCGCCTCGATCTCGACGGTCGGCGCGTCCTGGACGGTCGCGGCCACCTCGAGCGCCGCCTCGAGTGAGACAAGGGCCCGCTCGGGCTCGCGCATGCCGAGGAGCACCTCGCCCAGGACCGCCAGCACCTGCATGTGGAGGCGCGGATCCATCGTGTCCGTCGCGAGCTCGGTCTTGCCCCACTCGCGCACCTCGAGGGCCTTGTCCGCCAGCACGCGGGCCTCGCGGAGCTTGCGCTGGCGGGCGGCACGCTGGGCCGCGGTCACGAGCAGCGGGTAGGCCCGTCCGGCCTCGCCGGCCTTGAGCAGGTGGACCGCCGCGGGCTCGGCGATGCTGCCCAGCCGACGCTTGTGCCGGGCGAGCAGGACCTCGGCGGCGCCGCGATGCAGGGTGCTCCGCTGCTGGGCGCCCAGCCGGTCGTAGATCACGTCGCGCATCTCGGGGCGCGCGAACCGCAGCAGGTCGTGCATGCCCTCGGTGCGCCGCTCGACGAAGTCCGAAGCGTGGTTGAGGGCCTGCACCGCGCCGGGACACACCGCCTCGAGCACCCCCGCGTCCGAGTCGTTGCCCAGGACGGCGAGCGCCTCGACCGCCCGCTGGGAAGCACCGCTGAGCGCCTCGAAGCTGGCGAGGATTCCCTGACGGCGCGCCTCGTGGACCGGCAAGCGCCCCTCGCGGACCTGCTGCAGCGGCACGGTCAGCTCGAGCGTGCCGTCGTCGCCGACGACCCAGCCCGCGTCGGTCAGCGCCTCGAGCTGCTCCCCCAGCGCCCGCGGAAGGCCCCGCGTGTGGGCGTGGAGCCGACGACCGAGCGTCCCCGATGCGGCGCCGGACAGGCCCATGCGGCGGAGCATCGCGGTGACCTGCTTCCGGGACAGGGGCTCGCAGACCAGCGGCGTCTCCCCGGGGTCGAGCAGCAGGTTCGCGGTCAACCGATCGAGCAGCGCGTCGGTCGCCGCGGGCAGGTCGCGTGCCGGCCCGACGGCCAGGCTGTACGCCAGGAACATCGAAGCCGAGAGCTCGGGGTCACGCAGCAACGCCTCGAGCGTGCGGATGTCCGCGGGCTTGGCGCGGTCCAGGTCGTCCAGCAGCAACACGCTGCCCGCCTTGAGCCGCCGCCGGAAGCTGCCCTTGCCGGGCACCGCCTTCATCAGGCTCTTCTCGATGCTCTCGGACAGCGGAAAGGTCAGGCGCCCACAGGGGAGTCGGGACTGGGCGGCGCTCGCCTCGATGGCCGCCAGGACCGCGGTCCGGCCCGAGCCCGGGGCCCCGAGCACGGCAACGGCGCGACCCTGACCACGCCGGACGGCGCGCAGGTGCTCCTCGACCTGGCGCAAGACCTGCTGGCGGCCCTGCAGGACGATGGTCGGTACCGTGTCATCGGCGCCCAGCGCCTCGAGCACGGCGTCCGCGCTCGGGAAGCGCTGATCGGGCTCCTTCTTCAGGAGCCGCATGCACATCCGCGACAGCTTCGGCGGCACCCGCGGGTCGACCTCGACCGGGGGCCGGGGGTCCTCCATCAGGTGCTTGGCCAGGTACCCGGCGATCGAGTCGGCCTCGACGGCGCGACGGCCCGTCAGCATGACGTAGAGCGTGGCGCCCAGCGCGTACAGGTCCGCTCGGTGGTCGAGCCGGTCCTCGGTGATCTGTTCGGGCGCCATGAACGCGACGGTGCCGACCAGGTGGCCCGCCATCGTGAGGTTCGTCGTGAACGCGTCGGGGGCCTTCACCGAGCCGAAGTCGGTCAGCTTGGGGTGCCCCTCCTTGCTGACCAGCACGTTGCTGGGCTTCAGGTCGCGGTGGACCATGCCCATGCCGTGGATGTGGCTCAGCGCCTGCAACAGACCCCGCAGCAGCTTCACGACGTCGTCCCAGCGCTGTGGAACGGGACGCTCGACCAGGTCGAGGATCAGCTTCTCGAGCGTCTGTCCGTCGACGAACTCGAGCGCGAGCCAGGGGTAGCCGTCGTGCTCGCCCGACGTGATGACCTCGACGACGTACGGCGAGTCGGCCCGACGCATGGCCTTGAACTCCCGCTCGATGCGCTTCACCTGTTCCTCGGTCGTCTTCTCGGGGTTCATGATCTTGATGGCGACGACGCCGTCGGGGCCATGCGCCCGGTACACCGTGGCCAGCCCGCCGCGGC
Source organism: Pseudomonadota bacterium (assembly GCA_024228935.1). Classification (GTDB taxonomy): domain Bacteria; phylum Myxococcota_A; class UBA796; order UBA796; family CAJQPC01; genus JAAESX01. The sequence continues at coordinate 13,074 of JAAESX010000234.1, forward strand.
CCACCTCGGCCTCGAGCGTGTAGACGCCCACCTTCGCCCCGGGTCCCGGTGGCGGTCCGAGTCGACGGACGCTCACTTGAGGGCGTTCCGGGACAGGAAGGCGGCGCTGTCATCGCGCGACAGGTTCGCGGCGAGGCTCTTCGACAGGGCCGCGGCCACGCGCCGATGCAGCGCGAGCGTGGTGTCGTCGGTGGCGTAGCGAGCGATCAAGGAGTGGGCCTTCAAGGAGTAGAACCTGTAGCCGCAGCCGTCCGCTCGCTTCAAGGCCTGCATCGCCTTCGCCACCGCCCCGTCACGGTCCCCAGCGGCGGCCAGGGCACGCGCGGCGATGATGTCGAGTCGGCACTCCTGGTGGGGCCAGGTGCGTCCCTGGGCCTCATCCGCTCGCGCGAGCGAGGCGTGAAGCTCGCCGACGTCGCCGTCCTCGGCATGCAACCGAGCCTGCCAGGCGTGGAACAGGGGCGCATAGCCCTCGACGTCCTGGTCCCGGAGCTGCCCGAGCCCCTCGGCGACCAGCTCCCGAGCCGTGTCGAGGTCCTTGCGCCCGAGCGCGACGCGGACGAGCGAGGCCTGGATCGCCAGCGTGTCCTCGGACTGCTCGAAGTCCGAGACGATGTGCATCGCCTCGCGGGCGTTCTCCTCGGCCTCGGGGTAGCGGCCGAGATCGACGAGGAGCATCGAGCGGTACTGCAGGCCGAGCGCCAGGCCGTAGCGGTACTGGATCTCCCGGGCCTGGGCGATGGTCCGGTCCGCGAGCTTCAGTCCCTTCCGCAGGTTGCCCGTGCAGTGGTAGAGCTCGACCAGGTTCACCCGGGTGACGACCAACGGCGTGAGCTTGCCGAGCCGGCCGAAGATCTCGGCGGCCTCCTCGAGGTGTCGGCGAGCATCCGCCGCCTGGCCCCGACAGAAGGCGACCAGGCCCAGCCCGTTGAGGCTGCGACCGCGGGACACCTCGCTGCGGGCCGCGTTCGCAGCGACCATCGACTCGAGCCAGATCTGCCGGGCCCCATCGAGATCTCCTCGCCCCCATCGGACGGCGGCGAGACCCAGCAGCGGCTCGACGCGGAGACTCGGTTCGCCCAGCTCGGTAGCCAACGCGCGGGCCTCGGTGAAGTAGGCCTCAGCAGCGTCGATGCGCACCTGACGTCGAGCGAGTCCGCCGAGCTCGGTCAGGCTGCGGCTGCGCGTCCGGGCGTCGTCTATCTCCCGAGCCAGCACATCCGCCGCCTCGGCCTGGCGCTCGGCGTCGGCCCAGTTTCCCAGGTGGAAGAAGGCCTGGCTCCGGTGGAGGTAGAGCTCGGCCAGCTGATGGTCCGCGGCGTCGAGCGTCATGAACTCGCGCGCCTCGGGCTCGATCGACATCGCGCGCTCGTAGAACTCCATCGCCTCGGCGACGAAGCTCCGCTCCTGCAGTCGGCGGCCGGCCTGGACCAGGTAGGGGTACGCCTTGGCGGGGACCTCGCCCTGCTCGAAGTGCCAGGCGATGGACTCCAGCACCGACGACAGCCGGTGCCGGTACAGGCGCTCCAGCGCGCTGCCGAGGCGGCGATGGAGGACGCGCGCGGCCTGCGGCAGGACCTTGCGCGTGAGGACGGTTCGGAGCCGAGGCTGCGCCACGTCGTACAGCTCGTCCAGACCCACGACCCGAGCGCTGGCGACGTGCTGGTCGAGCAACTCCTCGAGCAGGTGCAGGACCCGCTCCTCGTGCTGGCCGAGGGCCTCCTCGAGCACCTCGATGGGAACCTCGTGTCGGCAGGTCGCGAGCGCCTCAGCGAGCTGGAGGGCGGCCGGGGACAGGGCGGCGAGCCGCTCCTCGAGGGCCTCGCGGATCGAGGTCGGGATGGGCAGGCGGGCACGGGAGACATGCGTGATGTCGAGCCCGAGCGCATACCGGCCGGGCGACTCTTCGGTGATGACGCCCTGCTCGACCAGGCCCCGGATCATCTCGCCGATGAAGTGCGGGTTGCCCTCACCCTCCCGATGCAGGCGCTGGGCCAGCACCCGGGTCCGGTCGTCGGGCGCGACCAGCTGGAGCAACAGCTCCTCGACCGCGGTGACGGTGATGGGGCGCAGCTCGATGCAGTCCGCCAGGCCGTCCAACAGGTGGTCCAGCAGCGGATCCTCGCCGCCGGGGGGCCGCCGTCCGATGACGAACAGGACCGGCTCGTCCGCCAGCTCGCGCAGGTTCCGCAGCAGGAAGTCCACCAGGGCCACCGTGCCCCGATCGGCGTGGTGGAAGCTGTCCACGATGACCACGCGAGGCAGGCTGTTGCGCAGGGCGTCCGCGACGTCCTTGAGCACGCGGTACTGCTCGACGGGGCCGTCCCCGCCCCCGAATGCGATCTCCAGCGACGGCGGCATCGTGCCCTGGACGATGTCCGGCACGACACCGGCCAGCCCGGCGAAGGGCGCATCCGACGAGGTGCACCGACCACGCGAGAGCGGAAGCTCCAAGGCCTTGGCCTGAGCCTCGAGCGCCTCGAGGAGCCGCGTCTTGCCGAAGCCGCTGGGGCCCTCGACCACGAGCGCGCCGCCGCGTCCGTGCGCCAGCGCCGTCACCGCGTCCCGGAGCTGGGCCAGCTCGGGGGTGCGCCCGACCAGCCGCGGGGGCCAGCTCTTGAGGTCGACCTTCTTCAGCAGCGACGCCCGGCGGTCGAGCACGCTCAGCAGGTGCTGTGCCGAGCCGTACCGACGCTCGGGCTTCTTCTCCAGCAGCCGGAGGCAGATGTCGTCGAGGTGCCCGGGGACCGTGGGCACGACCTCGCGCGGGGGGCGAGGGGCCGCGTGCAGGTGCTTCTCGAGCAGGCTCGGGATGGTGGTCGCAGAGAAAGGTCGGCGACCGGTGAGCATCAGGTAGAGGACGCCGCCCAGCGCGTACAGGTCGGCGCGCCCGTCGACCCGCCCACCGCTGACGTCCGTGCTGATCTGTTCCGGGGCGATGTAGCTGACCGTGCCGACCATCTCGCCGACGGTGGTCAGCTCGACGCCCGGAGCGTGCACCACGCCGAAGTCCGTCAGGCGTGCCGTCCCATCGGGCCCGACCATGATGTTGCCTGGGGTCACGTCCCGGTGGACCAGGCCCTGCTCGTGCACGTAGGCGAGCGCCGCGGCGACGTCAGCCAGGATGCTCTCGGCGCGCGTGAAGCGCTCGGTCGGGGCGAGCTCCTTCCACGACTCGACCGTCGCGCGGAGGTCCGACCCCAGGAGCTTGTCCATCGTGAACCACGGGCGCCCCTCGAGCGTGCCGGCCTCGTGCACCTTCAGGATGTTCGGGTGGTCGAGGCTCGACATCGTGCGGAACTCGACGTCGAACCGCGCCAGCACCTCGGGATCGGTGTGCTCGTTGTGGACCAGCTTCAGCGCCAGGACGCGCCCATCGCGGGTGTCCTCGACCTCGAGCACCGTCGCCATCCCGCCGCGGCCCAGCTCGCCGCAGACCCGATAGGGCCCGATCAGGGTGCCGCGGAGCGGCTCAATCGCGGGGGGCGGGGGGCACACGTTCTATAGTCCCTGGCGTATCTCGGAAGGCCCGGATTGGAAAAGCCACAACAGCTCCAGCTCGAAGCCTATGCGGCGACGGACGTCGGTCCTGTGCGAGAGAACAACGAGGACAACTGGGCCATCGACATCGAGTCGGGCCTGTTCATCGTTGCCGATGGGATGGGGGGTCATGCGGCCGGCGAGGTCGCGGCGGAGATGGCGGTCGACACAGTGAAGTCCGTCCTCCTGACCGACAGCGACCCCGATGAGACCATGCTCGCGACCGAGGTGGACGACCCGGACGACGCGATGCGCGAGCGACTGCGCTACGCGATGAACCAGGCGGCGGTGAACATCCGCCGCAAGAGCGACGAAGATCGCACCCTGGCCGGGATGGGGACGACCCTCGTCGTGCTCGTCGTGGACGAGGGCAGCGCCCACCTGGCGCACGTCGGCGACAGCCGCGCGTACCTGTTCCGCGATGAGCGGCTGCAGCGCCTGACGCGGGATCACACCATCGTGCAGCAGGAGGTCGACGCCGGTCGGCTGACCCCCGAGCTCGCGCGCATCGTGCCTCACAAGAACATCCTGACGAAGAGCGTCGGGGTGCACGGGCCGGTCGATCCGGACACCTCGACCCGCGCACTCGACCCGGGCGACCTCCTGGTGCTCTGCAGCGACGGCCTGACCGATCCGCTCGAGGATCGCGAGATCGAGCGCATCTGTGGACGCACCCACCCCGAGGACCTGGCCGAGACGCTGGTCATGGAGGCGCTGCGTCGCGGCGGAGACGACAACGTGACCGTCGTCATCGTGGTCGTGGGCGACGAGGGGTGACGCCCGAGGCGGGGCTACGGCGCGTTCGCCAGGTCCTGCTCGGACTCGGCGCCTACTGGGTCCTGATGGCCGGCATCACGCTGGCCTTCCCCGACGTGCAGGTCGAGCAGGACGCGGGCCAGGTGCCCCCGCTGTGGGTGACGGCGGGCTCGCTGGGGCTCATGGCCGCGCTGCACGGCCTGGCGGCGCTGTGGATCGGCCCGAAGCGCCCGATGGCGTGGGCGATGACCACGCTCACCGCGGGCCTGAGCGTGATGGGCTGCCTCACCACGCCGGTCGCGATCTACCTGCTCGTGCTGCTGTTCAAGGCCGAGGTGATGCTCCCCTGCCTCGGCCGCAAGCTGCCCGAGGACTCGGGCGACTGAGGCCTACAGCTCGACGACGGACTCGACGTCCTCGACGACCTCGCTGGCCTGGGTCTTGTGCAGCTTCACCAACTCGCGGGTGTGCTCGGAGCGGGCGTACCAGCCTTCCTTGCCGTCCGCGTCGAGGCCGCTCTGGATCTCGATCGTGGTCGTCTGGTCGCCCGTGGCCACCAGGAGCTGCAGGCGGAGCGTGAGCTCGGTGGGCTCGTCGCCCTTCTGCACGTAGCCCGAGGACTTCAGCGCCAGCGCCTTGTCGAGCCAGGCCTGGGCCGTCTCGCTCTCTTCGCCATCGCCGACGGCCCAGTAGGCGTTCGCGGCGTCCTGGGCGTTGTGCTGGGTGAGCTCGACCGTCGCGTCGACACAGTCACTGTCGAGCTCGTCGGGGCAGACCGTCGTCAGGGTGACGTTGGTGAGGTCCTTGGACTCGTCGTCGTGCAGATCCCGGTCGGGGAGCCGCGTCGTGCCGTACTTCAGCGGGCGCAGCAGATCCTGGTCGACCAGGTAGACCTTCCCGTCGTCGCTCAGCACGTAGCGGTCGCGCGTGCCATAGGCCTCGCCGCCGACCTTGAACGTGCGCGGGTCCTTGCCCTTCCGGACCACGACGAGCGTGGCGTCGGGCTCGACCAGGCCGAAGTCCTCGTACCGGTCCTCGCCCACGTCCGCGAGCACACGGGCCGCTTCGAGCGGGGCCAGGGACTCGGCGAGATCGGTGGCCGCCTTGCCGGCCTTGAACACCTTGACTGTGTCCTCGTACTCCTCGAGCTCCTCGGCCGGGGTCTCCTCGGCCTCGGGGTCGTCGAGCGCCTCGTCGGGCTCGGTGTGCGACTTCTTCGACGGGACGCGCCTGGTCTCCGTGGTGGTGACCCACCAGTAGTCACCGCGCGGATCCGACTTCGCGATGACCTCGACGTCGAGCTTCTCGCCGTCCCAGGAGATGCTCTCGAGATCGCCGACGTCGGCGTCGAGCATGACGATCGAGTCGTCCGCGTCGGTGCCCTCCTCGGCTGTCCACGAGAGGTAGCTGGCGACGAGGGACACCGTCAGCGCGGTGCCCAGGATCAGGACCTGCTTGTTCATGCCTCACCTCCCCGGTTGCGACGTCGTCGCGAGACACGAAGGATGCCCGCCCCCAGGATGAGCAGCGGGAAGCCGAGCACCGTGGCGTAGAACCAGAGCGTCTGGTCCTCGTTCGTGTGCTCGATCTTGATGTCTTCCTCGTTCTCGATCGTGCCGGACAGGTCTTCCTCTCCGATGATCCAGTTCGAGCCGTCGTACAGGTACTGGAGGTTCGCCTTGTTGGCGATGACCAGGTCCGACAGCATCGTTCCGTCCGCGGCGACGAGCACCCGGTACTCGACCGGCTCGCCGTCCTCGTTCGACCCAGCCGGGCCACTGGCCGCCATCGCGAGCGGGCGCGTGTCCTTCTTCTCGATGTCGGCGTCGAAGGCGAGGTCGCCGTCGAGGTCCGCCCACGAGTCCGCGTCCGAGCGCACCGTGACCGTGGTCTTGCCACGCCCGCCGGGGATCTCCTCGAGGAAGCCGGCCGTCGGGGTCACGAGGTGGAGCTGCCGGCTGTACTTGGACAGCGTGGTGGCCGACTCGTGCGAGCTGTACCGGTTGGTCACGACGTTCTGCTTGTCGGACTCCTCGCCGGTGCGACGAAGGAACTTGGTGTCGCTGGTGAGCACACCCTCGCCGCGCTTCATGCCGACGTGGGCGAGCAGCTCGTCGAGCGGCTCTCCCTCGGGCTCGAGCGTGACGAACAGCGCGCCTCCCCGGTCCACGAAGGCCGTCAGCGCCTGGATCTCCCCAGGCAGCATCGGCTCGGTGGGCGCCATGATGAACACGACGGTCGCGTCGTCCGGGATCTCGTCGCCGAGTCCCTGGGCGAGGCCGAGCTCCTTGACGTCGAAGTTGAGCGTCTGGAGGACCTTCTTCAGGTTCGAGATCTGGTCGTCGGGGACGTCCCCGCCCTTCCAGTTCAGCTCACCGTGGCCGACGGTGAAGTAGGCCAGCCGTTCACCCTTCGCGAGGTCGAGCAGGCGCTTCTGGAACTCCTCGTCGAGCTTCTTGAGGTTCCGCTTGGCCTTGTCGAGTTCGTCGCCGATCTTCCACGACTTGGTGACCGCGTCCTCGGTCCCGTCGTTCAGCGTGAGCGCGACGTACCCGTTGTCCCGGATCTTGAGCTCCTTGGCCAGCGCAGGCTGAGCTGCGTGGTCGAGGACCTGGACCTTGAACATGGTGGGGTTCGCGTCCTGGAGCTGCTCGAAGTACGGCACCAGCTCGGACCGGACGTCGCTGGACGTCGGCAGGAAGATGCGCGCGGTGACCGGCTCGGTCAGGTTGGTGACGAGCGCGGCGCTCGACCCTCCGACCTCGGTGGTCTTGAAGTACGCGTGGTCCCAGCGCTCGTTGTGCTCGCTCGCCAGGTAGTTGAGCGGGAACACGAGCGCGACGCCCAGGGCGCCGATCAGGCCGTTGCTGATGGCCTGCGAGACGCGGCGGGGCTGGATGGCCAGCGGGCTGCCGTCGATCGCGAGATCGATGAGCAGGAGCGGGCCCATTCCGACGAGCCACACGATGGGCCACAGCGCAGACCAGGCGACGGTCCAGCGGCTGGCGGCGTCGTCCTCGAAGCCGAGCCCGTCGACCACCGGGTCGATGGTGAGCGCGTAGATGAGGAGCGAGCCGAAGGCGACGACCTGGAAGATCAGCGCCTTCTGGTGGGCGGCCCCGATGTCGGCGCTGCGAGCGGTGGCCTTGGCCTTCACCCGAAGGAACATGGCGCCGAGGATCAGCAGCGCGCCGACGCCGGTGAGCGACCACTCGACCGTGGCGTTGCCGCCGTAGAGTCGCTGGCCGACGAAGACCAGCGCGAACCCGATGAAGGTCGCTACGAGTGCGGGGCTCATCGCCACCTCCGGGCGCTGAGGACGCGTGTCGACAGCAGCAGGAAGACGAAGCTCACGGACAGGTAGAAGACGACGTCCTCGACGTTGATCCGGCCTCGCATGAAGGGCTGGAAGTGCCGGTCGAACAGGCTCATGTACGACCAGACCTCGTCCAGCGGTGCGTCCGTCACCCGGCCGAGCAGCCAGGCGAGGATGAGCATCACGGTGATGACGCCACCGACCACCGCGGCGACCAGCTGGTACCGCGTGATGGTGCTCGCGAACGTTCCGACGGCCGCGATGGCCGAGCCGGCGAGGAAGACCCCGAGGTAGCCCGTGGCGATGTGCCCGATGCTGACCTTGCCGTTCACGAAGATGAGCGCGGGCATGTAGCTGGACAGCGCCAGCATCAGCGCGAGCAGCAGCACGGCGGACAGGTACTTGCCGCCGATGACCTGCCAGTCGGTGAGCGGCGAGCTGTCGATCAGCACGATGGTGCCGGTCTGCCGTTCCTCGGCGACGAGCCGCATGGTCAGGAGCACCGCGGCCGCGACCGTGAAGCCGAAGCTGAAGTAGAAGAAGTCCTCGAGCACGTCCGAGCTGACGCGGGCGGTGGACCCGAGCGCGAACGCGTTGAAGAACAGCCCCTGCAGAGCCAGCAGGATGGCGATGATGAGGTAGCCCCAGTACCCGTTCAGGTAGGCGCCGAGCTCACGTCGCGTGATGAGGAAGAGTCCGCTCACGCGGCACCTCCGAGGGTCGTCGACGTCAGGCTGAGGAAGATCTCCTCGAGCTCGCTGGCCGACTCGTCGAGCCGACGGAGCCCGAGGCCCCCGGCGACGATGTGGGCCACGAGCTGCTCGCGCGCATCGCTGGTGAGGATGATGGTGACGCTCACGACGCCCGCGGACTCGCCGGTGACCTCGTGGCTCACGGCGCCGGCGAAGCTCCCGAGGACCCGGTCGACGTCCGACCGGTTGCCCCGGACCTCGAGGTCGAAGCGTCCACCGCCCGCCGTGCTGGCTGCGAGCTCGTCCTCGCTGCCCTCGGCGACCAGGCGGCCGTCCTTGAGCACCAGGATGCGGTCACACGTCTGGCTGATCTCGCTCAGGATGTGCGAGCTGATGAGAACGGTGCAGCTCTCCTTCAGCCCGACGACCACCTCGCGGATCTCGCGGATCTGCTTGGGGTCGAGGCCCGAGATGGGTTCGTCGAGGATGACCAGCTTCGGGTCGTGGATGATGGCCTGGGCGATGCCCACGCGCTTCCGGTACCCGTGGGACAGCTCGCTGATGACCTGGTGCTTCCGGTCCGTGAGGCCGCACCGGCGGAGCACGTCGTCGAGGCGGGCCTGGACGTCGGCCGAGGGCATGCCCTTGAGCTGACCGGCGTAGGCGACGAAGTCCCCCACGCGCATGTCCTTGTACAGCGGCGTGTCCTCGGGGAGGAAGCCGATGTTGCTGCGGAAGTCGTCCGTGGCCTGGACCACGTCCACGCCGTCGATCTTCACGCTGCCCGAGCTGGGCAACAGGAGCCCCGCCAGGATCTTGAGCGTGGTCGACTTCCCGGCGCCGTTCAGCCCCAGGAACCCGACGATCTCGTGGTCCGAGATCGTGAAGCTCACGTCTTGAACGGCCGCGTCACGGCCGTAGTACCGGGTCAATCCGGCGACCTCGATCATCGTGTGTCCTCCGATCCAGCCCCTGCAGCAGGGGCGAGCGACCAGTGGCTTAACCCGAGAGTCCGACCGCGCGACAAGGGCGGTCAGAACCTGACCACCTCGCCATCCACCACCCGGTAGCGGGGCTCCAGCGGGGCCAGCGCATCGACCCGTTCTTCCCGCGCGAGGCGGTTGTGCCGTCGGGCTCCCCACATCGCCGAGAAGATGTTGCCGCCGTAGAAGCTGACCGCCAGGAGCCCGACGCTGGCGCCGGCGAAGTACTCCTCGCGAGCCAGCAGCGTCGCGGTGCTGCCGATGAGGAGCGTGTTGACCAGGAGCGCGCTCGTGGCCTCGCCCCACCGGCCGTTGTAGGCCTGTCCAGCGCCCGGGAGCACGGCCGAGAGCCCCGCCGCCAGGCCCGGACGACGGTGCGGAAGCGGGCCCCAGCCCTGGACCTGCGCCGTCGCTCCCCCTCCGCCCCACAGGGCCAGGGCGCGGTCGGTCTCGTCGATGCGCAGGGCCGCGAAGCCGGCGAGCTCGGGGTCGACGTCCTGGAGCTCCACCAGCGCTGCGCCGTACTGGCCGCTCCGGTAGAGCGAGTAGCCGTAAGGCAGGCCGCCGACGGGCTGGAAGTGCATGGCTGCGAGATCCCAGCGGTCGTGATCCCACAGCAGGCCGCCGGCGTGCAGGTCCCACGGGCCCTCGGGATCCGTGTCCGAGGCGCGCACGAGCTCGGCGTAGCCCTGCTCGACGAGGCCGACGTCCGCGAGCCGCTCGGCGGTCTCGACCGGCCCGCCGACCGCCAGGGGCAACAGCGTGAGCGCTACCACCACACATCCTCGGACGGCGGGTCGTAGACGAACACCCGCTCGCCCGCTCGGCACCGCCGGTAGTCGGGGTCCTTGTGGTGGCGCAGGATCCGCGCGGTGGCCATGAACGTGCCGCGGATGGCCCCCTCCTCGGCGATGGCGAACATCGCGTAGCGGCTGCACGACGGGTAGAAGTTGCAGCCGGCGCCGTCCGCGGGGGCGACCACGATCTGCCAGCCTCGAAGGGCCAGCCAGGCGGCGTTTCGGGCCATCCCGACACGCTCCTGGCTCGCGGGTGGAGCCGGCGGCGACAGCTCGGTGCAGGACGGGACGTCGGCGTTCGCCGTCCCCAGGAGCATCCACATCACCACGCGCCCACCTCGTCGAGTCGGTCCTGGATTCGCAGCGGCAGTCGGGCGCGGCCATCGACACAGCGCAGGACCTGGCCCTGCAGATCCCGATCCGCCTCGGTGACCGGCACGCCCTCGAGCACGCGACACGCACCCGTCGTCGGCAGCACCTGGGCGAGGCACGTCTCCGCTGCGCGGGTCACGATCCCGTCGATGGCCAGCTGCTCGGCGACCGTCTGGGCCCGGGCGTCCGCGCGACGAACGCTGGCCTCGACGACCGCTCGCCGGTCCACGGTCCGCGTCGTGTCGCAAGCGCCTCCGATGACCAGCATGGGGTCGACCTCGAAGGTCGAGTCGCTCTCGAGCGCGCTCATGTCCTCGGCCAGCCGGTCCAGGGCATCGGCCGGAGCCCAGGCCAGGACCTGCTCGATCTGGTCACCCGTGCGCCAGGACAGCCGCCACCAGACCCGGTCTCCCGAGAAGTAGACCCAGCGCGCGACGCCCGGCGTGGTCGCGGGGCCCTGGTACAGCGTGCGCGTCGTCTCCTCGGCCCGGGCGTGCTGGCGGGACAACAGGTAGTCGCCGGACACGAAGGCCTGCACGTCCCCGACCTGCCGGCGGACGAGCGGATCGACCTGATCGACCCAGGGCTGGGCGGCCTCGGCGCGGGTCACGAGCGCCACGTCCGCGGTGGCCGCGGCAGCTCCAACCTGATGCGGCACGAGGCCATCGAGCTGTCCGTCGGTGAGCCACACCCATCCCGTCGGGAGGACCAGGGCGGCGAGCAGGCTCAGTAGTAGTACCCGTTGACGAAGAAACAGACGCAGCAGAACACCGCGCCGACGTAGACGAGTGCGACCGTCACGATGGTCGCCGCGACGCCCGCGATGACGGTCAGCGTGATGGCCAGCGGCTTGTTCCTCTCGAACAGGTTGCCGTCGTCCGAACCGGGCACGTCCTCGGGGACCTCGTCCTCGGACAGGAGCGGCGCCTCGACGACGAAGCCGGGGGAGACGACCGATTCGACCGGCGCGGCGTGCGCGGGCGACAGCGCCGGGGCACCGACCAGGAGAGCTGCGAGGAGGACGGTCACTAGTAGTACCCGTAGTAGTAGAAGCAGCAGCAGCAGATGACGGTGCCCGCCGTCGCGAGCATGGCGCCGAAAGCCAGGCTGATCGCGATGATGATCGCCTTGTTCACGCTGTCCGTGTTGGAGGTCGGCTCCTCGACCGGGACCTCGTCGTCGGCCATCACGGGCGCATCCACTACGAGCGGCGCGACATCGAGCTGCTGGACCGACGGCTCCGGCGGCGGCCCCTCAGCGAATGTCGGGGTGCTCGCGAGCGTCAGCAGTAGGGGCAGCATTCGCCACGCAAGCTACCCGCTGCAGTCGAGCGCCGTCAAAGGTATAGAACAACCTGGAGGAGCGATGCGAACGGTACTTCTGGCACTCGGCCTGGGTGTGGGCCTGACGGCCTGTTTCGAGGACGGCGGCTTCGACACCGGCGACAGCGGCGCGAGCGGCTGTTGCTTCTACGCGTGCGATGACAGCGAGACCAGCGGGTGGATCCTCGCGGACGGTCAGTCGGAGTGCTCGGTGCTGGCCGAGGACGCGTGCGCCGGCGGTGGACTGCAGGTCTCGGACTGGCAGTACGACGGCGAGTGCGACGCCCAGTGCGACGACTGCGACCCGGGCTTCTAGGCCAGTCGACGCCTAAGCGATCACGCGGCGGACACGGACGTCGGCCTCGGCGAGGTCGACCTCGATGCGCTCGGGCGGGATCGTGCCGTCGTCCTCGCGCACGACCACACACAGCGGACGAGAGAACGTGTCCGGCCCGCGGCAGAGCCCCTCGGACCGGACCTCGCGCCCGTCGGACAGCTCGAGCAGCGTGCCCGGCGGGAAGGCGCCGACCTGGTTCAGGAAGAGCTGGAACAGGATGGGGTCGTACTCGGTCCCGACCATGCCCGACATGTACGTCAGCGCGACGGCCGGTGAGTACCGGCACTCCTCGCTGTACGTCAGGTTGTCGTAGTCCTCGCAGATGCGGATGATCCGCCCGAACAGCGACGGCTTGCCGCGGCGGCTGTCGTACGACTCGTGGTGCTCCATGACGGCCAGGAGCCGGTGGACGCGCGCCTCGTGGAATCCGCGCTGGCGTAGGAGGAGCCGCGCTCCGGCCGCGCCGTGGCGCTCGAACGGGGGGGCGTAGCCAGGATGGCCCGTCGCGGGGTCGGCGCCCTCTCGTGCGGCGTAGCCGACGTCGTGGAAGACCGCGGCGACGCCCAGGTCCTGGAGCTGCGCCTCGGAGAGATCGAGCGCGTTGCCGATGAGAAGCGCGAGCCGCGCGACCCGGGTGCTGTGCGCCCCGTGGCGGCTGCTGGTCTCCCAGTCCTCCCAGAGCGTCGAGCCAGCGATGCCGCCCTCCAACATCTCGGTGACCGCGCGCCGCAGGGGGAGCGGGTTCGGCAGGCGGCCGTGGCCCATGTTGTCCCAGGCGTCCGTGACCGCTCCTCGCGACCTGTCCAGCACGTACTCGACGTCGGCGGCGGTGTACTCCCCGCCCTTCTCCTCGCCCTGCATCCGGAAGCGGAAGACGCCGAAGACCTGGACGCTCTTGAGGCCGGCCTCGTCCAGGGTCCTGGCCAGCGCCTTGCGAGGCGACTCGGGGTCCGGATCACCGGCCCAGGCCTCGACGAGGTGCGCGACCTCGGGCCGGGTCAGCACCGAGTGGAAGCTCACGCCGCCGACGCCGTGGCGCTTGAGCAGCGAGGACATGCCCTCGGCCTCGCCGCGCTCGTCGAACCGCAGCCGGACGTCGTTCAGGTAGGACTGGTCGTCCACCGCGACGAGGTGGATGGCGCCGAGCTTCTCGATGAGCTCGCGCTGGATGGAGATGAAGTCGGCCGTCGGCTTGGTGAACGCGTCGTTGTCCAGCGCGTGCACCTTCACCAGACGCAGAAGCCCCGCGAGCACCATGGCGAACCGCATGCCGTCCTCGCGGATCCAGCGCGCGAGCTCACGGTCCTCGCCCGCCTGGGCCTTCCGCATGGTCTCGTCGAGGCGGTTCTGTGCCAGGTCGAAGCGATCGTCAGCCACGCTCTTCACCTCGGCGACGCTGACGACGACGCGCCAGCGACTTCTGGCAGCGCTCAGCCAGCTCGGAGCCCGCGCGGGACGCGAGCCAGTGCAGCAGCTCGTCGTCTTCCTCGCCGTCGATCAGCTCGAGGCCGGCGGCCCCGGCGAACTGCAGCGTGAGGTCACCCGACGTCGCGGTGAGCCGCTTGAAGAACCCAGCCGGACGGATCCACTCGCGGAACCGCAGTCGCCCCAGCGTCGGGTTGAGCCGCGCGATGGCGATGCCTATCTCGGAGGCCTCGCGGTGCGGCACGTTCGTCCGAACCGTCAGGTGGTCGATGAGCATGCGCACGTTGGTGTGCGGCCGCTGCCCGAGCTCCCGGATGGACGCGAGCCGCACCTCCTCGACCGGGCAGTCGAGCAGGACCTGGAGCGTCGAGCTGGCCTCGGCCGAAGACGGGATGTGCTGCAGGAAGTACAGCAGCTCGCGGAGCACGTCGGCGTGACCGCTGGACGCGAGCGCCTCGCCGACGTCCAGCGCCCGCCCCGGGATGGCGTGGGCACAGGCGCGCAGCAGGTCCTGCTGGACGTTGGCGTCCGAGGCGTTGAGCAGCTCCTCGATGACGCGGTCCTCATTGCCGGGGATGAACCGCTCGATCAGCTGACGCGCGATGCGCCGCTGGACCGGCCCCTGCTCGACCTCGATCAGCCGGATCATGCTGTCCAGGTGGTCACCCTCGACCTGGTCGAGCACGTGCAGCAGCTCGTCCGGCGGGCGGGTGTGCGTGTGCGCGATGGACCGGAGGATGCGGCGCAGAGCGGTGGGGTCGGCGAAGCCCTCGAGGATCGGCTTCACGCCTTCGGGATCGACCGGCTCGACCGCCTTGATCAGGTCGATGAGCGTCGAGAGCGAGCCGAGCTGCTCCTCGGCCATCAGGAAGTCGCGAAGCTCGATGATGAAGTGCTTCACGTCGTCAAAGCCCATCGGGTCGATGGGGTCGTGGACGAGCAGCAGCATCCTCTGGACCAGGGTCAGCGTGGCGAAGCTGAGGTCCTGGGTGTCGAGCTCGGCGCGAAGCAGGGCGAGCTGTCCCTTGGTGAGCGGGGCGTACCGGACCGCCGTCGGCTCGGACAGCGACGGCAGCGGCCGGTCCCGGTCCTTCGGCGCCTCGATGTGGGCTGCGGCGCCGGCCTGGCGGCTTCCGCGACGCCCGCCCTCGGCCGCGCGCTCCTCCTCCTCGTCGAGCATGACGCCCTCGACGGCCTCGATCCGGATGTTCGCGAAGCCCGCCTTCCAGAGCAGCGTGACGATGTCGTCTTCCTGCTGGCGCACGCCCGTGTAGCGAATCGACAGGACCTCGAGCAGCCGGAGCGACTCATCCCAGGTGACCATCGGCTCGATGGTCAGGTGACGGACACCGTCCCGGAAGAGGCGGTAGGCCAGCGAGCGGGTGCGATCTCGCTCGATGTAGACGACCTCGCCTTCGAGCACGAACTCGAAGGGGCGCACCTCGAGGTCGAGCTCGCCGTACGACCCGGTGAACAGGTCCAGCCGCTTCTCGTAGTCCACGAGGAACGCCTTGATCGCCTCGTTGCGGGCGTCGTACAGCAGGAAGCTGCGTGCCGCGCGTGCGATGGCGAGCAGGCAGGCGTTCGCGGCCTGGCCCCGCTCGGTGCTGCCCACGCTCCGTTCGGGCGCGAGCAACCACTCCTCGTGGGTCTCCGGCGCTTCCTGCTTCTGCTCGTCTTCCTCGACTGTGACGTCGGGTTCGTCCATTCCTCGCCTCGCCGCGACTCTACAACGCGGCCGGATGCTCGTGACCGGATCTTCACCGAGACCCGGACCGAGCGAGCTAGTGTGGCCGACTTCGCACAGGAGACCGCGATGATCCTCCTCCTCGCCTGCACGGGCACCGACCTCCCCGCAGCCGACACCGGCAGCACCACCGACTCGACCCCGGTCGAAGACGCCTGGCCGTCGGGCCTGGCCGAGATCGGCGCGCCGACCGGGACCTGCCCCGACCTCGCCGCGAGCGGAACGTCGACGATGGAGAGCAGCGGCGAGGAGCGCACCGTCAGCGTCGTCATCCCCGACGAGGTCACCTCCGACACAGGCGTGGTCCTGTTCCTGCACGGCCTGATGGACCCCGGCTCGACGCCGAACCCCACCGAGTACATGATCGACGGGCTCGGCCTGGACGACCTGGCCAACGACATGGACGTCATCGTGCTGGTGCCCGAGAGCGGCACACGCACCGAGTTCAACATGTCGTTCTTCCTCTGGGACGTCGAAGGGAACACGGACGCGGACATGGTCCTGATGGACGACCTGCGGAACTGCGTCTACGAGGCGCACCAGCCGGACATGACCCGCATGTCCCTGACCGGCTTCTCGGGCGGGGCGCTGTTCGCCACCATGGTCGCGAGCACGTACGGCGACAGCTACGCGAGCCTGGTCGAGATGAGCGGCGGCGCAGACATCGAGGTCGCCATCCTGGACGGCCTGGTCGCCGAGTACTCGACCCCCGCCTACGTCATGCCCGCGCTCCTGTGGTCGGGCGGAAGCGCCGACGTCTGGCCGAACGAGTCGTTCCCCATCGTCGACTTCGCCGCGGCCACCGACAACCTCGAGGCCAACCTCGCTGGCGACGGCCACACGACCGTTCGCTGCGGCCACGACAGCGGCCACACCGTGACGAACCCCGAGTGGCGGTCCGCCGTCGAGTTCCTGGGCGCCCATCGCTTCGGCGAGGCCTCGCCGTACGCCGGCGGTGACGTGAGCAGCCTGGACAGCAGCTGCTCGCTGTCGGACTGAGCCCTGCTGGCCCAGGAGCGCACTAAGATGCGCGTGTGAGCGCACAACAGGAGAAGTGGATCCGTTGGGCTGGAGACGGCCTGGCGCTCGCGGTGCTGCTCGCGCTGGGCCTCGTGATGTGGTTCACGCCCGCCGGCGGCCCCGATCTGCCGGCCTGGGCGACGGGGCACGACCTGGTGCTCGATGGGCCCGATGCCGGCGAGTGGGCCATCAACGCGATGCGGGTCGCGCGCGGTGATCTCGCGTCCGTGGACGCCCACCGCATGCCCGCGTGGCTCGTCGCGGTGGCGCTCGTCTCCAACGCCCTGCCGGACATCGCGCAGGCCGGACACTTCGTGAACCACACGGCCTTCCTCCTCCTGCCGCTCGTGCTCTACGGGCTGGGTCGCGCGGACAACGGGCCAGCCACGGGGCTGATCGCCGGGATGCTGGCGCTCGGGTGCATGCCGCTCATCAAGGCCTCGGACCGGTATGGCGTGGACCCGTTCGTCGCGGTCGTCCTGCCGATGACGCTGCTGCTGGCGCTCCCCGTCCGCCGGCGGTTCTGGCTCGCGCCGATCGCCGGGTTGTTCGCCGGGTATGCGGCGCTGTCGCACTTCACCGCGCTGCCCTACGTCCTGCCCGCGGCGCTTCTGATCCTGCTCCGTGGGCCCACGCCGCGTTGGTGGCATCGGCTGGCCGGGTTCGCGCTCTACGCGGTCAGCGCCCTGTTCGTCGTCTACCTGGCCGAGTGGCTGGTGGACCTGATCGACCCGTGGGATCTGGTCGGCGCCGTCAGCGAGGGCATCGACAAGGCCGACACGGCCGGTCCGCGACACGGACAGCTGTCCACCGGCGCCCTGGAGACCCTCGAGATGGGTCGCTCCGAGGCCGCCGGGCTGGCGATCCAGAACGGCCTGGAGCCCTTCTGGCAGGTGGTGCCCGTCCCCTGGCCGCTGCTCGCCGTCCTGCCGTGGCTCGGGGCGGTCGGAGCCGGGCTCGGCACCGCGAAGGGGCCCGGTCGGTGGCGCTTCGCGCGCTGGTTCGACGGCTCGCTGGGGCTGACGCTCGTGTGCTGCCTGGCGCCTCTTCCGGTGCTGGCCGCCGCCGGCGCCGAGCCACGCTACGCCTCGAACCTCCTGCCGTTCGTCGCCGTCCTCGTCGCCCGCGGGCTGGGCTCGCTGCCGGGCGTCATCGAGCTGGGCCTGCGCGAGAAGTGGGCGTGGTTTCCCCGTGGTGTCCTGGCCTTACCGCTGGTCCTCTGGATCGGCCTGAACAGCTGGCGTGCTGGCTGGGAGCAGCGTCAGGAGCCCCAGCCCGTCGACAACCTGGCGACCTCGGCCCGCGAGCTGGGCCTGCGGATCGAGGCGAACTTCCCCGGCGGAGGGGGCGCCGCCTCGCCCATCCGCGAGGCGGCGGCCTACGCCGGTCGGGACTACTGCCCGACGACCGCCTGCCCCTTCGGGAACGGAAAGGGCTGGTTCGAGCAGTGCATCGCCGCGGTGCGGTCCCAGTGCAGCGGCGACGGGCCCATCCCCTACGTCGTCATCGAGGAGGGCCCCATCGGGATGGGGGACAGCGCGAACGTCCAGGCCATGGGGGCCTGGGTGGTCGAGAAGTACGAGGTCGTGGACACGATGACGGTGCCGCGCTTCAAGGCAACGATCGTTGCAATTCCCCGGGCCTCGGAGCCATTAGGGGAGCCCCCCGAACTCCCCAATCCTGACCCGGAAGGACCCCCATGAGCCTCGTTGGCAAGACCGCCCCCGACTTCACGCTTCTCAACACCGCTCGGGAGCCGATCACGCTCTCGGAGCTCCGTGGCAAGAAGGTCATCCTCGCGTTCTTCCCCGCCGCCTTCACCGGCGTCTGCAAGAAGGAGCTCTGCACGTTCCAGGACAGCCTCGCTGGACTGAACGACGCCAACGCCACCGTGCTCGGCATCAGCGTGGACGCGCCCTTCTCCAACGGCGCCTTTGCCAAGGACAACGGCGTCACGTTCGACATCCTCAGCGACTACGCCCGCACGGCCGTCGCTTCCTACGGCGTCGAGCTGCACGACTTCGCCGGCATGACTGGGTACACCGCGTCCAAGCGCGCCGTCTTCGTCGTCGGCGCCGACGGCAACGTGACGTACGAGTGGGTCGGACCCAACCCGGGCGTCGAGCCCGACTACGACGCGGTCAAGGCCGCCCTGTAGGAGCCTCGGCTTCTATGCGTCTGTCTCGGGCGGGGTCACATGGCCCCGCCCGAACAGCACCTGGTCGATGCCGTTGACCCGGTGAATGGTCTCGAGGCCGTCCAGCAGGGCGTCGATCGCGCGCAGATCAGCGCGCCCCATGTCCAGCGTGAACCGCACGGCGCGGTCGTCGTGGAACAGCTCAGGGTCCGAGATGTAGTGGAACCGGCCTCCCTCCGAGGTCCCGAACGCGCCCTCGAACCCGGCGACGTACCAGTCGGCGAAGATCGGCTCGAGGATCTGCTCGGCGTTCCCGTGTCCGATGACGACGGTGATCGGAAGCTGGTCCCAGGGGCACTGGCTCGAGACGTACACCGGGAGCGTCCCGACGTCGCTCTTGAAGACCACGGGAGCCTGGGCGAGCGGCTGGAAGCCTCCCAGCGCGACGATCATCGGCTGGTCGCCGATCTGACCGGCGCCGCCTTCCGGGCTGGCCAGGTCGACGCGCACGGCCGCGTACGGACGAGCGCCCTCGGGGATGATCGGCAGGAGCCGGCCGTCGTCGGCGCGGGTCATGCGAGCCGGCTCGGCCATCCAGCCCTGCTCGGCCATCTCGGCGGCCTTCTCGTCGAAGAACTCGACGTACATCTCGCGATGCGCCTTCAGGAAGTCGCGGGGCTCGACGTGGTGGTCGGCCAGCAGCACCGTGAACTCCGCCACCGAGGCGGCGAACTGGGCGGCCCCCTCCTTGTGCTCGTCCGGTGCCTTGGAGAGCTCCTGGAACCGCTTCATCTCGGCCAGCCCTTCGGCGTGGCGACCCATCGCGAACAGCAGGTGCCCGTGACCCGCTCGGGCCTCGTGCTGAGCGTCCAGGTCGTACAGCTTGTCGTAGGTCTCGAACGCCCCCATCGGATCGTCGAGGTCTTCCTGCGCTGCCGCCAGCGCGACATGGATGTGGGCCAGGAAGGCACCGGGGACGTTGGCCTTCCACGCCAGCTCGAGGGCCGACGCGAAGCGATCCCGCGCCTCGACCGGCTTGCCGGTCTGCATCAGGATCACGCCCATCGCGTGCTCGAGGTCGGGTCGCGGCTCGTCGCACGCCGCGACCGCGCGCTCCATCCACTCGAGCGCCTGGTCGGCGTCGCCGTTGTTCAGAGCCTTGGTCGCTTCTTCGGCAAATGCTTCGGGAGTCATCTGAGGTCCTCGGTTACTCGGAGTATCCCGCCAGGACTCCCGACCCCATGAAGCTCAGCCCCGACATGCGCGCGGCCATCGACGACGCCCGCGCCCAGAGCCACACCACGCGACGCGCCACGGTCCCGGCCCTGGAAGAGATGCTGTACGAGCCGACCTTCGTGCTCGACCACGGCTTCGTCCGGTGCATCGACTACATGGGCGACGACGCCGCCGTCGTGCAGGCCGCCCGGGTCAGCTACGGCCGCGGCACCAAGAAGTCGCTCCAGGACCGCGGGCTCATCCGGTACCTCATGCGGCACCGGCACACGACGCCGTTCGAGATGTGCGAGCTGAAGCTCCACGTGAAGCTGCCCATCTTCGTCGCGCGGCAGTGGATCCGGCACCGGACCGCCAACGTGAACGAGTACAGCGCGCGGTACTCCATCCTCGACAACGAGTTCTACCTGCCGACGCACGACCAACTGGCCGTGCAGAGCCAGAACAACAAGCAGGGTCGCGGCGAGGTCCTGTCCGGGGACGACGCCGAGCGCGTGCTCGAGCTGCTGAAGCGCGATGCCATGCAGTCCTACGACACGTACACCTCGCTGATGGAGGACCATGGCCTGGCCCGCGAGCTCGCTCGGATGGACCTGCCCGTGAACTTCTACACGCAGTGGTACTGGAAGGTGGACCTCCACAACCTGATGCACTTCCTGTCGCTGCGCATGCACCCCCACGCGCAGTACGAGATCCGCGTCTACGGCGACGCCATCGCCGACTACGTGAAGGCCTGGTGCCCCCACACCTGGGAGGCGTTCGACGACTACCGCCTCAACGGCGCGTTCCTCTCCAAGGCATCGATCGGCGTCGTGAAGAAGCTGATCGCCGGCGAGCAGGTCGAGCAGAAGGGCAGCGGTCTCAGTCCCCGCGAGTGGCGGGAGCTGATGGGTGTGATCGAGGGCTGATCAGCCCAGCTTCTTCCGGATGTTCTGGACCGTGCCCATCGTGCGCGTGGTGCCGAGCCCCAGGACCTTGTGCAGGCCCTTGTGGTCCAGATCCGAGGTGCTGATCCCCGTGCGAGGCAACCAGTAGAGCTCGCGGCCGACGATGGCGAGCAGGTCGTCGTCGCTCGCGAAGGCCAAGGCTGCGGCGATGGTCGCGGCGTCGGGGACGGACTTCAGGAACGTGACCTGGAGCTTCCCGCGCGGGGCGTGCTGTTCTTCGGAGAACGGCGACGTGATGGCAGCCAGCTCGTCAGCCGACCGGACGAACGTACGCACCTCGTAGTCGAGGGCCTTCTGGAGCCCCGACTCGATGGCGGCCTCATCCGAGGCACCCTTGAACATCACGTTGCCGCTGGCTCGGTAGAGCGCGACGTCGGCGAAGCCCATGCCGGTGAAGATCTCGGCGAGCTCCGCGTTGGTGATGCGGCGGCCCCCGACGTTCATGCCGCGAAGAAACGCTACGTGCATGACGGGGGCTATCCGGCGAACGCCGGCGGCGAAGCTACTTGGCTTCGGCCGTCTGGTTGCGGGTCTGCAGGTCGGTGGCGACGAGGTCGAGCAGCGTGGTGCTGAGCTCGATGATCTGCTCGTGGCTGAACCCTTCGGACTTCAGGTGCCGGTAGAACGAGCGCGCGACCGTCTGGTTGCGGTTCTTGAAGAGGGCGGTCTTGTTCGTCTCGGTCGAGGTCATCATGTCGCAGGTCCGTCCGGGGTTCGCCGAAACATCTGCAAGGGGGGTGCCAACCTGGGCCCACAAGTGATTTCGCCCCCTTGGCCGAGCCAAGAGGGCGATGTGCGAAGCGCGCTTCGCGGAGCGGGTGAAGGGGGCGCGAAGCCCGCTTCGCACCCGCAGCGCGGCGGTCCCAGTGCTACTCGCCGGAGCGCTCGAGCTTCTTGATGGCCATCTGGACGTACTTCCGGATGTTCGGAATCTCGGGGTCCAGGGTGTAGGCCTTCTGCAGGTCGAGGAACGCCTGGCGGTAGCTCTTCTTGTAGTAGTAGCTGATGCCTCGGCGACAGCGGGCCATCGCGTGGCTCCCGTCGAGCTCGATGGCCTGGTCGAAGAACTCGATCGCGCGGCCGTAGTCCTTCCGGGCAAAGAACAGCTCGCCCATCGCGACCAGCGACTCCGGCCCTTCCGGGTCCAGGTCCTCGGCCTTCTGGAAGTCCGACATCGCCGCGGCGTAGTCGCCGAGGTCGAGGTAGCACCGGCCGCGACCGAGGTAGGCGTCCAGGTTCGTCGGGTCCAGCTCCAACAGCTCGGAGAACGACGTCGCCGCGGCGTGCAGGTCACCCCGCTCGAGGGCCTCCTGCGCCTGGGCGTCGAGCGCGGCGATCTTCGCGGTGTCGACCTGCTCGATCTCCGAGATGTCGTCACCGGACAGCTCGACCGAGCCGTCGTGGAAGTTGTCGTACGCGTCTTCCTCGGCGGTGAGCGTCGGGGCTCGGACCTCCTCCTCGTCGTCGTCGTCGTCCTCGTACTCGGGCTCTTCATGCTCGAACGAGAACCCGTCGTCGGACACGGGCAGGGCGTCGTACTCCTCGCCGGCATCGCCGAGCTCGAGAGCCTCCTCCTCTTCCATGTCGCGGCCGATCGCCGTGGCGCTGCCATCGGCGTTCATCTGGATCGCGGCCGAAGCGGTGGCCGGACCGGACCCATCCTTGATGGTCGGCAGGAGCGTCTGACCGAAGCTGTCGACCAGGTTGGCGGGGTCGACGTTGCCCACGTGGACGCCGCTGGTGTCCGCGGCCCCCTCGTCGACGGCGAACAGGGCCTCCTCGATCTCGTCGACCTCGGCGGCGGCCGCTGCGGCAGGTGCGGCGGGCGTGGCCTCGAGCTCGGCCTCCAGGTCGAAGCTGTCCTCGAGGGCCAGCTCCTCCAGGGGCTCAGGCTCAGGCTCAGGCTCAGGCTCAGGCTCAGGCTCAGGCTCCAGGAAGAGCTCCTCCTCCTGGATCTGGGGCACGACCGCGGGGACCGGCACTCCCGCGACCGATGGCGCGGTCGCGTCGTC
The DNA here is from genome assembly GCA_024228935.1 of Pseudomonadota bacterium. Lineage (GTDB taxonomy): Bacteria > Myxococcota_A > UBA796 > UBA796 > CAJQPC01 > JAAESX01. Next base: position 35,710 of record JAAESX010000234.1, read on the forward strand.
GGAGACGTCCTCGCTGACGTCTTCCTCGAACAGGTCGTCGTCGTCCTCGAGGCCGGTGTGCTCCAGATCCTGGCCTTCGCCCAGCAGCTCGTCATCCAGCGACTCGTCGTCCAGCAGCTCGCCGTCGTCGAGCGCGGCCACCTCGTCTTCCGCGTCCTCGACGTCCGGCTCCTCGGGAGCCTCCTCGACGAGGGCCTCCTCGACCGGAGCCTCCTCGACCGGGGGCTCCTCGGCTTCAGCAGCGGCGAGCTCGGCCAGCACCTGCGCCTCGAGCACCTCGTCCTTCGTGGGGCCGTCGTCGACCTCCTCGGACGGTGCGTCGAACGTCTGTTCGAACGCGGCCAGACCCACCGAGGGCCACTCGACGTTCTGGAACACCTCGCAGCGAACCCGAAGGAACCGCGAGCGGCGCGCCAGGTCGTCGAAGCGGGATCCGTACCGCTCGAGGCGGACGGTCTCCTCGCGAACGAGCGTCGCGACGTCCATGCCGGTCCGCATCGACGCCACCTGACCCCGCAGGGAGCTCAGGGTGGCGAGCAGGGACCGGCCCGCGGCGACCGGATCGACCGCGACGGGCGCCGGGGGCGCCTTCTTGCGAGCCATTGGCTAGTCGCTCCCGGTGAGCTCGTTCATGTTCTCCTGGATGGAGCTCATCAGGTCGGCCTTGAGCTTCTTCATCTTCTTGATGTTGTCGGCCAGGTCCTTGTGCTTCGCCTCGAGCGACGCCTTGTCGGTCGTCAGCTTGGCGTTCCTCTCCTCGGCCTTCTTGACCTTCTTCTCCAGGTCCGAGACCTGCCCGCGCAGCTCGTTGCCCTCTTCCTCGAGGCCCTCGAGCTCGAGGCGCAGCAGGTCGCGCTCCTCGGTCCGCCTGGCGTGGTCCTTCCGGATGTCGGCGGTGCGGGCCTTGATGGCGTCCGCGTCCTTCTTCAGACGGTCGGCTTCCGACTCGAGCCCTTCGGCCGCGGTCTTCGTGCGGGCGATCTCCAGCTCGGCGGAGACGATGTCCCGGGTGGTCTTCTCGGTGTCGGCGATGACCTTGGTCAGCTCGGCCAGCCGGCTCTCCAGGATGGACTGGAGCTCGGCTTGGATCTCGGGCAGGCGGTTGCTCACTTGATGCTCCGGGGAAAGGACGTAGACGGCGAGGCTACCAACGCCCTCAGAGCCGGTCAATTCGCCCCCCGGCGGCGCGCGCCGTGCAAAGCTCCCCCCGTGAGTTCCCATGCCGAAGGGGCCCGTCCAAGCCTGCTACTCGTGGCCTCGGACCCGACCCAGCGACTCTCTCTTGTCGCTTCTCTGCGCGATGCGTTCCGCGTGCTGCCCGACGATCCCTCCCGGACCGCGGTGCGCCGGGCACGCGATCAGCGCCCTGGCCTCGTCCTCATCGTGCTCGACGGGGGCGACACCCGACCCGGGCTGGCGCTCTGCCGGGCGCTGAGGACCGACCGGACCCCCGTCCCCGTGGGCGTGCTCGACCCGCTGGGGGTCTCCGACAGCAGCACGATCGAGGTCCAGGGGGCCGACGGGTACCTCCGCGGTGTGGCCCCCGGAGACGAGCTCGCGCGCTGGGCGGTCGACGTGCAGGCTGGACGCGGGCGGGTCGAGGAACACCCCGTCGCTCGGCGCGGACTGCTGAGTCGCCTCTTCGGACGGCGCTGAGCGCCGCTACCGGATCCCGTGCTTCTTCAGGAGCCGGGTGATGGACTTCCGGTCCATGTCGGCCGCGCGAGCCGCCTTTGAGACGTTCCCGCCGTGCCTCTCGATGAGGTCGACGAGGTACTGCCGCTCGAAAGCCTCGATCAGCTTCTCCTTGGCATCCTTGAACGGCACATCCGAGCCGCCCGACATCGCTGGGGCCACACTCCGGGGTGGCCCGCCGACGCGCGGACTGCGAAGGGCGTCGGGCAGACCGTCGAGGGTGATCTCCTCGCCGTCCGTGAAGGGGATCGCGCGCTCGACGACGTTGGCCAGCTCGCGCACATTGCCCGGCCAGCGGTAGCTCTTGAACAGCTCCAGCACGTGCGCCGAGATCGTCAGGTCCGCTTGACTACGCTTGAGCAGGTGGTCGACCAGCAGGCCCAGGTCTTCCTGCCGCTCACGCAGCGCCGGCAGCTGCAGCTCGACGACCGCGAGCCGGTAGTACAGGTCCTCGCGGAAGCGACCGGCGCGGACCTCCTCGAGCAGGTTGCGGTTGGTCGCCGCGACCACACGGACATCGACCGCGCGGGTCTTGCCCGAGCCGACTCGACGGACCTCGCGCTGCTCGAGCACCCGCAGCAGCTTGGGCTGCAGGTCCAGCGGCAGCTCGCCGATCTCGTCGAGGAAGATGGTCCCGCGGTGAGCGCCCTCGAAGACCCCTTCGCGCGATGCGACGGCGCCCGTGAACGAGCCCTTCTCGTGCCCGAACAGCTCGGACTCGATGAGCGTCTCCGGCGCCGCGCCACAGTCGAAGACCCGGAAGGCGTTGGCCTTGCGCGGGGACAGGTTGTGGACAGCGCGGCTGGCGAGCTCCTTGCCCGTCCCCGTCTCGCCCGTGATCAGGACGGTCAGGTTGGTCGGCGCGACCCGCTCGATGATCGAGAAGACCTCGCGCATCGCCAGCGACTGGCCGACGAGCTGGTCGAGCCGGTGCTTCTTGCTCGGACGGATCTCGATGACCTCGTCCTCGGGCGTGAACGTCAGCTCGGACTTGCCGACCTTGAACGTCATGTCGGGCGTGAGGAAGACCTCCTTCACGCGCATGGGGCCGACGAAGGTGCCGTTGGTCGAGCCGCAGTCGCGCAGGATGACGCCTTCGCGGGTGCGAACGACCTCGGCGTGGCGACGCGAGACGGTCGTGTCGTTCAGGATGACGTCGTTCGTGCCCTTGGCGCCGATGTGCAGCACGTCGGCGTCGACCGCCCAGGAGGCGCCCTCGTCGGGACCCGCGACGCAGGTGAGCCGCCCCTTCCGCAGATGGATCTGCTTCTTGGGCGGTACCGCGATGGTGCTTGTGACCTCGCTCATGCCGGGCGCGAGCCTATCTCACTCGTCGCGCGGACCGGTCATGTCGTTGCGCTTCATGAGGCGCTGGATGGACTTGCGGTCGATCCCGGCCTCCCGCGCAGCGTGCGAGACATTGCCGTCATGGCGCTTCAGGAGGTTCGAGATGTACGCGAACTCGAAGACCTCGAGCCACATCCGCTTGGCCTTCTTGTACGGCATGTCGTAGCGGATCGCGACGGGCGCGGCGTCTCCGCCCGGGGCGCTGGGTCGCGCGGCCGACGAGCCACCCAGCGGCACGCCCTTCAAGCGGGGCGGCAGATCGAGCAGGCGGACCTCGGGGCCCGGGGCCAGGCTCGCCACGAACCGGGCGCAGTTCACGAGCTCGCGCACGTTCCCCGGCCAGGCGTAGCGGGTCAGCGCGTCGATCACATCGGTCGACAGGCGGAGCGCGGGCCGTCCGGTCTCCAGCGTGAAGCGCTCGACGAAGTGCTGCAAGAGGATGGGCACGTCCTCGGGTCGCTCGCGCAAGGGCGGCAGGTGCAGGTGCACGACGTTGAGCCGATGGAACAGGTCCTCGCGGAAGCCGCCGCTACGCACCATCTCGGTCAGGGGCCGGTTCGTAGCGGCGACCACACGAAGATCCACCGACGTCATCTCGGTGCCGCCGACCCGCCGGAACTCGCGCTCCTGGAGCAGCCGCAGCAGCTTCACCTGCAGCTCCATCGGCATCTCGCCGATCTCGTCGAGGAAGAACGTGCCACCGTGAGCGGCCTCGACGAGACCCTTCCGCCGACCGCTGGCGCCGGTGAAGGCCCCGCGCTCGTGGCCGAAGAGCTCGCTCTCCATCAGGTTGGCCGGGATGGCGGCGCAGTCGACCGGGACGAACGCCTTCTTCGAGCGCCGGCTGGCGTTGTGCAGCGCCTGAGCGACGACCTCCTTCCCTGTGCCGGACTCGCCCGTGATCAGGACCGACAGCTCGGTCGGGCCGACCCGGCGCAAGAGCTCGCGCAGACGCTCCATGGGAGCCGACTCGCCGATGATCCCGCTGACCCCGTCGGCCTCTCCTCGGCCGAGCCGAGCCCGGAGCGCCCGGTTCTCCGCATGGAGCCGACGTCGCTCCACCGCCCGCTCGACGACCACCAGCAGCTGGTCGGGAGAGAACGGCTTGGTCAGGACGTCGTAGGCCCCCTCGCGCACCGCCTGGACGGCGTTCTCGACCGTCGCATAGGCCGTCATCAGGATGACGGGGGTCTCGCCGTGGCGACGCTTCAGGCTGCGCAGGACGTCCATCCCGCCCAGCCCAGGCATCATCAGGTCGGTCAGGACGAGGTCCGGCACCTCGTCGCGCTGGAGCAGGAGCAACCCCTCCTCGCCCGAGGACGCGCAGACCACGTGGTAGCCGGCGCGCGTGAGGATCTTCCGGATCGATGCGAGCAGCTCTCGCTCGTCGTCGATGGCGAGGATCGTGGCGCTCATGCGGGGAGCCGGACGGTGAAGGTGCTGCCGCGGCCAGGGGTCGAGTCGACCTCGATCGCCCCGCCGTGCTCGGACACGATGCCATAGCTGACCGACAGCCCGAGGCCGGTGCCCCCGCCCACGCCGCGCGTGGTGAAGAACGGGTCGAAGATGCGCGCGATGACGTCCTCGTCGACGCCGGCGCCCGTGTCCTCGACCTGGAAGCCATCGGGCAGCGTTCGGAGCACCACCCGGCCCTCGGTCGTCGCCTCGAGCGCGTTCTGGGTGAGGTTGAACGCGACCTGCTCGAGCTGGTCGCGGTCGGCCTGGAGGCCCACCTCGGCCCCCTCGACGACCAAGGAAACCCCGCTCTGATCGGCGCGCCGGGACAGCAGCTCACGGGTCAGCTCCAGGACCTCGCGGATGGGCACCTCGGTCCGCCCGGCGGTGGACGTCCGACCGAACTGGAGCAGGCTCCCGGCGATCTTGGCGACCCGCCGGGACTGGTGCTCGATCACGGCCAGGTCGTCGATGACGTCCGGATCGAGGCCCTCGTCGTCCGCGACCGAGAGCAGGTACCCCACGCGGCTCAGCACCACGGCGTTGGGGTTGTTGACCTCGTGCGCGACCCCCGCCGCGAGCTGACCGACGGCCGCGAGACGGGCCTGCTCGGCCAGCTTGGACTCCGCCCGACGCAGGGCCTCGGTGCGCTCCTCGACGCGCTTCTCGAGCTGTTCCCGCTCGGCGACCAGGTCGCTGCGCAGGACCTCGAGCGCTCCTCCGAGCTCCTGGAACTCGGGGCCGCCGACCGGCTCGATGGGGCGCGTCCAGCCGTCCTCGGAGGCGCGCCGGACCTGGTCGATGGTCGCTTGGACGGGTCGGACGACCATCCGATCGAGCGCCATCGCGAACACCAACCCACCGGACAGCGCGAGCCCCACGAACAGCAGCAGGGCGGGTCGTCGGTCCGTGGGGTCCGTCAGGCCGAGCACCCAGTCCACTGCGATCATCGAGACGACGATCGACAGCGTCACGAGGACGGACAGACGCAGCGCGAGGTTGACCCGGGACACGCCCGGAGCCTACTTCCCTTCGAAGCCGCCGTGGCTGTGGTGCTCTTCGAGCTCCTGGCCGTCGAGCCAGTGGATGCACGTGACCGGACAGGCGTCGATGGCGTCCTGGATGAGGTCCATCGGGCCTTCCTGCTTCAGGACCTCGGCCTTGATCTCCTCGCCCTGCTTGTCGTCCTCGCCGAGGAAGAACACGTCCTCGGTCTGCTCGACGCAGGTGCCGCAGGAGATGCACTCCTCCTGATCGATGGCCAGGACCTCGCCCGACGCGGCCGCGCGTGAGCTCTCGTTGTCGACCGGCCCGATGAACTCGACGCCATCGGCGGCCACGTTCCGGCCCTCGCTGGCGAGGTCGACCTCTCGCCCGTTGACCCGCGCCCTCTCTCGATAGGCCTCGATATCGGTCCCCGACTGGTCGGCATGACGCGCGTCGCCGAGATCGCCGGTGGCGGCCTGGGCGGCGAGCGCGGCGAAGGAGAAGCCGGCGGGCGCAGGGGCCTCCTCGACAGGGGCCTCCTCGACAGGGGCCTCCTCGACAGGGGCCTCGACGACCTTCAAAAGGGGAGCCGAATCGGAGGCCTCGACGACGGGCGGCTGTACGACCGGCTGGGGAGCCGGCTTCACGACGGGAGCAGGCGCCGGCGCGGGAGCCTCTCGCCCGAGCGCACGCTTCAGTCGTTTCTTGAGCCGGTCGCGGAACATCGCTGCGTTCTACCCGCGAATCACTGCAGAGTCACCCAATACAGCGTCCCGTTGCCTTCGTTCGGCGCCGTGATGGCCAGATCGTCGGCTCCGTCGCTGTCCCAGTCTCCCGAGGTCAGGCCGAAGCCGAACAACGACGCCGACGAGGGACCCTGGAGCACACCGTCCGCCGAGGACGTCGCGATGCTGCCTCCGCCGGCGATGGTGGCGCTGTCGAACAGGAACACCTCACCGTCGTCCGTCGAGTAGTAGCTGCCGTAGCTGCCGATGTACCCGGGCGCCGAGACCGCCAGGTCCGTCCCGCCGTCGCCGTCGAAGTCGCCGAGCGACAGGCCGAACCCGTAGGCATCGGAGTCGCCGCTCGAGCTGTCGAACGTCACGTCGGCTACGGCCGTGTCGGTGTCGGAGAGCGAGCCGACGTCGTAGAAGAGGTACGCCTCCTCCTGGGTCGGGGCCCCCGCGACGAGGTCGATGGTGCCGTCGCCGTCGATGTCCTCGAGCAGGATCTGGCCCTGGCCGAACAGGTCACCGCTGTTGCCGTCGATGCGCAGGTCGTACACGTCGTCGATGCTGTCCTCGTCCTCGAACGAGGCCGAGCCGAGCACCAGGTAGATCGAGCCGGCGTTGCTGCCGCCGTTGTCGTTGGACTCGGCGCTGACCGCCACGTCGCCGTAGCCGTCGCCATCCACGTCCGCGCCCGCCAGGTTGTTGCCGAGGCGGTCGTTTCCGTCGTCGGCGTCCGCGATGAACCCAGCGTCCTCGAGGTCGAGGTCGCTCGAGAAGCCGTCGACGTCGAAGATGTTCACGGTGCTCGTGTAGGTGGCGCCGCCGCCCCCGCCCCAGCTGTAGTGGTAGGGGTCGCCCACGACGATCTCGTCGACGCCGTCGCCGTTGACGTCCACGTCGTTCAGGAGCGCCGGACCGTACCCGTAGTAGGCGTACTGGTACCCGGTGCCGTCGATCTGCAGGTCGGCGTCATCGCGCTCGAAGTCGCCGCTGATGCCGCTGATGCCGCTGCCGCCCAGGTACAGCCCCACGCCGGTGTTGGCGTTGTAGTTGCCGCCCGTGATGACCACGTCGACCTGGCCATCGCCGTCGTTGTCGCCCAGCGTGTACGGCAGCGTCGCGAAGTACGTCTGGCTGTCGCCCTCGAAGTACGCCTCCTCGAAGTCCGAGAAGTCACCGCTGTCGCCGTAGTCGTTGGTGTCGAAAGACCAGACGGCGCCGTAGTAGTAGGAGCCGCCGCTGTACCCCTCCATCACGTTGCCCGCGAGCAGCTCGGTGTCGCCGTCGCCATCGACGTCGCCCTGCGCGAGGCCCTTCCAGCCCAGCGCGCTGTAGTACCCGGCGTTGTCGGCCTCGAAGACGCCGGCCGCCATGTCGTCGACCACCATCTGGTCGACCGAGCCGTCACAGTCGTTGTCGACGCCATCCCAGGTCTCGGTGCCGCCGGGCGAGCTGGTGCTGTCGTCGTCGTCGCAGTCGCCGTCGTCTTCGGAGTAGCCGTCGCCGTCATGGTCGACCGAGCTGCACCACTCGTTGTCGTCGCTGGGCGTGCCCTCGTCTCCGCCCGAGAGCTCCTCGGTGGCGTCGCACCAGTAGTCCTTGTCGCCAGCCGAGCTGGCCGTGTGCGAGTCGCTGTCGAGCTGGAGCGCCGAGCCCGAGCTCAGGTCCCAGCTGGTCGTGTACTCCAGGTCGAAGATGGTCTCGCCGTCCATGACGAGCAGGATCTCGTCGGCGTCGTTGTCGAGCTCCATCTTCGAGCGGCTGTAGGCGAAGTCGATGTCCGCGCCGCCGTTGGTGGCGGAGTCGCTGTCGACGCCCAGGCTCCGGTACTGACCGGCCTTGACCTTGAAGTTCCAGCCGACCGAGAAGCTGTCGCCGTCGTTGTCCTCGAACTTCCAGCCCTTCAGGTTGATGTCCTCTTCGGTGGTGTTGAAGATCTCGAAGTACTCGCCCTTGCTGTCGGTGACGGCGGAGGGGTCCGCGAGCACCTCGGTCACGATGACGTCGCCGTCGTTGTCGGACGGGTCCACATCCGTGTCGGTGTCCGAGTCGGTGTCGGCATCGGCGTCGGAGTCGGAGTCGGCATCCGAGTCGGCGTCGGAGTCGCTGTCGCTGTCGCTGTCGGCGTCGGCGTCGGCGTCGGCGTCGGCTTCGACCCCGGAGTCGGCCGGGACGTCGTCCTTGTCGCAGCCGAGAGAGAAGACGAGAGGTAGACCGAGAAGCAAGGAGATGTTCATTCTCTGGACCGTCCCACTGGTGTGTGGGCCCAACACCTCCGGCTTTTCAGGTCCTGTCCACCCGTCACGCCTCCGGGCGCCACTCCTCCAAGAACGCGGCGAGCCGATCGCCGAGCGGCAGCAGGTGGTCGTACAGCTCCCGATCCTCGGCGTCGGCCTGCAATCGGACGAAGAACGTCTCGTCCAGGACCAGCAGGGAGTCCAGCTGGACGGCGACCCCGAGCGCCTCGAGCACGGCGGCCAGCGACGAGCCCGGGAGCCCCGCCCGAGGACGTCGCGTCACGAGCCAGCCCTGCTCGCTGCAGAACTCGTCCAGCAGGAACAGCAGGTCACCCAGGTTGCGGCGCCCGAACTTGAGCTCGAGCTTGGCGTCCCGGACGAAGACCTGGACGGTTCCCCTTCGCTTCCGATGGAGCACCAGCAAGGCGGTGACGAGCGTCAGGTGGGGCACGTGCGACAGCGCCCGCCAGCGCAGCGTGATCCGGTCCGCGACAGCCCGACCGCGAGGCTCGCCCGGATGGAACAGGCCGCCGTGCACCAGCTCACGCCGATCGAGGTGCGACGGCAGCCGGCCCCCGCTCCCTTGACGAGCTCGCTCCAGCTCGGCGTTCACACCTGACACGCCGCGCGTCAGCTCGTGCAGCGTGGGCGGGAGCGCGATGACCAGACCCTCGTCCGTGGACAGACCCAGGAACGAGCCGGTCGCCGGAGCCGGCTCGGGTCCGGTCTCGCCGGCGAGGGGGAACGCATCGATCGGGCGGCCGAGCAGCACCCGGTCGAGGTCCGCCGCCAGCCGATCGGGGCGGGTCTCGACGCCGAAGATGCGCTTGTCCCAGGCCGCGTAGCGTTCCTTCTCGCGGATGTAGTCCATGGCCGCGCCCGGATCGCCGGCCGCCGCCTGGCGCAGCAGCGTCAGGTAGGCGCGGTACCCGGGATCCGACAGCGCCACGCCGGCGACGGTGTCGGCCAGCTCGCGTCGCCAGACGGCACCCCAGCTGACGACCACACGGTCTCCGACTCGCCAGGCGTCTCCTCGCTCGATGGCCAGGTCGACGTACGGAGCGACCGGGCACTCAGTCCCCCCCGCGCGGTCGAGCAGGGCGCGGATGTGCCACAGCGACAACTCGCCGTGATCCAGCAAGGCGCGCAGGACGACCCGGTAGACGTCCGGGGACCCCTCGACCCCGACCGAGAGATCGAGCGGCGGCTCGGTGGGTGTCGGCGCGCTCTGCAGGCCCAGGTCGAGCGAGAGCTGATCCGGGGGGCTTGCCGGCGCGGGGTAGCGCATGGCCGGCTCGAGGAGCGAGCGGACCGCAGTGGCTCGACGGCGTGCCGTGCTCTCGGCCATGTCGGGCACGGCCTGCTGGATGAAGCGGGCGATGATCGCCGTCTCGGGCAGCACCCGCCGGCCGTCCATCATCTGGCGCACGAACTCGTTGTTCCAGACGGCCTTGGCGTACACGCGGGGGCGGTTCTTCCCCGCGTAGACGTACTCCATGCCCAGCCGCGTGAGGAACGGGCGATGGGTCCGCTCGTCCGTCTCCAGGAGCGACAGCCAGTCCCCGGCCTGGGTGTAGTAGTGCACCGTCCGGACCTCGCAGTCCAAGACCTCGGCGATGGCCCGCGGCTCGCGGACCCCCTGGGCGACGAGCTCCAGCAAGCGCGCAAGGATGCGCACATTGTTGGCGTTCGGGATCAGGCTGTGGCGCGGGGGGCGGCTCACGGGCGGATGATAACCAGCAAACCCTGATGTCGGCCCTCAAGAGTGCTCTTGACACAACAAGGGCAGCGATCTACTTTCGTTCTCTCCACAGGTAGAGGTCCGCCCCATGTCCCGTGTCGCTCGCAGGATGCAGATGCACGCGACCCCGCGTCGCAGCACGTTCGACCCGGATCAGCACTTCCTCGAGGCCGCCCTTCGCGGGCGCACGGCGCGCAAGGTCCGGACGCATCTTCGCCGCCTTGAGCCGATGATCCTGATGACCCCTCGGTGGTCCGCCCCTCAAGGATTCCTCGAGGAGTTGGCGCTCGATCTCGCGATCGGAGAGCCCGCCGTCGGCTGCCGTACGGTCAGCTTCCGCCCGCTGAAGGGCCGGAACGCCCCCGAGGCCTGGCACTTCATCCTGCAGATCCTCTCTCAGCTCGCCTCCGATCAGTGGAACGAGCGCGTCGTCCCGATGGTCGCGGGCCGGATCGGCTTCCGGACCGTCGCGCTGGACCTCCTGATGGACGCCCAGGAGCGCTTCGCCGAGCGTGGCGCCGCCGTGGCGCTGCTCGGACACGGCGCCGAGTACCTGCCGCTCGAGGCCCTCGAGGACCTGTCTCGCATCTGGTCCGAGTTCGTCGGCTGGTACCCCCACGATCGCAAGGCCACGATGCTGCTCGCCGCGAGCATGGACGTGCCGGCGATGACGCTGGACAACGCCGCTCGCGTCCCCCTGGCCGACTTCGGCGAGGCCGAGGCCGCCGCCGCGCTCATCTCCCGATCCGGAGCCTCCCCACGTCAGACCCTCGAGAGCGCCGCGCGCTTCTCCGGAGGCATCCCCGCCGTGGTCGACGCCGTGGGCAAGGGCGCTCGCGAGCAGGGCGGCGTCCCGCGCACTCGCGACGGGCTGATCCGCAGCATGGGCCCGCTGGCCGTCGAGATCCGCCAGGCCGTGGACATCGTCCGCGCCGACACGTGGCTCTCGGGTCGCCTCGACGAGCTGCTCTCGGGCGAGCCGCTGAAGGAAGAGCCCGAGCTCGACACGCAGCTGATGACCGCCGGCCTCCTGCGAAAGGTCCGGTTGCCCGGTGAGGATCGCGTGATGCTCCGGGCCCCGGCGATCGGCGCGCTCGTCAACTGACCCAGCCGGCGTCGGGCTAGTTCTCCGGCGCTCCAGCGTCGATCCAGGCCTCGACCAGCGCCAGCTCCTCGGCGCTGAGCGGGTCCTGGCCCTTCGGCATCCGGGCCCCGGCACCGCCGGCATCCACGTGCGTGCCTTCGAGCTTCAGGAACAGGTAGCTGTTCTCCGGGTCGCCAGGATCCACCTTGGGCATCGACGGGATGTCCTCGGACATCTCGGTGGTCAGGAAGCCATAGGCAACCGTCGCATCCAGGCTGTTGATCGACTCGCGGTTCAGGTGGCAGCCGTAGTCGGTGCAGTTGGCCTCGAACAGCGGGACGATGTCCGCGTCGTACGTGGGATCGGTGTCGGCGTCCGAGTCCGCGTCGCTGTCGGCGTCGGTGTCCGCATCGGCGTCCGAGTCCGTGTCGCTGTCGGCGTCCATGTCCGCGTCGGCCTCGACGATGGCCGAGTCCTGGGGCGGGTCCTTGTCTCCACAACCGAGCAGCGCGACGAGCAGCAGCATGAGCACCTCTGTGAGAGCGATTCTCGCCTGACCGCGGGGTTTCAGCGCGGCGAGGAGCTCACAGCTTGGGGGTCAGACCGATCACGACCGGGATGCCGTCGCGGCTCGGCACCAGGATCTGTTCGTCGCCGGCGTTGACCACCAGCGCCGTGCTCGAGCCCCCGTCGAAGCCCATGCCGTCCACGCAGCCCAGGCCGCCCAGCACGGTGGCCAGCTCGTTCAGCGTCAGCCCGTTGGTCAGCGAGTCGGTCACGACGATCAGCACGGCGTCGTCGCGATCGACACAGACCGCCGTCCGGCGAGCAAGGTCGTGCACCGCGAACCCACGCCCGCCGTAGCGCATGTAGCTGAACGTCTCGCCGTCGCTCATCACCGCGGGGAAGCCCTGGACGGCGTGCTCGATCCCCTCGAGCGAGGTCATCTTCACGTTTTCGATGCGGGGGCCTCGGATCCGATCGACGAGGAAGTGAGCGGCCCGAGCCGTCCCCTGGGGCACCCGGACCTCCCCGTCCTGGAGCACCAGCCCGACCGGCGCCTCGTCCGAGAAGAACGAGGCGTTCACGGCCAGCGAGTACCCCTGTCCCAGCTCCTGGATCGGCACCCGCGCGAAGTCCTCGCGCGCCACCACCCGGAAGTCCCACAGCTCGGGCTCGACGCGAGCGACCACCAGCTCGTGCACGTTCGGGTTCGGATCGCGTCGGTAGCGGATGCGCGCCAGGCCCAGTCCGTCGTCCAGCTCGTCGAACTCGAGCCCGTCGCGCAAGAAGGCGTCGACCCCGGTCCACACGCGGCGCCGACGGTGCTCGGCGGAGACCGTGTACCAGACGCTGTCGGCCTGCCACGCCAGCGCGCCGCGGCGCCCTTGGATTCGCAGCTGGTGGAGGAGCGCCTCACGCTGCCAGACCACCAGCAGCACGGCGAGCACGGCGAGGCCCGCCACCACACTCAGGGCTCGGCGCACCGACGTCATCACCGGTTAGGCTCCCGCATCTCCTGGAGGTTCGCATGATCGCGCTGCTCGTGGCCCTTGGCTGCACCAACAAGGACTCCATCGCCACCGACTCCGGCAACCCCGGAGACAGCGGCGGGACCGTCGACGACGGGGTCTCTCCGATGGTGACCGACGCCGTCGCCGAGTGCAGCGAGCACACGACGGGCGACACCTTCTACGGCTGGAACTTCGCCGCCACGTACAGCGACCCCCAGGGGCTCGGGAACGTGCCGCGGACCTTCCACCTGGTGACCGTCGAGCGCGACGGCAACGTGGTCAAGGAGTCCGAGCTCCTGGTCTGCGACGACGGCAGCGGTGGCTGCGTCGGCACGGCGACCGACGATCAGCTCGGCACCAGCTGCCCGTCGGCGGACGAGTACACGTTCACGTTCACCATCACGGACTACGACGGGAACAGCGGCTCGGCCTCGGTCATCGGCGACGGCCCCTGACCCCCGGTTCCCCTACTCGTAGGTGACATCGGCGCTCTCGGGGGGCCAGCCGGCGTCGAACCCGCGCACATCGCCAAGGAACGACAGGGTCAGCTCGTTGGTGAGCTCGTGCACCTGCTCGACCGGCAGCATGTCGTCCTCGCAGCCGTTCGCGGCGCTCGTGAGGTCACACATGACCGAGAAGCTGAAGTGGCCGGCGTTCCGCACGGTCGCCAGCTCGGCGTCGGGCACCCCCTCCCAGATCGGCAGGATCTGCTCGTCCATGCTGGTGACGTCGTCCCGGTCGCCGCCGACCACCAGCGTGGGGACCGCGACCTCGGCCAGCCCCTCGCCGAACTCGTCGCGGCCGACCGGCGTCAGGGGGATGCTCGCCCAGGCGCGCGCGTCCGAGCCGTCCCACCACGGCCCATCGGCGTAGGGCGACACATCGCACAGGAACTCGTCGTCGCCGGTCTCGCAGTCCGCGGCCAGGCCCTCGACGTCGACGAGCGCACCCGAGATGGCCAGCGAGGTGTAGCCGCCGAAGCTGTGGCCGATGATGGCGTACCCCGCCTCGGGGTCCACACAGTCGGCGACCTCGGGCTGCTCGAGGGCCCACTCGAACGCGTCGTCGACGTCCTGGGGCCGACGGATGGCAATCTCGTCCCGCCGCTCGTCGTCGATGTCGGTCAGCGTGTTGAACACGTGGTCGGGCGCGACGACGACGTAGCCGTGCGCGGCCAGGCGCTCGGTCAGGAAGATGGACTGCCAGCGGATGCCGGTGTTGCCGTGGCTGAACACGACCACGGGCAGCGACCCGGCCTCACAGGACACGTCGCCCTGGGTGCGCGCGTCTCCGGTCAGCAGTCCGTCGTACTCGGCGATGCTCCCCCGGTCTGTGTCGAGTGAGGGCCACCACAGCTGGACGGGCAGATCCAGCGTCGAGCCCGGGATCAGCCCGTCGGTCGTCACCGGCGTGAACGTGCCGGCGCTATCGGGGGCGTCGAAGTGCGGCTCCAGCTCCGGCTCGCCGCCGGTGCAGGCCAGGAGCCAGACCACGACAGGGCCGGTCAAGACACGAAGAACCGCGGGGGAACGAAGCTCCAGCTCTTCTTGCCCGACAGCTCGACCTCCATCAGCTCGTGCGCGGCGGCGGCGATGTCCTTGTCCGTCAGGATCGTCGCGGCCTCGAGCTTCAGGCTCTGGGCGATGCCGGGGATGTTCTTCTGGCCGAGCGCTCGCGTCGGCAGGCCGGGGATGGCCTCGATGGCGGCGCCCTGGATGCTGCGGACGAAGCCGGCGAAGTTCCGGTCCTCGGCGGCCACCAGCAGGCGGCCCGTGCGACCGGCGCTCTCGAGCACCAGGTCCATGTCCGGCGGGACGAGCGTGCGCAGGTCGATGACCTCGCAGTCGATGCCCTGGCCAGCAAGCACCTTGGCGGCGCTCATCGCGGTCCAGACGGCCCGACCCCAGGCCACGACGGTGACGTCCCGACCCGGGCGACGGATGACGCCCTTGCCGAACGGCACCCGCAGGTCCGCGTCGATGTCCGGGATCTCGCCGCGCATGACGGCCTTCTTAATCTTGTTGACGCTCTCGTCGTCCGTCGGCTCGCCGGGGAACGCCGGGCCCAGGCTCTGGCGGTACATCCACTTGGGCTCGAGGCAGACGACGGGGCCGTCGTACTCGGACGCGGTCCGCAGCAGGCCGTAGACGTCCCAGCTGGTGCTCGGCATCAGGATGACGAGGCCGGGGATCGGCGTGAAGTACCCGTCGACCGACATCGAGTGGTACACGGCGCCGCCGCCGAAGGGGTCGGTGGGCATACGCAGCGTCAGGCGGCTGGTGGTCTGGCCGTTCGAGGCCCACCACATGGTGCCCAGGTAGACGAGCCAGTGGAACGCGTTCAGCGAGTAGTCGCCGAACTGGATCTCCGGCAGCGCGTGCAGGTCGTCGTGCAGCCCGAGGCCCGTGGCCGTGCCCAGGATGAGCGGCTCGTTCAGCGGCGCGTCGATGACGCGGTCCGGGTACTTCTTGTGGAGCCCGGCGGTGGCCTGCATGACGCCGCCCAGCTTGGCGACGTCCTGGCCGAGGATGACGCCCCTGCCCGAGGCCAGGACGTGGTCCAGCGCGGACCGGATGGCGGCGCCGTACGTGATGTTCGTCTCGCCGGCCTGGGCGGTCGACTCGACGACGGCGGGCAGCGGCGGGCGGATGTGCTCGAGCACGCTCTCATCAGGCGGATCGGGCTCGGCCCGGACCTCGTCGAACACCGCGCGGATGTCCTCGTCGGCGCGGCCCATGATGCGGCCCAGGTCGTGGTGACCGAAGAAGTCGCGGCCCGTTCCCTCGACCCGCTTCATGATGTCGGCGTCTTCCAGCACGCCAGCGGCGACGAGCTCCTGACCCCAGGCGACGAGCGGGTCGGCCTGCTTCAGATCGAAGGTCATGTCGGCGGCGCTGCTGTGCCCGTTGAAGCGAGGCAGCGAGTGCACGTGGAAGAAGATCGGCTTCTGCTCGTCGAGCACGTACTGGAGCGCCTCGACGGTCGTCTCGTAGGTCTCGGTGAAGTCGCCGCCGTTGCAGCTGAAGAAGCGGATGCCGAAGCCCTCGGCGTACTTCTCGAAGCTCTTGATGCCGCGGCCCTCGTCGGGCGTGGTGCTGATGGCGATGCCGTTGTCGGTGACCATGAGCACGACCGGCACCTGCCAGACGCTGGCGGCGTTCATCGCATCGTGGAGGTCGCCCTCGGCGCTCGTGCCGTCGCCGATGATGCCCATCGCCACGCCGCGCTCGCCCTTCTTCTTCATGCCCAGCGCGTACCCGGCGGCCTTGCCGAGCTGCATCCCGACAGGCGACTGGACCGGCAACACACCCATCGTCGGCAGGTCCAGGTGGTAGACCATCTGCCGCCCGCGGGAGATCGGGTCGGTGTCCTTGCTGAACTGCTGGCGCAGCATCGTGCGCGTGAAGTCGCCGTACCCGTTGAGCGCGCACCAGGTCGCGATCATGCAGCCCGACCGGTAGTGCGGGACGATCCCGAAGTTCTCAGGCGTGAGCCCGACCTTCTTCAGCGCGAGCGCGGTGGCGGCGCCGTGGACCTCTTCGCCGGGCCCCCAGATGGCGAACTTGACCTCGCCGCGTGAGGCGAGCCGGACGATGTGCTCCTCGGTCGAGCGGCTGCGGACAGCCTGCTCGTACGCGAACGCGAGCTCCTCGTTCGAGAGCGCCGGAAGCTGGGAGTCGGGGGCGAGCTCGGACATCGGGGCACTCCTGTCAGGGAGCGCCTCCTAACGGCTTCGGCGACGCCTTCCCAAGAGCGCGAGGCCGAACAGTCCGAGCAGGGCGCCCGCACCCGTCGTGGTGCTCGCGCAGCCCAGGCCACCACCGCCGCGGTAGCCGCCTCCAACGTCCTCGACGGCGGTGTCACCGGTGTCGAGCTCCGGCTCGCTGTCGACCGGCGGATCGGTGTCCTCGGGAGGATCGGTGTCCTCGGGGGGATCGGTGTCGACGGGCTCGTCGATGTCGTCCGAGGCGTCCAGCGGATCGGTCCCCCGGTCCACTTCCTCGCCGTCCCAGACCGAGCCGCCGTCGGTGTCCGGGTCCTTCGGGTCGGTGCCGAAGACGGTGATCTCCTCGAGCGTCGACAGGCCGTCGCCGTCGTCGTCGGCATCCACCCAGTCGGGCAGGCCGTCGCCGTCGGTGTCGCCGCGCTCGTCGATCGTCGGGATCGAGTCGCCGTCGTCGTCGGTGTCCAGGTGATCGCGCGTGCCGTCGCCGTCGGTGTCCTGGCCCTGCTCGTCGAAGGTCGGGATGCCGTCGCCGTCGTCGTCGTCGTCCAGGTAGTCGGGGATGCCGTCCTCGTCGCTGTCCTGCTCCTCGGGCGTGTTCGACCAGAGCTGTTCCTTGCGCGTCTTGACGCCGTCACCGTCATCATCGGTGTCGAGGTAGTCGGGGATGCCGTCCCCATCGGTGTCGTCGTTGTCGAGGTCCCCGTCCCCGTCGATGTCCTCGTCCAGGTCGAAGACCCGGTCCCCGTCCGTGTCGAGCTGCGCACAGATCGAGATGTCGAGCGGCGAGACCAGCTCGACGTCGATGCCAGCCTGGCTGCCGGCGTAGAGCCCCAGGCGCCCGATGGGGAAGCTCCCCGTCTCGCTGAACTCCAGCGTGCCGTCGACCCAGACGTCGATCGAGTCGCGGTCGTACTCGACGACGAAGCTGTAGCTGGTCTCGTCCTCGTACCCGGACGCGCTGTAGTTCGTGGCGCGGTTCACCTCGGCCACGGCGTCGCGATGGCAGTACGCGTCGATCGGCGAGAGGATCCGACCGTCGACCTGCGAGAGCGCCATGCCCTCGGTCGCGGTGCACGTGGTCATGTCCTGGTCGCTCTGCTTCCAGTCGACCAGCACGTACTCGGCACCGAGCGCGTCGAAGTCGCCCTCCTGGTACCCGATCACGAACCCGATGAAGTCGTCGTCGCCTTCGTCGGCGACCTCGATCTCGAACTCGAGCGTCGTCCCGGTCATGGGCAGGTTGGTCATGTAGACCGAGGGGGCCGCGTTCTCGGTCTGGTGGACCCGGTGTGCGTCGCCCGAGAGGATCCAGTCGGCCTCCGGCGTGCCGGTCATCTGCTCGGTGAAGTCGAGGTTGAAGTCCGCCTGTGCGCACTCCCATCCCGTCTCCGGCAAGCACGAGGCGTTGCAGCCGTCCAACACGTCCGTGTTGCCGTCGTCGCAGATCTCGCCAGAGTCGAGGATGCCGTCGCCGCACGCAGCGTGCGCGGTCGAGAACGAAGCCAAAAGCCAGAGCATGGTTGAACCTCCGCGGCCAACATTGTCGGCGATGAGTGTCTTCGCTCTTGCAGCCGCCTGTCAGATCACCATCGACTCGCCGTGCGAGAACGGCCGCCCGATGCGGAACGAGGCCAGCTCGGCGTCCTCTCCCAGGACCTCGACCGAGTCTATTGAGCGCCCGGCTTGCGCCAGGCATGCGGCCACACGCGCCGCGAAGGGTCCGAACATGGCCCCGTGGCCCGAGAACCCGACGAGCCGGATCAGGTTCGGCACCTGGGGGTCGACGTCCAGGAACGGGTTGTGGTCCGGCGTCGTGCCGTAGAAGCCGGCGGTGGTCGCGACGATGCCCGCGAACTCCCCGACCGGCGGCAGGACCTCGGCGAGCGCCATCCAGGCCTCGAACGGCCGGGCGTCGATGCCCGACTTGTGGCTGTGGGCCGCCTCGACCGCGTCCTGGTCCTCGTAGGTGAAGTCCGCGGAGACGTCCGGCGCGCTGTGCTTCCACCCAACCATCAGCGAGCCGCTGTTCTCGGGCCGGCAGTACGTGCCGCTGGGCGCGATGGTCAGCGGCATCGCCATCAGCTCGGCGGGACTCATGGCGTCCCCCCGCTCGAGGAACCAGAGGTACCTCTTGTAGGCGGCGACGGGGAGATCGAGCCCACCGAGAAGCGGCCCGACCCGACGGGTCCAGGCGTTCGTGGCGTCGACGAAGACGTCCCCTTCGACGCGCCCCTTCGAGGTCTGGACCGCCACCAGGCAACCTCCGGCGTGCTCAGCCCCCGTGACGATGGCGTTCTGGCGGAGCTCGCCGCCTCGCATGCGAAGCGCGGTTGCCGCCTCGTTGTAGACGACCTCGGGACGCAGGAAGCCATCGGTCGGGCAGTGCGTGCCACCCAGGATCGTGTCGGCGTCGACGAAGGGAAAGCGGTCGGCCACCTCGGCGGCGTTGAGCGCCTCGACCTCGGTGAGCCCCCACGCGTGCTGGTCCGCCACGCGAGCCTGCGCGGCCTCCCACTGGCCCTCGGTGTCGTAGAGGAACAGGTAGCCGTTCTGCTGGATGGGCTCGCCGCCCCCGCCCATCGTCTCGGCCCAGTCGCGGTAGACCCCGACCGAGTAGCGCATGCCGAGCACGGTCTCACGCGTGGAGAACTGCTGGCGGATCCCCGCTGCGGTGCGACTGCTCGAGCCGGCGCCGACGTGCTGGCCCTCGACCACCACGACGTCCCAGCCGTCGGCAAGGAGCTCGCACGCGGTGAGCGTTCCCGTGATGCCACCCCCGATGACGACCGCTCGACCCACAGCACCTCCGGCGCCGGAGTCTACCGGGTCCTCGCGGTGTTAGCGTCCGCGAGGAGGCTTCCATGCTCTGGATGATGACCGCCGCGCTGGCCGCACCCGCGGACTACGAGAAGAACAAGTCCGACAACGGCTGCACCGCGTACGTCGGCCCCGAGGCGGCGTCCGGGATCGGACCGGTCCAGGTCGAGTGCCACTGGCCCGAGCAGACCGTCGAAGAGATCGACCAGCTGCTGGGCGACGTGGGCATCCACGACGACATCTTCGGGCTGATCATCGAGAGCACTGTGACGAGCGAGGAGGACGGCGTCTCCTCGGTCAAGCAGGTCCACAACAGCCCCCCGCTGGACCATCGTGAGCTCGTGCAGCTGATGGGCCGGAAGGAGAAGGACGGGGTCATCACCCACTGGTGGAAGAAGGCTCCCAGCCAGCCGGCCGTGGGCGACGGCAACGTCCTGCCCGACACGAACGACGGCCAGTGGATCCTGCAGGAGCACCCCAAGGGCGGCGTCTCGCTGATCTACCAGCTCAACTACGCGCCCGGCGGGTCCGTCCCGAGCTTCGTGATCCGTGCCTTCCAGTCCAGCGGCGTGCTCGACTTCCTGGGCGACCTGCACGCCTACGCGACCGCGAACGGATGATCTGGGTCGGCCTGGCGCTCGCCGGTGACGGCTGGGAGGTCCTCAAGGAGACCGACCACTGCTCGTTCGCCCGGGGCCCGGTCGAAGACGACGGCAACCTGCCCCTGGCCGTCAGCTGCGCGTGGCCACACGTGGACGTCGAGACCCTCGAGAAGGTGCTCGTGGACTACGCCGCGCACGACGACGTCTGGGAGAGCGTGGCGACCGCCACCGACGCGGGGGAGACCGACGAGGGCCAGCCTCGGGTCCACCATGTGCACGCCCTGCCGGGGGTCGCCGATCGTGAGATCGAGCTCACGTGGACGCGCACCGAGGACGACGGCGCCATCAAGCACGCCTGGGAGAAGTCGACGGTCCAGCCGACCATCGACCCGGACCGCGTCATCCCGGATCGGGACGACGGCTACTACCTGGTGCGACCGGAAGGCGAGGGCGTCGTCATCGAGGCGCTCTTCGTCTACGACCCCGGCGGCAGCATCCCCGACTGGCTCGTGAGGGCGACCCAGGTCACGTCCGCCGTGATGATGCTCGAGGAGCTCGAGAGCTACGCAGGACAGTAGACCGATCTACCCGCGGTCGATCCCAGGCCGCTTTCGGGGCCCCAGAGCTGGCACGCGGCGTGCACACTGGCTGGGCATGCTCTACGTCCAGGCCTCGCTTCTCGCCCTCCACGTCAACGAACAGCCCGACTCGGCCACGAGTCACTGGGCGCGCATCAACACACCGGTCGAGGTGCTGGACGAGCGCGGCGACATGCTCCAGATCAAGCTCCTGGACCGGCCGGACGAGCACGCCATCACCGGCTGGGTCGTCGGCGAGTACCTGGACACCGAGGCCGTCACGCTTCGGATGGCGACCGACCAGGTCCGCGAGGCCCAGCACCTGACCCAGGACGACGAGCTGCTCGAGCAGTGGACCGACCGCCGTGACGCCCTGTCCCCCCAGTGGAACCGCGAGCCCGACCCGACCGCTTTCGTCGGCTACTGCGAGACCGACCGCGTGATGCTCCTCGGGACGCTGAGCGAGGCCGACGGGTTCACCGCGCCCCCCCACGCCGACGGCACCCGGCGCCAGCTTCGGGAGCTCTCCGCGCAGCACTGGCTCCGCATCACGGACGGGAAGAGCCCCGAGCCCATCGTGGGCAGCCCGTTCGTCCAGCCATTCGCCACCAGCACGTGGAACGAGGAGGGTAGGTCCGCCTTCGCGCCCGGCACCTGCGACGGCATCTGCGACGACGAGAGCGAGAACAAGGTCGTGCTCGGACCCTGCGAGGATCCCGGCGCCATCTACGTGAGCAGCCACGCGGTCGAGTGGACGGCCGCGCGGAACGACAGCGTGCGCGTCGAGGACGGCATGGGCCTGTGGTCGGTGCTGGCCGGCCCCATGCGGATCGAGGTCCAAGCGACCTTCCAGGACCAGTACGGCGACGGCAAGGACGTGCCCCCGATGCCCCAGCGCGCGTGGATCCGAGTCGGCGAGCAACGCTACGTCATCGTCGGCCAGGGAGGCGGCAACTGGGGCGGGGTGATGGTCTTCGAGGTGACCGACCGGGGCGTGCTGCACACCACCGACATCGGGCTCTACGGGTCCGGCTGCTAGGCCCTACTTCTTCAGGGTCACGACCACGGTCTCTTCCGCGCCCGCGCCGATCTTCGTCCGCGTCTGCTTCGCCTCGTAGCCGGGAGCGGTCACCACCAGCTCGATGGTGCCTGGGGCCAGCTCGGTCGCGGCGCCCGCGGCGACCTCGGTGTAGTCGTTCTGGGGTGAGCGCCAGACCGCGCCCTCGATCGTCTCACCGTGGACGTCCTGGACCTGAACGGTCAGGTTGCCGGGCAGCGCGACGAGCGAGACGCGCACGATGTGCGTGTCGGTGTCGGGGATCTCGACCGACTGCGTCACCTGCTGGTAGCCGCGGCTCACAGAGGTCAGCTCATAGCTGCCGCCGTACAGGTCGAAGGACTCGCCGCCGAAGCCGTGCCAGGTCCTCTCGGCGCCGGCCGGGCTCCACTCGCCACCGATCCGCTTCTGGGACTCGTTCTCGAACTCGATGAGCACGACGGTGGGCTCGGGCAGCCATCCTCGTCGCGCACGCCGTCCATGTCCTCGGGCTCGTCCGGGCAGCCGTCGCGGTTGTCCATCACGCCGTCGAAGTCGGCGTCGCCACCCGTCGAGCGAGGCTCCCAGCCCAGCCCGGCGACCGCGCGGAACTGAGGCGCACCCACGCCGCCGTTGAGGCCGGCGCCAGCCCCGACGCGCAGGACCAACGCGTCGCTGAGCCGACGGGTCACCCCCGCGAGCGCCTCGGCGGGCCGAGCGGCCGAGCCGCCCCCGACGGTGATGTGCGAGGCGACGTCCAGGACGGCCGCGACCTCCCAGGTGACGTCCCCACTCGTCGAGACGGTCCCGACATGCGCGCCGTGGCGGCCAGACCGGTGGGGTAGTCGACCCGGTCCAGGATGGAGACCTTCACGTCGAGCGCGGGGTCTCCGAGCCCGGTCTCGCCTGGCTCGGTCTCGCTGAACGACCGAAGCTGGAGCGGCAGGTCCACGCCGATCCGAACCGGCCCGCGGGTGTGCGCGGCGGTCACCGAGAGCTGCGCCACGCCACTGACCACCTCGGTCCGCGTCCCGTCGGCGGCGGTGTAGACGACCGGGTCGTCCATGTAGTTGAGCGTGCTGCGAACGGCGGTGTAGCCGTTGTCCGCCCGCGTCGTGTCGTCGGTCCACAGCGTGCGGTTGCCGTCGATCGACGGCCGGTAGAGCTGGCTGGTGAGGGCGGGGGCGTCACCAGAGGCGACGACGTCCTGGGCGAAGGCGGCCGAGGTCAGGAGCAGCAGCATCAGACCACCTCCCGGCGGCGAACGAAGACGAGAGCCAGGAGCACCAGGGTCCCGAAGCCCGTGGGCACGTCCGGCTGCGTGCTGCAGCTCGACCAGCCACCGGAGTAGCTGCCCGGGTCCAGGTCATCGGATGGATCCAGCGGATCTCGTCCCTGTTCGACCTCCGGCCCGTCGGCAAGACCCCCACCGTCGCTGTCCGCGACCAGTGGATCCGTGCCCAGGTCGACCTCCTCGCCGTCGTCGTCGTCCAGGGGATCCGTGCCGAGTGCAACCTCGTCCCCGTCGCTCAGTCCGTCGTCATCGCTGTCGTCGTCGTCGGGGTCGGTCCCGTAGATGTTCTCCTCGGCGTAGTCCGTGAGTCCATCGGAGTCCCGGTCCGCCAGGTCGTCGCTCGGATCCAGTGGATCCGTGCCGTCCGTGTCCACCTCGGTGGGGTCGGTCCGCCAGATGTAGGCCTCGTCGCCGTCGTCGAGCCCGTCTGAGTCCGAGTCCTGGACCAGGGGGTCGGATCCGGCGGTCACCTCGTCGCCATCCAGCACGCCGTCGGCGTCCGTGTCGCCGTTCTGGGGGTCGGTCCCGTAGGTGGAGACCTAGTCCCCGTCCTCGAGGCCGTCGCCGTCGCTGTCGACGTCATCGGCGTCCAGACCCCACAGCAGGGTCTCGTCGCCGTCCTCGAGCCCGTCAGGCAGTACCGGTCGCCGATCGGGTCGGTGAGCGTGTGGACGACCGAGTCCTGGGAGTTCGTGTAGAAGCCCAGCCAGCCCGTCGGGAACAGCCCGGTCTCCGAGAACTCGACGACGCCGTCGATCGAGACCTCGATCGACGTCGAGGTGTAGGTGAGCTCGACCGTGTACGCGGTGTTGTCCGTCCAACCGGTCGACGAGTACGTGCTCGAGCGGGCCACCTCGGAGACGGCCCCCGTGTGACACCAGAGATCGTGCACGTCGACGTCGCCGGTCACCTGGCTCATGGCCAGACCGACGGTGCTGGTGCACGTTCCGTTCGACTGGGTGCTCTGGAGCCAGTCGAACAGGATCCAGTGGGCGTCCGGCTCCTCGCCCTCGTCGTAGGCGACCACAAAGCCGAAGTAGTCGTCGTCGGTGTTGGAGGTCACCTCCATGTCGAACGTGACCGTGACGTCCTCGATGGGGAGGGTGGTCAGGTAGACCGCGGCCGAGCTGTTGTTCGCCTGGCTGACGGTGAGCTCGTCGCCGCTGGTGGACCAGCTCGCGGCCGAGCCCCCGGACACGATGAGCTCGTCGAAGTCCTCCTCGAACGAGGTCGCGAAGACGCAGTCGTAGCCGGGCTCGATGTCGCACCGGGCGTCACACCCATCGCCGTCGTCGGTGTTCCCGTCGTCTCATTCTTCGCCGGCGTCCAATGCGTCGTCTCCGCACTCGGTCGCGGCGGCCGCGACGGACGGAGAAAGGGCGAGGGTCAGCAGGCCGATGAGGCCGAGCTCGGCACGGATCATAGGGGGGCTCCAGGGGGTGCCGGAGCTTACCGCAGAGGACTATTCGGGTTTCTGATCCTCGTGAATCACGTCCACGGGGACCCCGATGACGTTGGCGAGCTCCTGGGCCTTCTGCTTGAAGTCCATCTCCTTGGAGTCCTCGTAGACCTCGCGCGTCCCGTCGGTCAGCTTGATCAGGATGGCCGAACAATAGGCCTCTCCCTGGAGCCGGCCCTCGTACTCGATCGCCGCGATCTCGGAGAACTCGATCGACAGGCTCTGGGGCTCGTCCTTCCCCTTGAAGTGACGGTCGATCTTGATCAGCTTCCGGCTGGTCGCGAGCTGCGAGTACGCCGTGTAGGTGCCGGCGCAGATGGCGATGTCGGCCTGCGGCGCGGCGACCGCGAAGGCGCGCGGGACCGTGACGCTCTGGCCATCGGGGTTCGACACGACCAGGTCGTGCTCCCCAGGGCCGAGCGACGGGACGACCACCTCGAGCATGGTCAGGCCCTTGACCTCCGCCGTCGCGGGCTCGCCGCCGAGCGTGGCCGTCGCCCCCGCCTGCAGGTCGTTCCCGACGACGCGAATGGTGTCGCCGGCCTGTCCTCCCGAGGGGTCCACGACATCGACGCCGGGCGGATTGGCGGAGCAGGCGATCCAGAGCAACGGGAGCATGAAGACCTCGGAAGGGGCGTCAGCCGGAGTTAACCACGAGCCATGGCGCTTCCCCCCCTCCCCCGGTACCCGGGTCGCGACGGCCCCGTCGTCCTCTGCATCCTCGACGGCGTCGGACTGGGCGCCAACGACGCCGGAGACGCCGTGCACCTGGCGGCCACGCCGGTCCTCGATGGACTGATGGCCGAGCGCCCATGGGTCTCCGTCGCCGCCCACGGCAAGGCGGTCGGTCTGCCCAGCGACGCCGACATGGGCAACTCCGAGGTCGGCCACAACGCCCTGGGCGCCGGACGGGTCTTCGACCAGGGCGCCAAGCTCGTGGACCAGGCCATCGCCAGCGGCTCAGCGTTCGGCGACACCTGGAGCTGGCTCACCGACGGCGGCACCCTGCACCTGCTGGGCCTCCTGTCGGACGGGAACGTGCACAGCCACATCGACCACGTGCTCGCGCTGGTCGAGCGGGCCCATCGAGACGGTGTCCAGCGGCTCCGCGTCCACGTGCTGACCGATGGACGCGACGTCGACGAGCGCTCGGCCCTTGGGTACGTCGCGGCGCTCGAGGCGGCGCTGGGCTCGACCGGACGGGACTACCGCATCGCCAGCGGTGGCGGCCGGATGCGGCTGACGATGGACCGGTACGAGGCCGAGTGGGGCATGGTCCGTCGTGGCTGGGACTGCCACGTGCACGGCACCGGGCGCGGCTTCGGCTCGGCGGCCGAGGCCATCCAGGCGCTGTACGCCGAGGACGCCGAGGTGACCGACCAGTGGCTCCCCGCCTTCGTGGTCCAGGACGAGGACGGCCCTGTCGGGCGCATCGA
The DNA here is from genome assembly GCA_024228935.1 of Pseudomonadota bacterium. Lineage (GTDB taxonomy): Bacteria > Myxococcota_A > UBA796 > UBA796 > CAJQPC01 > JAAESX01. Next base: position 61,450 of record JAAESX010000234.1, read on the forward strand.
GGACGGCGACGGGGTCCTGTTCTGGAACTTCCGAGGAGACCGGTCCATCGAGATCAGCCGGGCCTTCGAGCACCGCGCCGAGATCGAGACCGGCTCGCTGCAGACCCGCTTCGCCGGGATGATGCAGTACGACGGCGACGACCACGTCCCGCGGCGTTTCCTCGTGGACCCGCCCGCCATCTCGGGCACGGTCGGCGAGCACCTGGCCGCCGCCGGGCTGCGCACCTTCGCGGTCAGCGAGACGCAGAAGTACGGGCACGTGACCTACTTCTTCAACGGCAACAAGTCCGGTCGGATCGACGAGGACCTCGAGCACTACAGCGAGATCGAGAGCGACGTCATCCCGTTCGACCAGGCCCCCCTGATGAAGGCGCGCGAGATCACGGACCAGTCCGTCGCCGCCATCGCGAGCGGCGACTACGACCACGTCCGCTTGAACATCGCGAACGGCGACATGGTCGGCCACACCGGCGACATCCCCGCCACCATCCAGGCGATGGAGCTGGTGGACGCGTGCGTCGGCGAGCTGGTCGCAGCCACGCTCGAGGCCGGCGGGCTCCTGCTCGTCACCGCCGACCACGGCAACGCCGACGATATGGTCCAGCGCGACAAGCAGGGTGTCCCGAAGAGCGTCGACGGCCAGCCCGTGCCGCGGACGTCGCACTCGCTGAACCCGGTCCCCTTCATCCTGGTCGACGCCCGCGACCGGTGGCAGCTGACCGACGTGACCCGCCCCGGTCTCGCCAACATCGGTGCGTCGCTCCTGCCGCTGCTCGGCCTGACCCCTCCCGACGACTACGAACCCGCCCTGGTGAGCCCCCGATGATCGACCTCCGCTCCGACACCGTCACCCGTCCCACGCCCGACATGCTCGCGGCCATGATGTCTGCCGACATCGGCGACGACGTCTTCGGCGACGACCCGTCGTGCAACCGGCTCGAGGCGCACGCTGCGGAGCTCGCGGGCATGGAGGCCGGCCTGTTCGTCCCGAGCGGCACGATGGGCAACCAGATCGCGATCCGCTGCTGGACCCAGCCCGGCGACGAGGTCCTGATGGAGGCCGGGAGCCACCCGTTCAACTACGAGGCCGCCGGCGCCGCGGTCATCTCCGGCGTGCAGATCAAGACGCTGACGGGCGAGAACGGGCAGCTCGCACCCCAGACCATCTGGGAAGCCGTGCGGGTCGACGACGTGCACTTCGCGCCGGCGACGCTCGTCAGCATCGAGAACACGGCCAACCGCGGCGGCGGAACGATCTACGACCAGGACGCCCTGGACGCCATCGGCGCCGGCTGCACCGAGCGCGGTCTGCGCGCGCACATGGACGGGGCCCGGGTGTTCAACGCGGTCGTCGGCAGCGGCGTGGCGCTCTCTCGCGTCGTGCAGGAGTTCGACTCGATCACGTTCTGCCTGAGCAAGGGCCTGGGCGCGCCGGTCGGCTCGGTGCTCTGTGGGCCGGCGGACATGATCCACCGCGGTCGACGCTTCCGGAAGTTCCTGGGCGGCGGAATGCGCCAGGCCGGCTTCCTGGCCGCGGCGGGCATCTACGCGCTCGAGCACCACGTCGAGCGGCTCGCCGACGACCATGCTCGATGCCGCACGCTCTGGTCGGGGCTGACCGAGCTCGGGTACGCCGTGCGCGAGCCGGAGACGAACATGGTCTACGTCACGGTGCCCGAGGCACACGCCGCCGTGGCGTTCCTGGCCGAACGCGGGGTCCAGACCCACGCCGTGGCCGCGGACTGCATCCGGCTGGTCACGCACCTCGATGTCGACGACGACGGGATCGAGCAGACGCTCGCAGGGTTCGCGGCCGTCAGGGCGTGAGCTTCCGGTTGTCGGAGGCCGTCCGCGTCATCGCCCGGTAGTCGAGCACGACCGGGTCCTTCACGGGCAGCAGGCTGAGGCGCCCCTTCCAGGTGACGCCGTAGTCGTACGTGGTCAGCTTGATGCTCGCCGATCCTGCGTGCGGGGTCAGCGTCAGCGTCGGGGCGACCGGGTACCAGGCCCGCCACCGGATCGAGGAGATGTCGATCAGGTGCTCGACCAGCCCATCGAGCTCGTAGGCCTGGGGCCGGTACGCCAGGGCGCTCGGCGCCACCGAGGGGTTCCGGACGCGCAGCCAGCCGACCACCGGGATCGGGAGGCCGGGCGCCTCACGCCGGCGTCGCCCCGAGGCCCGCGGCATGACCAGACGCACAGGCGCACCGAGCAGGGCCAGGTATGCAGTCGGAAGCCGGCGCATCAGCCAGGTCCGCAGGGGGAGCTTCGGCGCTGCCCGGTCGAACTCGTGGACGGCCTGACTCGCCTCGCGAGCGCGGACCCGGCCCGCGCGGATGTCCACGCCCTGCAGGACCTTGGAGTAGCCGTACGCTTCGCGGCCGCTGGTCTGGGCCATCAGGTTTCCGGGCGCCAGCCACGGGAAGAACGCCCGGGGGATCCCCTTCTTCGGGCACCGCACGAACACCGCGAGCCCGGTCTCGTCGTACCGGATGTTGCGCCCCGACTTGAGCTCGGACTGGTCGAACTCGTCGAACTCGCTGTACAGGAGGATGCCCGGCAGGTGGGGGTAGAGCGTCAGCCCCGGCGGCAGGAACGGCTCGATGTCCGAGGCCCGGAACTTCACCGGGATGGACGTCATCCGCGCCTTCCGAGCCAGGTACGGGCCAGGGATGTAGCGACCCTTCGAGCCCGCGAAGACCTGCTGCGTGATCTCCTCGTGCCGAAGCCCGGTCTGCGTCAGGACCAGCGCGGCACGCTGGGCGGCGCGTCGCACCGCGAAGGCGGGAAGTTGGCGTTCGCCATCATGGCGCTGCCGAGAGCGGCCGCGTCGATGCGCACGGCCATCTGGTCGCGTCCCACGAGGAACCGGTGCGGCGGAAGACCGGCGAGGCTGAGCGTCCGGAAGGGCGGCAGCATCGGGCCAGGCAGGCCCGGAATGAGGACCCTCAACGACCCCAGGTACGTGCGGAAGCGCGGCGGCGCGCGCATCCGAGCTGACGAGCTTGCCGGTGATGCCCGCGAAGATCCCGACCACCGACTCCGAGCCCCGGCTCTCCAGGTAGGCCTCGTCACGCCAGACCTCGACCTGACCCCGAAGGTCAGCCAGAACCGGCCGCGCGGCGTCGTCGACCGGTTCGCCCGGTGGATCCAGTCGCCGTCCGCGTAGCTCGTCCGCACCGGCCCACTCGGCCAGAGCGCTTCGACCGAGGCGGTGGCTCGGCAGGGGTCGGACGACCTACCTGCCGCGTCAGCATGTTGCCCAAGGTGAGATGAGGCACGGAACCCCCTGTTCCGCCCTGAGCCTACGCGAAGATCAGTCGCAGTTCGCCAGACCGGCGTAGCTGATCTTCACCACGTCCCCACCCTCGGGGATGTCGCTGGAGATCACGACCGCGTTGCTCGTGGCGTCGAAGGTCCAGCCCCCGGCGCGCTCGACGTCGTTCACCAGGACCACGATGGTGCTCTCGACCGGCGTCGCCTTCAGCTCGTACGTGTCCTGGCTGATGGAGGCCTCGGCGAGCGAGGACATGTAGCTGGACCAGTTGCTGGCGCAGATCGAGAGGAACTCACCGCCAGTGTAGTTGACCGCCTCGTAGTACCCGCTGCCCGGGTCCGCCGAGCCACAGCCGCTGGGGTAGTCGCCGACGATGGCGGAGACCTTGACCAGGCTGGCGCTGCCCTTGTTGCTGACCATCGTCGAGACGAGCGACGACCAGCTGTTGCCGCTGGTGTAGGCCGACTGCTCGGGCTCGTCGCTGACCGCGATGATGTGGAGCAGCGCGCCGTCCCGCATGAAGCCGTCGTTGCACTGGCCGCTGTTGGTCTTGCCCGTCGCGTACGCCGCGGGGGTGAGCAGCGACTCGGTGTAGCTGCCACCGCCGCTCTTCACGGCGCTCTTGAAGCGCTCCTTCCAGTTGCTGCCGCCGGGCTCCAGGATGCCGCTGTTGGTGCAGCCGTCGTCGTCGTTGACGACGATGATCTGCCAGTCGGTCGTGTAGTTGTTCAGCTCGTTGGCGAAGAGCTCGAAGTTGTTCGCCAGGTTCGTCTGGTCGTCGTCCATGGAGCAGGACTGATCGACCAGGAACATGATGTCCGAGGGCGGGTCGTAGGGGACCTCCCACTTCTCCTTGTACTCGGCGGTGTACAGGCCGACGCCAGTCTGGGTCGCGGTCCGCGTGCCCATGGGCTCGTCCGAGGTCGCCACGATCTCGCTGTTGAACGAGATGTCCTCGTCCGGGTCGAACTCGACGTACAGCGGGAAGCTGACGCCCGGAGCCATCGTGAGCGGCAGCGTCTGGTCGTGCCAGAAGTCGAAGCGCTCGCCGCCGTAGAAGTCGAGGTACTGCAGCGTGAGCACGTCGGTGCCGACGTTCTCGACGTTGATGGTGCCGTCACGCGGGCAGCCGACGTAGGTGTCACCCATGTCGTAGGGGTTCGGGTCCAGTGACAGCTCGGGCACCAGGCCCTGTCCGGCGAGCTCGACGATGGCCTTCTCGGCGTCCGGGTCGTTGTTGCTGATGATGACGTTCATCCGCTGGTCGACGCCGTAGGGGGTCCACTCGACCTGGACGTCCTGACTCGCTCCGGCGGGCAGGTAGAAGTCCAGCATCTCGCTGACGATGAAGAAGCCCTGGTCGTCCGCGGCGAGCTCGATGTCGGAGACGTGCAGGTCCTCCTCACCGATGTTCGTGATCGTGAAGTAGTCCTGGACGAACTCGTCGCGGCTGGCCTCGCCGAAGTCGACGACCTCGGGCTCGACGAGGATGACGGGGCCATTCGCACCGCTGCCGTCGCCAAGGGCGTGCAGCTCGGTGTCGGAACAGGCGACGAGGATTGCGGGCAGCAGACCGAGGACGAGTGCGGTGCGCTTCATGGTGCTCCTTGAGGGCTTTCGGCGTCCCGCATCGTCTGGCAACGTGGGGGCGCCGTTCAAGCCTCGCTTGAGCAAGAAGCATGCCACACGCGTGTCAAGGACACGTGGGGATCCTGGACGCGCTGCGATCTATTTGTCTCAGATTCCTGGGATCCGCTCTACCCAAGCAGGTCGGAGACCGCCGCGCGCTCACCCATCAGATCCTGGGCGCTGGCGTCGATCTTCGACTGGGCCCACTCGCCGTGCACGATGTCCGTGACGGGGGTGACGACGCGGTTCGCGACCGTGCAGGGGACACTGTAGACGAGGTCGCCGGGGACGCCGTACCAGTCGCCGTTCGTGTAGAGGCCGATGCTGGCGGTCTGGCCCTCGGCCGTGCCGTGCCAGAGCGTTCCCATGTGGTCGATGGCGGCCGAAGCGGCGCTCGCAGCGCTGGAGGCACCGCGGGCGTTGATGATGGCCTTGCCGCGGGTCGGGACCTTCTTCATGAAGTCGTCGAGCCACCAGGACTCGTCCGAGATGACCTCGGTCGCGAGCACGCCGTTGACCTGCGCGTGGTGGAAGTCCGGGTACATCGACGGGCTGTGGTTGCCGTAGATGGACAGCTTGGTGACCGCGCCGGCCGAGACGCCGGCCTTGGCCGCGATCTGGGACTTGCCGCGGTTCTCGTCGAGGCGCGTCATCGCGTGGATGCGGTCCTTCGGGATGTCGGGCGCCGAGTGGAGCGCGATCAGCGCGTTCGTGTTCGCGGGGTTCCCGACCACGATGGCCTGGATGTCATCGGCGGCGTTGTCGTTCAGGGCCTTGCCCTGGCCGACGAAGATGGGGCCGTTCGCGGCGACCAGGTCCGCACGGACCATGCCGGGGCCGCGGGGGCGGGCGCCGACGAGGAAGGCCTGGTTGGCGCCCCGGAACGCGACGTTGGCGTCGTCACAGATCTCGATGCCGTGCAGCAGCGGGAACGCGCCGTCGTTGAGCTCCATCACGACGCCCTCGAGCGCCTTGAGTGCGGGGGTGATCTCCAGAAGCTGGAGGATGACGGGCTGGTCCTTTCCGTAGCAGTCGCCGCTGGCGAGACGGAAGAGCAGGGCGTAGCCGATGTTGCCTGCAGCGCCGGTGACGGCGACGCGGATGGGGGCCTTCATGATCGTTCGACTCCAGGGAAGATGGGGCCCTGCCGTAACCTGAGCGGGATGAATGAGCGCGCGCATCACCTCATCGATAATCTCGGCCTGACTCCCCATCCGGAGGGCGGGTTCTACAAGGAGACGTTCCGGAGCGACCTCGTCCTGCCCGGCGAGGCGCTTCCTTGCACGTACGGGGGCGCACGAGCCGCCGTCACCGCCATCCTGTTCCTGCTCCCGACCGGGTCCCGTTCAGCCCGCCATCGGGTCAAGAGCGACGAGATCTGGATGCACCACCAGGGGGACCGGGTCCGGCTCGTCATGGAGGGCGAGGGTGAGGTCGAGCTCGGCCAGGACCGAGGCGCGTTCTTCCAGGCCACCGTGAAGGGCGGCGTCTGGCAGTCCGCCGAGGCGCTGCCTGGACCCGCTGGCTACGCGCTCGTCGGCTGCGTCGTCGCGCCCGGCTTCGACTTCCTCGACTTCGAGATGGAGAAACGGTGAGACGCTGGGGGGCCCGCGCCGCGCTGCTGATGGGGTCGCTCGGTATGGCCCTGGGCGGCGCCGAGCTGGCCGCCCGCTCACTCTGGGAGGTCCCGTCGTGGCACGGAGGCTCGCTGGACGCCGCGAACTCCGAGGCCGAGTGCACCGCCCCGTCGCCGACCCGTGGCTGGACCGCGGTCCCCGGGACCTGCGGGCGCGACGAGGACGGCGCGCTCACCGAGCTGGCGAACGACTTCCTCGACGAGGACGCCCCCACCGCCCTGCTCCTCGGCGACTCGGTCACCTACAACGGCGGCTGGGTGAACGAGGCCATCCGCTCGTCGGGCACGCGAATCTGGAACCACGGGATGTCCGGGTACGACCCCTGCCAGGAGGCGGACCTGATGCGGGAGCTCCCACAGCTCGCCGACGCGGACCACCTCATCCTGCAGCTCACCGACAACGACCTCGACGGCTCTCCGGCCGCGGTGCCGTACGAGGACGGCCTGCGGCTCCACGTCGGCCCCACCTCCGCGGTGGACATCCCCAGCTGGGCGATGCACTCGCGCCTGGCGCTCTTCGCCCTGACGAACTGGGGACTGCGTCGAGACCGCCGAGCCCCCGCGCTCGACAAGGCGGCTTGCATCCAGACGGTCGCGCGCACCGCCGAGGCCCGGGGCATCCCTGCGACCATCGTCCACTGGCCGCTGCTGGACGCCGAGCCGAGCCGCAACGAGGAGCTCCTGCGGGAGATCGCCGCGGGCAGCGGGGCACACGTCATCGACGTCCGTGAGCTGCTCGAGCGGTCCCTGCCCGACCCGTCCACCTGGCGGATGCGACCCAACGACAAGATCCATCCCTCGATGGAGACCGGGAACGTCGTCGGCGAAGCGCTCGGCGAGCGGCTCGCCAACCCCTGACGCCGTTCAGCGCTGGGGCATCACCAGCGGCCAGTCCAGGTCGTAGTAGTCGTAGCCCTCGCGCAGCTTCTGCAGCACCGCCTGGGACTCGTCGCTGTGGATCGTGCGGGTCTCCACGGCGTTCTCGATGTCCTCGGGTTCGGGGATGACCTCGGCCGGGTTCGTGCCGTTCTTCCGCGCGGCTCGGTCGAGCACGTCGGTCGTCCGCATGAAGAAGTCGCGCAGCTCGGCGCGTGGGTCGGCCTCTTCGCTGGCCCCCGCCTGGGCCTCGAGCGGATCGATGCCCGAGACCTCGGCGGGCTCGTCCACGAGGAAGACCAGGAGCACGAAGAGTGTCCCCACGTTCAGCGCGGCCAGCGCGGCATTCGCGCCCAGGCTCAGCTTCACCAGGCGCAGGGCCTTGTCCAGTCGGGCTTCGAGGTTCTCGGCGCTCATGACCGACACCGTATCAGCGTGCTACATGCGGCACCGTAGGAGACTCACGACCATGCTGCTCGCTCTCATCTCGACCTTCGTTTCCCCCGCCAGCGCGCAGGACTGCGACGCCCGCCAGCTCGAGAAGGACCTGGTCGCCGCCAGCCCGAACGGGATGCCCGCGGCGTTCGAGGCGCTCGCCGTCTGCAGCCCGGACAAGGCCAAGGCCAAGGCCTCGGTCGCCTTCGAGAAGACGCTGTCCGGCGAGGGCGGCAACGCCATGGTCGTGAACGCGGTCAAGGTCGGCGCCGGCGAAGAGGCCCGCGCCTGGATCGGCAGCCTGCAGAGCGACGAGCGGTCCCGCACCATCGCCGCACTCGGCGCCGCGTGTGGTGGCGAGGACGCCGTCGCTGGCTTCCTCGTCGAGACCGGCACCGCGCTGGGCGACAGCTTCTGGACCGACCGCTGGTACCGCAGCCTGGCCGAGTGCCGGCACCCCGACGTCCAGGCGATGCTGACGTCCGAGGTCGCGGCCAAGAGCGACGACCGCACCCGCTTCTTCGGCGTGCTCGAGGTCTACAGCCGCAACCTGGGCGCGGACGCCATCCCCGTCCTCACCGCGCTGCTGTCCGAGGTCACCGACGAGGAGGAGCTGACCTACGTCGTCAACTCGTTCGCCGACGCCGCCTGGGTCGGCTCGCTCGACGGCCAGGACGCCGAGACCACCAAGCTCGCCGTGGCCGCGATCGTCGAGGCCGCCCCCAACCTGCCGACACGCGCCGTCGAGCAGTCGCGCACCACGCTGACCTCGCTCGGCGCCCAGACCGAGGCCGATGCGCTCGTGGCCGTCCGCTACAAGGACGTGCTGCAGGACGACGGCCTGCACTGGGGCGTCGTGGTCATCGAGAACGCTGTCTGCAAGAACGACAAGGTGAAGGTGAACGTGCACACCGGCCAGGCCATCCAGGCCGGCTCGATGTGGCCGGACCAGGTCGGTACGCCCGTCCACGCGGCGGCGATGAGCACCTGGGAGTACCCGCTCGCCAAGAAGTGCGAGGTCACGCACGAGCTGTGGCTCGCCGACACGCCCATGGCCGCCGACGGTCTGGAGACGTGGACGGCCGAGCGTTTGCGCGACGCCGACAAGGCGCACTCGGACGCCAAGATCATCGCGGAAGAGCTGACGCTGGCGCTTTAAGCAGCTCTAAGCGGCAAGCCCCATCGGGACTGTCGCACAGTGGGCCTCCACTTCACGGAGGCCCCGAATGCTGCTGCTGTCCCTCATCGCCTGCCCGCTGCCGACGCCTGGCCCAGACTCGGCCGAGCCCGGGGTCTGCGACCTCGAGCTGCCCGACCCGACGGTGCCCGCAGTCCAGTCGTGTCCTGGCGAGACGACCTTCGATCCGGTCGTGAAGTGGCAGTGGTCCGACTGTGAGATGGGCGTCGTGATGACGCCGGTCGTCGGCGACCTCGACGAGGACGGCATCTCGGACGTGGTGTTCACCGCGTTCGACGTCGAGACCGCCTACACGACGGGAATGCACGGCGAGCTGATGCTCGTCTCGGGCGACGGCAGCGTGACCGAGCTCTGGCACGTCACCGAGATCGAGCACGACGGCGAGACGTACTACCCGTCGGGTCGCGGGAACATCGCGATGGGCGACCTCGACCTGGACGGCACCGCCGAGGTCTGCGTCGTGATGACCGACGCGAGCGTCATGTGCCTGAACTACGACGGCACGCCGACCCCGGTCGTGAAGTTCCACGTCGCCAACACCGACACGCTCACGGCCGGCGAGAACTCGACGACCGGCTCGCCAGCCATCGCCAACATGCTCGGCGACAGCGGCAGCGACCCCGAGGGCGAGCTCGTGTGGGGGCGCATCCTGTACGACCACACCGGCGCGATCGAGACCGCGAGCCCCGGCGGGTTCGGCTCGCCCGGCGGCTCGCAAGGTCAGGCCTACAACGGGCAGATCGGCCACGCGGACGACGACGGCTACCTGGAGCTGTTGACCGGGACGACCGCCTGGGACCTGGACGAAGAGGAGAACTGGTACTTCGCGGCGGACGGCGCGGCGGCCTCGGCCGACCTGGACGGCGACGGCACGTACGAGGTCGTGTCCACCTTCACGGACATCTGGACCTCGTCCCCGGCCTGGACCACCTGGCTGGGCGTGCACATCGGCATCGACCCGACGCCGCCCGCGACCTGGGACGTCGAGACCACCGAGATCGTCAACGGCGAGGTGACCGGCGGTCCGACCATCGCGAACCTGGACGACGACGACGCGCTCGAGGTCGCCGTGTCCGGGTACCACTCCCTGCAGGTCTTCGACTACGACCCGGCGTCCATGACGTTCACCGAGCAGTGGTCGATGTCCATCAACGACACCAGCAGCTCGATCCTCAGCTCGGCCGCGGTCGACTGGGACAACGACGGCATCTGGGAGCTGCTGTACGCCGACGAGGACGACCTGTACCTGATCGACGTGACGACGGGCACGAACCTGTTCGTCGGCACCGACGTCGACCCGACCGACCACGAGTCCCCCACGCGGGTCGAGTCGCCGAGCGTCGCGGACCTCGACGGCGACGGCTCGCTGGAGCTCATCGTCCCCAGCGCGCGGAACCCGGGCAACACCGACCAGTGGAGTGGCATCACGGTCATCGGCAGCGCCACCGACAGCTGGGCCGGGACGGGACGCGTCTGGAACCAGGCGAACTTCGTCCCCGGGCGCGTCGACGACGACCTGGCCATCGTCGAGACCCCCGGCGACAACCCCGAGGGCTGGCGCGCGGCCGAGTCGTTCCCCCCGACGACCGGCGCTGACAAGCCGGACCTCGTGTTGCTCGAGGCCGAGAAGTGCGAGGACTGCCCCGACCTCTACAGCTGGGTCGCGGTGGCCAACATCGGAACGGTGGACGCGGGCAACTTCCTGGTCTCCGCGTACGACGGCGGCGGCGTCCTCATCCATCAGGAGACCGTGCTGGCGCTGGCGTCCGGCGAGGTGGTCTGGGCCGGCCCGCTCATCACGACCTCGTCAACCGACGTGACGTGGGTCGCCGACGACCTGGACCAGATCGACGAGTGCGACGAGGACAACAACGAGCTGGAGTACAGCCTGGGCGCCTGCCCCTGATCCGCATGTCGTGCTCGCGCCTCCTCCGGGGCATGAGCGCACGTGATTTCCGCTACTTGAGGTCGTGGCACACGCCTTGCTAAGGGTCCAGATGACCCTTGTGCAGAGGCCAACACATGAACCAGCGACACCTCGCTCCCTCCCTCCTGGCCGCCGGCGCCATCACCTCGATCGCGACCAGCCAGCCGAGGTGGAGCGCCTCGACCGAGCTCGAGCCGATCGCCATCGACCTGGTCGGTGACACCGCGCTCGAGACCACCGTGACCGTGTCGATGTGGAGCGACGTCAGGCACCCGGAGCGCCTGGAGCTGGCGGTCGTCGCGTCCAACATCGAGCTCATCGGGGGCTCGGGCGAGCCCTTCGAGCTGGAGCTCGCGACCGGCGACGGCCCCGAGGACCGCCAGGAGGAGTCCGACGCCGAGCACGCCAACCTGTGGCTGGCCGCCGACTGCGACGACAGCAGGGACTGCGAGCAGGAGTTCACCTTCTCCATGACCCCGAGCCGGGCGCTGGAAGACGGCGAGCTGGTTGCGTTCGAGCTCGACGTGCACGCCGACGTCGGTGGTGTGAACGACGGCGACGAGCCCGACCCGGTCGTCGAGCTCGCCCTGGAGCTGGGCACAAGCACGCTGTCCACCGGAATGGGCGGAGAGCTGCTGCTGGACGCCAGCGACACCCGGGGCATCATCCTGCAGGTCGAGAGCGAGACCCTGGACGAGCCGGTCTCGCTCGACGTCACACTCGAGGGCGACGAGCTCGAGCTGCTGACGGTCCGCCTGCTCCAGTCGAACGAAGTGCTGGCCGAGGCTCGGGGCGACGAGGTGCTCTCCATCCCGGCGTGTGCCAGCGGCCTGGACTGCAGCGAGGGCTACGTGCTGGAGATCGACACCGGCGAGTTCGCCCCGGGCGAGGCCATCGAGTGGCACGCCAAGGCGTCCATCTCCTCGAGCGACGAGATCCCCGCGGGTCACCTCTCGGTCGCCGAGATCGAGATGGGACTGTGAGGCGCGCCATCGCCGCGCTCAGCGTCGGCGTCGTCAGCTCGATCGCCACCTCGAAGATCGCCCCGAACGAGTGGTCGGTCGATGGGCAGCTGACCGGGCAGGAGCTCGTGGTCCAGATCCACCCCGCGCTGTCGCCCGACGACACCGGCCTGGACACCGGAGGCGTGGGTGACACCGGCCTGGAGGCTGCCCCGGGCGACACCATCCTGTTCGACATTCCCCCACTCGATGCGGCGGAGTGCGACGACATCGCCGCCTGCGCTCTGGACTACGAGCTCACCTTCGACCTGGACCGCCCGCTGGCGGAAGGCGAGACCGTGACCCTGTCCTGGGGTGCGGCCGCCGAAGTGCACGGCTCGGGCAGCGTGCCGATCGAAGATGCCGGCCTCGTCATCGAGGTCACCGCCCCCGAGGAGGAGTGATGCGACGCGGACTCTCACTGGGACTGCTCGCGCTCGGATGCGTGGCGTCCATCGCGACCAGCAAGGACCCCGGCTTCGACACCGCCGTCATCGGCGTGTCCGACTCGGGCATGGAGGTTCGCAGCGAGCCCGTGTCCCTCGAGGAGCTCGAGCTCGAGGACCGCGTCATCGTCACGACGAACCGGGACGACCAGGAGCGAGGCGAACTGGTGGTCGAGATCTCCGGGATCGTGGACCGACCGCCGGGCGAACAGACCGAGCTCGTGGCGTTCCTGGTCGATGGCGACGGCAACGACGTGGCCGAGGGCTCGGTCGCCGCCGAGGACTCCGCGGAGCTGGACTTCTACGAGACCCCATGCGCCTTCGAAGACGGTGCGGACGCGTGCACCGTGGAGCTCGGGCTCGAGCTGCGCGAGCTGGACGGGAGCGAGCCCGAGACCGCGTATGCGCTGTGGGACATCACCGCCTGGGGCAGCGAGCCGGGCATGGTGACGACGATCGACCTCATCGACTGACGCTCACCGCACGACGTCGCCCAGGGCCACATCGTCCTGGGCGACGGTGACGGCGAGCTCGTCGAAGTGGCGCCAGCCGTCGGCGGTCTTCTGACCCAGCCGAAAGGCGTGGTCGCCCGGCGGGAGGCCGACCGAGAAGGCGCCGTCGACATCCGTGGTCGCCACGACCTCGCCGAGCTGCCGCGCCTGGACCGTGATCCGCGCGCCGATCCACGGCTGCCCGTCGGCGTCCACGAGGCGCCCGGACACCACCGGAGCGTCGCCGAACGGCTCCTCGACCGCCTTGCCTTCGCCCGGCTCGAGCGTGAACCGCTGGGCTTCGGCCCCGGTCTCCCCGATGCGCCAGCGCGCGTAGTCCCCGCCTGGCAGGTCGGGCTGCCCCACACGCCCGTTCACGTCGCTGCCAGGCCCTGGAGTGAGCCGTCCGGCTTCTCCAGCACCAGTCGCTGCATGCCCCCCGGCTCGACCTGGGCCTCGATGGCGGCCGTGTCGAACGTGAGCGTGAGCTCGCCATCCTCCGCCGGCACCCGCTCCAGGAAGCCCTGGCCGCCGATGCGACAGGAGACCGTCGCCACCTCGTCCGGGGCCCGCGCCACCCAGATGTCGCCGTCCACCGCGCAGCGTTCGGTCCCATCGATGAGCGCCCGCGCCCGCAGCGGCTCTTCGGCGCCACCCTGGATGCGGACGCGCAGCACAGTGGGATCGGTCTTCGGCCGCAGCTCGACCTGGACCGGCTCGTCGAACCCGACGTCGACCACGGCGCTCACCGCGTCCGAGTTCTCTGCCCAGATGGAGACCGTGGCGTCCTCGTCGAGCCAGATGGGGAGCGTGAAGCGGCCCCGACGGTCTGTGGTGACTGGCTGGACACCCAGGTGGTCGACGTGGACCACCGCGTCCTGGACCGGGCGTCCGTCGCGCACCGCCGCCGGCGTCCCGAACGTCCACTCCCGGTGCACGTCGACCCGCACGCCTCGACCGTCCGCGATGCGCACGGTCAGGTCCTGCGGCGGCGCCGACGGGGCCTGCTCGACCACCTCGACCTCGAGCCAGTGCCGGGCCAGCTCAGGCTCCGTCGGCTGCGGATCCACGTCGAGCAGGACGCCGGTGGCGGGGTCGTAGATCGAGGCCAGCTCCTGGGTCGGGGCCACCAGCAGCATCCCGCCCTCGAGGATCTCCGAGCGCCCGACGTAGACCGGCTCGTCGTCCGGAGCGAGCCGCACGAACGGAAGCGTCCACCCGTTGTCCTCGAGCAGAGGGCAGGCCTCCATGTCCGTGCCGCACAGCCGCCACAGGTAGACGGCCTCCCACGCGGTGAACGGCCGGCTGGCGTACACCTCGATGCACGAGGACTCCGAGCCTAGGGCGCAGGCGGCGTCCAGATCCCCGCTCTCGACACACGCCGCTTCGTCGCCCCCGTCGCACGCGAGCCGAGCCGTCTGCCAGGCGACGTCTTGGGGGCGGCCAGCGCCGCCGAGAGCCAGATCACGCGACCTCCAGCAGGAACGAGCGTAGCGCCCGGCCGGCCGGCGAGAGCAGGTCGAGCCCCTTGTGGTGGAGCACCATCTGCCGCGCGATGGGCGTGCGGGCGTCCTGGACCTCGACGAGCGTCCCCAGCTCCAGGTCGTTCCGCACGGCCTCGCGAGAGAGCAGCGCGAGGCCGATGCCCGCCCGGGCGAAGCCCTTGACCGACGCGATGCTGGCCAGCTCGGCGACCAGCTCGACCTCGGGGAAGTGCTGCTCGAGCGTTCGCCGGGTGGCTGCCCCGGTGGTGAACGCGACGAACGGCGAGCCGGTCACGATGGGCGCCGCGGTCTCGGGGCTGGCGACCACAACCAGCTCGTCGATCCGCCAGGGCTCTCCGTCCGGCCCCATGCCGATACCCAGGTCCAGATCGCCGTGGAGCGCCTGCTCGCGGACATCAGGCGTCATGGTCTCGCGCAGTCGGATCCGCAGCGCCGAGTGGCGCGCCTGGAACTCGGCCAGCAGCGGCGGCAGGACATACGTGCACGCCGTGGCCCCTCCCCCGAGGCGGACCTCGCCGGCGTGCAGGCCCTCGACCTCGGCCACCGCCCGGATGCCCGAAGCGACCGAAGCGAGCGCGGCCCGGGCATGGGGGATCAGCGCCTGACCGGCGGCCGTCGGGATCGCTCCACGGGGCCGCCGGTGCAGGAGCCGGGCGCCGATCTGCTCCTCGAGCCGACGGATGCTGGCCGAGAGCGACGGCTGGGCGAGGTGAGCGTGGCGGGCCGCCTCGGTGAACGTGCCGTGCTCGACGATGAGGAGGAAGTGGCGGAGCTCGTCATGCATAGACAGAATCTATCGAGTCGAGCTGAACAATCTATCGGATAGATGACTGGACCCCACGTAGGTTGGGTCCAGTCGAGGCGAGAAGCCCGACATCACCTGGCGATCGCCCCCAGTCAGCCTTCAGGGGTCTCCACGAAGCCGTGGTCGGCGATGATCTGCTTGTAGGTCTCACCCGTCGCGCGAAGGGTTCGCTCCTTCGTTTCGACGTCTACCTCGTACAGACCGAACGTCATTCCCATGCCGTGGTTCCACTCATAGTTGTCGATGAGGGACCAGAACATGTAGCCCCGGACGTCGTGCTCCTCGGCCTTCGCCCGGACCGTGCGGAGTGCGGGTTCGACGTACCCCGTGCCGTCGTCGGGGCCCGGGTTGGCGACGCCGTTCTCGGTGATCCAGATGGGGAGGCCCCACTCCGCCGTCATGTCGATGGCCTGGCCCAGATACACGACGTCGCTGTCGAGGGTCTTCGGGAAGAAGTCCAGGTACTCGTAGTCGCTGAAGATGGGACGCGGGAAGCCGGCGACCTCGAAGGCGAAGTAGTAGTTCAGACCGAGCCAGTCGGTCTTTCCAGCCACGCTCGGGTCGGTCTCGTCAACGATGCCGTCCAGGTCGCTGTCGAAGTTCCCGTTGAGGAACATCTCGAGGATGGCCTCGTTGTAGACGTAGTCCAGGTGCTCGGCGGCGCGGATGTCGTCGACCTCCTGGGACTCCGGGTAGGCGACCCCCAGGTTGACCACGATGCCGACCTCGGCGTCGGCGTCCTCGGCTCGGATGGCCTCGGCCATCTGCGCGTGGGCTCGGGCCATGTTCCAGGCCACGTCCATCGCCAGCTCGGGCTTTTGGAGGCCCGGCGGGTTCGTGCGGTCGGCGCTGGGAAAGAGGTACCCGCTGACGATGACGGCGAGCGGCTCGTTCAGCGTGAGCCACATCGAGATGTCGCCGCCGAACTCTCGCGCCAGGTACTGCGAGAACAGCGTGATCAGCGGAATGATGCGGTCTTCGTCGAGCCACCCGGATGCCACACAGACCCCATCGCCCTCGCGG
The DNA here is from genome assembly GCA_024228935.1 of Pseudomonadota bacterium. Taxonomy (GTDB): domain Bacteria; phylum Myxococcota_A; class UBA796; order UBA796; family CAJQPC01; genus JAAESX01. Next base: position 77,699 of record JAAESX010000234.1, read on the forward strand.
CACTCCTTGCCGTCGTGGACCCACAGCGGGAGCGTGTAGTGATTGACCGTGGCGACTGGCTCGATGCCCGCGCCCTTCATCGCGGCCAGGTAGTCGTGGTAGTAGGCGAGCCCGTCGGCATCAACGTATTGGGCGAGCTCCTCGACCGACGTGGCCTGCTCGGCCTCCCCGTCCGGGAAGAGCCGGCTCCACTCGAAGGAGAAGCGGAACAGATCGCCCATCTCCGCGGCGCGCGCGAAGTCCTCTTCGTACAGGTCGTAGTGCGCGGGGCCCAGATCCAACGAGTCGCCCGAGTTGAACGTCGTGCCGTCGGAGACGATATCGGGGTCGGTGACCCACTGGTACCAGTCGGAGTTCGGGTCGTCGCAGCCGTCGCAGCCGGCCTCGACCTGGAAGCCGGCGGTGGCGGTGCCGAAGCGGAAGTCTGCGGGGAACGCGAGGAACCCGTCGTCCTTCGTACACGAGAGGAGAGTCAAGAGCAGCATTCGGCGGTCTAACCGGACGGCGGATATTGCGCGGGGCCTGAGGGTTGATCGGGCGTGTGATCGGGTGTTCGGAGGTCAAGATGCCCGGAGCGCTACCTGTCGAACTGCGTGAGCGAGTTGTCGCAGCGCACCACAATGGCGAGGGAACATACGCCGAACTCGCGG
>JAAESX010000235.1 GCA_024228935.1 Pseudomonadota bacterium
ACCCAGCTGGCGAGCCTGTCGACGGCGGTGGCGACTTCTGACGCAGCGGTCGGGACGTGGTGCGACGACGAGCTACCTGCCGCCTGGGCCTGGGGGGCGACCGAGGCGGCGAAGCTGCGGGCCAGCTGCCAGGACTGCGGGGTCTAGCGCCACCACCAGTCACTGCAGAACCCGGCGTGGACGCGACCTCTCCGGCTCGGGCCACCACAGGCACAACAGGTCAGCACCCCTGCGCATCGACTGCACAGGCGGTCGTTCCTCCCGTAGGTGGGGGCGCCGGAGCATGCACATTTCGGCCGCGGGGCGGCCTCTGCCGCCTGATCGTTGTCGGTGCTCATGGTCAGCTCCCCGTGCTGATGTGAAGCAGGCATTCGGCGTAGCCCGCCGCGTGCCCGTCCTGGTAGGCGCCCCATCGGAGCGCGGCGACGAGGCCCCAGAGGGCGACGGCGAGCGTCAGCGCGGCGCTCGCGGTGAGGATGTCGCGGGTCATGGGGTGCCCGCTTCATCGACCGCAGCCCAGTGGGCGAGCTCCGCAGAGGTCCCCACAAGCCACGCAGCGTTCCGCCGGTCGGGCACGGCCTCGGCTGCCTGCCGGAGCAGCGCCGCGGCCTGTGACGCGAGCTGACGCGCCCTGATGTCCGGGTGGCGCTTGAGCATGCCGTCCACCGTGCGCCGGTTCAGCCCGAGCGCGCGGGCGACGGCGGCGACCGTCGCGCCGGTCGCCAGCATGACGAGAGCTTCTGGGCTCTCGGCTCTCGGCCTCATGCCACATTCCGCTCTGCGGCAAGGAACGGGGCTCGGGCGCTGGCGTCACACCAGAGCTGCCGCCGCCGGGAGCGGGTGGGCCCCCACTCGAAACCGCCACCCAAGATGGTTGACGAAGCGGCTCGGAGGTGGCACATCCGCGCGTCAGATGCGAAGGACGCAGCCGCCGCGGCGATGGGCCCGACGTGCAGCCGTGGGCACGAGACCAGCCGGGCGGCGGCGGCGGCAGTGCGGTTGGTCTCACGCTCATAGGCGCGCATCCAGCTCCCGCCGGGCCGGGCCACGGTGGTGGCCGAGGCGCGGATCTGGACCAGTTCCGTAGCGACCGCCGCCGCCGCTGCCGCCGCCGCCGCGGTCTCTGGCGACGGTGCTGCGAGCCATGCCGACGCCGCCGCGATACACGCACGGTAGGGGGAGAACGGAACGCCTGCCAGCGACCCATGGCGAGTGCAGAGCGACCGGGCCGCCTTCGCGGCTTCGATGGCCGCTCGAACCACGTCGGCCCGCGGGGCGCTGGTGGTCTTGATCTCTTCGTGCGCAACGAGTGCTTCCATTTCCAATGCGTACACGACTGGCTCCCTGGTGACCCGTCCGTGGGTCTGTGCCTCCATCCCTGCAGGAGGCTACGCCGCGACGGTGTGCCGCGGTGCCGGGCGCTTGCGGCGCGCCCGTGGCCGGTCGACTAGAAAACGGCCTCGTTGACGGCGTCAAGGATCATGTCCTCTAGGTCGCCATGACCATGATCAAGGTCCCTCGATACGGCTCGCATGATGTCCGAATCACCCCACATGCCGTAGTCGCCCCAGGTGGCGTAGTAGCCGGCGTCGTTGCGGATGAGCGTCACGCTGCCTAGGATGCGGCCGGAGCGCAGGGTAATGTCAGCGTCGATCGCGTCGTAGGTCTGCTCGCCGTCGAGGTTCGTGTTCTTGGTGACGGACTGGGCGGTGAGGATGGCGGTCGTCATGTGTGCTCCCTAGTCGGTCGGAGGTTCGTTCCCCCTTCCATGTCTACAGTATATGCCACCCTGTGCAGATAGCAAGAAGTATCTGCACACGGTGGCAGATAGTCAGACCTCCGAGAGCGGCACGATCTTAGCGTCGAGGACGCCCCGGAGGGCGACCGCGTGCCGAGCGTGCAGGGCGGTAGCGATGTCCGCGCCGTGGCGACGGAGCAGGTAGGCCGCCGCGGGCGGTAGGGCGGCGGCTTCCTCCTCGAGACGGGCGGCGACAGTCCGGGCGTCTCGGTGCTGCTCGTCGAGCCCCTCGAGTAGGTCGACGGTGTAGGAGAGGACCTCCACCGGAGGGAATGCGCCGGGGTCCGTAGCGGGCCCGGTGTGCAGTGTGAGCACGACCTCCGCGCGCTCCGTGTAGGTGAGGATCCGCCACGGACCGGCGGCGGACATGCTCCGATAGGTGCGCCACACGAGGGGCTCTGGGATCTCGAGGGGCCCGGAGGCGTGTCGGTCGGTGGTCATGGCGACGGATCCCCGATGAGCAGGTCGACGACAGCGTCGAACGCTTCGCCGGCCCGGTGGTGTTCGGCCAGCGGCGCCGGCCGGCTCTCGAGGATCGCCCGCGCCTCGGCGAGCAGGGCCAGCAGTTGGCCGAAGCCGGCAGGGTCGACGGGCGTGGCGCTGATGACGCGCGGCTGGCGGGCAAGGCACTCCGGACAGTTGACTTGTGCCCAGGTGACAGAGCCCTTGCCGGGGAAGCCCGCCCCGATGGCCACGCCGCAGAGCGCGTGCTGCCATCTGTCGGGCGCTGGGGTCTCGGCCGAGAAGTGCATGATGCGGCTCATGGCGCACCCTCCGAGACCGTGAGCCCATCACCCGGGGCGGTGACCATGTAGACGACCTGACCGGCGCACGCGGGCCAGGTGCCGGACCACGCGCTGGCGTCGTCGACCAGCAGGGGCAGCCATCGCAGGGCCGACGCCTGACGCAGCGCGTCGCGCAGGATGAGGCCGCAAACGACCTGCCGACCCCGGCTAGACCGTCGCCATTCGCGCCCGTCGAAGCGCACATCGACGCCGGTGTCGGTGACGTGCAGACTCACCGGGCCCATGTCGCCGAGGGTGTCACCGAGGCGCCGGCGCAGGTCCTCCGACGGAGCTCGGCGCACGGCATCGAGCATCGCTTCCATGCGCTCGGCCTCGGCACGGGACGCGGCGGCCTGCGCGACGGCCTCGTCCCGGGCCTTCGTGGCGCCTGCGATGACCCCGGCGTAGCCCGCGGCCTGCGCGGTGTACGCC
>JAAESX010000236.1 GCA_024228935.1 Pseudomonadota bacterium
CGCACTTCTGGCGGGGCACCGGAGCCTTCGACACGATCCGCATCACCTTCCCCGGCGGATCCGGTGGCGTCGGGATCGACGAGTGGTCGTGGAACAGCGGACCTGGCCCGCAGCCGCCGGCCAACGACGACTGCGCGAACGCGACGCCGGCAGCGGTGGGGTCGAACGCCATCAACAACCTGTTCGCTACCGCGAGCATGGCCGGCTCGAGCTGCGGCGCTGATTCCGCGGACGTCTGGTACTCCTTCACGGTGCCGAGCGCAGGCAACTACCGCTTCGAGACCTGTGGCTCCACGCTCGACACGGTCCTCGAGGTCTACTCGGGCACCTGTGGATCGGCGACCTCGTTGGGCTGCAACGATGACGCCTGCGGCGCGCAGAGCCAGCTCGACTTGGTTGGGCTGAACGCTGGGGACACCCTCCTGATCCAGGTCGGAGGCTTCAACAACGCTCAAGGGGCCGGCTCCCTCGACATCTCGACGTTCTCGGCCCTCGGGAACGATGACTGCGGTGGAGCGACCCCCGTTGCCTTCGGCGGCAACCTGCTCGACAACAACTTCTCGACGACGGGAGCCACGATCTCTGGCTGCGGTGCCGAGCAAGCGGACGTCTGGTATTCCTTCACGGTCGCGACGGCGGGAGACTACCGCTTCGAGACCTGCGGTTCGCTCTTCGACACGGTCCTCGAGGTCTACACCGGCACCTGCGGTGCGCTCGTCTCCCAGGGATGCAACGATGACACGTGCGGTACTGCAAGCCGCGTCGACGTCCTCGGGCTGAACGCGGGCGACGTTGTCCTCCTGCAGGTCGGCGGCTTCGGCGGTGCCCAAGGCACCGGTACGATCACGGTCGGTAACCCGCCGCCCCCGCCCCCCGCCAACTGTGCGACGACGATCTTCGCGTCGAACAACGGTGGCGCCCTTGGCGGCGCGGTGTACTTCGACATGACGCTGACCCAGGCCTCGTCCTTCGCTGGTCTGCTCACCAACACGGGCGTGGCCGCCGGGGGGCCGATCGGTCTCTCGGTCTACACCTGCGTGGGCTCATCCGCCGGCCAGGAGACGAACCCCGCGGCCTGGACCCTGGTGGCAGAGGACGACGGTTCGCCGATCAGCCTCGGGGATGACGTCGAGACCCCGGTGACCTTCGTGGCGCCGTTCTCGCTCCCCGCCGGCCTCACGGGCATCGCCGTCGTGGGTGATAACTTCACCACAGGGCTCCAGCTGGACCACGAGTACACCAACGGCACCGGCGCGAACCAGAACTTCGTGAGCGCCGATGGCGTGGTGACCCTGGACCTCGGGACGGCGTCCAACGTGCCGTTCACTGGCGGGGTCTTCAGCCCGCGGGTCTGGAACGGACAGTTTTGCCACGGTGGCGCCGTGGCGCCTGGCTCGAACTACTGCATGGCGAACGTCAACTCGACGGGGACCGCGGCTTCCATGGGCGCGTCGGGCTCCAACATCGTGGGCAACAACGACCTCGTGCTGGAGGCGAACGACCTCCCGGTGAGTTCGTTCGGCTTCTTCCTGACCTCGATGACCCAGGGCTTCGTTGCGAACCCCG
>JAAESX010000237.1 GCA_024228935.1 Pseudomonadota bacterium
TCGACGCGGACTCGGACGGCGACCTGGACCTGCTGCAGTGCAACGACTTCGGCCCTTTCCTGGAGCCGAGCCGCCTGCTGCGGAACGAGGGCGGCTCGTTCGTCGCGACCGACCACACGCCCGACACCTACGGGATGGGGGCGACCGTCTCCGACGTCGATCGCGACGGACAGCCGGACGTCTACGTGACGGACATCGGCGGTCCGGACCTGATGCTCGCCGGCTGGATCGAGGCCGCCGCGAGCTTCGGCGTCGATGTGCCCGCGGGCGAGCGACTCACCTCGTGGGGGACCGCGTTCGTCGACCTCGATCTGGATGGCGACGACGATCTCGTGACCGTGTTCGGGCCGCTCGAGGCGGGCGGCGCCGACCTGTCCGGGCTGGGCATCGACGACCCGGATCCGGCGGAACAGGCGGACCTCGTGCTGGTGCGTGACGGAGAGACGTTCAGCGAGGTCGTCACCGGCTTCGAGGACACGAACGCGAACCGGACACTCGTCGTCGGCGACCTGGACCGGGACGGCGCTCCCGAGCTGATCGTGGGCGGCATGGGCTCGCTCGAGGTCTGGTCGGTCACGAGCGAGGTGGGGCACGGCGCCACCGTCTCGGGGCCCCCGGGAACGCGCGTCGCCTTCGGGGACGAGACGCGCTGGATCGAGCCGGCGACGACCTGGGGGCAGAACGCGTCCGAGGTGGTCGTCGGGCTCGGTGACGCCTCGGAGATCGAGGTGACGGTGACCGCGCCTGACGGGTCCCAGGAGACGGTCACGCTGTCAGCGGGCCAACGGATCTAGCCTTCGTCTCGTCACATTCCAGGGCTACAACCACCCGATGCCACGGCTGCTCATCATCGAGGACGAAGAGGACCTCCTCCCCCCGCTCGTCTTCTCGCTGAAGCGCGAGGGCTTCGACGTGGTCACGGCCGGCAACGTCACCGACGGGCTTCGCCTCGCCCGCACCGACCCGCTGCCGGACCTGTTGCTGCTCGACTGGATGCTGCCGGACGGCAGCGGCACCGAGGTCTGCCGTCAGCTCCGCCGGGACCCGGTCACCGCCGACATCCCCATCATCATGGTCACGGCCCGAGCCGAGGAGATCGACCGGGTCGTGGGCCTCGAGGTCGGCGCCGACGACTACGTCACCAAGCCCTTCTCCACACGCGAGCTCACGCTACGTGTCCGGGCGCTGCTCCGACGCGTCACCGCGGCCACCCCGAAGCGGCTCGAGGTCGATCCCGAGGCCCACCTGGCGGTCCTGGACGGCCGGTCGCTCGAGCTGACGACCGCCGAGCAGCGTGTCCTGGCCTACCTGATCGGCGCAGGCCGGGTGGTGACGCGCGAGGACATCATCGACCACGCCTGGGAGCCTGACGCGACCCCTGCCAGCGTCCGCGCGGTCGACTCGGTCATCAAGCGGCTGCGCAAGCGGCTCGGGGACAGCGAGGCCTGCATCGAGGCGGTCCGCGGCGCCGGGTACCGGTTCAACCCCGACGCGCTTTGAGCTGGCTCGGCCTTCGCGGGCGCATCTTCCTGGCGCTGGTCACCGTGCAGGTGGTGCTGGGCGTCTCGGTCGCCAAGTGGGTCGAGGGGGCCCAGGTCGCGGCCATCGAGGCTCGGCAGCTGGCGTCTGTCGGGACGATGCTGCTGCTTCTCGGCCTGGGCAGCGCGGTGCTCGCCCAGTGGCTCACCGCGCCCCTGCGACGCGCCGCGGCCGACGCCGACCACCCGGAACGAGACGGCAGCGAGGCGCTGGCCGAGCCCACGCTTCCAGTCGCCGCGGACCGAGATGCCCAGGCGGCGGACACCGCACACGTCCAGGCGGCGCTCGACGCCATGCCCGACGGCTATGTCGTGCTGGACGCCGATGGGGACGTGGTGCTCGCGAACGAGCAGGCCCGTCGGCTGCTGGGGGACTCGGTCGACGACCACCCGGCGCTCGCCAGCGACGGTCCGATGGAGCTGGCGGGAGCACGCGTCGAGGTGACGAGCATCGCGATGGCGCGGGGCACGCTCGTCCGGCTGCAGGACGTCACCGAGCTCCGTCGCCTGGAGTCGGTCCGCCAGGACTTCGTCAGCAACGTCAGCCACGAGCTCCGGACTCCGGTCAGCGTCATCCGGACCAATGTCGAGGCCCTTCAGGGTGGTGCGCTCGAGGAGCCCGAGCTCGCCCGCTCTTTCGTCGACGCCATCGAGCGGAACGCCGAGCGTCTCGGTGTGCTCATCGTCGACCTGCTCAGGCTGGCAGACCTGGACGCAGGGGACCGGCTCGCCTTGGCCCCGGTCGACTGCGGCCGCGTCGCCTGGCGGGTGAAGGAGTCGCTCTCCAGTGTGGCCGCGGCGCGCCAGCAGACCATCCGGCTCGAGCAGGTGGCTCTGGGGACCCAGGTGCTCGCCGAGGAGGGCGCGCTCGAGCAGGTCCTCACCAACCTGGTCGAGAACGCGATCAAGTACTCGCCGCCCGGTGGAGACATCCATGTCCGGTTCGTGGCGCTCGGCGAGCGCGGCCGGATCGAGGTGCACGACGCCGGCCCCGGGGTGCCGGTCGAGGCGCGTCACCGGGTGTTCGAGCGGTTCTACCGGGTGGACAAGGGCCGCAGCCGGCGCATGGGCGGGACAGGCCTGGGTCTGTCGATCGTCCGGCATCTGGCCGAGTCCATGAACGGTCGTGCCGGGGTCGGGGACAGCGATCTGGGTGGGGCGCGTTTCTGGCTCGAGCTCTCTCGCCTCCAGACCTAGCAGCCTGCTCTCGCTGCCGGTCTTCGACCCTCAGTAGGCCACCTGCATCTGGACCCGCACCCGGTTCCCCTGGTCCTCGTCCGTCCAGACGCGGAAGTAGTCCGCCTGGATCTTGTAGGGGTGGCCGGCGAAGTAGTAGCTCAGGACCCCGCCCGCCTCGTGCTCGTTCGTGACCGACGTCTCGGCCTGGCTGAAGCCCCAGGGGCCGAGGGTGGAGTACCGCCCGCCGATGCCGACGGGGACGCCGGGAAGGAGGTACCCGACCTGGATGGAGCCCCCCATGCCGTTGCGCGCGAGGAAGACGTCCTCGTCGGTCGCGTCCGCGGCGGTCAGAGCGCCTTTGCTGCGCTCGCCGCGCCGGTAGTAGTACTCGGCGAACGTGGTCAGTCCGGCCCACTTGAACACCACATCAGCGGTGACGTTGTCGTAGGTCACGGTGCCGTCGTCGGTGAAGGCGGAGCCCAGATAGCCGCGGTCCTTGTCGCCATTGGCCGTGCGCGCATACGCCACGCCCACAGACAGCCGCGGGTTGTCCAGGCGCTTGAAGTCGACCTCGGAGTAGTCCTTGAAGTGGCCGAAGGGGTTGACCTCGACGCGGCCGAGGACCTGCCAGCTGGGCGGTGCGTCGCTGTCGGTGAGCAGCTCCGACTCCCAGGAGTCGCGGCCCTCGGCGATCGACGCGCCGGTGTAGTACTTGAGCTTGTCGAGCTCGAAGAGGTCCTTCGAGAAGAGGTGGAAGCCGATGTCCCGGTCGAGGTTGAACTCGCCCTGGGCCAGGCTGCGGTCGACGAACTCCTGGTTCCCCGAGGACACGACCCGCTGCCGGCTGTACAACAGCTTGTACTGGCCGACCCGCACCGAGAGGTTGGGCATCTGCGTGTGCTCGCTGTACCAGGACAAGAGCGGCGTCCGGTGTGGCACGCCGTCCTTCATCGAGAGGTCCTTCGGGGAGAAGGCGAACTCGGCCTTGTACCTGTTGTCCTCGCCGAAGACGTGGCCCTTGAACTGGAGCCGAGCCCGGCGGAGTCCGAAGGTGTTGCTCACGTCGCCGTCCGCGAGCTCCAGCTCGTCGCGGAACTGGACGCGCAGGCGCGGCGCCATCATGAAGTCGCCGTCTTCGGACTGGAACACGAGGCCGGTCCCCGGCTTGAAGTGCGACTCCTCCTCGGCGAGGGCGTGCCTGCCGAGGTTGTGCTCGTCGTTGGCCGCGAGGGGGTTGATGCGGTCGTCCGCGGCCTGGGCGGGCGCGGAGACCAGCAGCGACAGCAGGGCGTGGATCATCAGGGCGTCCTCTCGGGTCTCGATGGGAGGCCAAGAGTAGCGGCGCTCCACGCTCGCTCGAAGGCACGCACGTGACGAACTCTCAACGGCCGACGGACCTTCGCGTCGTCAGCCGGTCTCCGATCACTCTTTTCGACCTGTTGGAGACAGCGTAGTTACGGCTTCCTCTTCCCGTTCGGAGACGCCGTGCGTTCGCTCGCCCTGACCCTCTCGTTTCTCATCCCGTCCGTCGCCTGCGCCAAGAAAGGCGAGGTCGAGGGCTGGGACATCGAGGCCGACTACAAGACCTCGGACACGTTCTCGGCCGAGCTGCAGACGGGCACGTGGATGAACGTCGACCTGTCACCCGACGGCACCACGCTCGTCTTCGATCTGCTCGGGGACCTGTACACGATGCCAGTCGAGGGAGGCACCGCCACGCCGCTGTCCACCGGGCTCGCCTGGGACCAGGACCCGCGGTACTCGCCCGACGGGACCAGGCTGCTCTACATCTCCGACCGCGACGGGAACCAGGAGATCTGGATCCGGGACCTCGAGACCGGCGAGGCCAGCGTGTTCCACGCGACGGCCCGACCCCATCGGTTCGGCGAGGCCACGTGGAGCCCGGACGGCAAGCACCTGCTGGTCCGCAAGCGCAAGGTCGACACCCGGAGCATCGGCATGTGCGAGCTGTGGCTGTTCGACGTCGACGGCGGCGACGGGGTCCAGCTCACCGAGACGAAGAGCTCACCGTTCCCCGTGGGCGGCCAGTTCGCGCCCGACGGCAAGAGCATCTACTACGCGGCGACGCCGTGGCGGTTCGACTACAACCGCGACCCGAACAACCCCATCTACGACCTGCATCAGATGGACCTCGAGACCGGCGAGGTCACCCGGCTGACCGCCGAGGCCGGCGGCGCCTTCAGCCCGCTGGTGCACCCCCGGAACGGCGAGATCGTGGTGCTCCGACGCAAGGCCACGGACACCATCCTGGAGCGGTTCGACCCCTGGGATGGAGGCCGCGAGCGGGTGGGGGACCTGGTCCTCGAGCACGACAACATGGAGGGCTTCGCGCTCAACGGGCTCTACCCCCACATGGCGCTCACGCCGGACGGACACGACGTGATCCTGTGGGACGACGGCACGCTCAAGCGCGTCGTGCTCGCGACCGGCGAGGAGACCGTCATCCCGTGGATGGCCAGCGTCGAGGTCGACCTGGCTCCGCACCACCGCGCCACCCATCGGGTCGGTGTCGGCGAGGACGTGAATGCGCGCCTCATCCGCTGGCCTCGTGTGTCCCCGGACGGGACCCAGGTGGTGTTCGAGGCGCTGGGGCGGCTCTGGCTCCAGCCCGTCGAGGGGGGCGCCGCCACCGCCATCACCGACGGCAGCTCGCGTCCGGTGGGCCCCACGTGGCACCCGAACTCCAAGGCGGTCGCATACGCCACCTGGCACGACGATCACCAAGGCGCTGTCTGGGTCCAGGACCTGGAGAGCGGCGACGCCGAGCGGCTGACCGAGCGGCCCGCGCAGTACCTGGCCCCGAGCTTTAGTCCCGACGGCGAGAAGCTGGCGTGGATTCGGGGCAGTGGCGCTCCGATGCGAGGTCACGACACGAACCGCGAGCTGTGGTGGCGGCTCGAGGTCGCCGACGGACGCGAGATCCGGGACGTGATGGCCTGGGGCGACAGCAACCGCTCGGACATCGCCTGGTCCCCGGACGGCGAGCGCTTCCTGCTGCAGGAGGACGAGTCCCAGGACACCCCGCACACCCACGCCAAGACCGTCCTCGTCAGCTACGACGACAATGGCCAGGACCGCCGGGTGCTCGCGCGCTGGGACCGAGGCATGGAGGTCGAGGTCTCCCCGGACGGCTCCCAGCTGGCGTTCGTCGAGTGGCACGAGGTCTTCACGGCTCCGCTCCCGCTCGCCGGAGGGAAGGCTCTGGAGCTCGGACCCGAGGGCGGCTCGGTCCCGACCACACGCGTCGGCGAGACCGCCGGGAGCTGGCTCGACTGGAGCAGCGGTGAGCTGTCCTGGCTGCTCGGCGACGCGCTGACCATCGGCGACGACACGCTGGCGCTCGCGGCCTCGATGCCGCGGGCCCACGGCACGGCGCTCACCGCCTACACGAACGCGCGCATCCACACCATGGGCGACGCGGGCAGCGTCGACGGCACACTCCTGGTCGACGGCGAGCGCATCGTCGGCGTCGGCGACGTCGAGATCCCGGCCGACGCCCAGGTCGTCGATCTGGCCGGCAAGACGGTCATCCCGGGCCTCATCGACGTGCACGCGCACCTGCACTACGGCAGCAGCGACGCCCACCCGCTGCGGTCCTGGCGGCACGAGGCCAACCTGGCCTACGGCGTGACCACCGTGCACGATCCTTCGGCGAACGACGACATCGTGTTCGCGACCGCCGAGCGCATCGAAGCGGGCGTCGAGAAGGGGCCTCGCACGTACTCCACCGGCTACATCCTGTACGGCGCCTGGGCGAAGTACCGGACCCGCGTCGAGGACGAGGACGAGGCGCGCATGCACCTGCAGCGCAAGGCTGCGACCGGTGCGGTCAGCGTGAAGAGCTACCAGCAGTCCGCTCGCGACCAGCGCCAGTGGGTGATGCAGGCCGCTCGCGAAGAGGGCCTGAACGTCTACCCCGAGGGGGGAGGCGACCTGTTCTACAACCTGAACATGGTCATCGACGGTCACACGGGCATCGAGCACGCGCTGCCCCAGGCACCGCTCTACGACGACGTCATCGGGCTCTATGCGGCGACGGGCGCGGGCTACACGCCGACGCTCCTCGTGGCCTACGGCGGCACGAGCGGCGAGCGCTACTACTACCAGTCCGAGGAGCTCCTCTCGGATGGGAAGTTCCTGACCTGGACGCCCGAGGAGTGGGTCGACCGGAACGCCCGGCGGCTCACGTTCAACGTCCGCGACAACGACTGGTACCACCTCGAGGTCAGCAAGGCGGCCGGCGACCTGGCCGACGCCGGCGTCCCCGTCCTGCTCGGCGCACACGGTCAGGTCCAGGGCCTCGGGCCGCACTGGGAGCTCTGGGCGCTGGCCGATGGCATGGGCAACGAGGCGGCGCTGCGTGCCGCGACCATCTCGGCGGCCTGGTACCTGGGCATGGACCAAGACCTGGGCTCGCTCGAGGACGGCAAGCTGGCCGACTTCCTGGTGCTCGAGGGGGACCCTATCGAGGACATCCGGAACTCGGTCCGCCTCGACGAGGTGGTCGTCGGCGGCACCCGGTACGACGCCGAGGACCTGGAGGTCATCCCGTGATCGCCGCCCTGCGCGAGGCTGGCGTCACGGTCACCGAGAACGCGGCGCTGGGCCGACTCTCGTTCTGGCGGGTCGGGGGCAACGCCGACATCCTGGCCGACGTCACGACGCTCGAGCAGCTGCAGCTGGCCATGCGCTTCGAGGGCCCCGTCACGGTCCTGGGGCGAGGCAGCAACGCGCTCATCGCTGACGCCGGCATCCGGGGACTGGTCCTGCGGCTGCGCGGGGGGCTGGCGGATGTGCGCGTGCTCGACGACTACGCCATCGCGGGCGGGGGCCTGTACCTGAACGTGCTCCTGGCGCGGCTCGACAAGGCCGGCCTCGCCGGGGCCGAGGCGTTCGCTGGCGTGCCTGGGACCGTCGGTGGCGCCGTCGTGATGAACGCCGGCACGACGATGGGCGAGGCGAAGGACTTCGTCGACTCGGTCACGCTCGTGATGCCCGGCGGTCAGGTCGTCGAGCTGGCCGGCCCCGAGTGTGGCTTCCGCTACCGCCACTCCGAGCTGCCCGCGGGCGCGGTCGTCGCGTTCGCGACCCTGCGGCTCCGGCAGGATGAGGACGGCCGCCTGGCCGAGGACCGGGTCGCGTTCATCGAGCGCCGGAAGGCCACCCAGCCGCTCGACAAGCCGTCGTGCGGCTCGACCTTCACCAACCCGCCGGGCGACCACGCCGCGCGTCTGATCGACGCCGCCGGCTTGAAGGGCCATCGAATCGGGGGGGCCGTCATCAGCGACAAGCACGCCAACTTCTTCCTGAACACGGGCGGGGCCACGGCCGAGGACATCCGCCAGCTCATCGTGCACGCCCGCACGGTGGTCCAGGAGCGGTTCGGCGTCGTGCTGACGCCCGAGGTGAAACTGCTGGGAGACTGGCCTGCCGATGCCTTGGGGATCTCGGCCGGTTAGCCGCCGTCCATGCAAGAGAACCTGATCTTCGTGCTGGGGCCGCCGCGCTCGGGCTCCACGCTGCTGATGCGCATGCTGTCCTCGCACACGCAGATCTACAGCCGCCCCGAGCCGCACCTGATGACGCCGATGGCGCACATGGGCTTCTACGACAACGTCGACCAGGCGGCGTTCGACCAGCTCCAGGCCGCCAGCTCGCTGCGCGAGTTCGTCGCGGACCTGCCGGGCGGCGAAGAGGACTACCTCGACGCGCTCCGGGCCTACGCCGAGACGATGTACGAGCGCATGGTCGCGACCCAGCCGAAGCCGTACTTCCTCGACAAGACGCCGGCGTACACGCTGATCATGCCGTTCATCGCCAAGGTCTTCCCGAAGGCGCACTTCGTGGTCCTGACGCGGAACCCCTGTTCGGTCTGGGACAGCTTCGCGCAGTCGTTCTTCGACGGAAGCTACGCCGGCGCTCGGGACTTCAACCCCATCCTCGCCCGCTACGTGCCGGCCCAGGCGGACTTCCTGCGGACCGCGACCGTCCCGTTCGTCCACGTGAAGTACGAGGACATCGTCGCCAACCCCGAGGCGCAGCTGAAGCGGATCTACGACCACATCGGCATCCCGCACGAGCCCGACAGCGCGAACTACGGCAACAAGAAGCCGGCGGTCGAGGGCGGCCTCGGCGACCCCATCGGCGTCGGCAAGCACAACCGCCCGGTCACCAGCTCGCTCGAGAAGTGGGCCCGGCACGCTGCGGCGGACCCCAGCCGCGTCGGCGTCCTGCGAGAGATGATCGGCGCGCTGGACCCCGAGGACATCCGCACCATCGGGTACGAGCCCGAGACGCTCTTCGAGCCGCTCGACCGGGTGGACGTCGAGGCGGCGAAGAAGCACGCGCTCGAGCAGGCGAAGAAGGACACCTGGGACCGGTACAAGATCCAGCGCCGCGTCCTGGTGATGCTCCGAAAGAACATCCACCACAACGCGCTCGGCCAGCTGGTCAAGAAGGCTCGGTTCTTCTGCGACGTGCTGCTGCGCGGCGATGGCGGCGGGTTCTCCCGCTACGCCGACCGACGCTACGGCGTGGACTCCGACCTGGGCCCGTCGGACCCTTCCTGAGAGAGCAGGTCCGCGATGCGGCGCGCTGAGTAGAGGGCGTCCTCGAGGGCCTCGGCGGTCGTGCCCTCGGACTCCTGGAGCGCGAAAGTGATGTTCGCGAGGACCGAGGTGAGCGGGTTCGAGATCGCGTGGAGCAGGTGCGAGTGAGCCTCGGCGAGCTCCCGCCGTTGCCGTAGCTCGGCCAGCTCGAGCTCGGGACGTCGGTCCACCGTCGAGCACAGCAGCGCGATGCGGTCGGCGATCCGAACGCGCGTCAGGGTGACCCGGACCGCCACCTCCTGGCCGTCGGTGTCGATCATGCGGATGTCGTACGGCGGGCTGGGCTCGCCGCTGCCGTAGACCTGCTCGGCCCGCGTGAACGAGAGCGGCAGGTCGTCCGGATGGACGAGCCGGGGGTTCGGCATCGGGATGGCTCGCCGCGCCGGGTCGAAGCCGGTCAGGGCGGCGAACGCGCGGTTGCCCCACGCGACGTGTCCGTTGCGGTGGACGCTCATCGGCACCGGGGCGCGGTCGAGCAGCCGGTGCTGCCAGCAGTCGGTGTCCGCGGTCAGGTCCGCCAGGAACCGGGCGCGGTCGTCCAGATCCACGACGGTGACCGAGGTCAGGTCTGTGCCCTCGATCTCGGTGCGCCGAATGCCGGCCTTGAACGGCCCGTTTGCCCCCGACAGCGTGCTGTGTCCGCTCGGCGGCGCGAAGCGGCGCGGCGGTGCCTCCCACCCCATCAGCGCTCGGAGTGCTGCGTTGGCCAGCGCCAGCGAGCCATCGCCGCGGACCCAGGCCGTCGGCGCGCGCAGGCCCTCGACGAGTGCGGTCCCTGCGTCCAGTTCCATCAGGCCCCCCGTCGGATGACCACGATACGCCCGAGCAGGTGCTCGGGGCAAGACGCCGGGATGAGCTCCATTCGGCGTCCGACGCCCTGGACAATACAGGTTCCTCCCGCGGTACGGACGAATCCCTTGACCCGCAGCGGCGTGCCGACGAGCGCGCGGATCATGTCCTCGTCGACCAGGTCGGGGACGGCGATCTCCTCGCTCGAGAAGTGCTCGTGGTGGTGGGGCGGCGTGGCGGGCGGAGAGGCCCGGCGTGCAGCTCGCGCACCCTGGGGATCCGGGGGGAAGCAGACATCCGGCTCGATGCGGCCGTGGAGCACGTGCACGATCGGGGTGTCCGGTCCGAGCTCGGCGAGCCTGGCGTCCAGGGCCGGCAGCGCGTCGGTGGGGACGTTGTCCACCTTGTTCAGGACGAGCAGATCAGCGCTCCCGACCTGGTCCTCGAAGGTCCCGACGATGTCGCGCTCCTCGAGGAGCTGCTCGGCGTCGACCACGACCACGGCCGCGTCGTCCGAGACCCAGGCGATCACCGGCTCGCGCCAGAAGGTCAGCTGGGTCTCGAAGGGCAGGGCGATCCCGCTCGTCTCGACGATGACCCGGTCGGGCTGGACCTGCTCGTAGAGCATCTGGAGCGTCTCGGAGAGCTCGTCCGACAGCTTGCAGCAGACGCAGCCCCCCGCCAGCTCGACGTAGGCCTCGTCCCCGTCTCCGAGGAGCGCCTCGTCGATGCCCAGCTCGCCGAACTCGTTGCTGACGACGGCGACCCGCAGGCCGCGTCGCTGGGCGTCTTCGAGCAGGTGGCGGACCAGCGTCGTCTTGCCGGCTCCGAGGAAGCCGGACACGACCAGCGCAGGGACGCGCTTCAGCTGTCGTCGCCGGCCAGCGCTGTCGCCAGCTCCCCGTTCTGGAACATCTCCATCATGATGTCCGAGCCACCCAGGAACTCGCCCCGGACGTATAGCTGCGGGATGGTCGGCCAGCTGGCATAGTCCTTGATGCCCTGGCGCACCTCCATGTCGGAGAGCACGTCGAAGGTCTCGTACTTCACGCCCGTCTGGTTCAGGATCTGCACCGAGCGGGCGCTGAAGCCACAGGCCGGGAAGAACTTGTTGCCCTTCATGAAGAGCACGACGTCGTTGGTGGTGACCAGGTCCTTGATGAAGCCCTGGACGTTGCGTTCGGACATGTGTCCTCCTTTCTCAGGCACCGGAAGGGCCTCTCTGGGCCCAGCGGGTCGGGGTATAGGTCTTGAGTGCCAGCGCATGTATGTCGCCGGCCATGTGGTTGCCGAGTGCGGTGTACACGAGTTGATGCTGCTTCACGAGCGACAGCCCCTCGAACGCGGACGAGACGACCTCGGCCTTGAAGTGTTCCTTGTCGCCGGCGTTGTCCTCGACGACGGCGGTGCAGTCGGGGAGTCCGGCCTCGATGAGGGCGCGGACCCGGTCGGGTTCCATCATGGGTGAGTCTCCTTCGAAGCCGCTCGCTGCGCTGGTCGACCGCCGATGGGCGATGACCCCGCTCAACCTGTGCTTAGCCCTCCCGACCAGTCTGATTGCGGTCGTGATCGCGACCTTCTATCTCTTGCTGGCCCTGCCGTTCATCCTCGTCCCGCGAGGCACGCGCGAGAAGCTGATCTGGTGGACGAACACGGGCGCCAGCTACGGCATCCTCCGCTACGCGCTGATGATCTCGGAGATCCAGGTTCGAGGCCGAGAGAACCTGCCTGAGTACGGCCGGCCCTACCTGGTGGTGGCGAACCACCGGTCGTTCGTCGACGTGCTGACGCTGATCTGGGCGACCCGCGCCGAGGGCATCAGCAAGCGGTTGGTCTTGTACTTCCCGGCGATGGGGGTGCTCGGGTACCTGGGCGGCGCCGTGTTCTTCGACCGGCACGATCCGGCGTCGCGGGCCAAGGCGCTGGACGATGCGCTCTTCCTGATGGAGCGCGGCGTCCCCCTTCACGTCTACCCCGAGGGCACCCGCACGCGGGACGGCCGGATCCGCGACCGGGTCCACCTGGGCATGCTCCGGGCCGCCCATGGCCGAGGCATCCCCGTCGTGCCTGCGGCGCTGTGGGGCACGGACCACGTGATCCCGCCCTCGAACAAGGGGATCCGCTGGTTCCAGCGTGTCCGGCTCCAGATCGGCGAGCCGCTCGACCCCCGCGACCATCCGGATGCGACGGTGTTCGCCGAGGCCGGCTGGGACGCCGTGAAGCAGCTGGTCGACGACATGGAGACCCCGGAGGACGAGCCGTGATCTGGATCGCCACAGCGCTCGCGGCCGACATCCCGGCCTGGTCCGTCGACGACTTCGGCGTGTCCGGGCAGCTCGCCGGAACGAACGGCTGGACGGCTGGCTACGCGCTGGACTCGTGGGAGGCGCACGACGGGAGCGCCTCGCCGGCGAGTGACGACAGCCTGGAGCCGAACGAGTTCGGGGCGTTCGGTGACGGCGGCGCCCAGGACAACTGGCTCGTGCGAGGCGAGCCTGCCCGCGACGCCTCGATCAAGGCGCGCTGGTCGACAGTGGACGACGACAGCTACGGCGTGGTGGCCTGCCTCGACGGGGACGCGCTCTACCTGGCGGTCCACAGCCAGGACGCCGCCCCGCCGCCCGCGCACCTCCTGAACACCTCGACGGTGCTGCTCATCCGGGTCGAGGACGGCGTCGGTGATGTCGTGGCCGAGGAGACGGTCCCCGCGCCGGACGAGGCCGTCACGCTCCAGCTCCGCGTCAACGACGACAAGGTGCACGTTCGCTTCGACGGCGAGACGGTCATCGCGTTCGTCGACGACGATCCGCTCGGGCCCGGGATGGCTGGTCTCTACGCGTACGAGTGCGGCGACTGCACGGCGTTCTCCGCCGAGCTGGTCCTGGTCGACGAGGACGACGACGGCGTGGCGGACGACGTCGACAACTGCGAGCTCGTCGTCAACCCGGACCAGGAGGACTTCGACGAGGACGGACTCGGCGACGCGTGCGACGACACCCCGCGCTCGGACTCGGGGATCGAGGAGACAGGCGAGCCCGAGCCGGACTCCGAGCCGCCCCCAGACAGCGACACCCCGGACGAGGTGGTCCTCGACACGGGGTGCGGGTGCGCGGTCGGCGGGGGACCGGCCGGCGCGGGGTTGCTCGTCCTGCTGGTCGCTACTTCTTCTCGAAGACGTAGGCGCGCTTGCTCTTCTCGCCCATGACGGCGTAGCGACCGGCGGGGATCGCGTCGGCGGGCAGGTACTTGGCCGTCCGGCCCGCGCCCGACACGGAGATGGCCTTGCTGTCGTCGAGGGCCGAGGTGCTGACCTCGTAGTCGTCCTGCCCGCGCACGACGACGCCCAGGTAGACCCAGCCGTCCTCGCCGAGCGACCAGTGCGTGATGCCCTCGCGGTCCGGGTCGAACTTGATCTCGGGCCCGTCATGCGCCGGGATCCAGGTCATCCCGATGGCCTTGCCGCCGAGCAGGAGCACGTGGCTGTCCGCGGCGATCTCGGGCCAGCCGTCCGCGGGCGGCTTGGTCTCCGGGTACTTCACGACCTGGTCGGTCTTGAGGATGGTGGCGGACGAGACGTCCGAGTAGGTCTTCTGGGGCTTCAGCTCGCCGTCGACCAGCAGGTAGACGCCGGAGCCTTCGGGTGCCCGGTACGAGGTGATGGCGTGTCCCGCGATGGGCCCGCCGCCCTCGATCAGATGGTCGCCCTCGAAGAAGCGGGTGTCGTCCGCCGACGACAGCGTGTAGGTCGCATTGGCGCACGTGCCTTCGATCTTGAAGGCGCCCGATGCATCGGTGGTGCCCTCGAGCACCATGCAGGTCAGATCGGCGGCGTCGTCACTCTTCGCGAGGACGCGGAGCTCGGACACGCCGGCCCCGGTCAGGCCGTCGGTCACGGTGCCGTCGACGGTGCCCTTGGCGCACCCCACGAGGGCGAGGAGGACAGTGGTGCTGAGGATGGTCTGCTTCATGCTGTGACTCCTGGGGAAGACGGGACAGTACCAGAGTCAACGTACGTTTTCGCGGAGGTCCTTGACGAAGGCCTGGGCTCGGAGCCGCACGAGCATCGCCGGATCCGCGTCGTAGATCTCGACCTGTTCCGGCGTGGGGAAGATGACTCCGCGCGAGCTGTTCACGATGGCCCCACCCAGGTTCGCGTCGAAGCACGGGCGGGTGTCGGCGGCGGTCCCTCCCTGGGCGCCGTAGCCGGGCACCAGGAAGATGGAGCGTGGCATCGCTTCGCGCAGCGCGATGGCCTCGTCGGGGACCGTCGCGCCGACCACCGCACCGACCGGTCCGTAGCCGCACTCGCCGACGCGCTCGGCGTTCCAGGCGCGAATCCACCCCGCGACGCCCTGGGCCGCGGTGTGCTCGACCTGCAGGTCGCCACCGCCGGGGTTGCTGGTCCGGACGAGGACGAACAGGCCCTTGCCCTGCTCGCAGCGGGCCAGGAAGGGCTCGATGCTGTCGCGGCCGAGGTAGGGCGAGAGCGTGACGGCGTCGGCGCCGATGGGGCCGTCGTCGTCCAGGAGCGCGCGGGCGTAGCCCTCGGCGGTCGAGCCGATGTCCCCCCTCTTGGCGTCCAGCAGGACGAGGATGCCGCGGTTGCGGGCTTCCTGGCACAGCACCTCGAGCACGGCCACCCCGGCCGATCCGAGCTGTTCGAAGAACGCCACCTGGGGCTTGGTCGCGGGGACGACGCCGGAGATGCCGTCGAGGACCGCGACACCCCACTCCAGGACCGCTTCGGCGGCGGCCGTCCGCCGGGCGTCACCGCTCAGGTGCTCGAAGCGTTCTCGCAGCGGGGTCGGCAGCCGGTGGAGGTGGGGATCCAGGCCGACGACAGCGGGGGCTCGGAGGTCCTGGATGCGGGAGTTCAAGCGGTCGGAGAAGTGCATCGGATAGCCTCGTGTGATGAGCGCGCTGTTTCTAAGCACCTTGTTCGGCTGTTGGGAGGGGAACGTCCCCAACGGGTCGCTGGACTCCGGCTCGACCGGCTCGTCGTGTCGCTTGAGCTACCTGACGCCGGGCGACGAGAGCACCGTCCGTGTCGGCGAGTTCACCGTCGACGGGCTCGCGACGATCGCCACGCCCATCGAGCTGTGCACCCAGATCGACGGCTCGCAGATCGACATCGGGCTCGACATCGATGGCACCGAGGCCTGGATCTCGCTGAAGGGGGACGTCGGGACGAGCACCGTGCTCCCGGGCACGGGCGTGGTGGTGCAGGTCCAGTACGACACGCAGACGTGGGACGTCGCCGACTTCTACCTGGGCGAGCTGCGCGTGGACGCCACGAGCGGCGCGTTGTTCGGCGAGGCGACCTCGGACGCGGGCCAGATCGCGATCGACGTCGCCTGGGGTGACTAGCCCGACTTGCGCCGGCGACGGTCGCGGAGCGCGGGGTCGACGTAGTCGTCGTTGGTGACCCGGGTCAGGTTGAACACCGCGTAGAAGAAGCGGTCGTCGATGGCCTTGCGGATGGGCGAGGGGATCAGTCGCTTCACGAGCCCCGCCACGGCGAAGGCCCCTCGGGCGGCGCGCTCGGTCCGGCTCGGCTTGTCCATCTCCCAGACCGTATCCGTGATATCGGAGAGTCACCAAACGGAGGAGATGAACATGACGCTTCTGCTTGCACTCGCGTGCACCACCGACGGCACCACGGACTTCACGGGTGGCGACTTCCAGCTCACCACCACCGCGGTCAGCGACTACTGCTACGACGGCGCGATGGTCACCATCTTCCTGCCGGAAGGCGATGGCACGACGAACGACTGGGCCAACGCGACGACGCTCCCGGGCACCGACGAGCTCCCGTCCACGTACACCATCCAGCTGCAGGCTCCCTTCAGCGACATGGAGGTCACGATGGAGGCCGGCGCCGACGGCTCGTCGATGCACGTCCACGACGCCAGCCAGGAAGGCGTGCTCATCAACGAGGCCTGGGACGACTGCTACGCGGACCTGTCGTTCTCGGCCGACATCACGATCGTCGACGCCGACAACGTGACCGCGTTCGTCGACGTCACGACCTCGAATGCGGTCGGTGACTCGTGCGAGGCGATGATGGACGACGCCACCGAGTGCACGGTCGAGCTCGACCTGACGGGCGTCCGGCTCTAGGTGCTCTGGCTCGTCGGCCTGGCGAGCGCCTCGCCTCAGGGCCAGGACATCCAGGCTGGCGGGCACGCCGCCGCCAACGCGCGGCTGTCGCTGGGGTGTGACCTCGGCGCAGCCTTCGGCGACTGCGCGTGGCTCGACTTCCACGACGCCGCCGTCCTGGGTGGCTGGGCCGAGGCCCGCTTCGGCGATGCTGGAGAGGCGCGGCTGGCGCTGGACTTTCGAGCCCACGGTCCCCACGCCGCGGACTTGCTGGAACAGACGGGCACGGTGACCGTCGTCCAGAACACGTCGCTGAAGCTGAAGGACGCCTACGTCTCGATGCGCGGACTCGGGCCCGACTGGTTCGACCTGTCCCTGGGCGCCCAGCGCCTGAAGTGGGGCTCCGCCGACGGGTTCAACCCGACCAACGTGGTCAACGCGTACGACCTGGAGAACCCGAGCCGGTTCGACGCGCGGCTGGCGACGCCGATGATTCGGGGGCTCGGCCACTGGGGGCAGGCCTCACTCGAGGTCGTCGCGGTCCCCTGGTTCCAGCCGGCGCTGCTCCCGACGGATGTGGTCGATGTACTCGGTGACAGCGAGGCTCGGCTCGACGACATCGACGCCGGGGACACCGAGATCACCGACGTCGAGTCCCGCGTGGAGATGCCGCAGGACCGCATCGCCGACATCGCGGTCGGGGGCCGGTTCTTCTGGGCCACGCGGGCGGGCGACTGGGCGCTCTCCGGCTACCACGGCCGGGACAGCCTGCCCCAGGTGGGCGGCGAGACCCGCATCACCGGCTTCGGGACGGACAACAGCCGCGTCGAGATGGGCATCCCCATCCAGTACCCGCGGGTCGATCAGCTGGGCCTGGAGTGGCGTCGGGACATCGCCTGGGACGTCGTCGGCTGGGCCGAGGTGGCCGTGGTGAAGCCCGAACGCATCGAGGCTCGGTTCTCCCAGTCGCAGCTCCAGGCGCTCGAGCGGCTGGGCACCATCGACGAGGTGCCCGACCCCGTCCCCGTCGAGGTCACCCAGGACGGCCTCGTCTACGCGCGCTGGGTCGTCGGTGTGGACCGGGTCTTCGGGCAGGTCTACTTGAACCTGCAGTGGCTGCACGGCTTCCCGACGGAGCGGAAGCGCGGCGAGCTCGGCGACTACGGGCTCGTCGTGATGCGGTGGTCGGTGACGCCGACGGTGGCGCTCGACGCTCGCGTGCTGAGCGACGGCCGGAGCTATCTGGCCGGCGGGGACCTGACCGTGCTGCACGGCGACGCGCTGGAGTGGCGCCTGGGGGGCACCTGGATCGGCGGCCCGGACGGCACGCCGCTGACGGCGTTCCGCGATGTCTCCCACATCGGCACTGGAGCAAAAGTCACGTTCTAGGCGAGGATGTCCGTATGGGACTCTTCGCGTTGGCCATCGTCGTGATGACCATGTTCGGGCTGATGGTCCGCTTCTTCCACCGGCGCCGGATCGAGCTGCGCGATCCCGAGACACGACGGATCGTGGACCGCGACACGGACCAGCGGATGGGGCACGGCCTGGGCGGCCTGAACGAGAAGCTGCCGTTCCTCGGGGGCCAGGGCGGGTTCGATCTCGGCCCCGTGCCCGAGGACGACATCACCGACGAGCAGGACCCCCACCGGATGACGGTGGAGGCCCCGGAATACCCGGACGTCTAGAGCTCCAGCAGGTTCTCGACAGGCCGACCGATGACCGCCTTGCCGTCCTTCACCCCGATGGGGCGCTGCAGCGAGCCCGGGTTCGCGCTCATGTGAGCGATCAGGATCGCGCCGTCCTCGTCACCGGTGAGCCCGGCCTCGCCGACCGACTTGTCCCGCTTGCGCAGGAGCGCCTTGGGCTCGACGCCGAGCAGGCCGACGATCTCCGTCAGCTCGTCGACCGAGAGCGGCTCCTTGGTGTACTCGCGGTACGTGTACGCGATGTCGTGCTCCTTCAGCAAGGCGACCGCCTTGCGACAGGTGCTTCACGTGTTCTTGCAGATCAGCTGGATCACGAGGTCCTCCTGGGTGCTACTTTGGCCCCTCGGAGTAACCGATGCCTGCTGTCTCGCGCGTGACGGACAACGCCTTCAACGCGGCCGACGCCCATGGGTGTCCGGCCTGCCCGCACCCGGTCATCGGACCTGCGGTGAGCGGCTCTCCGGACACGCTCGTCAACGGCCTGGCCGTCCTCCGCATCGGCGACTCGGGGGTCCACGCGGCCTGCTGCGGACCCAACATGTGGGTCACGGCGATGGGCTCGGGAACGGTCACCGTGAACAACATCTCGGTCTGCCGCCTCGGCGACATGACGGCCCACTGCGGTGGCGTTGGCATGCTCGTGATGGGCAGCGGCAACGTCGACGTCGGCGGGTAGCTCCTGCGCGTCCCACTCGTCTGTCCCCGCTGCCGTCGTCGAGTCGGCGGCGTCTTCCACGAGGCCACGCTCGAGCTGGGCGAGGGCGGCCTCGTCTGCCCGGCCTGCCGTGCGTTCCACCCTGTGGTCGACGGCGTCGCGGTCGTCCTGCGCGACCTGGACGGCTGGCTGGAGAAGAACCGGGAGGCGCTGCTCGCTCGTGGGGACCTGGCCGACGGTCTGATGGACCGCATCGGGGGACCGGTCGTCGCGACGCGCACTCGGCTGAAGGCCGAACACTCGGGCGAGCTGGTCGACACGGTCCGCTCGGTGGTCGCGGGGCTCGAGGGCCAGGTCCTGGACATCGGTTGTGGCGCGGGCTGGCACGATCGGCGTGACGCGATCGGTCTGGACGGCGACTTCGACGCGGCTCGCGAGTTCATCGGGGCCGGGCTCGTGGGCGATGCCTCCGACCCCCCGTTCTCCGCGGGCTCCTTCGACGGCGTCCTCCTGCTGAACCTGCTCGACAGCACGCGGGACCCGCGCATCGTGCTCGCCCAGGCCGACGCGCTGCTCAAGCCGGGTGGAACGCTTGTGATCTCGTGTGCCTACGCGTTCGACCACACGCCGAGAGCGGCGCGGTTCACCGACGATCAGCTCCTGGCGACCCTGGCCGGGGACCCGCGATGGCTGGGGCTGCCGCTCGGCTACGAGGTCGTGGCCACCGAGCCGGCCCTGGAGTGGCGGATCGCCCAGTCTCCACGCCGGTCTTCGACGTTTCGAGCTCGGTTCGTCCAGGCCCTGAAGACCGCTTGAGACCGGCCCTCGGATAGGGCATGATTCGTGTGGGCCCGACCGTCAAGGTTTCGACCACCCGGCGGGCTCGCCTTCTTTAGCGATATGAGACTTCTCCGCACTCTGTGAGGGCGGCGAGGAGGGTTGCATGCCCAAGGTCACCGATCGGCATGGCCGTCCGGTCTCCGGTCAGATGCCGGGACTGGTCGAGGCCATCGTGGTCGACAACGTGGACGAAGCGAAGCTGGGCCGCGTCAAGGTGAAGTTCCCCACGCTGCCCGGGCCGCCGAACGGTGGTGCCGACGCGATGCCCGAGTCGTACTGGGCTCGCCTGGTGATGCCGATGGCTGGCCGCGAGCGCGGCTGGATGACCATCCCCGAGATCGGGGACGAGGTCCTCGTCAGCTTCATGCACGGCGACTTCAACCACGCCATCGTGCTGGGCTCGCTTTACAACGGAATCGACACGCCGCCGTACGCGAACGAGGATGGCGACAACAACCTGCGCGTCTTCCAGAGCCGCAGCGGTCACCGGGTCACCTTCGACGACACCTCGGGCGAGGAGCGCATCGAGCTCATCTCGCACAACGAGGAGATCCGCGTCATCTGGGACTCGGCCGAGAAGGTCCTGTCGGTCTACTCGGGCAAGGATATCATCCTCGAGGCCAAGGAGACCATCTCGATGAAGTGCAAGGACTTCATCCTGGGGGCCGACAACTCCATCTCGATGGAGGCCAAGAAGACGGCGGACCTGAAGTCCAAGATGCTCACGGTTGATGGCGGGCAGAACCTCGTCCTGACCGCGAAGCTGACCAAGATCAACTGAGGACCGGCCGATGATCAACGGCTGCGTCGTCGGCATCGTGAAGGACAACGTCGATCCCGACGGTCTCCATCGCGTCCTGGTCGAGTACCCCGTCGATGGGGAGGATCTGCCCACGAGCTCGTGGTGCCGGATGATCTCCCCCATGGCCGGGACCGAGCGAGGGCTCGTCATCCTGCCCGACATCGGGACCGAGGTCGTGCTGGGCATGGCCTACCGCTCGATGTCCCCGTACATCCTGGGGGCGGTCTACAACGGCGAGGACGACCTGCCCGAGCCGTACAAGAACGGCGACGAGGAGAACAACCTGCGGGTGTTCTGGTCTCGGAACGACCACATGGTCGTGTTCGACGACACCGAAGGCGCCGAGACGATCGGCCTGGGAGCCCAGGCGTCGACGCGGTTGGACGTGACCTCGGCTCCGATCCACCAGGTGCTGGACTCGGCCGAGAAGACCATCACCGAGTACTGCGAAAAGGACACCATCTGGGAGGCGGTCGAGACCATCTCGATCAAGTGCAAGGACTTCAAGCTCGAGGCCGAGACCATCTCGATCGAGTCCGGCACCAAGGCGGCCTTCGTCAGCAAGATGATGACGTCGCACACCCAGGACGCGAACGCGACGTACCAGGCCGTGATGGTGGCCATCAACGGCGGTGCGCCGCTGTCTGCCGACCCGCCCCTCACGCTTCCGACGCACAAGCATGCCCCGACCACGGCCGAGGGCGAGGCCGGCGGCGTCGATGGAGAGACGGGCGAGGCGACGACGGGCGGTGGTGGCGGCGGCGGCTCCGACGACGGCGGCTCGGGACTCGACGTGGACGTCAGCAGCGACGGGGTCACGGCGACGCTCGACACCGGGTCGGTCGATGCCGAGGTCAGCATCACGGAAGACGGCGTGTCCGGCACGGTCGACATCGGCGATGGGGCGTTCACGGCCGAGGCCGACAGCGACGGGACGTGGTCGGCGGACCTGGACACCGAGCACCTGGACGCTTCGGCGGACAGCGAGGGCAACTGGTCGGCGGACCTGGACACCGAGAACGTCGACGCCTCGGCTGACAGTGAAGGGAACTGGTCGGCGAGCGTCGACACGGACGAGGTCGACATCTCGGCCGACAGCTCGGGCAAGGTCGAGGCGTCCATCGGCGACGAGGACTTCAGCTTCGGCGGCGACGAGTCCAGCGGTAAGGGCGCCGGTGCCGGAAGCGCGGGCGCCGGTGCCGGAAGCGCGGGCGGCAAGGGCGGCAAGGGCGGCAAGGGCGGCTCCGGCAAGGGCGGTTCGGGCAAGGCCGGCAAGGGCGGCTCCGGCAAGGGCGGCTCCGGCAAGGGCGGTTCGGGTGGATCGGGCAAGCCCCCCAAGGGCGGCTCCGGCGGCTCGGGTGGTTCCGGCGGCTCGGGCAAGCCCCCCAAGGGCGGCTCCGGCGGCTCGGGCAAGCCCCCCAA
>JAAESX010000238.1 GCA_024228935.1 Pseudomonadota bacterium
CGGCTGTAGAGCGCGACGGTCCGATGCCCTTGTCCGTCGGGAGCCTCGACGTGCAGCTGCACACGAACCGCACCCCGCTCCGGCAGCACCAACGGAGCGGCCAGCGTCAGGTCGGACACCGTCGTGCAGCCCACCGTGCGGCCCGCCGCAAGCACCAGCTCCAGCAGACCCGTGCCCGGGACCAGCACCGTGTCGAAGACCGTGTGGTCCGCCAGCCAACGGTGGTCCGAGACCGAGAGGCGACCCGTGAAGAGGAAGCCGTCGCTGTCCGCCAGTGGCGTCGCGGCACCCAGGAGCGGGTGGGCGGCGGATGATAGCCCCAGGTCGCTGGCGTCGGTGACTGAAGCAGTCGCCTCCAGCCAGTACCGCTGGCGCTGGAATGCGTAGGTCGGCAGCGCGGCAATCGCACCGCTCGACTCCCCGTGCAGCGCAGCCCAGTCCACCGGATGGCCCTGGGTGTGCAGTACGCCCAGCGTACGGTGCAGCGTCGCGAGCGCGCCTTCGTCTCGCCGAAGCGAGCCCACGACCACGCCCGCCGTCTCGACGCATGCTTCTGTCAGCGGCAGCGTCAGGACCGGGTGCCCCCCCTGCTCGACGAACACCCCATGGCCGTCGGACAACAGCGACTGCACCACCGCGTCGAACCGAACCGTGTCCCGCACATTCCGGCACCAGTAGGCCGCGTCCAGAGACGCGCCGTCGAGCGGCCCGCCCGTCACCGACGAGTAGAAGGGCACCGTGGACGCACCCGGGCGCAGTGACGACAGCGCAGCTTCTAGTCCCTCCAGCACCCCGTCCATCTGCGTGCTGTGGGCCGCGAACCCGATGCGCACCCGCCGGCAGAACACCCCGTCGGCCTGAAGGGTGGACTCGAGCTCCGCGATGGCCGATGCCTCGCCCGAAACCACCGCACTGTCCGGGCCGTTCACCACGCCGATGGTGAGGACCTCGCCCCATGGCGCCAGCCGCTCGGCGACCTCCGCTTCGGGCAGCTGAACCGACAGCATCGCGCCGGAATCGGGTATCGACGCGATGCGCTGACCCCGCACCGCCACAAGCTGCGCCCCGTCCTCCAGAGACAGCGCACCACAGACCACCGCCGCCGCAATCTCGCCGACGCTGTGGCCGACCACAGCGGCCGGCTCCAGGCCCAGGCTCCGCCAGGCGGCTGCCAGGCCCACGCCCATCGCGAAGAGCACCGGCTGCACGACATCCACCCGAACCAGGGGCGGAACGTCCTCGCCTTCGTCGCCGCGGAGCACGGACGTGACCGACCAGCCCGTGTGAGGGAGCAGTGCAGCGTCGCAGGCCGCGATGGCGTCGGCGAACGCTTCCGACTCCTCGAGCAGCGCACGCCCCATCGCCGCCCACTGGCTCCCCTGGCCCGGGAAGACGAACACCACGCTGCC
>JAAESX010000239.1 GCA_024228935.1 Pseudomonadota bacterium
GACTTGCTCAGCTCGTAGAGCAGGCCGTAGCCGCAGCGCTCCCGGATGGAGTCCCCGCTGGCCATCCACTCCTCGGCGAGCTCGCGCACGAACGGGGCCCGCGCCAGCGTCGCGTCGCAGGACGAGAAGACGTGGGCGAGCTGACCGACCTGCACCTGGTCGACCTGCTCCTCGGCTTGCGCGCGCGTGATCGCCTTCGGGTCGTCCACCAGCAGCGCGAGCACCCGGACGTCGTACCAGGGGCTCGTCCACAGGCGCTGGGACAGCTCGTGGTCCCGCCCGACCTTCTTCGCGAGCTTGCGCAGCCGGGTCAGCCCGACGCCGAAGCTCTGCAGGCCGCTGTCGGCGGCGTAGCCCTTCTCCCAATGCGCGACGCCGCGCTCGTCGCGGTTGGCTTCGAACCAGTCCAGGATCTCGCTCTCGGTCATTGCGCGGCCCTCCGCCGGGCGACACTCCGCCCACGAGGAGACTTTGCACCACCACCACGCTGCGCGTCGCGCCCGCTCTCGCCACCTCGAGCCCCGCCGCGCTGGCCGAAGGGGCGGATTCGACCGAGGTGGAGCCGGTCTGAAGAGGCCGCCGCGCCTCTCCACCCCTGCCATCCCGGCGACCGCCGTCTAGCAGGACGCTGAAATACGCCGTTTTCGGGCAGTTCAGGCTCGCAGTCTCCCGTCGCGGCCCGGTTGGGCCGCGTGCAGATCGCACCAACTGTCAAAGACTGCAGCCCGTCAGGCACTGACGGGGTTGGAGAGGTTGGAGAGGCGGAGCAAGTTGTAGGAAGCGGCGACGATTCCGGCCGCAAAGGCCGTCTTCTCGCGCCCCTTGAATCGTGTCCGCCGGAAGGCTGCTGCCGTCTTCATCCACCCGAAGATCTTCTCGACGAGGCGGCGCGCCCTGATGCTGATGGCGTAGCCCGGCTGCGCGGTCGTGCGTCTGTCGATGGCGGAGTGCTTCTTCTGGGCCACGTGGGGGGTGACCCGGAGGTCTCGGCAGCGCTGCACGAACTCACGAGCGTCGTAGGCCGCGTCCGCAGCCAGCGTGAGGCGGCGCGGCTTCGAAGCGTTGCCTCGTCTTCGGCGCTCCCGCTTTAGCATTTCGATGGCCGCGTCGCGCTCGGCGAAGCCAGTGGCCTCGGTCAACTCGAAGTCGAGGACCAGGCCGCTGCGGTTCTCCATGAGTGCGTGCCCCATGAAGCACAGCTTCGCTTCCTTGCCTGGGCCCTTTCGGTAGAGCTTGCTGTCGGGGTCCGTCTTGGACTCGTGGGTCTTGTTGCTGCGCTTCTTGCCCTTGAAGTCGCCAAAGCCATTGTTGTCCGAGTCGTCGTCGTCCTTGCGCCGAAAGCTCTTCATGGACGCCCACGACTCGATGAGCGTCCCATCGACCGAGAAGTGCTCGCTGCTCAGCAGCCCTCGGTCGCGAGCCGAGTCCACCGTCGAGGACAGAAACAGCGCCGCCACCTCGTGGTGCATCAGGCGCTCGCGGTTCTTCGTGAAGACGGTCGGGGCGAAGACCTTGTCGGTCATGTCCATGTCCAGGAACCAGCGGTACAGCATGTTGTAGCCAAGTTGCTCGCAGAACAGACGCTCGCTGCGGACCCCGAAGAGCGCCATCAGGACCATGGCCTTCAGCAGCCGCTCAGGCGGGACCGACGGGCGCCCGTCGGCCGCGTACATCGTGTCGAAGACCGGAGACAGGTCCTTCAAGATCCCGTCGACCAGCGGCTTCATCTTCCGAAGCGGGTGCCGGGGCGGGACCAGCGACTCCAGAGAGACCAGAGCCAACATCGAAGACTGGGAACGTGACTTGCCGCGCATGACCAGATGATCTCACGCGCCGGCTTGGCCGTCGATCGCTGAATCAGGGCTTCTTCAGCGTCCTGCTAGAGCCCGAGCCCGCAGAAGCCGTCCGAGGCCAGCGCGGCGATGTCGCCGCCCGACAGGACGCTGTCGACGAGCATGACCTCGTCCAGCGCGCCGTCGACCCAGCGGCGGTTCTGGTTCATGTCGTAGCCGACCACGAACGGCAGGGAGCCCGCGAGGATCGAGCTGAAGGGCGCGACCGTGCTGACCGCGAGGACGCCGTCGACGTAGACGCTGAGGGTGCCGGCGTCCCAGGTGGCCGCCACGTGGACCCAGCCGCCGGTGCAGACCGCGTCGGAGCCCAGGATGAGCGTCTCCTGCGCGCTGTTGCCGCTCTCGACGTACGCGCCCGGCATGCCGGCGCCGCTGACCACGACCGCCCAGCCGGTGTAGCCCGCGCTCCCGTTGCCGTTGGCGGCGAGCATGGCGTAGTCCTCGGTGGGCAGGGCGTCCAGGTTGATCCACTGGGACGAGGTCCACGCATTGGGGGCGCCGGCGTTCACCTCGCCGTAGGCGCTCGCGAAGTCGCCGGCGTCGCCGATCCAGCCGGGGCTCGAAGCGGTCAAGCCGCCGGTGGCCGAGCCGTCGTATCCGTTGGAGCTCGCGTCAGCCAACAGGGCGGTGTTGTCCTCGAAGTCCCACAGCACCAGCGGCGCGGGGCCGGCGAAGGTGGTGCTGCCGGTGCAGGACGCGGCGTAGGTGATGGCGGGGGCGCAGGCGCCCTGGCAGTCCGTGCTGGGGTCGCAGTCGTTGTCGATGGCGGCGGCGCAGGACTCGGGGGCGCCGGGGAAGACGTTGGGATCCGCGTCGTCGCAGTCATCCAGGGTCGAGAACCCGTCGCCGTCGGCGTCGACGGCGGCTGCGGAGTCGTCGTCGTCGCCGGTCGCGTCGTCGTCGTCGCTCGTGGCGTCGTCGTCGTCGCCGGTCGCGTCGTCGTCATCC
>JAAESX010000240.1 GCA_024228935.1 Pseudomonadota bacterium
CTCCCGTTGGATGACCACCCAGGCGTCCGCCTGCTCCTGGTGCCGGGTGACCTCGCCGTCGGGCCAGGTGACCTGGATCTCCACGAA
The DNA here is from genome assembly GCA_024228935.1 of Pseudomonadota bacterium. GTDB lineage: Bacteria > Myxococcota_A > UBA796 > UBA796 > CAJQPC01 > JAAESX01. Next base: position 88 of record JAAESX010000240.1, read on the forward strand.
CTCGTCCACGGGTCCGAGCCCGAAGTGGAGCTCGGGGGCGTTGCCCGTGAGGTAGCCGGTGCCGGCGCGCAGGGCCTGCTCGCGCCGGAAGCCGTCGCTGGTGGCGACGACCACCTTCGCGCCGACGCCGCGTTGGTTGAAGCCCGGCTGGCGAAGCCGGACGCCGAGCCAGCGGCCGGCGCGCTCCGCGTCGTTCCGGAGCAGCGTCACCCCGCCGTTGTTGGCGGTCACGAGGAGGTCGACGTCGCCGTCCCGGTCATGGTCGGCGCCCACGGCGCCACGGGAGGCGCGGGAGAGGCTGAACGCACGGCGCCCCAAGGTGCAGGCCTCCTTCAGCTTGCCGGTCCCGTCGCCCACGAAGAGCTGGTCCGTCTGGCCGACGCAGATCCCGGTGCTCTCGTAGTCGGGGCTCGTGTATCCGTTGGCCACGTACAGGTCGAGGTCGCCGTCGAGCTCGAGGTCGAAGAACTCCGCTCCCCAGGACGTCTTACCGATGCCGGACGGCCCGAAGCCGCTCTTCACCGTCGTGTCGTGGAAGGTCGAGCGGCGCCGCTTTCGGGCCAGGCTTGAGATGGCGGAGTTCGTGTAGAGGGCGTTGGTCTCCAGCTGCCAGTTGGTCAGGAACACGTCGGAGTCCCCGTCGTTGTCCACGTCGCCA
>JAAESX010000241.1 GCA_024228935.1 Pseudomonadota bacterium
GCCGACGCGAGGCTGGCGAATCCGTCGCCGTCCCCGTCGGTGCCGTCCACGCCGTCGCAGTCGGCGTCCACGCCATCGCCCATGCGTGATCACCTAAGCGACTAGCCCGGCCGCCAGCCCGCCAACCGCGCGGGCTTTCCGGTTCCGGTTGGGGTCGGGTGCCTCGCGTAAGAGGTGGTCGAGCAGGGCCCTGTCCTCACGCCGGTCACCGAGGACCACGCGGAGCAGCCGGTCGGCGCTCCGGCCGAACAGTCCGGCCCAGCGGAGCAGCGGTACCCGCCGGTCGCCTGGCGTTCGCTCACGGACGAGTCGGTGCAGGGTCTGGCTGACGATGGTGGCGAGGACCGAGGCCCAGACCAGGCATTCGACGACATCCTTCTTGGTGCTGGGGAGCTGGTGCAGATGGCCGTGAGTCTTCATGGCCTTGAAGAGGATCTCCACCTGCCAGCGGAGGGCGTAGGTGGCTCGGATGTCAGTCGCGGGCAGGGCCTCGGCGGTGACGTTGGTGATGTAGCAGTGGTACTGGCCGGTCTCGTCGTTGCGGACGGCGACGAGGCGGAAGACTCGCGTTCTGGTTGCCTGCTGACCGCGGTAGACGCGGGCCTTGAAGGAGACCTGGACCAGGACGTCGAGGTGCTGACGCTGCAGTCGTGGCAGCACGTCCCGGAGCCGCCTTCCGACGACATCGACGCTTTTCCCGCGCCACCGGCGGTTCGCCGCCACGATGACCGGGTTGAAGTTGGTCTTGGCGCGGGTCAGGAAGTAGCCACCGTTGGCGTCGATGCGGTCGAAGAGGTGAAAGCGGTAGTAGCCCAAGTCGAACAGGAGCAGGCGCCCTGCGACCCACTTGCCTACGCGCTTCCACGGGGTCACGTCCGAGGTCCGCTCGCCGGTCAGCCGGACGCGTTGAGCGGAGCCGTCCACAACGCTCATGACCATGTGGAGCTTTGCAGCCGCCTTGCTCGTGTTGGTGCGGCAGCCCTCGTACGAGGTGGCCAGCAAGTCATGAAGCCGGACCACTGTGGAGTCGATGGCGAGCAGATCGACGAACTGCCCCAACCGGCCCGACGCCTTCGACGGCGCCGACGCCTGCTCCAACGCGAACTGCACCAGCGACCGCAGCAGCGCGGCCAGTCGCGCAGACAGGCGCTTGTGGAAGCCCGAAGGGACGAGGCTGTGCCCGGCGCGCTGCGTGTAGCACTCTCGAAGTGCCGTGAGCGTCCGCGCGGCGCCCAACTGGAACCCCAGCGTGAGCGCCCAGACCAGCGCGTACACATCGACCTTCCCCTGCCGCTGCACGACGTCCAGTCGCCCGGCCTCACGCCGGACAACTTCTTCGGGAACGACGCGCCCGAGCGCGTCACGGATGGCGGTATGATCTCGGCGGGTCATGGTCCTGGTCTCCTCTGCAAGTTCAAGCACCCGCAGTGGATCAGGATTCATGGCTCATTTCAATGCCTTGCGGCTGTCGGTCGGCCCCTAGGTGAACACCCATGGCACCATCCCGAAGCGACCACCGGGAAATCAGACTGGGATCGGAGCGGGCGAGATCGGCGGTACGGGACACGAACCCAACGGTCATCTGCGTCTCCCAACGGAGGGGCCCTCCGGAGACAGGCACGGACTGCCTGATTCCGGTGCCCAGACAGCAGGTAACACTGGTTAAACGCCATTTCGCTTCGCGAAACAGCGTTTACCCGGGACGTGTTCAGCGACATTTGGACCCGCCGACTGCGTCGCCGGCCCC
>JAAESX010000242.1 GCA_024228935.1 Pseudomonadota bacterium
TCCGAGGCCGCCGCGTCCGAGGCCGCCGCGTCCGAGGCCGCCGCGTCCGAGGCCGCCGCTGCCGAAGCTGCCGCCGAAGCCGCTGCCGCCGAAGCCGCTGCCGCCGAAGCCGCCGCGTCCGAAGCCGCTGCCGCCGAAGCTGCCGCGTCCGAAGCCGCTGCCGCCGAGGCTGCTGCCGCCGACGAGGCCGCGCGCGCTGCCGAGATCGAGGCCGAGCGCGCTGCCCAGCCCCGTGGACTCACCTCGGGACCGACCATCGTCGCCGAGCCGGAAGAGTGGGCCGCCATGGTGTCCGAGGACGAGGAGTCCGTCGCCGACGAGGAGTCCGACGTCGTCGCCTCGGCCGACGACTTCCTGGACCCGCCCAGCGATGCCGTCGCCGGGTTCGACCCCTTCGCCGACCCCGACGCGGCGACCGAACAGGCCCTGCGTACCGAGGACACCGGCCCGGCGCTCCAGGAGAGCTCCACGGACGTCGAGGCCCCCGAGGCCCAGGTCCGCTACGAGCCCAGCGCCGCCGAGGCCGACACCTGGCGCGGTCTGATCGACACGCTCTGCGCCGAGGCCGCCGTCGCATCGACCGGCGGCGCCGAGCTCCTGGCCGAAGCCGCCCGCATCGCGCGCACCCGGCTGTCGGACTTCACGCTCGCCGAGGAGATCGCCCGCTCGGCCGTCACCGCCGACGCCGCCACGCTGGCCGGTCACCGCGAGCTGGAGAAGGCCCTCAACCGCAATCAGAAGTTCGGAGAGCTCCGCGCCGTCATGGAGCGCCTCGCCGAGCTGGAAGGCGAGGACATCGCCGCCGCGGAGATCCTGCAGGACACCGCGTTGCTGGCTCGCCGGCACCTGTCCAGCGACGACGACGCCTTGAAGCTCCTGAAGGCGTCGGTCGAGCGCAACCCCGAGGACTTCTTCTCGCTGCAGCTGCTGCGCGACGTGCAGCTCGCCTCGCGCGACTGGCGCGGGATCGTGCTGACGCTCGAGAAGATGGCCGCCCTGGGTGGCGGCTGCACCGCTGCTCGCCTGCACTACGAGCGCGGTCGGGTCTACTCCGAGCAGCTCTCCGACAATGCGCGCGCCCTGACCGCGTTCCGCTCGGGCTACTCGTCCGATCCGGGGCACGTCCCGAGCTTCGTCGCCGTCGAGCGCCTGTACACGCTCACCGCCGAGTGGACGCCGCTCGTCGAGCTCTACCTGGCCGAGGCCGAGCGCACCGAAGGCACCGACGCCGCGTTCTTCATCTCGCGAGCGGCCCGGATCTACCGGTCGCGCCTGTTCGACGAGGACCGCGCGCTCGAGACCTACGAGAAGGCCGTCGAGGCCGGCGCGGGCCCCGAGCTGCACCACGAGTTCCAGGCCTTCCTGGCCGAGGCCGGCAAGACCGACCGCCTGATCGAGGCCCTGCGCACCGAGGCCGACGTCGTCTCGGACGAAGAGAAGCCCTACGTGCTCTACCGGATCGCTCGCCTGTGCGAGACGAATGGCGACGCCGAGGGTGCGCTCGCCGCTTACCGCGAGGTCTCCGCGGATCCGTCCGCCGTCCCCGCCGCCGAGGCTGTGGCTCGTCTGCTGCAGGCCACCGGCGACAGCGCCGGCTTGCTCGCGTTCTGGAAGGAGCGCATCGAGGTCGTGGACGACCCGAACCTGCAGGTCACGCTGGCCTACCGGATGGGCGAGATCTGCGAGGGCAGCCTCTCGGATCAGGAAGGTGCCCGCCAGGCGTTCGAGCGCGTGCTCGACATCGCCCCCGGCTACCTGCCGGCGCTCGAGGGCCTCGAGCGTGTCTACACGCGCCTCGAGGACTGGGAGAAGCTGGCCGCTGTCTACGAGCAGCGTGCCATCCTGAACGAGGAGCCCGCGGCCGTCGCGCTGCAGCTCCACCGCGCGGGTGCCGTCTGCGAGTTCCGCATGGAGGACGGCGTCCGGGCGCGCGACTTCTACCGCCGCGCCCTGGACCACGTCAGCGACTTCCCGCCGAGCCTCGACGCGATGCTGCGCATCCTCGAGGCCGATGGCGACTGGCTCGCTCTGGCCAACACCCTCCGCGCGGCCGCCAACGCCTCGCAGGACGGCAGCCAGCAGGTCAGCTTCCTGTACCGGGCCGGGCGGATCTACTCCGACCAGGCCGGCGACGACGCGGCCGCCATCGAGTGCCTCGACCGTTGCCTCGAGCTGTCCCCCGGCTTCCTGTCGGCCCACTACCTCCTGAAGGAGCTGAAGGGTCGGACCGGTGACTGGCGCGGCGTCTTCGACCTGCAGCACGGTGAAGCGAGCGCCGAGGCCGAGCTGGACCGCAAGGCCTGGCAGCTCATCAGCGCCGCCGAGATCGCGGGCGGACTGCCCGAGGTCGACGCCTCGTCCGTGGTCCTCGAGGTCCTCGAGGCCGACCCTGCCCACGCGGGTGCTCGCGCGCTCCTGGAGCAGCTCCACCACCGGACCGGCAACCTCGGCGGGCTCGTCGGGATCTACCGGAACGCCGCCGGCGCGGCCGAGTCGGACGACGACCGGGCGCGACTCTCCGCGGTGCTCGCCGATGTCCTGCGGGACCTGGGCGACAGCATGGGCGCGGTCCAGGCGGCCGGCGAGGTCATCTCCGCCAGCGACGCCGCCGAGCGTCCGCTCGTTGGTGTGGCTCGTCTCTGCGAGGGCCTGAACTACTGGGAAGAGGCGCTTCGAGCGCTCGACGCCGCGGGGGAGCGCTTCGACGCCGCCCGCATCTACGAGGACTACCTGGACGGTGGCGCCGAGGCGATCGCTGGCTACGAGGCCGTCCTGGCCGATGAGCCCGAGAACATCAGCGCCGCGGCCGGCATCGCCCGACTGCAGCGCAAGAGCGGCGACCGCATGAAGCTCGCCGAGGCCCACGCGCTCGTGGCTGAGCTGGTCGAGCAGGTGCCCGTCAAGGTCGTGCACGCCGTGCTGGCCGGCCACCTCTTCGAGGGTCTCGAGCGTCCGGATGATGCGCTCGCGGCGTACCGCGTGGCGTTCGATGCGCGCCCTTCTTCGGGCAAGGCCTTCGAGGGCATCCGCCGCATCCTGCTCGCTCAGGGGGATCTGGAAGGCGTGACCGCCGTGTACGCCGGCCTGCCGGTCGGTGATGCGCTGGGGCTGGCCTCCGCTCTCGAGGAGAGTGGGGACCACGCCGGAGCAGCCGCCGCGCTGGAGTCCGGTGAGGACCTGGTGTCCCTGCTGCGTCGTGAGCGCGCCCTCGAGGCCGCCGAGGACTGGCAGGGGGCGTTCGGCGCCCTCCGTGCTCGCACCGCCCTGATGGCCGACGAGTCCCAGAAGGGAGCCGCCGAGGCCAAGCAGCGCTGGATGCTCGCCGAGAAGCTGTCGGAGACCGACGAGGCCTGGGACCTCTACCGTCAGCTCCACGAGGAGCGCCCGTACGACCCCGAGGTCCTCGAGGCCCTGGCTCGTATCGCCGGTGCTCGTGGCGAGGTCGACCTGGGACTGCAGTACCTGGGTCAGCTGGCCGAGCAGGCCACCGAGCCTGCGGATGCCGCGCGTCTCCAGCGCCGCATCGGAGAGATCCAGGAGAAGAACGAGAACCCGGACGAGGCCAAGGCCGCGTACCTGGCCGCCCTCGACCACGAGCCCGAGGACCGCGAGGCCCTCAACGGTCTGCGTCGCGTCGCTGAAGGCGCCGAGGACTGGCAGGGGCTCGTCGGAGTCCTGGCTCGCGAGGCGTCCCTCATCGAGGGCACCGAACAGGCCGACCGCTACGCCGAGATCGCTCGCATCTGGCAGGACAAGCTCGAGGACGGCGCCGTCGCGGCCGACTCCTGGCGCAAGGTCCTGGACCTCGACCCGGGCCACCGCGAAGCGCTCGAGCGCCTGGTGGCGCTGAACGAGGGCTCCGGCGACTGGGCCAGCTACGTCGAGCACGCCGACCGGCTGTCGCAGCACCTCGAAGGCGCTGAGAAGTCGGCGCTGCAGCGGCAGATCGGCCTCGCCTGGCGAGACCAGCTGCGCTCCGAGGACGACGCGCTCCGCTGGTTCGACACGGCGACCGCTGGCGACACTCCGGACCTCGAGGCCGCTGTGGCGCTCGAGCAGGCGCGCTCGCTGCGCGGCGAATGGGAGCAGGTGGTGACGGCGCTCCGGCGTCAGGCCCGTGCCCAGGAGGGTGAGGGCGCCGTCGACGCGCTGCTCCGTGCCGCACGCATCAAGCTGGACACGCTCCAGAACCGTGCCGACGCCGCCGCGATCTTCACCGAGATCCTCGAGCTCGACCCCGAGCACGACGAGGCCCTGCGCTTCGTGGCCGACCATCGCTTCCGCGCTGGCGACAAGGAGGGTGCGGTCGAGCTGTTCGAGCGGATCGAGGCCCGCTCCGAGAGCTGGGACCTGGACGACTTCGACGAGAAGGTCGAGATCGCGCAGTTCTACTACCAGTACGGCACGACCCTCATCGTGATGGGCCGAAGCGACGAGGCGAAGGAGAAGCTGGGCCGCGCGCTCGAGCTGAACCCGAGCCACCTCCCGACGCTTCGGGCGGTCGGTCCGCTTCACATGGCCGACGAGAACTGGAAGGCCGCCGAGGGCGTCTGGCGCCAGGTGCTCCAGCTCATCGGTGGCTCGGCCGACAAGGACGAGCTCTGCAACGCCTACGCCGCACTCGGCGAGGTCGAGCGCGCTCTCGGCAAGACGGACAAGGCCCGCAAGCGGTTCAACAAGGCGCTCGAGATGCGCCCGAACGACGTGCGCGCCCTGCTCGGCGTGGCCGGCGTCCTGTTCGACCGCAGCGAGTGGAGCAACCTGCTCAACGTCTACAACAACGTCATCTTCCATGCGAAGGACCCGAGCCACGTCATCCGCTCGTACCTGACCAAGGGCTACGTGCTGGACGCCAAGATGGGCCTCGCCGACAAGGCCACCCAGCACTACCAGAAGACGCTGGCGTTCGACCCGGCCCAGGACGAGGCGCTTCTGCGGCTCGCCGAGCTGGCTGTCCGCAAGGAAGACTGGGCCGAGGCCGCGTCGCTGTCCGACCGGGCGCTGGCGCTCGACGTCTCCGACGAGCGCAAGGTGATGCTGCTTCTCGTCCGGGCCGCCGCCAAGCAGTCCGTTGGTGACGGCGAGAGCGCCGCGGTGGACTTCCAGGAGGCCAGCCCGCCCGAGGACATGGGCGAGCTCGACCTCAGCGACGTGCCGGCCATCGCCGCCGCGCTGAAGACGAAGCTCCAGGCCGACCAGGGGTGAGCCTCGGCGCGCGGCTGTTCCGGCTCCGGGGACTCGCTCCGGTGCCGGTGCTGGCCGCCCAGCTGGTGCTCGCAGACCCGGCCTGGTCCCTCGCCCCGCTCGCGCTCGTCGCGGCCGGGGAGGGGGTCCGCCTGTGGGCGGTCGGCCACATCGGTCCGGCGTCCCGCACGCGAGGAGACGACGCGACGCAGCTCGTGACCGCGGGCCCGTACAGCCGGCTCCGGAACCCGCTCTACGTCGGCAACACGCTGATGTGGGTCGGCGTGGGGCTGGCGTCGAGCTGGCCGTGGGCACTGGGCTGGCTCTTGCTCCTCGCGCTCCACTACGGACTCATCGTGTCGTGGGAGGAGGAGAACCTCACCCGCCAGCTCGGTGCGCCGTATCGGGCCTACACGGCACGCACGCCCAGGTGGTTGCCGCTCGGACGCCCCGTTCCGGGACGCTGGTCCTGGTGGACGGCCTTGTCGAGTGAGCGCAGCACGCTTGTCGCGCTGGCCGTGGTCCTGATCGCCGTGGCGATCTGACCTAGACGTCGGCCTCGCGCATTCCGAAGCGAGTGTGCAGGGCGGCGCCGACGCAGATGAAGCTGACGAGGCCGAGCACGACCTGGCCGATCCACGGCAGCGTGCCGACGAAGGCGAGCGTGACGATCCCGATGAGGAATGCCAGCCAGCGTCGAAGTCCCTGGTTCTGCAGGGGAAGTCGGTCGCCGACGGCCTGACACAGGCCGACGAACCCGAGCATCCAGGCCAGCCCGAGCAGCGCGGCCAGGGCGAGCGCGAAGGGCGAGAGCAGCACCGTGAGCGCCAACAGAAGGGCGAGGAGCAGGCCGCCGGTCAGCGAGCCGACCCCCAGGAAGCCCATCTTCATCGGGCGAGCGGACACCGTCGCCGCCACGTTGTTGACGTGACGCGGGAAGAGCCCGACGACCAGAACGCCGGCGCCGGCCAGGGTGAGCATCAGGACGAGCTTGCGGGCCAGGGTCCGCAGCATGCCGTCCGGGCTGTGATGCGACTGGACCATGGAAGCGGTCGCCATGGGCATGGGCTCCGTCGGGTCCGAGTAGGTGATCCGGTCGCCGACGACCGCCGCGCCGGGCTCGACGATCACGCTCCCGCCGAAGCTGACCGCGTCGCCACCGACCCGGCCGCCGTTGAAGACGCGGACGTCGTCGCCGAAGCTGACGACCTTGCCGGTCACCGCGCCGTGTACGTGCACCGGTGCGCCGAAGGCCACCGCCTCGGGCAGCACCTCGTCGGCCGCCACCACGATGGCCTCGCCGCGCACATCGCCGGTGTCCTGCTGCGCCTGCTGGTCCGCGACCTGGCGCTCCAACTCGGAGATGCGCAGCTCCAGCCGAGCGATGGTGTCGTCGGGGGGACGAACCGGCTCCTGGGCAACGGACGCGGTGGTCAGCAAGAACGCGACCAGGGCCGGCGTGATCACCGCTCGCTCCGCCCGGTGAACAGCTGTCGTCGGCCGAATCCGGACGCCACGAGCACGCACATCAGGAAGGCGATGGCGGCCAGGGGCATCAGCATCCAGCCCGCCGAGATGTCGGTCGCGACGAGGTTGGCGGCCGTGATTCCGGCGCTGGCGGCCAGCGCGGCGTCGGTCGCCAGTCCGGCGGGGTCGCCGAGGCCGACGAACAGCAGCGCGGCGGCCGAGAGCAGACCACCAGCGGCGACCAGCTCGGGCAGGCGGAACACCATGCGAGGCATGGGCGGCTCGAGCGGCTTCACGGCGATGCCGGCCGCCTCGTCCAGGACCTGCTGGACCAGATCCTCGGGGAGGAAGGGGTCGTCGCAGGCCGCGAAGGCCGAGGCGAGCGGATCCAGTGCGGTGGCTCGGGTCGAGCAGCGGGGGCAGTCGTCCAGGTGGAGGGCGACGCTCACCGCGGTGCTCTCGTCCAGGTCTCCCCGGACGAAGCGAGCCAGCAGGACTTCGGCGACGTGCTCGATCACGCGGGGCACAGCTCCGTCTTGTCGTAGATGTCGCGCAGACGCCGGCGGGCGCGGAAGATGCGGTTCATCACGGTTCCGATGGGGATCTCGAGGGTGTCGGCGATCTCCTGGTACTTGAGATGCTCGAAGTGGTAGAGCACGAGGATCTCGCGGTACTTCGGAGGCAGCTCGGCCAGGGACTCGTGGAGTCGGCCGGCACGCTGCTCGCGCGCGGTCTCCTCGAGGGGGGAGGGGCCGTCGTAGGCCGGCTCACGCTTGGGCGCGGGAGCGATGCGCTTTCGCTTGCGCTGGGCGTCGATCGCGGTGTTCCGCGCGATTCCGAAGACCCACGTCGAGAACTTCCGGTTGATGTCGTACCGGTGGAGGTTCTTGATGACCTTGATGAGCGTGTCCTGCGCGACGTCCCGCGCATCCTGCTCGTTCCGGAGCATGCGGTAGGTGAACCGGTACACGGCGGGCGTGTAGGTCCGGACCATCCACTCGCGGGCAGGACGATCGCCGTCCTGGGCCAGGAGGATCATCTCTCTTTCGTCGACAGCGCCGTTGACAAGTCGAAGGGCCAGTTTGGGTGCCTCCTTGCGTGGGTCACGACAAGAATACGAACGAAGAGGGGATCTATTTCATCGATCGTGCGGCCGTGCGGATCCAGGCGACCGAATGGTAGTCTGACATCGGAATCCGGTGGCTTGATGGAGAAGTCGAAGAAGCTTCGCCGCTACTCGAGGAAGGACTACACGCAGGTGGTCGACTTCCCGGTAGAGATCGTCGGGCGCGATGGCGTCATCCGGCGGTACTCCTTCGAAGCCAGTGTCCGCCTGTATCAACGGCGCATCGCGTCGGCGTCGGGGCGGTACCCGGACCACGAGGTGGTGGTCGCCGAGATCAGCCACTGCAAGCGTCGGATCGAGCAGCTCCGGCGCAGCTACTTCCACCTGTACGGCTGGTCTGGAGCGGCGAGTCCGGATGGATCGTCCGCCCTGTCCGGGCCCTTCGCGGGCGAGGTCGCCGCCTTCTTGCGCCGCTTCTTCGGCCACGACCAGTTGGCTGCCGTGCAGATCTCCTGGCTGGCCGACGGCGAGCACGGCGCCACCTGGTTCGTGCAGCTCGCCGGCGATGTCGGCCACGTGCTCTACCTGTACCGGTTCGAGAGCTTCGGCGCGTGCGAGGGACGCGAGGCGTTCTTCCGCGACCTGCGCATGCTGCAGAACGCGGTCGGCCACGACATGGAGACGCTGGTGGCCTTCCACCACACCGGCGACTGCGGGCTGGTGCTCTCGTGCCAGGGGGAGCACGCCCGGCAGGTCAGCCGTCCGGAGCTCGACCACGGGCCCGTCATGGAGCTCGACACGCACCCGGACGACCCCTACGCCCACGGTCTCCGGCTCCTGGCGGAAGGGGAGAGCGTCGCGTCGCTCGAGCGCTTCGAGGCCGCCGTCAGCGCGTCCCCGTTCCGACGTCAGGCCATCGTCGCCGTCTGCATCGTGGCCGACCTGCTCGCGCGACCGGACAGCGCTGAGACGGCGGCGCGCATCGGCGTGAACAACTTCCCTGCGGACGCCGCGCTCCGGTACCACCTCGGCCTGTCGATGGTCCGGAAGGGCGAGCTCGACGCGGGTCTTGAGCACCTGGGCCTGGCGCTCGAGCTGGCGCCCGGGCAGCCGGCAGCCACGCTGTTGCGCGCCATCGTGCTGGCCTGGCAGGGCGCGAGCTCGGCGCCGGCCGAGCTGGCGCGCGCCGCCGAGGTGGCCACGGAGTCCGACGGCCAGCAGCTCGCTGAGCGGATCCGTCGCGGCCTGCTCGCCCGTCGGGCACTCCTCGCCACCATCCCCGTCACCGCGGTGTTCGCCATCGCCGCCGGCTTCCTGGGCTCGCTGGTGCTCGCCTCGTGTGCGGTCGTGTGTGCCAGCGCCTCGGTGGTCCTCGCGCTGACGCTCCGCCGGGCCCTGTCGAACGGCGATCCGACCCGACTCCGCCTGAGCCCGCCCGAGAGCCTGGGCTCGAGGGGTCCTCGCCTGGACGACGTCGTCACCTGAATGCACGTCTACGTTCGTGCGCCGAACCACCTCGGGGACGGCGTGATGGCCGAGCCGACGGTCCGCGCGCTCGCCGCCCGTCACCGCGTCACCGTGGCCGCGCCGGGCTGGGGGGCCGTGCTCTACCGGGAGCTGGACGTCGAGGTCGTGCCGCGAGGGACCGTCCCGGCTGCGGACGCCGCGGTGCTCCTGGCGCCCAGCTTCCGGGCCGCGTGGGAGGCGCGACGCATCCCCGTTCGTGTCGGCATCTCCTGGGATCTCCGCGGCTGGCTGCTCACCGAGTCGATCCCTCCGGGCGAGGGCCACCGGACCCGCGAGTACGCCGACGTGGCCGCGCTCCTCGGCGTCGACGTCGTGGGCGAGCCGCGCTTCGAGGCGTGCTCAGACGAGCGGGCTGCCACGGTCGCACCCCACGGTCACGTGGCGCTGGTCCCGGTCTCACCGAGCGGCGAGGTCGTGATGTGGCCCGGCTTCGCGGAGCTCCAGCGTCGCCTCGGTGGACGCGCTGTCGCCTACACGGGCCCCGGAGAGTCCTGGCCCGACGGCGTCGAGCTTCCCCTGGGCGAGCTGGCCGCCGCGTTGGAGCACGCCTCGGTCGTGGTGGTCAACGACAGCGGGCTGTCCCACTTCGCGCGAGCCGTCGGAGCGAGGGTGATCGTCGTGCACGGCAGTACGGCCCCGGGCAGGACCGGGGCGCTCGGGAGCGAGCCCGTCGAGGGACCGGCCCTGGACTGCCGGCCCTGCTACGCCAAGCGCTGCCGCGTCGGTGGGGTCCCTTGCCTGGACATCCCGGTCGAGCGGGTGGAGGCGCTGCTATGACCACCGCTGTCGTCCGCCTGTCGTCGCTCGGGGACGTCGTCCTGGCGGCGTCGATCACCCAGGCGCTGGCGCCAGTGGTGTTCGTCACGAAGCCCCGGTACCACCAGCTCGTGGCTCGCTTCCCCGGGGTCGAGCGGGTCGTCGGCCCCGAGGAGTCCTTCGAGGCGGATCGGATCGTGGATCTGCAGTCGAGTCCACGGAGTCGGGCCATCTGCCGCCGCGTGTCTGGCCGGGTCGACCGCGTCGAGATGCATCGCTTCAGCCGCTGGACCCGGGTCGCTTTCAAGACGCCGGACCGTATCGAGCGGGTCGTGGACCGGTACGCGCGCGCTGCTGGCGTCGAGGTCACTCCCAAGCCATGGCTCCCTCCACCCACGACGCCGGGCGACTGGATCGGCCTCGTCCCGGGGGCAGCCCACGCGCTGAAGGTCTGGCCCGGCTGGACCGATCTGGCTCGGCGGCTGGGCGACCGCGCCGTCGTCCTCGGGACACCGGACCAGCGGCTGGAGGCCCCCGTCGAGCACGTGCTCGAGGAGGGGTTCGACGCGACGCTCGAGGCGCTCGGTCGGTGTCGGGTCGTGGTCGGCGGAGACACGGGGCTCGTTCATCTCGCCGCGGCGATGGGCCTGCCGACCGTGGCCCTGTTCGGTCCGACCCACTCGGCGGACGGGTTCTGGTGCCACGACGGCGTCGTCCTCGAGCGGGATCTCGCCTGTCGCCCCTGCTCCAAGCACGGAGGCGACATCTGTCCCATCGGCGACCACGCGTGCATGGACTGGACCGTGGACGAGGTCCTGGCGGCGGTCGAGTCCGCGTGATCCACCTCGTCACGCTGGACTTCCCGCCAGACTTCGACGGCGGCATCGCCTCGTGGGCGCTCGATCTGGCCCGGGCGCTCGCTCCAGACGTCACCGTGCACGCCAAGCGCACCGACCGGATGCTGCTGGACCCCGGCTTCAGGGTCCATCGGATGCGAGGTCGAAGCTGGGCCTCGATGCAGGGCAGCTGGGTGCTCGCCCAGGTCGTGCCCAAGGTCGCGGCCACCGACGCCGTCCTCTTCGCCACCTGGTCCCTGGCGCACCTGGCCGCGCCGATGCTCCGGATGCGAGGCATCCCCTACGCCATCGCGTTCCACGGCTCGGACCTGACGCGGGGGGCGGCACCGCCGGCTCGGCTCCTGGACCACGCCGCGGCGTTGTTCCCGGTCAGCGGCTTCCTCGGGGGCCTGCTGAGCCGCGAACACACGGTGCTGCCGATGCCCATCGAGGCCACCACCGACCGCTCCGGCGACCGTGGACTGCTGGTCGTCGCCCGGCTCAACGCGCTGAAGGCCGTGCACCGCGATCTCGCCATCGCCCAGGAGCTGGGGTGCCCCATCACGGTGGTCGGCGATGGACCCGTGCGCCAGGAGCTCGAGGCCCAGGTGGCGCTCTGGGGCATCGACGCCACCTTCACGGGGCGGCTCGCCCGCGACGCGGTCCTGGCCGAGCTCGAAGGGCACACGGCCGCGCTGCTCACCCCGACGACCGACGCCAACGGCAGCGGCGCCGAGGGGCTCGGGCTGTCGCTGCTCGAGGCGATGAGCCGTGGCGTGCCCTCGATCGGGAGCGCGACCGGGGGCGTGCCCGAGGTGGCGCAGCTGGTGCTCGGCGATGCGGATGATCCCGCTCGCAGCGCCGCGGAGATCCGTGCCTGGCTCGGTCCCGAACGGAGCGCCGAGGCGCTGGAGTTCGTTCGCTCGAACCACGGACCCGAGCGCGCCGCCGCCCTGGTGCGCGAGGCTCTGTCGCGATGAACCTCCGCGTCCTGCACCTGTACCGCCCGCGCCTTCCAAGCACGCGCGCGCAGTCGATCCAGGTGCTCGGGACCTGCCACGGCCTGGCCTCGCTCGGCTACCGGGTGACGCTGCTCGCCGATGCGCCGGTGGACAACATGCCCGTCGAGGACCTGCCGACCGTCGACCAGGTGCTCGACTTCTACGACCTGCCGCCGGTCGAGGGGCTGGACCTGAAGCTCGCCCCCACGAGCATCCCCAGCGCGATGAGCTTCTGGTTCCGCAAGCACGTGCTGTTCTGGCTCTGGGACGCCATCCGTCACCACCCGGACGAGAGCGTCATCCTGGGGCGCAGCAAACGCTACATCGACGAGTACCTGGTGCTCCCGTTCGGGCCGCCCGTCGTGCTCGAGGCCCACGAGGTCGACTCGGAGATCGCGCGGCAGGGCGGGAGCGACGAGCGTCGCCTGTTGAAGCTCGAGCAGCGCCTGCTGGCCGAGGTCGACGGCCTGGTCACCAACTGCGCCGGGACCATGCAGCTGCTGCGCGAGGTTCACGGCGACCTGCTGCTCCCGCCGAACCAGAAGGTCGTGCACAACGCGACGAACGCGCGCCGGGTCCGGAATCATCTGCCCGGCGCGGAGACGGTCGTCGGCTACGCCGGGAGCCTGCGGGCGTTCAAGGGCGTCTCGCAGCTGGTCGAGCTCGCCCGGCGTCTGCCGCCGGGACACGTGGTCGAGGTCATGGGCGGCTCGACCGAGGAGATCGCGGCCCTGGGTGTCCTGCCCGAGAACCTGCGCATCCTCGGCGACCTGCCGTACCGCGAGGTGCCCGACCGCCTGGCCCGCTGGCACGCAGCGGTCATCTGCCTGGACGACAACCTGTTCGGAGCGCGCCTCGCCAACCCGCTGAAGGTCTGGGACTACCTGGCCGTCGGCATGCCCATCGTCGCGGCCGACCTGCCCACGGTGCGCGAGGTCCTGAGCGACGAGGTCGCGTGCTTCTACCGGGCGGGAGACGCCGACTCGATGGCCCAGGCGGTCCTGCGCGCGACCGAGCCCAGCCACCGGTTCCGAGCGCGACGCCGCCGGCTTCGGAGCTGGCGAGCCCGTGCCGAGGATCTGCGCCCTGTGCTCGAGGGCTGCCTGCAGTGAAGCTGGCCTACTGGCTTCGCTACTACCCGACGCTCACGGAGACGTTCGTCTACGACGAGGCCAGGACCCTGCTCGCGCGAGGTCACCAGCTGCGCTGCCTCGCCATCGGGCCGCGGGAGTCGGGCGCAACGCTGCCGGACTGGGAGGTCTCGCACCCCCCGAGCTACGCCGAGATGGTCCTGGCCCTGACGGATGCCGCGCACCCGGCTGCTCGCTGGCTCGCCCAGCACCAGCGGCCGAAGCAGGTGATGAAGGCGCTCTGGGCGACCCGTCAGCTGCTCGACGACGAGCGCATCCACTGCCACTTCGCTGGCGAGGCCGCCGAGTGGGCTCGGGTCGCGAGGTGGATCCGCGGCACGCCCTACGTCGTGATGGTCCACGCCGCCGACCTCTACAAGCCCCGGCCGTCGCTCGCCGAGGTGCTGCAGCAGGCCGACGCGGTGCTCACCATCAGCTCGGCCAACGCTCGTGCGCTCGAGGCCTACGGTGTCCAGGCCCAGGTCGTGCACTGCGGGGTCGATGTAGAGGCCTGGCCCGAAGCCGAGGGAGACACCGTGCTGTCGGTCGCTCGGAACGTGCCGAAGAAGGGCCTCGATCAGCTCGTCGCGGCCTGGCCCGAGGCCCGCATCCTGGGGCCGGGGACCGAGTCGCTGGGCGGGGAGGGGAGCGCGACCCGCGAACAGGTCCGCGGTGCGCTCGCGGACGCTGGACTGTTCGTGTTGCCTTGCCGTGCGGCGGCGGATGGAGACCGCGACGGCATCCCGGTCGCGCTGATGGAGGCCATGGCCTGTGGCCTGCCGGTCGTGACCACCGACCTCCTGGGCCTTGACGAGCTGGTCGACGAGTCCGTGGGGTGGGTCGTGCCGCCGGACGACGTCGACGCGCTGCGCTCGACCATCCGGGTGGCGCTGGCAGACCCGGCTGAGGCCAGGCGTCGAGGACTGGCTGGGCGCGCTCGCGTGCGGGCACACTTCAGCCTCGAAGCCCAGGCGGACGGCGTCATCCGGGCACACACCCGAGGGTGGACAACCTCTTTACCCGAAGGGGACCGGACCTCGACTTAATCCACCGCAGAACCTCGGAGGCCCTGATGCTGTTTCTCCTGTTCGGCTGCGGCGGCGGCAACTTCCTCGCCAGCAACGACCTCTCCTGCCAGTACAACGCGTACACGTGGTGGGACGACATGGCGATGTACGTCGACCGGGGAGAGACCACCTCCGAGCTGCCGAACACGTTCACCTGGGACTTCGAGTACGAGCCCAGCTACGTGAAGAACATCACGGGCAAGTACAGCACTCGCTCGGGCAACTTCGAGTACACCGTCGAGTACACCGGTGACAGCTGGCTGAAGTCGAAGCGGACCGTCGCCGACTTCGCCAACTACGGCACGGTCTACACCAACGGCAACCTGGACCTCCGCTCGATGGTGACGGTCGAGGACACGCTCGGCAACACCTCGACCTACGTCCGGCGCGACGAGCGCAAGGGCTGCAAGGGCACGGTGAAGTACCGCTACGTCGAGGACGACGGCAGCATCCCGAAGTACCCCGAACAGACCGTCAGCTACGAGATCATCAACGACACCAAGGTGGACTGGGAGTCCTACGAGGAGTCGGGGTCGACCACGAATGAGCGCTGGGGCTTCTGGACCTCGGAGTTCAACTACGTCGAGAACGTCAGCTACGACAGCAGCACGCTCGCGATGGACAGCTGGGAGAAGACGACCTCGGACGGCCGCGCCGAGTCCGAGTGGTCGCAGCTCAGCAAGAGCAACAACTTCCTGTACGTCGGCAACACGCAGTCGGAGAAGAACGGCTCGTGGGTCGACGAGTACACGGTGGCCGAAGGCGACGACGAGCCCTTCGTGACGGTGCACGTCGAGCGCGAGTACAGCGGTGACGGCTGGGCCACCTGGACCTACGACGACGGCAGCGTCTGTGACGTCACGTACACCGGGTACGACACCTGCAAGTACGACTGCGGCGGTGGCGACTCCGGCAACTGCTGAGGAGTGTTAGACGCCCGGCATGAACTCCATGACCGGATTCGGACGCGGTGAGGCGAGCGGCGGCGGCGTGACCGTCACCGTCGAGATGAAGTCCGTCAACAACCGCTTTCGCGACCTCCAACTGCGCTGCCCGCGCGAATACATGGCCTTCGAGCCACGCATCGGGACCAGCCTGAAGCCCCGCTTCGCGCGGGGTCGCATCGACGTGTTCGTCCGCCGCGTGGCCCAGTCCGGGAGCGTCGGCGTGATGGTCGACAAGGCCATGGCGGAGACGTACCAGAAGACCCTGACCGATCTCGCCGAGAGCCTGCCGGGCGTCAAGGCCAGCATCGACCTGAGCTACCTGGCCGGCCTCCCCGGCGTCCTGGTGACCGTCGAGCAGCAGATCGACGTCAGCAGCGAGTGGCCGATCGTCGAGACCGCGCTCAGCGCCGCCGCCAAGCACCTGGCCGAGATGCGCGAGCGGGAAGGCGAGGAGATGGAGAAGGTCCTGCGCGCCCTGGTCGGCGAGCTGATGGACCAGCGCCAGAAGGTCTCGCTCGAGGCCGACGGTGTGGCCTCGCGCCTTCGACTCCGCCTGATGGACCGGCTGAACAAGCTGGTTGGCGATCGGGTCGATCCGGACCGCCTGGCCCAGGAAGCCGCGGTGCTGGCCGACAAGGCCGACGTCGCCGAGGAGCTCGCCCGGCTCGAGTCCCACTGCAAGCAGTTCCTGGCGGCGCTTCGTCGCCACGAGCCCATCGGCCGTCGCCTGGACTTCCTGGCCCAGGAGATGAACCGCGAGATCAACACGATCGGGAGCAAGGCCGCAGAGCACGCGGTCTCCTCGCTCGTTGTCGACATGAAGAGCACGCTGGAGCGAATCCGCGAGCAGGTGGCGAACGTCGAATGAGTCCGCTCGTGCGCTGGTCTCGCCCCGACACAGGGGCTCTCTTCGTGGTCACGGGGGCGAGCGGCTCGGGCAAGACGACGCTCCTGCGCGAAGCCTTCGAGGTCATCCCCGACCTGGCGTTCTCCGTGAGCGCCACCACGCGCGACATGCGCCAGGGTGAGGTCGACGGACGCGACTACCACTTCGTCCAGCCGGATCGCTTCGACGAGCTGTTGGCCGAGGACGCCCTGCTCGAGTGGGCTCGCGTCTACGACAACCGCTACGGCACGCCGCGCCGTCCGGTGGTGGACGCGCTCGCCCGCGGCCAGTCCATCGTGCTGGACATCGACGCCCAGGGTGCCGCCCAGGTCCGGGAGAGCTTCCCGCAGTGCGTGTCGGTGTTCATCCTTCCAGCATCCATCGATGTTCTCGAGACTCGGCTGCGCGCGCGCGGCACCGACTCGGATGCGATCATTCGCCGCCGAATGGACCAGGTGCACGAGCAGATCGGAGCCTGCGGGTCGTTCGACTATCTGGTCGTGAACGATGACCTCGCCACGGCACATCGGACGTTCCAGGCGGTGTTCCTCGCAGAGCTCCAGCGCCGATCCAGACGGCCCTCGCTGGTCGACCGGTTCGCGAACGTGTCCTGAAGCGTCATGACCGGTCCAGACGCGGTGGTACCTTTTCCACCCAAAGGTGCGGTCCGTGCTCCGCCTGAACGACCTCCTCGACGACATCTCGGCTTACGCCCCGGACGCAGACATCGACGTCGTCATGCGGGCGTACTTCTACGCCGCCCAGGCGCACAAGGACCAGTCGCGGAAGAGCGGCGAGGCCTACTTCACCCATCCGCTCGCCGTCGCCGGCATCCTGGTCGAGCAGAAGATGGACGTGGACACGGTCGCCACAGCGCTGCTCCACGACGTGCTCGAGGACTGCTTTGTCAGCAAGGAGCAGATCACCGAGACCTTCAGCCAGACCATCGCCGAGCTGGTCGATGGCGTCACGAAGATCTCCAAGCTCAAGTTCCGCAGCAAGGAAGAGGCGGCCGCGGAGAACTTCCGCAAGATGATGGTCGCGATGAGCGAGGACGTCCGCGTCATCCTCGTCAAGCTCGCCGACCGGCTGCACAACATGCGCACGCTCGGCTCGATGCCGGACCACAAGAAGCGCCGGATCAGCCAGGAGACGCTCGACATCTACGCGCCGCTGGCTGCGCGCCTGGGGCTGACCCCGTGGAAGGTCGAGCTGGAGGATCACTGCCTGGAGCACCTGCATCCGGAGATCCATGCCGAGCTGGTCCAGCAGATGGAGGAGACCCGCGAGCAGCGCGAGGCCTACATCGAGCGCGTCGCTGCCCAGATCGACCGGGAGCTCGAGCGCCGCGGCATCAAGGCTCGGAGTGTCGCCGGGCGCGTGAAGCACAACATGAGCATCTACCGGAAGATGCAGTCGCAGAAGGTGGAGTTCGAGCAGCTCCACGACCTGCTCGCCTTCCGTGTCCTCGTGGACGATCTGACGGGCTGCTACGCCACGCTCGGCTTCGTCCACGCGATCTGGCAGCCCGTGCCGGACCGCATCAAGGACTACATCGCGATGCCCAAGTCCAATGGGTACAAGAGCCTGCACACCACCGTGATCGGGCCCGATGGACGGCGGATCGAGATCCAGATCCGCACCCAGGACATGCACGACATCGCCGAGCGCGGCGTCGCGGCCCACTGGAAGTACAAGCAGGGGCACCTGGCGCTCTCGCCCGCCGAGATGGACCAGATCTCGCGGCTGCGGAAGGTGTTCGACGCGGCCCGCGAGGTCGAGGATCCCGACGAGTTCATGGAGGCGGTGAAGCTCGACCTCTTCCACAACGAGGTCTTCGTCTTCACGCCCAAGGGCGACGTCATGGAGTTCCCGCGCGGCGCCACCGCCCTGGACTTCGCGTACGCCGTGCACTCCGAGGTCGGCAACACCTGCCAGGGGGCCAAGGTCAACGGCCGCATGGTGAAGCTCGAGTACCAGCTGAAGAGCGGCGACACCATCGAGGTCATCCGCGGCAAGAACCAGCACCCGCGACGGGGCTGGCTCGAGATCGCCCAGACCAGCCGCGCGCTCGGTCGCATCCGCAAGTACCTGCGCCAGGAGGAACGGGAGACCGGGATCCGCCTGGGCCGGGACGTACTCGAGAACGAGCTCAAGAAGCGCGGCTCGAGCCTGGCCGCCTGCGTGAAGCAGGGCTCGCTCAAGAAGCTCTGCAAGGAGCACGGGTTCCGCGACGTCGAGTCGCTGTTCGTGCACATCACCCAGGGCCACGACCCCATCACCGGGTACGTGCGCGAGCTCCTTCCGGACTTCGACTGGGACGCCGAGGCCAACGAGCGGGAAGCGGGGGCGCTCGAGAAGATCCTCAACCGGATCCGCCGACGCTCGAGCAGCCCGGTCCTGATCAGCGGCCAGGAGGACATCCTGGTGGACTTCGCGAAGTGCTGCAATCCGCTCCCCGGCGAGCCGGTGGCCGGCTTCATCACCCGTGGTCGCGGCATCAGCGTGCATCGCCGGAAGTGCCGTCAGCTCCTGGCCCTCGACCCCCAGCGACGCATCCCGGTCGCGTGGGACGGAAACAATGAGAACACCCAGCACACCGGCGGCATCCGCGTCCTGTGCGTCGACCGTCCCGGCCTGCTCGCGAACATCACGAAGACCTGCACCGAGTCCGGCATCAACATCTCGGCCGCCAACGTCCAGACCCTGGCCGACGACAAGGCCGAGTGTGACCTGGAGATCGCTGTGACCGACGTCGACGAGCTGGCGAAGCTCATCCGGCGCCTCGAGAAGATCCGCGGTGTCATCAGCGTGGACCGACTCGCCCGCTAGCGGCGCCCACGGTTAGCTGGGGCCCATGCTGCTGGTCATCGACGTCGGGAACACGAACACGGTCATCGGGCTCATGCGTGGCGTCGAGGTGCACGAGCGCTTCCGCATCACCACCAAGCAGCGCACCACCGACGAGTTCGGCCTCGTCTTGCGCGAGCTCCTGAAGCTGCACGGCCACAGCCCCGCGGACGTCACGGGCTGCATCGTCAGCTGTGTGGTGCCGAGCACGCTGTTCAACATCGACAAGGCCTGTCGCCAGTACATGGACGTCGAGCCGCTGGTCGTCGGGCGAGGCCTGAAGACCGGCATGCGCGTCCGGGTGGACAACCCGCGCGAGGTCGGGAGTGACCGGATCGTGAACGCGGTGGCGGCCCTGGAGAAGTGGTCGCCGGCGCTGGTCCTGGTCGACTTCGGGACGGCCACGACGTTCGACTGCGTGGACAAGCGAGGCGACTACGTCGGCGGAGCCATCGCGCCGGGCATGCGGATCTCGGCCGAGGCGCTCTTCAACAAGACGTCGAAGCTCCCCCGCGTCGAGGTCAAGCGCCCGAAGAACGTGATTGGGACGAACACCGTCGCCGCGATGCAGTCGGGACTCTTCTTCGGCTACGTCGGCCTCGTCGATCACCTGGCCAGGAGGTGCAAGGAAGCGCTCGGGGGCGACGTTCGCTGCGTCGCGACCGGCGGCTTCTCGAACCTCATCGGGCGCGCCTGCGACGAGATCGACCACGTGGATGAGCACCTGACGCTGCGAGGACTCTCGCTGCTGCACTCCAGGAACATCTCAACGCGTTGATTCCAGAGGTTGGGTTCATTACGTTTCGGGTCTCTCTCTCCCACTGAGGCTCGACAATGCCCTACGCCCCCTCTGACATCCGCAACATCGCCCTCGTCGGGCACGGCGTCAGCGGCAAGACCTCGCTCGCGGAGGCGCTGTTGTTCAACACGGGCGCGACCTCGCGACTGGGCGAGGCGGGATCTGCGACCTCGACGCTGGACTTCGAGCCCGAAGAGCACAAGCGAGGCGGCACGATCGGTTCCTCGTTCGCCTGGGTCGAGCACGACGGACACAAGGTCAACGTCATCGATACCCCCGGCGATGGCAACTTCATCTTCGACGCCTTCACCGCGATGCAGGGCGCCGACGCCGCGTACATCGTCGTCAGCGCGCCGGACGGCATCGAGGTGCAGACCGAGGCGGTCTACCGCCGCGCCGTCGAGCTGGGCATCCCGCGCGTCTTCGTGCTGAACAAGATGGACCGCGAGCGCGCCGACTACAAGAAGGTGCTCGCCGAGATCGAGGAGAACTTCGGCGCCAAGCCCGTGCCCCTGCAGGTGCCCCTGGGCCAGGAGGACAGCTTCGGGGGCGTCGTCTCCCTGATGCAGATGAAGGCCCTCCGCTACAAGCGCGACGGCTCCGGCGCCTCGGAGAAGGGCGCCATCCCGGACGAGCTGTCCGAGGCCGTCGCGGCGGCGTGGGAGAACCTGGTCGAGTGCGTCGCGGAGACCGACGAGGAGCTCCTCGAGAAGTATCTCGACACGTTCGAGCTCTCCGAGGACGAGGTGAAGCGCGGCTTCCAGGCAGCGCTGAAGAAGGGCGAACTCGTCCCGGTCCTGTACACGTGTGCGACCGGGAACGTGGCCGTCCAGGCCCTGCTCGACCTGGCGGTCTGGGCGGTCCCGAGCCCGCTGGAGCGCGAGCCGTTCGACGGCACGGACGCCACGGGCGACCCCATCGAGGTCGTCGTCGCCGAGGACGGCCCGTTCTACGCCCAGGTCGTGAAGACCTTCATGGACGAGTTCTCGGGCAAGGTGACCATCTTCCGCGTGTTCAGCGGGACCTCGCCGACGGATGGCGGTGTCACGAACACCAGCAACGGCGGGCACGAGCGACTGGGCGCCCTGTACGCGCTCCGCGGCACGAACCGCGACGCCGTCCAGCACGCCGTCACGGGGGACATCGTCTCGGTGGCCAAGCTCAAGGACACGCACACCAACGAGACGCTCACGGACAGCGGCACCGCCGCGCTTCCCGCCCAGACCTACCCGGCGCCGATGATGGAGTACACCATCACCGCGACGAGCAAGGGCGACGAGGACAAGCTGAAGACCGCCGTCGAGCGCCTCATCGAGGAGGACCCGACGCTGGTCCGTGGCTACGACGACCTGTCGAAGGCCATGGTGCTCCGCGGCATGGGCCAGGCCCACCTGGACCTCTCGGTCGAGAAGATGCGCCGGAAGTTCAAGGTGGCGGTCGCGACCGACCTGCCCGCCGTCCCGTACCGGGAGACGCTGCGCAAGCCGGTCAAGCACGTCGAGGGCAAGCACAAGAAGCAGACCGGCGGTGCCGGCCAGTTCGGTGTGTGCTTCCTCGACGTCGAGCCGCTGCCGCGGAACTCCGGCTTCGAGTTCGTGGACAAGATCCACGGCGGCTCGATCCCGAAGCAGCTCATCCCCTCGGTCGAGAAGGGCATTCGTGCTCGCATGGGGAGCGGCCCGGCGGCCGGGTACCCCATCGTCGACTTCCGGGTCACGCTGACCGACGGCAAGTACCACCCCGTCGACAGCAAGGACGTCGCGTTCCAGATGGCCGGGAGCAAGGGCCTCCAGGCCGCGCTCGTGAAGGGCGGGGTCAAGATCCTCGAGCCCGTCTACAACATGCACATCGTCGTTCCGAGCGAGTCCATGGGCGACATCATGGGTGACATCACGAGCCGTCGTGGTCGCGTCATGGGCATGGAGCCGCGCGGGAACAAGACCGTCATCGAGGCCAGCGCTCCGCTCGCCGAGATCCAGCGCTACGCACCCGACCTGCGGTCCATGACCGCGGGCAAGGGCACGTTCACGATGGACTTCGGAGGGTACGAGGAGGTCCCGGGCAACCTGCAGGACAAGATCATCGCGGAGAGCCCCTTCCGCCGGGAGCACGAATGATCGCGCTCCTCCTCGGGCTCGGGCTCGGCTGTGGCGACAAGGACCCGGCGGGGGACTCGGCCGTGGTCGAGGCCGACGCGGACACCGATGCCGACAGCGACACGGACACGGACACGGATGCCGACGCAGACTCGGACTCCGATACGGACGCCGACCCCGTTCGGGGCGAGCAGATCTACCAGCAGACTTGCGGCAGCGACTACTGCCACGGCGGCGACACCATCCACGACGAGCGCGTGCCGGTGATGACCGACGACGAGATCCGGACGGTGATGATCGACGGGTACAACTACATGCCCGCCCAGGGGCTGCCGGCCCACGACGTCGAGAACGTGCTCAGCTACCTGCGCCAGGAGTACGGCGGAGGCTGACTCAGCCCTGCTTCTCCGTCCGCTGCTTCACGATCTTCAGCGCCATCTTGCTGATGACGGCGCTGACGTTCTTGTTCCGCGACAGGTGCGCGACGTCGGAGCGCTGGAGCTGCGAGACGAACCCCGCGGCGATGCTGACGGGGGTCTTCGGATTGTTCACCAGGGCGAGCCGGACCTGGTACTTCCGCAGGTACTCCCGGTTCGAGGCGATCTCGCGCAAGACATCCATGTGGAGGTTCTTGTTGATGGCGGCCGAGGCCGCCTCGCTGTCGCTCATGCGGCCCGACTTCACGACCGCGACCGCCACCGACTTGTTGTTGTCGCGCAGCAGGAGCTTCCGGGCCTCGGCGTTGCCCAGGTAGGCGAGCTTGATCTTCTTGCCGATGTTCATCTCGGCGATCATGTCGGCCCTGCCCTTGACCTCGTCCGAGGACAGGTCCCGGTCCGTGGTCAGGCGCTTCTGGAACTCGTCGGCCTCGTCCTCGAACCCGAAGTGGAAGCCCTCGCGCAGGTCCTCGACCGTCGCCTTGCTCTCGAGCACCATGATGTCGAGCCGGTCGGCCACGTCGGCGTTCGTGAAGGGGGAGGCGAGTCCCAGCAGAGCGGCCTCGATCTCGGCCTCGACGTTGCGAGTCGTCAGGTCCTTCACCCGGACGAGCTTGCGTGAGGTGAACGCCGCGTCCTCGCCCTCCTGACCGTCGCGGATGACACGCGGGCCGCCCTCGAGCCCGTCGTCGTCTTCGTCCTCGGGCAGCATCCGCTGCATCCGCAGGAACGCCGCGACGCGCTCGGCCTCGTGCTCCTCGATGTGAGGGTTCTTCTTGAAGTCCAGGTACACCTTGGGCGTCATCAGGAGACGCTCGTAGTTCCGGACGACCAGGTCCTTCAGCTCGCCGGACGCGATGCGTGCGATGCGACGGGCGGTGCGGTCGTTCATCGTGGCGAAGCTGTAGATGCGCGTCAGGACCGGCTCGTCGGCCCGCTTCTCGACCACGAACTCCAGGATCTTCGGGTGCGTGCGCTGGCTCAGCGCGGAGATCAGCGTGTCGGCCGAGGACGTGGCGAACCAGGCCTCGGCCTGCTGCTTCACGCCCGGGTTGCGGTCGCCGACCAGGACGTAGTTCATCGCCAGTTGGATGTCGGGCGGGAGTTCCAGCTCTCCGGAGATGAGCTGGAGCTTGGGGCCGGCGTCGGCCTCCTGACCCAGCTTGCTGCGGTGCTCTTGCGGGATCCCGAGTCGGTCGAACGGTACGCTCATGCCGACAGGCTACCAGGGCGAATGGGGGTGCCCCAGCGCATCCGCCACCGCCTTGCATGTGACCTGGCCATGCGCGACGTTCAGCCCGCGTGCCAGGACGGGGTCGGCACGGAGCGCGGCCTCCCAGCCCATGTCCGCGATGCGCAGCCCGTACGGGATGGTCGCGTTGTTGAGCGCGAACGTCGAGGTGCGGGCGACGGCGCCCGGCATGTTCGCGACCGCGTAGTGCACGATGCCGTCGACGATGTAGGTCGGCTCGGCATGGGTGGTCGCGTGCGTCGTCTCGGCGCAGCCCCCCTGATCGACAGCGACGTCGACCAGCGCGGCTCCGGGCTTCATCAGGCTGAGCATGTCCCGCGTGATGAGCTTGGGAGCGACGGCGCCGGCGACGAGCACCGCGCCGATGACCAGGTCCGACTCGCCGAGCAGGCGCTCGACGTTGTACGGGTTGCTGTGGAGCGTCTTCACGCGTCCGCGGTAGCTCTCGTCGAACCAGCGCAGGCGGTCCAGGTCGAGGTCGATGACCGTGACGTCGGCGCCCAGTCCGACCGCCATCTGGACGGCGTTCTGGCCGACGGTGCCGCCGCCGAGGACCATGACGCGGCCGGGCTCGACGCCGGGGACACCACCCAGGAGCACCCCCCGTCCTCCCTGGTGGCGGGTGAGGCACAGCGCGCCGGCCTGCACGCTCAGGCGACCGGCGACCTCGGACATCGGGGTCAGCAGCGGGAGCGCGCCGTCGTCCAGCGTGACCGTCTCGTACGCGATGCCCACGACGCCCGCTTCGAGCAGCGCGCGCGCTTGGTCCGGGTCGGGGGCCAGATGCAGGTACGTGTAGAGGATCTGTCCCTCGCGGAGCAGGCCGTACTCGGCGGGCAGGGGCTCCTTGACCTTCCAGATCATGTCCGCGCGGCCGAAGACCTCTTCGGCGGTCGGCACGATCTCGGCACCCACCCGGATGTACTCGTCGTCCGGGAGGCCGCTTCCCGCGCCGGCTCCCTGCTGCAGGAGCACGGTGTGTCCAGCCCGGACGAGGGCCTTCACACCCGCGGGCACCAGCCCCACTCGGTTCTCCTGGGGCTTGATCTCGCCGGGGACACCAATGATCACGGTCACACCTGTTGGGTTGGCCTTGGTCTAACCCGGGGCTTAGGTTCGGCCGGTTGCCCTGGAGGCCACGCATGACGCAGCCCGAGACCACATCGCAGACCGCACGGCGCGAGCTCGTCCTCGAGTTCGAGCACGGTCAGCAGCTGCGTGAGCTCGCGGGCGAGTTCGGGGCCAACCTCAAGCAGGTCGGCCGCGACTTCGGCGTGCGCGTCAGCCAGCGCGGCACCACCATCACCATTCGCGGCGACGACGGCAGCGTCGACATCGCCGCGGATGTGCTGAACCAGCTCTACCTGCTCGTCGGGACCGGCCTGACGCTCTCGGTCCCGCTCGTCGAGCAGTCCTGTCGCATGGTCCGGCTCGACCCCTCGACCAACCTGGCCAAGACGTTCACGGACGTCGTGTTCGTCGGCAAGAAGCGCTCGATCTTCCCGCGCAGCGCGAACCAGGCCGTCTACGTCGACACGATGCGCAAGAACGACCTGGTCTTCGGGCTGGGCCCCGCGGGAACGGGGAAGACCTACCTGGCCGTCGCCATGGCGGTCGCGGCGCTGGCCAACAACGAGGTCCAGCGGATCATCCTCTGCCGGCCGGCGGTCGAGGCGGGGGAGAAGCTCGGGTTCCTGCCCGGTGACCTCGTCCAGAAGGTCAATCCCTACCTGCGCCCGCTCTACGACGGACTCCACGACATGCTCGGGTACGAGCGGGTCGTCCGGCTCATGGAGCGCGGCGTCATCGAGGTCGCGCCCCTGGCGTTCATGCG
Source organism: Pseudomonadota bacterium (assembly GCA_024228935.1). Lineage (GTDB taxonomy): Bacteria > Myxococcota_A > UBA796 > UBA796 > CAJQPC01 > JAAESX01. The sequence goes on from JAAESX010000242.1 coordinate 25,136, forward strand.
CGGACGCACGCTGTCCGAGGCGTTCGTCATCCTCGACGAGGCCCAGAACACCACGCGCGAGCAGATGAAGATGTTCCTCACGCGGCTCGGTGTCGGGTCCCGCGCGGTGGTCACGGGAGACCTCTCGCAGATCGACCTGCCGGAGAACACGCCCTCGGGCCTGGACGAGGCCAGCCGCATCCTGCGACGCATCGAGCGCATCGGGTTCACCGAGTTCACCGCCGAGGACGTCGTCCGTCACGGTCTGGTGAGCGCCATCGTGCGCGCGTATGATGAAGCCAGGAACGCCGACGCTCACCGAGGAGAGGCGACATAGCCACCGTTCGCGAGAACCTCGCGCGGTTCGGGGCAGCCCGCTCCGCTCTCGTCCTGCTGTTGGTCTGTGCGGCCACGGCGGTCCTCCTCACGGAGTTCCGACGTGTCCCGGACACGCAGCTGACGGTGGGGCAGGTCTCCAGCCGCGACATCCGCGCGCCGGTGAAGTTCGAGTTCGTCGACGAGGTCGCCACCCAGGCCCTTGTCGAGGCGGCGGTCGAGGCCGTGCCCAGCGTCTACGACCACGACGGCACGCTGCTTCCGCGCCAGCAGACGCGCATCAGCTCAGCCTTCGAGGTCGCGCGCGAGGAGCTCGAGCTCCGCCAGATGCAGCGGGACAGCGAGCCGCTGGACGACGAGGCCATCGCCGCCGTGCGGGAGGTCTTCGTCGCGCAGCTCGGCATGACGCTGAAGGACGAGGACCTCCACGCCATCGCGGCGGCCGAGTACTCGAAGGCGATGGAGCAGAACGCCATCGAGCTCCTGACGCACGGGATGACCCGCTACGTCGTCAACGACCGCGGGGAGCTGCCCGACGCCACGCCCATCACCGTGGTCCGGCTGGTCGGGGACGAGCGGGACGAGGGACTGCTGACATCGCTCGGCGAGATCAGCACCGTCGACGCTGCGCGGCAGGCCATCACGATGCAGGTGCTCGAGCGGTACTCCGACCCGGACGCCGAGCGTGCCCGCGCGGCGAGCGGCATCGCGCGCGCTGCCGTGCGGTCGAACTTCACTTTCAACCAGCTGCACACCGAGGAGCGCCGCCTCGAGGCCGGGCAAGGCGTCTCGCCCGTCATCCTCTCGATCGACCGGGGCACCACCCTGGTCCGGAACGGAGACGTCGCGACGGCCCACCAGATCGCGATCATCGCCCAGATGCAGGAGACCACGACCGGACGGAACCCCTGGTCCGTGGCCGGCAGCCTGTTCGCGTTCTCGCTCCTGCTGCTCACCAGCGTCTACTGGTTCGCCGCGGCGACGATCAAGAAGTTCAGCAACCGGCGCCGCGACGTCGAGGCGCTGGGCCTGCTGCTCGTGTTCACGGTCCTGCTCGCGCGCCTGGTCGTCGAGGTCGGGGACCCCGTGGCCGCCGCCGGCACCATCGGTGTCTCGGCGCGCGCCATCTGGTACCTGGTGCCGGTCGCCGGCTCGGCACTCCTGGTCCGCATCCTCATCAACAGCGAGACGGCCATCGTCTTCGCGGTCGTCAGCTCGATCCTGTGCGGTCTGTTGATGGAGCAGTCGGCCACCTACACCGCCTTCTTCATGGTCTCCAGCGTCGTCGCGGCCGGGACCATCGGCCGGAAGCGCGAGCGCAGCGCGATCCTGCGTGCGGGCGTGTTCACGGGCCTGTTCAACGCGGCGTTCGTCGTCGTCATCAGCCTCGTCAACGCCAACCTGGCCGATACGGCGGGCGGCGCCTCGGCGCTCTCACCGGGCTGGGACGCCGTCTTCGCGTTCTCGGGCGGCGTCATCGGCGCGTTCCTCGTGCTCGGCCTCGTGCCTCTCTTCGAGCTGGTCGGCTTCGACACGGACCTCAAGCTGCTCGAGCTCGGGAACCTGGACCACCCGCTCCTGCGCAACCTGATGCTGCGCGCGCCCGGCAGCTACCACCACTCGGTCATGGTCGGGACGCTCGCCGAGGCCGCGGCTGAAGCCATCGGCGCCAACGCGCTCCTGTGTCGGGTCTGCAGCTACTTCCACGACATCGGCAAGGCGGTCCGGCCGGCCTACTTCGTGGAGAACCAGCGGGACGGACAGAGCCGTCACGACCGGCTGAGCCCGCATCAGTCCGCCCGCGTCATCATCGACCACGTTCGGGACGGCGGAAAGGTAGCCAAGAAGCACGGCCTGCCGCGCCCCGTCATCGACCAGATCTACATGCACCACGGCACCGGCCTGGTGCACTACTTCTACGCCAAGTCCAAGGCGGCCGACCCGAACACGGACGCGAACGACTTCCGCTACCCGGGCCCCCGGCCAAACACGCGCGAAGCAGGCGTCATCATGCTCGCCGACAAGATCGAGGCGGCCTGCCGCTCGATCAAGGAGCCGAACCCGGAGAACGTCTCGGCGATGATCCAGCGGATCATCAACTCTGGCATCTCCGAGGGCCAGTTCGACGAGTGTCCGATGACGGTGAAGGAGATCACCGTCGTGGCCGACGTCTTCAAGAAGACGGTCCTCGCCATCCACCACCACCGCATCGAGTACCCCGAGCCCGCCGGTCAGCTGGCGGACGGCGTCGATCCCGAGGAGACCGAGGCCGTCGACGAGCCGGTCATCACGCTCGAGATCCCGGCGACGACCGAGGCCATCCCGGAGACCTCGCACGACGCGCCGCTCGAGGGCCCCGTCGACTACGAGTCGCCCGAGTACATGCCGGGGTACCGCGACCCGTGAGCGTCATCGCCTCGCTCGACGACGTCGAGTGTGACCTGGACGAGTGGACCGACGACGCCACCGCGCTGCTGGCCGCGGCGAGCTGTGCGGACTGCGAGCTGTCGCTCGTCGTGTGCTCCGACGCTGCCATCCAGCGCCTGAATGCCGCCTGGAGGCAGAAGGACCAGCCCACCGATGTCCTGAGCTTTCCCCAGGACCACGAGGTGATCCTCGGCGATCTGGTCGTCAGCCTCGACACCTGCGCTCGCCAGGCGGCCGAGCGTGGCTATTCGGTGCGGGACGAGGCGCGGGTGCTGCTCGTGCACGGGCTGCTCCACCTGCTCGGGTACGACCATGAGACCGGCCCCGATGACCTGGCGGAGATGGCCGAGGCCGAGCGGAAACTGATGCGGCGCCTGGGCTGGATTGGCGAGGGCTTGATAGGTGCAGCACACCAAGGAGACTGAGATGGGACCCGACGAGATTCGCAGCAAGCTGAACGTGGTGCTCGAGCGAATCGACCAGCTTCGGAGGCATCTTTGACGTTGCTGGAAAACAGCGCGAAGTAGAGGACTACGACCGGCAGGCCGAGAACCCCGAGTTCTGGGCCGAGCCCGAGCGTGCCCGCGGGATCCTGCGGAAGAAGGCTGGACTCGAGCGCGTCGTCAAGGACGTCACGGCGCTCGCGGACGCGGCGGAAGAGATCGACACGCTGCTCGAGCTGGCGGGTGAGGACGACGACGAGGCCGAGCTCCTGGTCGACGAGGCCGAGACGACGCTGAAGTCGCTCCACAAGAGCGTCGACAAGCTGGAGATCCAGCGGCTGCTCTCGGACGAGGGCGACGACAACCCCGCCATCCTCGAGATCAACTCGGGCGCCGGCGGCACCGATGCGAGCGACTGGGCCGAGATGCTCAAGCGCATGTACATCCGGTGGGCCGACCGGCGGGGCTTCAAGGTCCGCGTCGTCGATGAGCAGGCCCACGACGAGGCGGGCATCAAGCACTGCACGCTCGAGATCGATGGCATGTACGCCTACGGCTACCTGAAGGCCGAGATCGGCGTGCACCGCCTGGTCCGCATCTCGCCGTTCGACGCCGCCGCACGACGGCACACGGCGTTCGCCAGCGTCGCCGCGTACCCCGACATCGACGACAGCATCGAGGTGGTCATCGACCCCTCGGACCTGCGCATCGACACCTACCGGTCCAGCGGCGCGGGCGGTCAGCACGTCAACACGACGGACTCGGCGGTGCGCATCACTCACCTGCCGACGAACATCGTGGTCGCCTGCCAGAACGAGCGCAGCCAGCACAAGAACAAGGCCACGGCGATGAAGACGCTCCGTGCCCGCATCTACCAGTACGAGCTGGAGAAGCGGCAGGCGGAGATCGACAACGCCAACGCGGACAAGAAGAAGATCGAGTGGGGGAGCCAGATCCGGAACTACGTCCTGAACCCCTACCGGATGGTCAAGGACACCCGAACGGGCGTCGAGAACGGCCAGACGGACAAGGTGCTGGACGGCGATCTGGATCCGTTCATGGAGGCGTGGCTCGCGATGCGTGCAGGCGGCGGGTCCGAGGACTAAGCTCATCGTCTCACACCGAGGTCCCCATGTTCCTTCTGCTTGCCTGCGCCGGCGGCGACACCGGCTCCGAGCTCGAGCCCCAGATCACGGGCACGGTGACGACCGAGGACTCGACCGCAGCCAGCGCCGAGGTCGAGATCTACAAGGCCTTCGGCATGGACGTCGACGGCAAGGGGCTCTGGTACTTCGCGTCCGACCCCGATGCGACCTGCGACAGCGTCGCCGAGTACCTCACGGACGACCAGGTCGATCCGCACGGCATCTGGGCTCCGGGGAGCTGCAACCTCACCATGGTCGTGAGCGATGGCAGCTACGAGACCGGCACCGCCTGGTCGATGGACACCGCGGACGCCTGGCTCGTCGGGCACGTGTCCGTGCGCTGTGCCATGGGTGAGGGCGACTTCGAGTGGGGCAAGCGCGACGCGGGCAGCGAGGACGAGGACTACTTCTGGACGGGCACCGAGTGGACCGGCGCTCCGACCGACTTCAGCGTCACGATCGAGGGCGAGGGCGACCCCGGCGGGTACACCATCACGCTCGACATGGACGGGTACGACGGCAACTACCCGACGGTCATCGACAGCATCGCAGCGAGCGGTGTCGCGACCGGGACCATCGACGCCGAGTGGTGCAATCTGTACCAGACGGGCGTGTTCCCGCAGTAGGCCGCGCCAGAGGCGCCATCTGTGCGCCCACAGCACGCTCGGAGAGGTTAACCGCGGGGTCCTACGAGGACGCCGATGTACCCCTTCGATCCGAAGCGCCTGGAGAAGCTCGAGACCTTGCGCGAGCTGGGTGTCGCGCCGTGGCCCAACGGCTTCGTCGTCGAGCACAAGCTCTCCGACGCCATCGAGGCCGGGGGCGACAAGCCCAACGAGGAGCTCGAGGCCCTGGGCGCCGAGTTCACCATCGCCGGGCGCCTGCGCTTCAAGAACGAGATGGGGAAGGCCGGCTTCGCCCGGGTGCAGGACCAGTCCGGTCGGATGCAGCTCTTCGTTCGGAAGAACGACCTGGGTGAAGAGGTCTTCGACAACGTCTGGAAGAAGCTCGACCTGGGCGACTGGGTCTGGGCCCGCGGGACCCTGATGCGGACCCGCAAGGGCGAGCTCTCGCTCCGCTGCTCCGAGCTCAAGCTGTACAGCAAGTGCATCGAGTCGCTCCCCGACAAGCACAAGGGCTTCTCGGACCCCGACCTGCGGCAGCGCATGCGGTACGTCGACCTGTTCGTGAACGACGACGTCCGCCGCACGTTCATGCTGCGCTCGGCCATCGTGAAGCAGATCCGCCGGTACTTCGACGACCGCGACTTCATGGAGGTCGAGACCCCCATGCTGCAGACGATTCCGGGCGGCGCCAACGCCCGGCCGTTCGTCACGCACCACAACGCGCTCGACCTCGACCTGTTCATGCGCGTGGCCCCGGAGCTGTACCTCAAGCGCCTCGTCGTCGGCGGCTTCGAGCGGGTCTACGAGATCAACAAGAACTTCCGCAACGAAGGGGTGAGCCTCAAGCACAACCCCGAGTTCACGATGCTCGAGTACTACCAGGCGCACGCCACGTACACCGACCTCATGGACCACACGGAAGACCTGGTCGTCGGCATCTGCGAGCAGGTGCTCGGGACCACAGACGTGCCCCACGGCGACGAGACGCTGGACTTCAAGAAGCCGTGGCGGCGGGCTCCGTTCGCCGACCTGGTGAGCGAGTACGGCGGCGTCAGCGACCCCTGGGACCTGGACGAGCTGCGGTCTCGCTGGCTCGAGCTCCACCCCGCGGACGAAAAGAACCCCAAGCTCCCGAATAGTGTTGGCAAGTGGTTCGAATGGTTCTTCGACGCCCATGTCGAAGACCAGCTGCGGGCCCCCACCTTCGTGACCGAGTACCCGACCGAGATCAGCCCCTTGTCGCGTCGCAACGAAGCGCGCCCCGAGGTCGTGGATCGGTTCGAGCTGGTCATCGCCGGCTGGGAGATCGCCAACGGCTTCTCCGAGCTGAACGACCCCATCGACCAGGCGGGGCGGTTCCAGGCGCAGGCCGACGCGAAGGCGAGCGGCGACGACGAAGCGATGTTCTTCGACAGCGACTACATCCGCGCGCTGTCCTACGGCATGCCGCCGACGGCGGGCGAGGGCATCGGCATCGACCGCCTCATCATGCTGCTGACGGACCAGAAGAGCATCCGCGAGGTCATCCTCTTCCCGACGCGACGGCCCGAACAGGGCAGCCAGACCACCGAGGTCGACGAATAGCGTGCGCTTCGCGCTCCTCATCGCGCTCTCCCACCTCCGGTCGCGAAAGCAGGAGATGGGGGTCTCCGCCATCACCCTCATCTCGACGGGTGGGGTGACGATCGGCGTGAGCGCCCTGATCATCGTGCTGTCCGTCATGGCCGGCTTCGAGATCGACCTGCGCGACAAGATCCTGGGCAGTAACGCCCACATCGTCGTGCTGAAGTACGGGGCCGCCGTCGACGACTACAACGAGGCGACCGACGTCATCTCGGAGATCGACGAGGTCGTCGGAGCCGCGCCGTTCATCTACACCGAGATGATGGTGAAGTCCGAGAACAGCTCGGGCGAGGGCGTCATCCTCAAGGGCGTCGACCCCGCGCGCGTTGGGGACGTCGTCGACATCAGCAAGAACCTCGTGATGGGCCCCAACGGTGCCCCGACGAGCGACGCCGAGCGCCAGGCCATCCTGGACAACCTGGGCAACCCCGAGCGGTCGTTCCTCCAAGACGAGGACGACGGCAGCGAGTTCCCCGGCATCCTGCTCGGCGAGGAGCTGGCCCACAGCCTCAAGGTCTTCGTCGGGGACAAGGTCCACATCATCAACCCGGTGGGACGCGGCGTCGGCCCGTTCGGGACACCCATCCCCGACGTGAAGGCCTTCCGGGTCGCCGGCATCTACTACTCGGGCATGTACGAGTACGACACGAAGTGGACGTACGTCACCATCGAGGACGCCCAGGAGTTCCTCAAGATGGGCGACGCGGTCACCGGCATCGAGGTGACGGTCGAGGACATCTACGGCGTGGACCCGGTGGCCTTGGACATCGAGGCGGCGCTCCAGTACCCGTACTACACGCGGCACTGGAAGAACCTGAACCGGCATCTGTTCGACGCCCTGCGCCTCGAGAAGCAGGTGATGGGCCTCATCCTGTCGCTCATCGTCAGCGTCGCCAGCCTGAACATCGTCGGCACGATGATCCTGGTGGTGCTGACCAAGGGACGCGAGATCGCCATCATGAAGGCGATGGGCGCGACGTCGAACCAGATCCGCGCCATCTTCATGAGCGAGGGCGTCATCATCGGCGTCGTCGGCGCCGTCCTGGGCACCGGACTCGGGCTGTTCGGCTGCTGGTTCCTCGAGGTCTACGGCTACCCGCTGAACACCGACGTCTACTACCTGGACACGCTGCCCGTGCAGGTCGAGCCGGCCATGGTCGCGCTCGTCGCTGTGAGCGCCGTCGTCATCTGCTTCCTCGCCACGCTGTACCCGGCGTCCCGAGCCGCCGCGCTCCACCCGGTCGAGGGGCTCCGCAATGAGTGAGTCCGTCCCGCTCGTCCAGAAGAAGAGCGCCGGTGGAGGCGCGCGCATCGAGATCCAGGGCCTGTCGAAGCGGTTCCAGAAGGGCGACAACCGCATCGACGTGCTGCGCAACGTGGACCTGGTGATGGGCGCCGGCGAGCGCGTGGCCATCGTCGGCCCGTCCGGCTCTGGCAAGAGCACGCTGCTGCAGATACTCGGGACCCTCGACCGCCCCTCCGAGGGCACGGTCCTCTTGGATGGACAGAACGTCTTCCGCTTGCCAGCGCGGGAGATCGACCGCATCCGCAACCAGCGCATCGGCTTCGTGTTCCAGTTCCATCACCTCCTCCCTGACCAGACCGCCATGGGCAACGTGGCTCTGCCGCTGGTCATCGGTGGAGCGCCTCGGTCCGAGGCGAACGATGTGGCGGCGGCTCGCTTGAAGCGCGTCGGGCTGGGCCATCGGCTGACGCACTTCCCGGGCGAGCTGTCCGGCGGTGAACAACAGCGGGTCGCGCTGGCACGAGCCATGGTGATGAACCCTGGTGTGCTGCTGGCCGACGAGCCGACCGGGAACCTCGACCCGAAGACGGCGGACGGCGTGTTCCAGCTCCTGCTCGAGCTCAACGAGGAACAGGGGTCGACGCTCGTCGTCGTGACCCACAGCCATGCGCTCGCGAAGCGCTTCGAGCGACGCCTCGAAGTGGTGGACGGCGGACTCGAGGACTGGTCGTGAGCTTCCTGCTGTTGTGGTTCATGGCCTGGGTGACCCCGGCGCACGCGCAGGACAGCGCGGGCACCATCGTGAGCCTGCGCGTCGAAGGCAACAAGCGCATCGAGGACGCGGCCGTGCTCGCCGCGGTCCAGCTGAACGAAGGCGAGGAGCTCGCCGCCTGGAAGATCCGCCGCGACATCAAGGGCGTCTACCGGACCGGCTTCTTCGAGGACGTCCAGGTCGACGTGGTCGATGCGGACGTGCACGGCGGGGTCGTCGTGACGTTCCTCGTCGACGAGAACCCGGCGGTCCGGGAGATCCTGCTCTCGGGCAACAAGAAGCTCGACGAGGACGACCTGCGCGAGGTCATGGACATCTCGCCCTACACCGTCCTGAACGACTCGGACATCGCGCTCAACCAGCAGCGCCTCCGGGACCTCTACATCGAGAAGGGGTACTTCCTGGCCGAGGTCGAGCCGGTGCTCGCCGACGTGGGCGACGACCTGGTCGAGCTCACCTTCGAGATCGTCGAGAACCGCAAGGTCATCGTCCAGAGCATCGACATCACCGGCAACACGGGCGTGCCGGACCGGAAGATCAAGCGCTTCCTCCAGACGCGCGAGGGCGGCATCGCTCCGTGGTTGACGAGCGCGGGCTCCTTCAACTGGCAGAACCTCGACGCCGACATGATGATCGTGAAGTCGGTCTTCCTCGAGGAGGGCTACGTCGACGCCGCGGTCAGCGAGCCCAAGGTCTACCTCAGCCCCGACAAGCGCTACATCTACATCACGATCCACGTGGACGAGGGCAAGCGCTACAAGCTCGGCCACATCCGCGCCGATGGTGACTGGGTCGAGGGCGAGGGCCTGACCGAGGACGCCGTCATGGAGCTGGTCCGGGGCGCCACCGTCAAGGAGGTCCAGGACGAGCGGGACCGACGCTTCCCGAAGCTCCGCCGCGTCTTCGACTACAGCCAGGAGACGACGGTCGCCGCGACGCCGCTCGAGACCGGCGACTACTTCAAGCTCTCCGAGGTGCAGCTCGGCATGCAGCGCATCTCGGACCTGTACGCCGACCAGGGCTACGCGTTCGTGAACGTCTACCCGGACACGCGGACCGACCCCGAGAGCGAGCTCGTCGACATCACGTTCCTCGTCAGCAAGGGCGAGAAGGTGCGCATCGGCCGCATCAACATCACGGGTAACGACCCGACCTGGGACAAGGTCGTGCGTCGCGAGATCCCCATCAACGAGGGGGAGATCTACAACGGCTCGCAGATCCGCGAGGCTCGCCAGCGGCTAGAGCGCCTGGGCTTCTTCGAAGAGGTCCGCATCACGACGCCGCGGGGCGCCGGGGCCGACGTGCTCGACATGAACGTCGACGTCGTCGAGCAGCCCACAGGCAGCTTCTCGGTCGGCATGGGCTTCTCGAACCTCGAGAACTTCGTCCTGACGGGCTCGGTCAGCAAGCAGAACTTCCTGGGCCTTGGCTACATCATGAACGCGGCCATCAACTGGTCGTCGCTTCGTCAGCAGTGGAACCTGTCGTTCTTCGACCCCTACCTGCTCGACACCCGGTGGACGCTCAAGGTCGACGGCTTCTCGATCAGCCAGCAGTACGTCGAGGACCAGTACCAGCGGGGTGGGGGACTCGCCGTGGGTCGCTACCTCGACCGGCGTGACGACTGGCGCCTGACCGCCAACTACACGCTCGAGGACGTTGGTCTCACGCAGATCTCGCCCTACCAGGCGCACCTGTTCGGCGGCCAGCTCTACCGGAACGGGCTGACCTCGACGCTGGGCCTGAACCTCAACGTCGACAAGCGGGACAACCGCATCAAGGCCACCAAGGGCCTGTACGCCTCGGCCAGCACCGAGCTGTCCGGTGGCTTCCGCTTGGGCGAGACGGACGACGTCGTCAACCTGCTGGGCGGCGAGTTCATGCTGTGGGAGAACCGCCTCAACGTGCGGTGGTTCCAGCCGGTCATCCCCGGCAAGGACATCCTGATCTTCCGGTTCAACAGCACGCTCGGTCACATCCAGTCGACTGACGGCAGCGTGGTGCCCTTCATCCACCGCTACCGGGCGGGCGGCATCAACTCGGTGCGCGGCTACAACTGGTACAGCCTCGGCCCGAGCATCCGGAACCTGCAGTCGGACGACCCGACGCACGCGGACGACCGGCTCATCGTCGGTGGAACCGAGACGTTCATCAACAACATCGAGCTCGAGTCGCCCATCATCAAGGCGGCGGGCATCTCGGCGGTCGTGTTCTTCGACGCCGGAAACGCCTTCGGTGGCGTCTACGACGAGGAACACATCAACCTGGCCGGTCTGCGGTACAGCTACGGCTTCGGTGTGCGCTGGTTCAGCCCCATCGGGCCCCTGCGCTTCGAGTGGGGCTTCCCCATCAACCCGCACGAGGACGAGCGCACCAGCGTCTTCGACTTCAGCATCGGCTCCTTCTTCTGAGCGCGCGTCTCGGCCCCGCGGCTGTCACCCGCTTGCGGCTGCCCCTCGTTCCTCGGGTCCACGCAGCGGGGACCCCTTCCGGCCGCGCGCAGGGTGTGCTGGACTAGTACCTCTGCACAGGGGTTTTGATCGAATGCCCGCCGCACACGAGGCAAGGCAATTCGCTCGCGGGTAGTGCCAAGCGAATGGTCCTGGCCTTGCCCGCGACCTTGGTGATGAGGCCCTTCTTCTCGAGCTGCTTCACCATGCCCTGCGCCGAAGGTGCGTGAA
>JAAESX010000243.1 GCA_024228935.1 Pseudomonadota bacterium
GAAGCCGCTCCCTTCCTCTCGTCGATGGTCGAGGACGGCCTCCACCTCTACGACCACCGCTCCTGCTCGAACTGGACCTACGCCAGCGCGACCTGCCTGATGTCCGGCACCGACCCGGTCGAGCAGGGCTGGGTGCCTGTCGCCAGCGAGTCCACCGACCCGGTCCCGGGCGAGTGGACGATGTTCGGCGACCTGCTCGACCGCCGGGGCTACGACAGCCGCATGGTCAGCGCCAACCAGTTCCTCGGCCCCCAGTGGAACCTGGCCCGCTACGACCGCGAGCTGGTGATGATGGACGCGCCCGCCGAGGATGTCGTCGATGCCGGGCTGGAGCAGCTCGACGAGCTGGTGGCCGGCTCGGATCCGTGGATGATGCACCTGCACTTCATCGACCCTCACTCGGACTACGCCGCGCCGGAGGCCTACGGTCGTCCGGACGAGCTCGACGAGCTGGAGTGGGACGTGACCACCGGCGCCGGGCTCAACCAGTTCCGCGACGCCTGGCCCGACCTCGACGACGAGACCCGCTCGATGGTGCTCGGCGTGATCGACGAGATCTACGACGCCGAGGTCCGCTACATGGACGACCAGATCGCGCGGCTCTTCGACGAGCTCGACGCTCGCGGGCTGCTCGACGAGGTCCTGGTCGTCTTCTGGTCCGACCACGGCGAGCAGTTCATGGACCACGGCTCGATGGCGCACGGCGAGGGCCTGCACGGCGAGGAGACCGGCGCGCTCGCGGCCTTCTGGGGCGAGGGCGTGGCCCCGGGGCAGTCGCTGACCCCCACCACCCACGCCGACGTGCTCCCCACGCTCTTCGACCTGATGGGCTGGTCGCCCTCGTCGACCTTCACCGGGCAGACCGCGGCTGCGGTCGACGCGGACCGCCCGCGCTTCGGCTACTCCGTGCAGAAGGGCTGGACCCTGCAGAGCGTGGACGTGGGCGACCGCCGGATGATCTACGAGTGGGACGGCCCGGTGAAGCTCTACGACACCGTGAACGACCCCGACGAGCACCGTCCGCTGCCGCTGGACACCGAGGACGCCGCAGCGCTGTGGTCCACCCTCGCTCCCCAGATCGAGATGCTGACCACGATGTTCGACGCGAACCCGCGGCTGCCGACCGTCGGGACTACGCCGGGGACCGACTCGCGTAAGCAGTGAGCCACGCGTTGATGTCGGCGGACTCCCAGAGCGGCTGATCGTCCACGAACAACAGCGGCACCTGGGTCCGCCCGGTCCGCTTCACCATCTCTTCGTGGTGGGCCCGGTCGCGGCGGGTGTCGCGCATGTCGAGCTCGAGCCCGAGCTCCTTGGCCTTCACCATCACGCGCACGCAGTACGGGCAGGCGTCGAACTTGTAGAGCACCCGCGCCCGGTCCCGGTCGGGGGCGGGCACGCTGGAGGGCACGGCGCGAGGGCCGAGGAGGCGTGAGAAGAAGCTCATCACCCCACGTATACGTCGTCGTCGACGGTGGCGCTCACCAGCCAGCCGGCGCCGGAGCCGGAGA
>JAAESX010000244.1 GCA_024228935.1 Pseudomonadota bacterium
CATCACCAAGGTCGCGGGCAAGGCCAGGACCATTCGCTTGGCACTACCCGCGAGCGAATTGCCTTGCCTCGTGTGCGGCGGGCATTCGACCAAAACCCCTGTGTAGAGGTACTAGCGGGATCGCCGCTCGATGGCCCGGTGGATGGCCGGCTGCAGCACGCGCGTCAGGCTCAGCGCCAAGACGCCCCAGACCGCCGCGTGGAACGGGTCGGTGTGGCCCTGCAGGTTCAGCGGGATCTCCGAGTAGTCCCAGAGCGTGCGGTCGTGCAGCGCGATGCTCACGACGCCGCCGACGTACTCGACCGCGCCCAGCAGCAGGCTGTAGGCGATCCATTCCTTCCATCAGGCCCAGTGGGCGATGCGTCGCGCGAGGAACAACGCCACGAACGCGCCCACGCCGTACAGCGGGCTGAAGGGCACCCCCAGGCCGTTGTCCGCGGTCCACTCGCCGGCGAAGGCGGAGCGAACGAGCGAGTCGGCGACCCAGCCCAGCACGCTGTACACGCAGAAGCTGGTCACCCCCTCGCGGACGTCCATCGGGTCAGCGGCGCAGCATCTTGGGGAGCACACCGGACAGCAGCAGCGCGATGACGTAGGCCGAGAGCGCCACGGCGAAGGCCGTCGTGTAGCCCTGCATACGAGAGAGCAGGACGGTAGCGAGCCCGGCGACGACGCTCATCCAGCCGTTGAGCGCCCAGGCCCAGGGCACGATGCCGCCGGCTTCGTCGGGCAAGAGCCGCATCGCGAGCGGAAACGGCATGCCCATGACCAGCCCCAGGGGGACCAGCGCGGCGCCGACCAGCGCCAGGCGGGCGACGAGCGGCAGGCCGAGCGCAGTGCCGTACAGCAGGCCCGGCGTCACGAACACGTGGAAGGCGCCCAGGGCGAGCACGGTCGCCAGGACCACGCGCAGCGCGAACAGGAGCTTCGGCTGTGGCACGCGTCCGGCCAGGACCGAGCCTGCCCCCGAGGACGCCAGCATCGCCAGGATGACGATGGTCACGGCGTAGGTCGGGTGGCCGACGAACAGGACGAGCTCGTGGATGAGCACCGTCTCGACCGCCAGGTAGCCGTACCCCAGGGCGCAGACGTACAGCAGGCCCAGGCCGACGAAGCGGACGCCGCGGAGCTCGGTCGGGCCTCGCCGGATCATCGGCAGGAAGACGAACAGCAGGCCGGCGATCAGCACGAAGGTGCACTGGATGACGACGCTGCGGTAGAGCGCGGTCAGGGGCTCCTCGTCGGCACCGGTGGCGCGCTCCATCGCGCGGTCCAGGTGACGGAGCACCATGCCGGGGTCGTCCAGGTAGGGCCGGTCGTCCGTCATCACGCGACCGCGGAACAGGTTCGGCGGTGGCTCGGCGTCCATGCCCGGATCCCAGACGAGGTGCGTCTTCGGGTACTCGGCGACGAGCCTACGGAAGTGGCTGACCTCGTCCTCGGTCCATGCCCGCTTCTTCACGAGCATGAACGTCGCGCCGCCGGTGACATACGCGATGTGGTCTCGCGGCCGCTTCATGCCCATGTTGCGCAGGGCCTGGGCGGCCGAGCGGACGAGCGGGGGGGTCTGGCTCCCGCGCCCGAAGGCCAGGGTGCCGTCCGGTTCGAGCTTGTCGAGGTAGGTCTCGAAGGCCTCGACGGTCTCCAGCAGCGACGGAGACCAGGCGTTGCTGAGCAGTCCGGCCGAGCTCCACAGGTTCGCGTGGACCATGTGGATGATGGCGTAGGGCTCCTCGGCGTGGAGGATGGCCGCCCGACCGTCCGAGTTGATGGTGTTCACCCGGGGGTCGTTGTACGGGATGACCGGGTTGTTGGGGTACCGCTCGCGGACCAGGTCGAAGATGTCGCCGGCGACGTCGATCGCGTCGATGTCGTAGTGGCCAGTGGCCTGGGCGACCGCGACCTCGGGGCCCGCCGAGGCCGCCAGGATGGCCACCCGTCCGCCGGCCTCCTGGAAGCGGTAGACCAGGGCGCGGTTGGGCTCCAGGGCCAGCTCGGCGATGCGCTCGTCGGTCTTGGCGATCTCGCTGGCCGAGCTGTTGTCGAGCAGAACGAGCTCGGCTCGCTTGGCCTCGTAGACGCTCAGTCGGACGAGCGGGGTCCAGCGCGTGTGGACCACGCTCTCCTCGGCGTAGCCGGCGGCGTTGCGGACCTTGAGGACCTCGATGTCGGTCATGCCGGCGAACATCGCCGCGCCGGAGAGACCGAAGACGAGCCCGCTCACGACGAGCCACTTCCGGTCGTCGACGACCCAGAAGAGCACGACGGCCGCCCCCGCCAGGGCCAGGATGATGGGGAACACGGTGTCGGGGCCCGCCATCGTGCCCAGCAGAGGCAGGAACACGACGGCGCCGACCGCTCCGCCGACCAGGTCTGCGCCGTACAGCACGCCGATCTGCTTGCGCAGCCGCTGGAAGACGCCCGAGAACGCCAGGCCCGCGGCCGTGAACGGCAGGGCGAGGATCGGCAGCAGGACGGCGAACCAGAACGGATCGAGCAGGTCGTCCTTGATGGAGCTGCGCTCCTGGTACGACTCCGGCGGCGTCTCGAACTGCGTGATGACGGGCAGGTAGAGCACGGCGACCACCGCGACCACCGTGAGCACGGCCTGAAGGAGCGCGAGCTGGCCGAGTCGCCTGTGCAGCCCGTCCTCGGGCATCAGCTCGGGCCACAGGTGCTGGGCCACGGAACCGACGCCGATGCCAAGCAGGGCCAGGGCCAGGGCCAGGTGCGCGAACTGGGCGAACAGGACGACACCGAACAGCCGCGTCAGCAGGAGCTCGAAGAGGACGAGCGCAAAGCTGACGAGGAACATCGTCAGGCAGGTGGCGGCAAGGCGGCGATCCATCGCGCCTGGCTATCCGCTCAGGGGGCCTCGGACACCCGGATGGTAGGGTTCCCCCTCGATGACGCCAGCCACCGTCGAGCTGCTGCCCGACGGTGTCCTGCAGCTCGAACACGAAGGTCGCGTCCTGTTCGCCAACCGCATCGCGCAGGAGCTCCTGGGCGGCGACCCGGCCGGCCGGAACATCCGGAACCTGCGCGCTGGGCGCGGTCGCGAGGAAGGCGGCCTGGTCCTGGGCGTCTGGCGGCGCGCGGACGGCGGCATCGTCGAGCTCGAGAGCAGCAGCACGCATGGCGGGGTGTCCTTCCTGACGCTGCGCGACATGAGCCAGCGCGCCACCAGTCTGGCCTCCGTCCGCGACGAACGGAACCAGCTCCAGGCGGTGCTCGAGGCCCTGCATCGATCATCGTCGTGTTCGACGTGGACCGCCGCGTGTCCCGCTTGAACTCCGTGCTGACTCGAGCGACGGGCATCGCCGAGCGGGAGCTCCTGGGCCGTCCCGACAAGCTGCTGGCGGTCATCGCGAGCGAGGACCGCGGGTGGGTGAGCTCGTCCCTGGCCCGCGCGGTCGATGGCGAGTCGGTCATCGGCGACATCCGCATCATCGTGCCGCAGGGGCCGCGGGCCTACGAGATCCTGCTCGAGCCGCTGGCCGGCCAGGGCGCCCTGATGGTGTGCCGCAACATCACTCGGGAGCGCGAGCTGATGAGTGTCTTCCGGGCCCAGGCTCGAAAGGACGTCGCCGAGCTGGCCCTGCTCGCGGGCTCGATGGCCCATGACGTCAACGACGAGCTGACTGTGGTGGCGAGCGCGCTGGACACGTTCCCTCGGCTGCACGGCGCGGCGGCCGAGGCGGTGCTCGAGGCCGAAAAGTCGCTGGCGGCGACGCGCCGCATCACCCAGGACCTGCTGCACCTGGGCCGACGAGACGGTGTCGAGCACGGGCCGGTGAACCTGGGCACCTTGCTCGAGCGCGTGGTCGAGCGGCTGGCCGACGCCTCGCCCAACGGCGTGGCGGTCCGCTGCGACAACCGGCTCGGCACCGCTCGGGTGGTCGCCGACCCCAGCGGCATCATCAAGATGATCCACCAGCTCGGCGTGAACGCGCTCCGTGCTCTCGGCCTGTCCGGTCTGCTCGAGTTCCGGGCCCACGAGCTGGACGGCGAGGCCATCCTGGATGTCGAGGACGACGGGATCGGGATCCCAGCCGCCGTCATCCCGCAGCTGTTCAAGCCGTTCTCCGGGCAGGACCCCGAGCGCCGTCGAATGGGCCTGGCGCTCGTCCGAGGCCTGGTCCAGAGCTACGGCGGCGACATCCAGGTCCAGTCGTCGGCGCAGTCCGGGACCCTGTTCCGGATCACGCTGCCGATCTACGAGAAGGCCACCACGGCGCCCCCCGACGCCATGGCCGTCGTCGACGAGCTCCCCGGGACAGTGCTGCTGGTCGAGGACAACCAGGCCGTGCTCAACTCGCTCGCGGCGCTGCTCGGATCGCACGACGTCATCGTGCACAAGGCGGCCGACGGCATGGAGGCGCTCCGGATGGTCGACAACATCGACGGCCTCGAGCTCGTGCTGCTCGACATCGGCATGCCCGGTCTGTCCGGCGACGAGGTCCTGCAGCGGCTCAAGCACCGCCACCCGGACCTGCCCGTGCTGATGATGAGCGGCTTCGCTCGCGAGGAGAAGGTCAAGGCCTGCCTCGAGGCGGGCGCGATGGGCTTCGTCGGCAAGCCGTTCCGCCTGGCCGAGCTCCGACAGGCGCTGCGCGGCGAGGACATGTCCTAGCGCCTCAGAGGTGCTCGTCGAAGAAGTCCAGGATGGCGGCCTGGTCGTCCTCGTAGCCGTACGGCACCTCGAGCACGGGGATGTCGGAGCGGTCGAGCTCGTTGATGCGGTCGGCGTACGGGTGGAGCCCAGGCACCGTGTGGTCGATGACGTACTCGTCCAGGCGGTCCGCGAAGTCGGACGTCAGGTCGGAGACGTAGGCGTCCGGCGGCACGACGCGGAGGGCGAGGTTCGAGGCCACGGAGCTCCCGCTGTGCCCCAGGACGCCGATGCCTTGGATCTCGGGGAAGCGGTCGGCGATCAGGTGGCGGATCAGCACCTGTTCGTAGATGCGGATGGCGAGGAACGACTGGCCCTCGAGAAGGAGCGCGCGGGTCACCTGGTCCTCGTGGGCGTCGGCGCCATCCACGCGGAAGGTGACGTTCATCGTCAGGTACCCGGCGGCCGGGTAGTCGCGTCCCCCCATGAAGTCGAGCACCGAGTCGCCCCACTGGTTGTGCCCGTGGAGCGGCAGGATGGCGCGGTCGACGGCCTGGTCCGGGATCAGGAGCCACGCCTTCAGCTCGCCGACGACGGGGTCCTCGATCAGGATCTGCTCTTCGACGTACCCGTCGAAGGTCGTCCGTTCGATCACGGTGGCGGTGATGTGGCGGTTCGGCAGCTCGGCCAGCAGCTCGTCGAGTGGATGCAGCGCGTCGCGGATGACGACGGCGAGCTCGTCTTCGTCGAGGTCTGCCCCCAACGGGTCGGCGTGGCCCAGCTGCTCGAGCTGGCTCTCCAACTCGGCCTCGGTCAGCGGCACCCCCGGCGTCGCCCGCTGGGGCAGCGCCAGGTAGTCGTCGACGCAGTTCTTGTAGCCCTCGGGGCAGGACCAGCGCCGATGGAGCTCCTCGGCCCAGTAGACGCCCGGCTCGGGGGGGGCGGTGTCCGTCCAGGGCGCGGTGTCGTCGGGTGTCCCGGACGAGCCGAACCCCGGGTCCGTCGGCGTGCAGGCCAGAAGTGCGGCGAGGCTAGACCACATCGAGCTCTCGCCCGACCTTGGTGAACGCCGCGATGGCCTGGTCCAGGTGCTCGGTCTCGTGTCCCGCGGAGAGCTGGACGCGGATGCGCGCCTTGCCCTTGGGGACGACCGGATAGCTGAAGCCGATGACGTAGATGCCCTCGTCCAGCAGCTTGTCGGCCATCGTCGCGGCCAGGCGGGCCTCGCCGAGCATGATCGGGACGATGGGGTGGTCGCCGTCCGGGATGGCGAAGCCGGCCTCGGCCATGCCCCTGCGGAAGTACACCGTGTTGGCTTCGAGCTTGTCGCGCAGCGTGGTGCTGGCGCTGAGCCGGTCGAACGCGGCGATGGCGGCGCCGACGATGGCGGGTGCGACGGTGTTGCTGAACAGGTACGGCCGGCTCCGCTGGCGCAGGATCTCGATGATCTCGGTGCGACCACTGGTGAAGCCGCCGCTCGCACCGCCCATCGCCTTGCCGAGCGTGCTCGTGACGACGTCGACCCGGCCCATGACGCCACGGTGCTCGATGCTCCCGCGACCGGTCTTGCCCATGAAGCCGGTGGCGTGACTGTCGTCGACCATGACCAGCGCCTGGTACTTGTCCGCCAGGTCGCAGATCAGGTGCAGCCGCGCGACGGTCCCGTCCATCGAGAACACGCCGTCGGTCGCGATCAGCTTGATGCGGGCGCCGTCGGCGTCGGCCTTCTTCAGCTGCTCCTCGAGCGCGTCCATGTCGTCGGTCGCGTAGCGGTAGCGCTTCGCCTTGCAGAGCCGGATGCCGTCGATGATCGAGGCGTGGTTCAGCGCGTCGCTGATGATCGCGTCCTCGGGCCCGCAGATCGTCTCGAACAGGCCGCCGTTCGCGTCGAAGCAGCTCGTGTAGAGGATGGTGTCGTCGGTCTCCAGGAACGCCGAGATCTTCCGCTCGAGCTCCTTGTGGATGTCCTGGGTGCCGCAGATGAAGCGGACCGACGACATGCCGAAGCCGTGGTCGTCCATCGTCGACTTGGCGGCCGCGATCAGCTCGGGGTCATCGGACAGCCCCAGGTAGTTGTTGGCGCAGAAGTTCAGGACCTCGGAGCCGTCGGCCACCCGGATCGAGGCGGACTGGGCGCTCGTGATGACGCGCTCGTTCTTGTAGGTGCCGGCCTCGCGGATGGCTTCGAGTTCGGCCTTCAACTTGCCTTTGAGCGGTGCGTACATCGGTGCCCTCGTCGACTTGGGGATCGCGGATTCTGGGATAGGGGGCCTATCCGAACGAGGCACGTCATGGAAAGGCACTGGATCTCCGCTCTCTCGAGCGCGTGCATCGGCGCGTTCACGCTGGCCTGTGGCGGCATGCTCGGGCCCGAGGTCATCGTCGCGAACGGCTACGACGAGCCGCTCTCGATCGCCGCGGGGGACGAGACCTGGGAGGTCCCGGCCCACTCGACCAAGGAGATCAAGCTCCCCGAGAGCCCCTTCACCATCGAGGCGTGGCACGGCGACGTCCTCATCGACTCGGTGTCCGAGTCCTGTGATCTGGGGAACTCCTGCGTCTTCAACCCGGCTGGCCGGATGGTGCTGGCCTCGGGCGAGGTCCACTACGGGGGGGACGCCGAGGTCCCGGACGACCAGGTCATGCCTGTCCAGAGCTACTACCGGCTCGGCAGCGTCGACTACCCGTTCGAGGAGCCGCCGCTCGAGCTGACCGTCGGCACCTTCGAGGAGAAGGTCGTCCGGGTCGTCTACGACCTGCACGATCTCTACGGCTTCGAGGACAACTTCCGCGTCCTGCTCAACGACCAGGGTGAGGAGGCCGCCGTCTCCTTCCTCGAGGCGGAGCTGAAGGTCCATCCGCGCAGCGCCGACGCACTTCGACTGTACGGCGAGGTCGTGTCCCTGGATCAGCACCAGAGCCGCATGCGCGTGGCCGTCGAGGCCGACCCGGACAACCTCCCCGCGCACGTGCAGCTCCAGGCGCTGATGGACTGGCAGCTGGCGCTCGCCGAGTACAAGGCGCTGCACGCCGAGCGCGACGACGCCATGTCCGCTTACCTGTACGGTCGGCTCCTGGCGGCCGATGACGACGAGCGAGCGAGTCTCCTGCAGACCGCCGCCGAGACCATCCCGGATGCCGGTCTGGAGTACGCGCCCACGCTCGCGCTGCTGGGGGACCCCGCCGGCGCGGTCGTCGCCTACGAGAAGGCGCTGGCGATGCTCCCTCTCGAGGAGCGTCGCCTGTGGCAGCGCGACCGGATGCGGCTGTACCAGGTCGCCGGGCAGCCGCTGCCGCTGGACAAGGTCATCGCCGACCTGACCATCTCGAGCGACATCGCCTACTACACGACCGTCTTCGGAAGCGGACCGCCCCTGGAGCTCACGCAGGAGCCCGACTTCGACGACCTAGCGGCCCAGGCGTACCTGGCGCTGCAGCGTGGCGATCTGGACGGCGCGACGATGATGGCCGACGAGATCGGTGGCTTCACCGCGATGGACATCTACCAGGCGGCGGCAGCCTCCGACGGTGCGGACGAGGAGCTCATCGCCTACGTCGACAGCTACTTCGGCCAGAACCTGCTGCTGTACCCGCCGGCCAGCATTCCGCAGGCCGAGGTTCAGGCCGCCACCGAGGGCTCGATCACCAACGTCGGTCTCTACTGGGTCCGGGCAGCCAACGGCGCGACGAACCCGGAGCTGCGGCAGTACGCACGGGACAAGGCGCGGACGTACATGCTGAAGGACGAGCTGCCGTACTGGACCTACTGACCCGCATCGTCGTACGCGGGCTCGAGGCCTTCGGCGCGCTGGTCCTGTGGCTCGCGGGCTTCCGACGTCGCCAGGTGCCGACCGACCTCGGCGTCGTGCGGTGCTGGGAGGCTCGGGGGTCCGGTCCGGATCTGCCCGTGCTCATCGTGCACGGCATCTCGGCCAGCTCGATCCACTTCGTCCGGGTGATGCTCGGGCTGAAGCGGAGCTCGCGTCGCGTCCTGGCCATCGACCTGCCAGGGCACGGCGCCAGCGACACGCCCGCGGTGCTGACGCCCCAGGCGCTCGAGGACGGCACCCGCCAGGCCATGGGCCAGCTGCTGGACGAGCGCTTCGTACTCTTCGGGAACTCGCTGGGCGGGCTCGCCGCCATCCGCACGACGCTGGCCTACCCGGACCGGGTCGCCGGGCTGGTGCTCTGCTCGCCGGGCGGAGCGCCGATGGACCCCCAGCGGCTCCAGGCGTTCCTGGGCAACTTCCGGTTCGCGCAGCGCGAGCCCGCCGCGGCCTTCGTGAACAAGTGCCTCGCGTATCCGGTGTTCTATGCCCCCATCGCGGCGAGCGTGGTCATCGAGGACTTCGACCGCATCGGAGGTCTGCTCGCATCGATCTCGTCCGACGACCTGCTCGGCGAGGACGAGGTCGCCGCCTTGAGCTGCCCCATCCTGTTGCAGTGGGGCGAGCGCGACCACCTGATGCCCGAGGACCACCGCGCCTGGTTTCGCGAGCGACTCCCGGCCCACACCTACGAGTCGCCGCCGGACTTCGGGCACTGCCCGAACCTGGACCGACCTGGGAAGCTGGTGCGCTCGGTCCGCGGGTTCGTCCGGACGCTGGAGAGCTAGCTCCCGGCGAACCGGATGAGCGCCTTCGGGTTGTTCGAGATGACCTGCTCGAACGCGTCCCGCTCCCAGTCGTCGATGTCCACCAGCGTGCCCTCGCCGCGGTTGAGGATCACATCCCAGACGGCCTGCTGGATGCCGTTTCCGGTGCTCTCCAGCAGGTTCTTCGTGATCTCCCAGGTCCCGAAGATCTGGCGACCGACCACGCCGTGGATCTGGATGCCGTTCATGACGACGCGGTGGACGTTCTCGAGCACCGCGTTGCCGTTCTTGACGCCGAACGCGACCACGTGCCCGCCACGACGGGTGATGCGGATGGCGTTGTTCAGCGAGCTGTTGAAGCCGGCCATCTCCATCGCGACGTCGACGCCGACCCCATCGGTCAGCTCGAGGATCCGCGCGTGGAGCTCCGGGTCGCTGGCCCAGGGGGTGTCCTTGGGAGGCATGTTGGGGACGATGACCTCGTCGCAGCCGAGCTTCCTGGCCATCTCGGCGTGCTTCGGGTTGACCTCGACGCCGATGATCTTGCCGGCTCCGAGCCCGCGAGCGACCAGCGTCGCGAACAGGCCGATGGTCCCGCAGCCCAGGATGGCGACCGTCTGACCGCGCAGGTCGGCGACCTGACAGGCGTGGACCGCGTTCCCGAAGGGCTCCTGGACCGCCGCGACCTCGGGCCGGATCTTGTTGAGGTCCGTCGGCCAGAGCGACTTGGCGGGCAGCATGAGCCGCTCGGCGAAGCAGCCGTCCGTGCTGATGCCGATGATCTTGTCGCGGGCACACACGTGCTCGTCGCCGACGCGGCACTGGTGGCAGACACCGCAGATGATGTGCGACTCGGTGCTGACGATGTCGCCGGCCTTCAGGCCGTACTTCTGGGTGACGCGGCTTCCGACCTCGACGATGCGTCCCAGCAGCTCGTGCCCGACGACGCGCTTGTCCTTGCCCTCGGCCGTGAGCGACTCGTCGATCATGTCGCCGAAGGCCTTGCGCCACCAGATGCCGCGGTCGCTGCCGCAGAAGCCGGCGTACATCACCTCGATGATGACGTTGCTGCGGTCGGCGCCGTCGTTCGGCTTGACGAGGACGGGCGCCGGGATGCGCTCCTTGACCAGCCCGGTCGAGGTCCCCCAGTCTTCGCGTGAACGGTCGAAGGTCAGCGCGTTCATCTCGGCCATGCAGCCTCCCAGGTCGATCTATCAGGGCCGGGGCGCGTCGTCGTTTCGGTCGACCTGCCCGCCGGACGCCTTGTCCGTGAGCAGGGGATCCACGGTGTCTTCCAGTGGCTCGGTCCAGCGCGGGACGCTGGCGTCGGGGACGATCCCTTCCTCGGGCCAGCCATTCGCCAGGAGCAGACCGGCCAGGCCGTTTGCGTACAGCTTGTTCCCGAGCTGGGTGGGGTGCATGCGGTCGATGAACGCGTCGTTCTCGGTCAGGCGCATGGCGCGCAGCTCGTCGCAGCCGCGGACCAGGGGCACGTTCCGGCGCTCGGCGAGCATCTCCATGGCCTGGAAGTAGGGCGTCCACACCGTCGGCTTCTCGGCGAACTCGTACAGCAGGTCGCGGTTGCAGGGGGACAGGAAGATGACGCTCACGTCGCGCTCGGCGGCTTGGAGCATCATCGTCTCCAGGTTCTCCGCGTACTCATCGAGCAGGACGCGGCGGCGGCGGTGGTCGAGCGGGTCCCGGACCCAGTCGACGGGAAGGTTCTCCTCGGTCGGCGGCTTGATGAGACGGCGGGAGAACCGGACCAGGTAGCTCCGCTCGAACAGGCGCGAGGGGCTCATCCGCGTGGCCTGGAGGCTGGCCATCCACTCGCGATCCGAGAAGTTCCGGATGCCGTTGTCGCTCCACAGCGTGCCGATGATCAGCAGGTCGAGGTCCTTGTCCCATCCGAGCTCGTCGAGCACGGAGAGCGCCTGCTCGCTCGAGTACCCCGGGACCGCTCCGGACAGGACATCGACGCCGACGCCGTGGCGCCCGAGCGCGGTCTGGAGCTGGTCGTGGAGCGTGTGCTCGTCAGGCAGACCGTGGCCGAACACCGACGAGTCGCCGACCGTCATGGCGCGCAGGTCGTGGCCCTCGACGCGCGTCTTCCGCAGGCCGTCTTCGTCGATGGCGTAGGTGACGCCGAAGCTCCCGGTGTCGGTCGGGTCGAGCCCCCAGATCCGCGTGGGATGCGGGCGCATGGGCGTGCCCTCCTGCTCGATCACGCGGGGGACCGGATTCCAGACCAGGTGCAGGAGCCCCTCGGCCGCCCCCAGGAGTACGACGACCGGGACCAGGGCGAACAGCAGGCGGCGGACCTTGGGGGACATCGTCTCTGCGTTATCGCACCTCGTGCTCCTGTTCCTGCTCGCATGCGCCCCCACACCGGTCGAGGAGCCGTCTCCTCAGCCGCGCGCGGTCCGGGAAAAGCCGCTGGAGAACGTCGTCGTCGTCGTCATCGACACGCTGCGTGAGGACCGGGCCCTGTCCGCGCAGACCCCGCACATCGACGGGCTGGCGACGGGCGGCGTGCGCGCCAGACGGGCATGGAGCGCGGGGACGTGGACGCTCCCAGCGGTCATCTCGCTGTTCTCGGGCGCGTCGATCCGTCAGCACGGCTGGGACCTGCCGACGGGTCGGATCGGCAAGTACCCGCTGGTCCCGGACGTCCCGCTGCTGGCCGAGGTCCTGCACAACGAGGGCTTCCGCACAGATGGGCTCTACAGCAACGGGCTGCTGGCCGAGGAACTCGGGTTCCATCGCGGGTTCGACGTCTGGCGCCGGGTGTCCGACAAGACGATGGCGGCCCAGTTCTCGGCGGTCGTCGGCAAGCAGTGGACGCCGGGCGGTCGCCACTTCGCCTACCTGCACTTCCTGGGACCGCACTCCGCGCTGAAGCCCAGCGAAGGTGCCCGGGACCGCCACGACCTGGACGGCCCGATCTGGGAGGGCACCCGCGGGCTGGAGATCGGGGCCGCGAAGCGGAATGAGTCCGGCGCGCGCGAGGCCTACAACGCTGGCTACGTCGCCGTCATCGAGGACACGGACGCCCGGGTCGGCGAGGTGCTGGCCGCGCTCGGTGACTACCGCGAGGACACGCTGGTCATCGTCACCTCGGACCACGGCGAGCTGCTGGGCGAGCACGACGTCTACGGGCACGGCTACTGGGTCTACGAGCCGCTGACGCACGTCCCGCTCGTCGTGAGCGAGCCGGTCGAGCTGCCGCCGGTCGTGAGCACCGCCGCCATCCCGCAGCTGGTGACCGACCAGCTCGGGATCGATCATGTCTGGCCGACCCAGCTCGAGGAGACGACCGTCGTCTCACAGCGCGAAGGCAAGATCGCTCTGACGCTCGACGGGACGAAGAAAGGCGTCTGGGACAGCTCGGGCAAGGGCGAGCAGGGCGTCTTCGATCTGGTCGCGGACCCCGGCGAGAAGAACGCGCTCGCGCACGGGGAACTCGACGAAGCACGGGGGATCTGGGAGAGCGTCATCCCGCGAGCCGAGCCCTTGACCGAGGTCGTCGAGCTGTCCGAGGAGACGCAGCAGGAGCTGAAGACGTTGGGCTACATCGAGTAATCAGGGTCGTCCTGACGATCATCGACCAGGCTACGTGATTCCTAAGTAGTATTAGATAGATATTGGCTTCGTGGATTCGACGATGTAGAGGCGTGGGATCAGGATGTACTGCCAGTCTGGTCCCAAGTGATCCCAGAGTGGTCCCAGGTCAACGGCGCTCATCGCCGCGAGCGCATCCGGTCGTGAGGGCGCCCCGGCCGGCGTCACTATGCTAGCAACGCGTCCCTCCAATCGGTTGAACGCCGGGCCGCTTGCCCGGTCGCAAGAGTCCGCGACACGGGCCGTTTGTGCCCGCCGAGGCAACAGCGCATTCGAGTTAGCCAGCGACGCCGGTTGAGGCATGGCGGCCCTCGTGCCCTCTTCGTACCTGGGGGCTTCGCGTCCCCACGCTTCGTTCCAGCCGCGTCAGCGACGGGCACCCGTGGCCTGGCGATGACGGCCTGGCGTAGCCGCACGTCTAGAACGGCCTCCCCGCCGTCCGCACGGAGAAGGCCAGGAGATCGGTTGCCACCCCCTCACACGGTGTGTAAGATTTTCTTACCACCGGAATCCACGGAGCCAAGCGTGTCACCCAGCGACAAGAAAGCCCTGCAGCACATCCTGACCACGTCCTTCGGGATTACGGCCTTGCCTCCGGGAGATTGCCTCATTGGAGGTCACGGACTGCAGAGCGTCGATGGAATCGTGCTCGCCGTCGCCCTTGAGGACAAGTTCGGCATCAAGATCGACGACCGTGTGAACCCGCTGGTGTCCGAGGCGAGGACGGCGAGGACGATGCGAGAGCTGCAGGCGTGGCTTGGTGAGCAGCTCGCTCAGCCGAAGCGCGGGGTGGCCTAAATGGGAACGTCGGACCAGGAACGGCGAGAGCTGGGGGCGCGCATGAAGCTGGCTCGCGGCCACGCGGGGCTGTCGCAGAGCCAGGTTGCCCGGGAGTTAGGCCTTCATCGACCCGCCGTCTCGGAAATGGAGGCCGGTCGCCGCGGTGTTGGTGCGGGCGAACTGAAGGTCTTGGCGCGGCTGTATGGCGTGTCCGTGGACTGGCTGGTGCGCAGCGAGGATGAGGGTCTTTCACCCCACGCGGAGCTCGCCGCACGCCGCCTTTCCAAGTTGAGCGCAGAGGACCTGGACAGTGTTCTGGCTGTCATCCGAGCCGCTCGTGGGCGAACCGATGGATAAGACCGGACTCCGGCGGCAAGGGTCGAAGGCAGCATTTCGACTCCGGTCGCAATTGGGACTGGGCATGACTGGCCCAATCTGCATCTGGGATGTCGTCCAAGACTCCAGGCTGGGTCTGTCCACGGTCCTCATGGCGTGCGCGTCGATGGAGGGCCTGTACAGCCACCCGGAGCGGATGATCATCGTTACCAGCCTTCGGCCGCCTGGCCGAAGGGCCTTCAGTTGTGCGCACGAACTGGGTCACGCGATCTTCGCGCACGGAACGCGAGTCGACCAGCTTGGTGAACGGCCTGAGGAGCATTCCGACCCGGACGAATTCATCGCGGACAGCTTCGCGGACAGCTTCCTCATGCCGAGCGTTACGGTGCGCGCATCGTTGGCGAGGCGGAGCCTGGACCCCGCCCGGCTCACGCCAGAGGATGCCTACGAGTTGGCGAACGCCTACGGCGTGGGGTTCACCACCATGGTTGGCTACTTGGCGGCGACGTTGAGGGTCTTGCCGTGGCGTCGTGCTCAGGAGCTCCGGCGCATCCGTCCAAAGGCGATCCAGCAGGGCCTCCTCCCTGCGCTCACGCCGCGACGGCGTGTAATCTCTGTATCTGCCGCATGGGAGCGGGCGACCGTGGACGCCGAGGTGGGCGACTACATCTGTTTCAGGGGGAAGCTCCGCTTGCCCGCTGGGAATGTTGCTGTCGCGGTGAGTGGGACTGCGGCCCTGGCCACACGCCCTGGTTCGGTGGGGCTCGACGCTGGAGGCCAAGGGCTGTTGCTCCGGGTCCAGCGACGGGGCTTCGCCGGCCGCGTAGAGCACCGGCACAAGACCGATCCAGAATTTGAGGACGAACGATGCTGTGTCTAACGAATACAAACCTGTCGTGGCTTTGGGCCGAAGCATTCCTGGCATGCCACGACAACTTGGTCGACGGGTCGCTCGCATTGGAGCTCAAGGTTGGCGACTCGCCTGGACTGGAGGACCCCGGCGTGAGGAAGCAGCTGGAGGGCGCCCTCTCGGCTGCTCGGGGGACGGGCGGGAATCCTCCGGCTGTGGATGACAACGCCGCGATGATCTTCCCTCAGCGACTGTGGACGCACACCGGAGGCAACGCCGACAGGCTGTATGCGCTTGCTCCGCGATTCTACGCGAAGACCCGTTCTCGCGGGCGGGTTGTGAGCAGCCGTTCCGAATACGGAGCGTACTTCATGCGAATGTGCGAGTACGGGCAGGAAATCAGTCACAAAGGGCAAGGCCGCGCAGCCCGACGCCCGTGGATACAACCAGCTCAAGGAAGTGGTGAGGCTGTGGAAGGCCGCCCAGGCGCACAACAGGTCACCGCGAGAGTCGGCTCTCCAGATTTGCTGCTTCGACCCGATTCTTGACCATACCGGCGCTCCACAGCGCGGCTTCCCTTGTCTCCAGCAGATCTCGATGACCAGACGAGACGGCGGCTTCGCTCTCCATGCGCTCTACCCCACGCAGCATGTGTTCAGCCGTGGGTACGGGAACTACTTGGGACTGCAGCACCTCGGGGCGTTCCTTGAGGCGCAGATTGGCATCCCTTTCCGCGCGCTGGAGGTGGTCGTTTTGTCCGCCGAACTGGGCGGAAAGGTCACCAAGGCGCAGCTCCGGCCCCTGACCAACTATCGCGCTGATCACGACTCTTGACCCAGGTATCCGCAGTGCCGGAACCAGGCTGCGCAGTTCTCGGGCGTGACCTCGTTCAGCGCCTTCCCGATGTCCCGGATGAGGCGTGGAATGGTCCTGGGCGTCATCTGCCGGAG
>JAAESX010000245.1 GCA_024228935.1 Pseudomonadota bacterium
GCAGGAGGACCTCGAAGCCGTCGCCCACCCCGTCCTGCGGCATCGCATCATCACCAATTTCCAGGCGCAGGCCGAGGGAACGAGCAGCACCGTCATCGTCGACCAGTTGCTCGACCAATTCCGCGACGCCAGTGCCTGAGCCAAGCGCGCAACCGCTGATCGAGGCCGACGTCGTCGGGCGGCTCATGGGCCAGCCGCTGCTCGCGCGTTTCCCGATGGAGGGCAGCGTCTCCGGTCACCACCGCAGCCCGCACCGAGGTTCCAGCGTCGAGTTCGCCGAGTACCGAAACTACGTCCCCGGCGACGACATCCGGCGGCTCGACTGGCGCGTCTTCGCCCGCACCGACCGCTACTACCTTAAAGAGTTCGAGGCTGAGACCAACCTGCGCTGCTACGTCGTGATCGACTGCAGCGGCTCGATGGGCTTCGAAGGCGAACACGGCACGCGGCTCGACTACGCCAAGCGCCTCGCCGCCACGCTCAGCTACCTCATCATCAACCAAGGCGACGCCGCCGGGCTCATGCATGTCACGGAGAAAAGCACCCCCGATATCCCGCCGCGCCGCAACGC
>JAAESX010000246.1 GCA_024228935.1 Pseudomonadota bacterium
GCAGGCGCCGACGCCATCGCCGACGACGCCTCAGCCGACGCTGGAACCAGGCATGAGCCGCCGACTTGACGCCACCGGCGAGACTACGGCGGCCCCCACGCCGCAGAGCCCGTGGGTGAAAACGTGGCACCACTACTGCGTGACGTACGCCGCGGAGCCGCACCCGAAGGAGAAGGATCGGTACCTCCCAGGGAACGTGACCCTCTACGTGGACGGCCGCAAGGAGGGGTTCTGGAAGAACGCGACCGTCAACACGAGCCTCGGCTCGCCGCTCTACATCGGCGCGGACATCCACGGCTCCAAAACGCTCGATGGGGCCCTGGACGAGGTGTACGTCTACGACAAGGCTCTGGAGGCCTGGCAGGTCGAGGTGCTCCACGGCATCCTCAGTCCGCCGCCGACGGCCGCGCCGTCTGCTGTACCGACGCCGGTGCCGACCCCTCCGCCCTCGCTCTCGCCGACGCTCACGTCGGCGCCGACGGCGCACGAGTACCAGGACAACCTCGTGGCCTACTACCCGATGACGCACGGCAAGCTGGACGACGCCCACACGAAATTCCACGGCAAGGCATGGAGGCCCGAGCAACCTGACGTTCCCGATTCCATGATGGTTGCCGCGGATCTGCAGCAGACCGACGCGCGCGACGGTCCCGAGGGCGACGCGGTGGCGCTCAACAACAGCAAGTACGAGTACATCGAGCTGCCCGACAACGTGACGAGGTCCATCTCCGGGGACCGGCCGAGGACGGTCTGCCTCTGGGAGCGGATCGAAAA
>JAAESX010000247.1 GCA_024228935.1 Pseudomonadota bacterium
CACGCTCTCGCTGGCCGCGACCCACAGGAAGCCCGAGTCGGGTGAGACCACCAGGAGGTCGAGCAGGTCGTCCCCCGTCGCCTCGCACAGCTCAGCCGCAGAGGCGCCCACCGGCAGCGGGAAGCGACCGCCGTTCGTAGCGCCCGCGACCGGCGCCAGGCCGCCGGCACCGTCGTCCTCCAGAAGCGCCAGCTCGCCCACGGCCAGGGCGACGAGCAGCTCGAGGGAGCCGTCCTCGTCCGCATCGCGCAGAGAGACGTAGCCAGGGCCCTGGCCGACGCTCACGCCGCTCAGGGTGAAGTCCAACCCACTGGTCGAGCTACCCAAGAACAGCTCGCCCTGGCTCAGTCCGGTCTGGGAGACCACGATCTCGGGCCGACCGTCACCATCCAGGTCGCCGGCGTCGAGGAAGGGCGCCACTCCCGGGAGGGGGATGTCGAGGACTAGGCTGGGGCTCAGGCTCCCGTCGCCCTCGATCACGAGCAGGTGTGTGTTCGTTCCGTCCGCCTCGCCCGTGGAGACCACGATGTCGAGGTCGCCGTCGAGGTCCAGGTCACGTGCACAGACCGCCACGGGGCGCGACGGCAGCTCCAGCTCGCCAGCCAGGACGAACTCGCCATCTGCCGCTCCCGCGAGGAAGCGCAGACGATCGTCACCGGAGCTGGCCACGATGAGGTCCTCGAAGCCGTCTCC
>JAAESX010000248.1 GCA_024228935.1 Pseudomonadota bacterium
GACCGGGGCTTTCACTGGAACAGGGGCGGCTTGAACGCATGGCTGCCAGAGAAGGAAAGCCCCGGTGGTGACCGGGGCTTTCACTGGAACAGGGGCACTAAGACTTGAACTCAGGACCTGCTGATTTGGAATCAGCTGCTCTACCAACTGAGCTATACCCCTCCAGCCGGCCGAACCTATCCATGACCTCCGGGGGCGGCAACCTCGAACCAGCCGAGGAGCCCTCCCGCCAGGCAGGCGATGGCCAGGGCCCAGACGTACCAGGCGAACTTGTCGAAGTTGCCGTCCTTGACGAGCTTCACCAGCAGGACGAGCGCGCCGTAGCCGCTGATCATGCTGGCCACGAAGCCGACGGCCAACGGAGTGAACACGACCTCGGCCCAGACCGCGTCCTTGGCCGTCAGCACGAAGGCGCCGAGGATCGCCGGGATCGCGAGCAGGAAGCTGAAGCGTGCGGCGAACTCGCGGTCCATGCCCAGGAACAGCGCGATGGCGATGGTCGTCCCGCTCCGGCTGATCCCGGGGGCGATGGCCAGGCCCTGGGCGATGCCGATGAGCAGCGCCTGCCAGTACAGCATCGACGCGGCGTTGGTCGCCCCCTGCTTCGCGAAGCGCGTCGCGATGAGCAGGCAGCCGGTGACGGCGAAGGTCACCGCCAGGATCTGCGGCGAGTCGAACAGCGACTCGAACACGTCCTTCAGCCCCAGGCCGATGACCGCGGTCGGCAGCGTCGCCAGTCCGACGAGCAGGATGAGCCGGGTCGCCGGACGCTCGGACAGGGCGCCCTTCTCGACGAACGGGGCCCGCACCATCTCGAGGAGTGTGGCCCGGTAGAACCAGACCACCGGCAGCAGCGTGCCGATGTGGACGACCAGGTCGAAGAGGACCTCGTCGCCCGCGACGGGCAGGAACTCCTGGAAGAGGACCAGGTGTCCCGAGCTCGAGACGGGCAGGAACTCGGTCAGGCCCTGGACGATGCCCAGGATGAGCGCAGCGAACATGCCGCTCGCTTATCGCCCGCTACTCGTCGGCGGGAGCGAAGCCGCGCAGGTAGGCGATGACGTTCGCGACGTCGTCGTCCGAGAGCTGTGGGAACGGCGCCATCGGTGTGCCGGGCTTGCCGGTCTTGATGACCTTCTTGATGGCCGCGTTCTCCTTGCCGTCCCAGAACTCCGCCGCGGTGAAGTCGGTGGGCTTGGGGTCCAGCGCCATGGCGGCCGGGCCCTTGCCGTCGGCGGCCGTGCCGTGACAGGCCATGCAGTTCGCGGTGTAGACGGCCTTGCCCTTGTCGGCGTCGGCCGCATTCGCCGTGCCGGCGAGAAGGACGGGAAGCAGGAACATGAGGACTCCGTCTCGGGGAGGGGCAGCATAGCCCGTGCTGCTGAGACTCCTCAGCCGCCCGGTCTATTCAGATGGGGAGTCGCTTGGTCGGTTCCTCGACCTCTGGCTCGTCCAGGGGGCCGTCTTGCGGGGTCTCCTCGACCTCACCCTCGATCTCGTCGTCGATGGGCTCCTCAGGGGCCTTGTGCTCGGTCGGGTCTTCCTTCCCGTCCTCGAGGCGCTTCAGGTAGACGAGCACCCGGCGCGTCGTGGGCCGGTCGAGCTCTGTCGAGAACGCCGGCATGTCGCCGGTGCCGTGCTGGATCGTGTCGACCAGCGGATCCATCGCTTCGTAGTCGAGCTGGCCACGCAGGTCGGGGACGTCGATGCCGAGCGCCTCGCCGGCGGGGCCATTCCCCGAGAGGTCGGCGCCGTGGCACTGCCAGCAGCTCTTGTCGTAGATCTCCTTGCCGACGATGTGGTCGGCAGGGCGCTTGCTCGGCTGGGCAGCGAACGCGACAGTGAGGAAGATCAGCATGGTGCCTCCCCTAACGCTTCGAGCGAGGGCCCAAGGAGTGCCAAACCCCCGAGAGCAAAGCTCCCGGGGGTTGATGGCGGAGTCGACGGGACTCGAACCCGCGGCCTCCGGCGTGACAGGCCGGCGTTATAACCAACTTAACTACGACTCCAGAATTGTCTCGGTCGGACGATGTTGCCATCGAACGCCCAATGGGCAGAGCGGGGGTCGAACCCGCGACCAAGAGCTTGTAAAGCTCCTGCTCTCCCACTGAGCTATCCGCCCAAAGATCAGCGCTTCGTTTCGAAGCCCCCGCTTTCTAATTCCCGACCCCCAGAGTGTCAACACCCCAGTGGCCGGAAGGATCCAGCACACCGGGGTGATGAGAGGAAGGCCCTTCGAAAAGGGCCCTCCCGACAGCGTCTCCGCTGACTACTGCACGGCGTCCTTGAGCGTCTTGCCGCTCTTGAACTTCACGCCCTTGCTCGCGGGGATGTGCAGCGGCTCCTTCGTGCGCGGGTTGCGACCCGTGCGGGCAGCGCGCTCGGACACGGAGAACGTGCCGAAGCCGACGAGCGTGACCTTGTCGCCGTTGGCGAGGGCGCTCTTGATGCCGTTGGTGAGGGCGTTGAGGGCAGCCTCGGCCTCGGTCTTCTTGATGCCGGCCTCAGCAGCGATGTGGTTGACGAGGTCGGCCTTGGTGGTGGAAGCCATGATGGTGTCCTTTCGGTGGCGGGTTGAGTTGAGGGTGAGAAGGCGTCTACTTGACGGCTTCCTTGAGGGACTTGCCGGCCTTGAACCGCACGCCCTTGCTGGCGGCGATCTGGATGGGCTGGCGGGTACGGGGGTCGCGACCGGTGCGCGCGGCGCGCTCGGACACGGAGAACGTGCCGAAGCCGACGAGCGTGACCTTGCCGCCCGAAGAGAGGGCGCCCTGGACGCCACCGAGGGCAGCGGAGAGCGCCGCCTCGGCGCTGGTCTTCGTGATGCCCGCAGCGGAGGCCATCTGGTTGACGAGGTCTGCCTTGGTGACCGAAGCCATGTTGATCTCCCTTGAAACTACGGTATGAGCCGATCTGGCACGTACGGAATACCAACACGATCCCAGGGTCGTGTCAACAGGCCCCGGTCGTTTTCTGATCGGCTGCGGATCGGCCTCCAACGCCGATTGACGGCGATCGA
This sequence comes from Pseudomonadota bacterium, assembly GCA_024228935.1. Taxonomy (GTDB): domain Bacteria; phylum Myxococcota_A; class UBA796; order UBA796; family CAJQPC01; genus JAAESX01. Next base: position 3,020 of record JAAESX010000248.1, read on the forward strand.
GCCGATTTGGATCATCCGGCGTGTCAAGACAAGCGCACCAATCCGCTGCAGCGGTTGGCTGCTAAGTTGCCGGTATCAAAGCTCTAAGAGCTGGTTTCGGCCGCTGGCGCTTGTCGGAAGAGGTCGTCGGGGTTGGTGATGGCGAGGGCCTCGGCAAGGACCTCGTCCATGTGCACAACCGTGAGGATCTCCAGCTTGTCCCTGACCACTCGCGGGATGTCTGCGAGGTCCGGTTCGTTGTCCTTCGGAACCAGCACGCGGCGCACGCCGGCGCGGTGGGCGGCCAGGAGCTTCTCTTTCAGGCCGCCGATGGGGCGGACCTTGCCGCGAAGCGTGATCTCCCCGGTCATCGCGATGTCCCTGCGGACGGCGATTCCTGTGACCGCGCTCACGACCGCCGTGGCGATGGTGATGCCCGCGGACGGACCGTCGACCCCCCACAGCTCCGGCACGTGCACGTGGATGTCGAGCTCCTGGTAGAAGTCGGGCTTCAGTCCCAGGTTGGCCGAGCGGCTGCGGATGTACGTGATGGCGGCCTGGCTCGACTCCTGGAACACGTTGCCCAGCTGACCGGTGAGGGTCGTCTTGCCGTTGCCTCGGACTGCGGCGGCCTCGATGGGGACCATGACGCCGCCGGCGTTGGTCCAGGCGAGACCCTGGACGAACCCGATCTCGTCGCGCTCGCTGACCTTGCCGTAGCGGAACTTCGGCACGCCGAGCAGCTTCTCGACGTTCTTGCTCGTGACCTTGACCCGGGTGTCCTTGCCCTTGCGCACGACCCGCTTGGCGACCTTGCGGCAGATGGCCGCGACCTCGCGCTCGAGGTTCCGGACGCCGGCCTCCTTGGTGTACCGACGCACGACCTGGGTGGCGGCCTGCTGCGTGATGACCAGGTTCTCTTCGGTGATGCCGTGGTTCTCGAGCTGCTTCGGGATCAGGTACCGCCGGGCGATGGAGAGCTTCTCCTGCTCGGTGTACCCGGGGAGCCGGATGATCTCGAGGCGGTCCTGGAGCGGCGCCGGGATGCCGTGCAGGCTGTTCGCCGTGCAGATGAACATGACCTTGGACAGGTCGTAGTCCAGGTCCAGGTAGTGGTCGTTGAACGTCTCGTTCTGTTCGGGGTCGAGGACCTCGAGCAGGGCCGCGCTGGGGTCGCCGCGGAAGTCCGTCGACATCTTGTCGATCTCGTCGAGCAGGAAGACGGGATTGCCCGAGCCGGCCTTGCGGACGGCCTGGACCACCTTGCCGGGCATCGCGCCGATGTAGGTGCGTCGGTGACCGCGGATCTCAGCCTCGTCGCGGACGCCGCCAAGGGCCATGCGGACGAAGTGACGGTTGGTCGCCCGGGCGATGCTGCGGGCGAGCGACGTCTTGCCGACGCCGGGAGGTCCGACCAGGCAGAGGATGGGCCCGTTCATGCGCTCGACCAGCGAGGCCACGGCCAGGTACTCGAGGATGCGCTCCTTGATCTTGCGCAGCCCGTAGTGGTCCTCGTCGAGCACGCGAGCGGCCTGGACGATGTCGAGGCGGTCTTCGGTGAACTCGCCCCAGGGCAGGCTCAGCACCACGTCGACGTAGGTCCGGACGACGTTGGCCTCGGCCGACATCGGGCTCATGAGCTTGAGCTTGCGCAGCTCCTTGCCGAGCTTGCTCAGCGCCTCGGACGTCAGGTGCTTGTCGCGGATGCGGCTCTCGAGCTCCTGGAGCTCGTTCTTGAACTCGTCCTTCTCGCCCAGCTCCTTCTGGATCGCCTGCATCTGCTCGTTGAGGTAGTACTCCTTCTGGCTCTTCTCCATCTGCTTCTTGACCCGAGACTTGATCTTCTTCTCCACCTGGAGGATCTCGATCTCGGACTGCAGATGTTCGTAGATGCGCTCGAGGCGCCGCTTCGGGTCGGCCTCTTCGAGGAGTGACTGCTTCTCGGGCAGCTTGAAGGCGAGCTGGGCGACGAGCGTGTCGGCCAGCTTGCTGGGGTCGTCGATCTGCTGGACGGTCAGCATCATCTCGGGCGGGATGCCTTGCGCGAGCTTCACGTACTGCTCGAACGCCTGGCGCACCGAGCGGATGAGCGCGTCGGTCTCGACGCTCTCGGCTTCGGGCTCGGCGAGCGGCTCGAGCTCGACCTGGAAGAAGTCCCGGGACTCGGTGTAGCGGACGACCTGGGCGCGGGTCTTGCCCTCGACGAGCACCTTGACCGTGCCGTCCGGCAGCTTGAGCAGCTGGATGATGCTCGCGATGCAGCCGACCTCGTAGATGTCGCCCGGCGCCGGGTTGTTGGTCCGCGCCTCGCGTTGCGCGGCCAGGAAGAGCGTCTTGTCTCCTGCCTTGGCCGCGTTCAGCGTCGCGATGGACTTCTCTCGTCCCACGATGAGCGGGACGACCATGTGGGGGAACACCACGAGATCGCGAAGCGGAAGCAGCGGCAGCACCGCCTTGGCGTTCCGCTCGCGTCGGTCCTTGAAGAACATACCCAAGGCCGGATTCTACCCCTGGAGGGGGGCGGTCGTCTGGCAGGACCCTTTCAGGCCCAGTCCGCGTCCCGCTCGTAGACGAGCACCGGAGGCTTGTTCCTGGTCACGACGTCGTCGGAGATCACGCACTCCTTGATGTTCGACTTCGACGGGATGTCGTACATCACGTCCAGCATGATCTCTTCCATGATCGAGCGCAGGCCGCGGGCGCCCGTCTTGCGTGCGAGGGCCTCCTTGGCGATCGCCACCAGGGCCTCCTGCGTGAACTTGAGCTCGACGCCTTCCATGTCGAAGAGCTTCTGGTACTGCTTCACGAGCGCGTTGCGCGGCTCGGTCAGGATGAGGACCAGGGTCTCCGCGTCCAGCTCGTCGAGTGTGGCCAGGACCGGGACGCGTCCAAGGAACTCGGGGATCATGCCGAACTTCAGCAGGTCCTCGGTCTCGGTCAGGCGCAGCAGCTCGCCGAGCTTGTGGTCCTGCTTGTTCGCGGTCTTCGTGCCGAAGCCGATGGCCGACTTGTTCACGCGGCGCTCGACGATCTTGTTGAGGCCGACGAAGGCGCCACCGCAGATGAACAGGATGTTCTGCGTGTCGATCTGCAGGAACTCCTGCTGCGGGTGCTTGCGACCGCCCTTGGGCGGCACGTTCGCGACGGTGCCCTCGACGAGCTTCAGGAGCGCCTGCTGGACGCCCTCACCCGAGACATCGCGGGTGATCGACGGGTTCTCCGACTTGCGGCTCACCTTGTCGATCTCGTCGATGTAGATGATGCCCTTCATCGTCCGCTCGACGTTGTACTCGGCGGCCTGGAACAGGCTGAGGATGACGTTCTCGACGTCCTCGCCGACGTACCCGGCCTCGGTGAGGCTGGTCGCGTCGCAGATGGTGAACGGCACGTTCAGGAACCGGGCCAGCGTCTGGGCCAGGAGCGTCTTTCCCGTCCCCGTCGGGCCGACGAGAAGGATGTTCGACTTCTGCAGCTCGACGTCGTCGTGCGAGCCGCGGGCATCGATGCGCTTGTAGTGGTTGTGCACCGCCACGGCGAGGATGCGCTTCGCGCGGTCCTGCCCGATGATGTACTGGTCGAGGTGGGCCTTGATGTCCTTCGGCTTGGGCACCAGCGCGCGAGACGCGTAGTAGTCCTCGCGCTCGTACTCCTCGGTGATGATCTCGTTGCACAGCTCGACGCACTCGTCGCAGATGTACACGGACGGGCCCGCGATCAGCTTGCGGACCTCCTTCTGGGACTTGCCACAGAAGGAGCAACAAAGCTCCTTCGCGTCCGATCCTCGCCTGCTGCGCACGCGCGCCTCCTACCCGGGGGTTGCCTCGGGACGGACAGAGCCGCCCGAGGCTTGAGCATGATCGCGCGGATCAGCCTTCGGTGTCTTCTTCCTCGGCTTCCAGGACCTGGTCGATCAGGCCGTACTCCTTGGCCTCGTGGGCCCCGAGGAAGTAGTCGCGGTCGCTGTCGTTCTTGACCTTGTCGTAGTCCTGGCCGCTGTGCTTCGCGAGCACATGCGTGAGGACGTCCTTCCAGCGGAGGATCTCCTTGGCCGTGATCTCGATGTCCGAGGCCTGACCACGAGCACCGCCCAGGGGCTGGTGGATCATGACGCGGGCGTTCGGCAGGATGCGGCGCTTGCCCTTCTCACCGGCGGCGAGGAGGACGGCGGCCATCGACGCGGCCTGGCCGATGCAGATCGTCGACACGGGGGCCCGAATGAACTGCATCGTGTCGTAGATCGCCATGCCGGCGGTGACCGAGCCACCGGGGCTGTTGATGTACAGGAAGATGTCCTTCTCGGGGTCCTGGCTCTCCATGTAGAGCAGGTGGGCCACGACCTGGTTCGCGATCTCGTCGTTGATCTGCGTGCCGAGGAAGATGATGCGGTCTTCGTAGAGTCGCTCCCAGATGGAGCGGTAGCGTTCGAAGTCGGCCAAGTGGGGCTCTCCAGCGCGAAGGCGTCGAAAGATTAGGTTCCTTGCGCGCGGCCCGAGGGGTCCCCGCTGCGCCGGGCACGCAGTGCACGGGGCAGAAGCGGGGCGGCGACGCGCGCTCAGAAGAAAAGGGCTAACACCCGATCCACAAAAGAAAAGGGCCGACAGTGATGTCGGCCCTTGTGCCTTCGGCTGAAGGCGAACGGTTGTTGCGTCCTACGAGAGGAGCGCGACCAGCTCGTCCTTCTTCAGCTTGCTGTAGCCCTTGTGACCACGCTCCTTGGCGAGGGCCTTCAGGTCCTTGGCGCTCATGCTGGCCAGGTCCGGCGCATCGGCGGCGGGGGCAGCCTCGGCGGCTTCGGCGGCGGGCGCCTCTTCCTTCTTGGCCTTCTTCGCCTTCGCCTTCGCCTTCTTCTTGGCAGGCTTGGCGGGCTTCGCGGCCTTCTCCTCGGCGGGCTCGGCCTTGGCGACGGGGGTGTCGCTCAGCTCGGCGTGCTCGAGCAGCCAGTCCAGCGTCTTCTCTTCGAGGAGACGGTCACGCAGGTCCTCGACCGCGTTCTCCTTGTGGAAGTAGCCGCGGATGGCCTCGACCTGCTGGCCGCGGAGCGTCGCGATCTCCTCGTACTTGGCCTCGAGGTCGGCGTCGGTCACCTCGATGGACTCGGCGGTGCTGACGTGCTCGAGGATGAGGCTCGCCTTGGCGGCGAACGTGGCGCGGCCTCGGTAGTCGGCCATCTCGGAGTCGGTGAACTGGATCCGCTTGGGGTCCTCGCCGCGGTACGCGCGCTGGACCTTGATCTCCTGGAGGAGGGCCTGCAGCTGCTGGTCGATGAGACCGGCGGGCGCCTCGAAGCTGTTGCTGTCGATGAGGGACTGCAGCAGGTTGGCCCGCGCCTGGTTCTTGGCGTTCTCGTCGATGCGGCCCTGGAGCTGCATCCGGATGGCCTCGCGCATGCCGACGGCGCCGCCCTCGTAGCCGAGCTCGCCCGCGACGTCGTCGCTGAGCTCGGGGGTCGTGTACGCCTGGATGCTGGTGACCTTGGCCTTCACGTCGGCGGTCTTGCCGGCGAGATCCTCGAGGCGGGCGTCGTCCGCGAACGTCACCTTCTTGAGCGTCTTGGCGCGACCCTTGGTCAGGCCGGCGAGCTCGGTGTCGAGGCCCTTGTAGTAGGTGTCGCCGCCGGTGTTGATCATCGTGCCGGGGTGCTCGTGCGCGGTCTCGCCGTCGATGGTGACGGTGAGCTCGACCAGCACGTGGTCGCCGGCCTCGACCTTCTTCCGGTCGACCTCGGCGAGGGCCTTCTGGCCTTCGAGGCGGGCCGTGATGTTCTGGTCGACGACCGAGTCCTCGACGGTGGCCGTCGGGAAGTGCACCGTCACACCCTTGTAGGCGCCGAGCTCGAGCTCCGGGCGGACCTCGAGGAGGATGCTGAACTCGAAGTCACGGCCGCGGGCCAGGGCGCCCTTGTCGACGGTCGGCTGACCGAAGAACTCCTCGGTGCTCGCGTGCTCACGGAAGTTCGAGTTGATGAGGTTGCTGGCGACCTCCTGCTCGATGCTCTTGCCGTAGCGCTGCTCCAGGACCTTGCGCGGGGCCTTGCCGGGACGGAAGCCGCGAAGCTTCACGTTCTTGGCCAGGCTCTTGTAGGCGCGGTCGAGCTCGCTCGTCACCTGCTGGGCAGGGACGGTGAAGACGAGTTTCTTCTGGATGGGGCTGACCTGTTCGACCTGGTAGCTCATGAAGGCTTCCTCAAGTGTTCCGCGGTGCGTCTTGGAAGAGGGAGTGCGAGAAGGGGGACTCGAACCCCCACCGGTTTCCCGACTGGCTCCTAAGGCCAGCGCGTCTACCAATTCCGCCATTCTCGCGAAGGGGGGTGCAGGGACCGCAGCCTCTAACGAGAAAGTCGGTAGCCGTCACTCAGCTCGGCTCACTCCGCCGCGAGCGCCACCCACTGCTTCAGGAAGTGACCCCATTTCAGCGAGCTCTGCGCGCTGGGGACGACCTCGAACAGGTGGTCGTCATGACGGACGGTCAGGCGGTTCTGGAACTCGACGCTGACGGCCTTGAGCTCGGTGATGGGGCGGGCCCACAGGACCTCGTCGCCACGAACAACGCGTAGCTCGTCGGCTGTGAGCTCGAGCTGACCGTCCCAGCGGTCGTTCTTCTTCCCGTGGCCCATCGTCGTGACGCCGCCCGGCCCGCTCAGCGCCAGCGTGCCCTCACCGACCCGCGGCGGGCTCCCGACGTCCTCGACGATGCGATCGAAGGCCTGGTGGACGCGCATGGGCTTGGCGCCGGCCATCCGGCTGCTGGTGTCGACCGTCCAGCGCTCGGAGCACGACGAGCAGACCACCGCGTTGCCGTCGTCCCTCGCCACCTGGAGCGCGTCTTGGGTGAAGCACGCCGGACACGCCCACAGGTAGTCGGGCAGGCCATGGGCCATCCGGAACCCGAAGCTCCCGCGCGGAGCGTCGACATCGGGGTCGATACGGATGCGCTCGGACAGGACCTGGTTGATGTGCTCGACGGTGTCGTTCTCGCCGAACGTGATGAGCTCGTCGTAGTCGACCCGCACGGGAATCCATCGGGGGTAGCTGGCCCACCGCGGCTGGAACAGGTGGCCGTTCAGGATGCGGGCGGTGACGACGCGAGCGTCGATGCGCTTGATCAGCCGCCCGATGCCAGGGAGGACGGGCCGGGTCCGGCCGTCGAAGGTCCGGGTGCCCTCGGGGAACAGGACCACCGCGTCGCCGGCGTTGTAGCGGTCGTCCAGCGTCCGCATCGAGGCCTTGTCCTTCACGAACTTCGCCTTCGGGAAGCACCCGCAGAGCGGCAGGAGCCAGCTCAGCACCGGAAGGTGGAACAGGTGGCTGCTGGTCATGAAGCTGACCCGCCGGAAGATCCAGAATGCGGCCCAGAAGGGGTCCGACGCCGACGTGTGGTTCGTCAGCAGGAGCAGGCCCTCGTCGTCGCGGGGGACGCGGCTCGCGTTGCCCGGAACCCAGCGGTACGCGGCGGACCACAGCGGCGCCATGACCGCCCAGGCGAACCAGTACCAGGCCACCTGGACGCGCGAGCCCAGGGGAAAGGGCGGGTTGTAGATGTCGGCCAACGCGGGTCCCGTGGAGCTAAGTTACGGCACCGTAGCTAAGGGGTTCGTGCCGATCGCGCAGGCGATCACTCTTCGGCCCAGGCGCGCATGTACGCCTCGCGTTGTTCGACCCAGTCGTACAGATACGCGACCTCTTCGTCGTACGAGGTCCAGTCGTCGCGGTAGTCGGCCCACCAGTGGCTCCGGTAGCTCGTCTCCCACAACGCCCAGTCCCGCCGCGCCGACCGGTCGATGTCGGCGTACCAGCCGTCCATCCAGGCCAGGTGGGTCTCGGCGTCGAGCGGCCCGCCGTCGCCCATCCGGTCGAGCAGACGGGCCTTCAGCCGGTCCTCGTCGGCGTCCTTCATCGCCCAGAACACGCGGTTCGTGGACTGGTACTCGTTGAGCCGGTCCACGTCGCGCCGGGCGGTGTACCAGTTCTGGCCCCAGCTGTGGTTGTGGTCCCAGGGGACGGCGTGGAAGTGGGGGGCGCCGTCGGCCAGCGGGTCGTTGTACAGGTAGCTGTTCTTCCCGGCCGAGTCTTCGGACAGCGCGTAGGCGACGAGCAGGAACCAGTCCATGAACTCGTCGTAGTCGAGGTGGTCGTCGGCCTCGGCGACCAGCGTCGCCGAGTCGCTGCCCCCGGTGAACGCGACCAGGGCCTCGAGATCGCTCCAGTCGTCGTCGCCTTCCTTCTTCTCGTACCCAGCGGCCAGCGAGCTCTTGGCGCCGCCGCCGCTGTAGTCCAGGTAGAAGTTCGCGTCGTGGTTGACGGCCTTGTACAGGTTGCCGTCCCGGTTCCACCCCAGGTGGTCCATCTGCTCGTCGTCGACCTTGTCCAGGCCGACGTACAGGCCCAGGTATTCGCCGTTCATGTAGACGACGGTGAACCACGTGCGCGGGGTGATCCGGGGCTCGCCCTCGGCCTCGGCCAGCGCGTTCCAGACCTCGTAGACAAGCCTCTGGCGGACATACGCGTTGTCGTCGAAGGTCGAGAGGAGGACCAGGTGGTTCCGGGTCTTCTCCCAGTCCTCGCGAGCGAACTCCTGGTCGGTGAACTCGACCGTCATGCTCGGCTTGGGGAAGCTCGCGCTGCTGGCGCCGCGGATCTTCACATCGGCCTCCCAGGTCTCGCCCATGTACGTGAACGCGCCGGAGACGTAGCTTTGGTGCAGCTCGCCGAACGTCTCGATGTGGATGACGGGGACGCCCCACTCGCTCGTGTACGTCTCGGGGTCCACCGGGAGCCCGCCCAGCTCGGGCATGTCCGTGACGTCGAGGCTCACGGCGGCCGACTCGGGCACGTGGCCGGGGTTCGCCGTCGCCCCGAAGACGGCCTGGGTGTTCTGCGCCGAGCTCGCGCCCGTCTCCCAGGACAGCGTGGTGCCGTCGAACGTGGCGTCGTCGGGGCCGATGAGCAGCTCGAGCTCGGACTCGGCCGTCGCACAGGACACCTCGATGCTCAGCGTCTCGCCCTCGTCGGCCACGCCTTCGCCGCTGAAGGTGAGGCCGCAGTCCCCCTTCTTTCCGTTCGGCTCGCCCGCACGCACCTCGTTGGGCTCCCCTCGCGTCGGGTCGGTGGTCAGGAACCAGGTGTCGCCGCCGTCTCCGGACCGGGAGACGCTGACCCCGGCGGCCTGCTGGGGCCAGCTGACCGTCGCGTGACCGGTCCCGTCGGGCTCGCGCAGCCAGACTTCGCCCCCCTCGGCAGACAGCTTCACGCCCAGGTGATCGGGGCCGAGCGTGGGGTCGTCGTCGGCGTAGAGCACCAGGTGTCCGCCCGCCTCGAGCGAGAGGTCCTCGAGCACATGGCTGTCGTCCCCGCACTCGACCGACCAGCCGTCCAGGTCGACGTCCCCACCGGCGTTGTACAGCTCGAACCAGTCGCTTCCCACGACGTCGAGCTCGTTGACGATGAGCGCGGGCGGCTCGGTCTCGACCGCCGTGTCAGGCGGAACGTAGATGGGGGGCGCGTCGAGCTTGCAGGCCAGCAGGGTGAGCAGCACCGGCGGATGATAGCTTCCAGGGGTGCTGCTGCTCGCCCTCGCTTGTCGAACCAACCTCTCGGTCAACGCGATCGAGCCCGACTCGGGGGACTCCGAGGTCCTGGTCCAGCCCACCATCGTCGTGAACGAGCTGTCCAGCTCGGCGGATTGGGTGGAGCTCTACAACCCCGGGACCGAGTCGGTGGGGCTGGCCTCCTACTTCCTGACCGACGACTACACGAACAAGACGAAGTACCCGCTGACGGGCGGCATCGAGCCCGCGGGGCACGCGCTGTTGTCCGAGCTCCCGTTCGGGCTGGCGGCGAGTGGCGAGGCCGTGGGCCTGTTCGACGAGGACGGCGAGCCCGTCGACTGGGTCACGTTCCCCTCGATGAGCGACGACGAGGTCTACGCGCGCATCCCCGACGGCGGCGCGTGGAAGCAGACCGGCTTCGGCACCCCGGGGGAGACCAACGTCGAGCTGTACCTGGGCACGGAGATCCTGGTCGGCGCGGGTGAGACCTGGTCCTACCTCGATGGCGGCGAGGAGCCCGCGAACAACTGGACCGACGCCGGGTACGACGACTCGACCTGGGCCCGGGGCGAAGCGCCGCTGGGGTACGGCGACGACCAGAAGACCGTCATCGGGTACGGCGCCGACAGCTCCAACAAGCACGTCACCACCTGGTTCCGCTTCGCCTTCGAGGCGGACGACCCCGAGGTCATCCACGGCGCGGTCATCGGTCTGGTCTGCGACGACGGCTGCCTGGTCCGCGTCAACGGGACCGAGGTCGTGCGGCACGCGCTGGCCGACGGTGATGTCACCGCGGACATGCTCGCGAGCGAGACGGCTTCGGGCGCGGCCGAATACTCCTGGAACATCTACGAGTTCGACCCCGCCCCGATCGTGGACGGCGACAACGTCGTGTCGGTCGAGGTCCACCAGGCCAGCATGACGTCGTCGGACCTCTCCTTCGACCTGTACCTGGACGTCGAGGTCCTGACCCCCGAGTGACGCGACCGTCGTTCCTGGGCAGTCTCGGGCTGCTGCCTGCGCTGACCGTGCTCATCGCGTGCGAGACACCCCGGAGGCATCACCGGAGCCCGTCCAGTGCGGGATCCAGGGGCCCTTCGACGGCACGCATGGGCCGGGCCCCTTCGAGTTCCGCGAGGCGCCAGCTACCTGCCCGTCACGGACGAGCAGCGGGTCTCCGGGCCGCTGCTCGGTGTTCCGTCGCCGTTTGTGATCCGCATCGATGAGCTGAACCCCGTCTCGGGCGACGTGGTCCTCACACTCGCCGACGCGGTCGACAGCGATGCGCAGGACACCTGCCATGCGACGCAGGTCCACAGCGGGACCTGGGTGGGCGACGCCTACGTCAGCTGGGCGGGGCGAGCATCCAGGCCCGGGTGCCCGAGAGCTTCGGTATCGGGGTCGGCGGGACACGAGTCGGTCATGGGTCTCGACGAGCTGTGCGATCTCTACGCAGAGTTCGGGCTGGTCTGTGACACGTGTGCAGACGGCGTCGAGGCCTGTGTGGTGGCGGCGATGGCCGGTTCCAGCACCCAGCCAGGCGTCGCGCTGCTGGATCTCGCCGAGGACCAGACGGAGAACAACCTGTGCGAGGGGAGCTGCGACAACGAGGTCGACGACGACGGGGATGGCGAGGTGGACGTCGACCCGGAGTGCGATAGCCGCTGGCCCGACGACTGAGTCCGTCTCGTCCACTCGGAACGGCCTGCCCACCTTCGTGTCGAGGTCGTGACACCCCAATGAAGCGACGCTCCTTCCTCGCCGGACTCGGCCTGCTGGCCTCGTCCGAGGCGATGGCGTTCTACGAGCCGAGCGACTGGGCCACCGTCATGGACGCCGACCCCGGCGACATGGACCTGTGGATCTCGCCGACGAAGATCACCGGGCGCATCCCCAAGGAGCTCTACGGCGGCGAGTTCCTGGTCAACGGTCCGGCCCATCTCGTCGTGGGCGGTCGGCGCATGCACCCGTTCGACGGGCACGGCTTCGTGCGGGCCTTCCGTTTCTCGGCGAGCGGCGTGGAGCTCCGGACACGGTTCGTGAAGACCCAGGCGCTCGCGGACGAGCAGGACGAGCTCGTCTACCGCGGGCTCGGCACGAACCCCACGACGCTCCGCGCAAGAACCGCCGGGCGCCGATCGACAAGAACGCCGCGAACACGACGCTCTACACGTGGAACGGTGGGCTCTATGCGGGCTTCGAGGCCATGGCGCCCACCGCGCTGGACCCCGTCACGCTCGAGACGCTCGGCGAGGTCCCGTTCGTTCCTGGCGCATGTGCGGCGACACGGCGACCGCCTGGTCGGGCTCGGCCTCACAGCGGGCCTGGAGACCGGGCTCCGGTGGTTCGAGCTCGAGGGCGACGAGGTCGTGGCCGACCACACGTGGACCGAAGGGCCCATCTTCTGCCACGACATCGCGCTCGGGACCTGCCCGACGGACGCGTTCAGATCGACGCGTGCTGCTTCGAGGATCTGACCTTTGGCAACGAGTTCGGCTTCTCGCCCGAGGGGTGGGACCCGGTCTCCGCCGAGTCGAACCCGGTGCAGAAGCTCATGCGCTGGACGCTCGATCCAGCCAGCGGCAAGGCCGAGCGCGTGGACATCGACCCGCTGGTCATCGACTTCCCGCAGTGGGACGGGGACGAGGTCATCGGAGCCGCTCGGTCGCACGAGCGCGCCTTCCCCTTCGACAGCGTGGGGCGCCTGGACGCCTCGGATCCGGGCCGACCGCCCGAGCTGTTCGTGTCCGACGGCTTCATGGGCGAGCCGCTGTACGCGGGAGAGCGGCACGTCGTCGCGTGCGTGTACAAGGCGACCCACACCGAGGTCGTCGTGCTCGAGCGCGAGAACCTGGCGGCGGGACCCGTCGCGGTGGTCCCGGGACCGCTGCTGCCGTACGGCTTCCACGGGCTCTGGGTCCCCTCTACATAGAGCTCTTCAGGGCGGCCGCGATGCCACGCGTGACGACCTTTCGTCCCTCCGGGCCCAGGTGCACGTCGTCCTCGAAGTGGCCCTTGTGCAGGCCCTCGATGTTGCCGACCTCGAGCACCGTGGCGCCGTGCTCAGCGATGGCGGCCTCGAGCGCCGGGTCCAGGTTCGACCGGCCCGTCTCGAGCTGGGACTGCTCAGGCAGCGGCGTCAGGTAGACGGGGATGTCCCGATCCTTCGCCAGGTCCAGGAACGCCGCCAGGTACCGCAGGTCGGTGTCCGAATCGCCGCGCTGTCGGTCGGCGTCGGGCGGCCCGTGGTCGCCCTCGCCGGGCTGTCCTGGCTGGTCCGGAGGCGGCGCGTCGGTCCCTGCGCCGGGGGGCAGGACGGCGCCCGGAGAGAGGATGTACCCGGGGATCGGCGGCTTGCTGCCGATGCTGGTCCAGAACTTGTTCGCCAGGTAGCCGCGGTACCGGTACCCGCGGCTGGCCTTGCGCACGACCATCTCGGTCTCGCACTCCCGGTCGCCTTCGCAGGCCCACTCGGCCAGCTGCTGCAGGTCGTCCCACGACGCGACCTCCATCACCTGGGACTCGTACGGGGCCATCAGCTTGGTCAGGTCCCGCTTGCCGAAGGGGACGACGATGGCCTGGACGTTTGCGTCCGGTGGGATGTGGTTCTTCAAAACCAGGTACATCAGGCGGCTCGTCCCCGCGGGCGTCGCCAGGTTGTACGAGGTCATGCCGAGCTCCTCCTCGAGGAGGTCGACCTGGATGATCTGCTCGGGCAGACAGGTCCCGAAGATGACGAGCTCAGGCTCGGTGTGCGCCACGGCGTTGTAGGCCACGGCCTTGTCCAGCATGGGCGTGGGGGCGTCGTACAGCGTCATCACGCCCACCTCGAGCGCGATGGCCGTCGCGAGGACGCACCCCAGGGTCGCCAGTGCGGGGAGTGGCTTCATCCGCGGCGTCGCCTCAGCACGAGCCCCGCGAGCAGGACCAGGCCCCAGGCTGACGAGGGCGACGAGGTCGAAGCACAAGCGCACTGCGGCTCGGGCTCGATGACCTGGGGGTCCTCGTCGCTCGTCGCGTCCGGGTCACAGCTGCCCGGGTCCGTGACGGCGTCCACGCCGCAGATCGGCCAGCGGTCCTCGAGCTCATACGCGTAGCTGATCCACCGCAGCTGCTCGGAGCTGGTGATGTTCGAGCTGTACAGGCTCAGGTCCTGCCCGGCCTGTTCGGGCGTGTACCGGACGTGGAGCCGGGTGACGAAGTAGTCGGCGTAGCTCCCCTCGAACTCCATCCCCAGCGAGACGAAGTCCTGCTCGTCCGGCGCCTCGGGGGGACAGGGGTCGCACCCGCCGCTTCCCCAGGCGTACTCCTGGATCCAGCCGGCGTCCTCGGTGCTCGCGAACGCCTCGTCGAGCTGGGTGGCGTAGAAGTCGGAGAACTCCTCGGGGCCCTGGAACAGGCACTCGTCCTCGAGCGAGAGCTCCTCGTAGTTCGAGATGCCCGCGGCGCCGTCGGCGTACGGGTTCACCGCGTAGATCACCAGGTCCTGCGAGCCCGGCGAGTTCAGGGTGCCCAGCCGGATGGGGACGCTCCAGGCCGAGCTCGCGTAGCTCAGCTGGAGCGGCGAGAGCGTGCCGCCCGAGGGGATGGCGTCGTCCTCGTCGACCTTGGCGGCGAAGAAGTAGGAGCCGGAGTCCAGGTAGTCCTGGAGGATGCCCTGCTCGTCCGGCGGCGCGTGGTAGCCGTTGTCGTCGAGCCAGGTCGAGAGCGAGCCGCTCTGCTGGGCCGAGAGGATGACGATGTCGTACTCGCCGACCACGTACTCGGCCTCGACCACCACGCCGGTGTCGGTGTCGCTGTCACTGTCGGCGTCGGCGTCGGTGTCGGAGTCGGCCTCCTCGACGATGAAGTCGTCGCACTCGTACGAGACCAGGCGAGGGCCCGTGTAGGCGCGCATCCGGTCGAAGACGTCGTGCTCGAGCACGTGGATGTCGTCCTCGCCCAGGATCTCGGGCACGGGGAGGATGAGCGCGAAGTCGGTTGTGTCGCCGATGACGTCGTTCGAGAGCGACAGGACCGTGCGCCCGTCCTGGTGGACCACCGCGACCTCGGCCCAGCTGTTCTGCAGATCCGAGTCGCCTGAGCTGACGTAGGTGCCGCAGAAGGCGGACGCTTGGGAGATGAGCAGGTGCAGCACGGGGCCTCCTTCAGAACTGGAAGTAGATGAATGTCTGACCGTACGTCGAGCCGAGCACGGCGAGAAGTGCGAACAGCACGCAGACGAGGACGACCTGGACCGGACGGGGGAGCTTCCAGAGCAGGCCCAGGTCATCACCGCGCAGGAACATCGCGATCTGGGCGGTCAGGGGGATGGCGATGAGCGCCGCGAGCTGGATGAGCGCGTACACGTCGTCCGGCCGGAACGTGAAGCGCACGAGCTGGCCCATCAGCTCGATGAAGTGCCCCATCGACTCGGCGCGGAAGATGGTGAAGCCGAGCACCGTGAAGTGGAACGTCGCGATGATGGCGAGCGCCTTGGCTGGTCCCGACAGCGTCTTGTCCTTGAACTGCCGCTGGATGGCCAGCGCGAGCCCGTGGTAGGCGCCCCACACGATGAAGGTCCAGTTGGCGCCGTGCCACAGGCCGCCGAGCAGCATGGTCAGCGCCAGGTTCACCTGCTGGCGAACCTTGCCCGCCCGGTTCCCGCCGAGCGAGATGTACAGATAGTCCCGCAGCCACCTGGACAGGCTGATGTGCCAGCGGCGCCAGATCTCGCGTGGGCTGGCTGCGAAGAACGGCAGGTTGAAGTTGATGGACAGCTCGATGCCCAGCAGCTTGGCGATGCCGCGCGCGATGTCCGTGTACCCGGAGAAGTCGCAGTAGATCTGCCAGGTGAAGGCGTACATGCCGATCAGCACGCCGATGCCGCTGGCCTCGCCGCCGAAGGCCTCCTCGACCAGGATGGCCAGGTTGTCGGCGACGAAGACCTTCTTGAAGTAGCCCCACAGGATGAGCCAGGCGCCCTCGGCGGTCTGCTCGCGCGTGATCTTCCGCGGGCTCTGGAGCTGCGGCATCAGCTTGCTGACCCGCTCGATCGGGCCGGCCACGAGCTGGGGGAAGAAGCTGACGAACAGCGCGAAGTCGATGAAGTTCTTCGTCGGCTTCACCTCGCCCCGATGGACGTCGATGGTGTAGGCCATCGACTGGAACGTGTAGAACGACAGCCCCACCGGCAGCACGATCTCCAGCACGGTGCGGCTCTCGGCGAGCCCCCAGTACATGAGGAAGAGCGAGGCCTCGTCGACGAGCCAGCCCAGGTACTTGAAGACGGCCAGGATGGTCAGGTTCGTGACGACGGAGAGCCAGACCCATCGGTTGCCTCCGCCGCGCGAGAGCTTGAGCGCCGCGACGTAGTCGATGCTCGTCGAGAGCACGATGAGGCCCAGGAACCGCCAGTCCCACCAGGCATAGAAGAACCAGCTCGCCAGCAGCAGCAGCACGTTCTGCGCGCGATGCGGGACGCCCCGGTAGATGGCGTACACCACGCCGAAGAAGAGCGGGAAGATCGGCGAGGAGAAGAGCACGCGCGGTCAGTGTATGCCAGAGCGCGAAAGCCCCCTGACCAGGGTCAGGGGGCTTCGACAGTGGGCCCACCAGGACTCGAACCTGGAACCGACGGATTAAGAGTCCGGCGCTCTACCAATTGAGCTATAGGCCCGTATTCACGGGAAAAAAATGGGGTGGATGAGGGGAGTCGAACCCCCGACCCCTGGTACCACAAACCAGTGCTCTAACCAACTGAGCTACACCCACCATGAGGTCGACTTCGGAGTCGTAAAGATCAGCCCCCTCGCGGGAGCGGCCCCGATCTAATCCATTTCCGGCGACCGGCAACCCTCATTCCGACACCCAGGCCGGGAATGCGGCCGGCGAGCCGGTGACCTCGGGTCGGCCAGCCAGGTCCGGGCCGGTGAGGACCCGCAGGACATCGCCGTCGTCGAAGGGAGTCGATGGCGGCAGGCTCGACCGGACGACGAGCAGGGTGAGCTCGTCGTCGACGTCGATCGGGAGCGCATCCAGCGGCGGCAGGATCGGGGGCCGGCGCGGCTCGGTCAGCCCGGGGAGCCAGGGCAAGGCCGGGGTCGGCTCGGCGATGGTCGTCCACCCTGCAGAGTGATCGGGGAGCTCGCCGAGCGTGGCCAGCAGCTCGAGCGGGTCGTGCCACACGTCGGTGGGGAGCAGGTCCTGGGGCGACCACCAGGGACTGGCGGCGCCGTCGGGCGTGGGCCACCAGCCGAGCGGCGTGCTGTCGTCCTGGTCCGGGCGGCAGGCCCGCGTCCCGCTGACCGGATCCCAGAGACCACCGCCATCGAGCAGTGGGCCCGACTGGACCACCCAGCTCCCGCCGGGTCCGATGGGGACGTGTGCGTCCTGCCTCGCGAAGCCCAGCGGGGTGAAGTCGAGGCGCTCGGGGGTCCCGTCGTTCACCGCGATGCGCGGCTGGCCCTCGTCGTCGGGGATGAGGGACACGGTGCGGTCGCCCACCAGGACGGTGCCGGCACCGGCCACCTCGAGGAGCTCGACCCGTCCCAGCGGACTCGTGGCCAGCACCGGACCGTCGGGGCCCCAGATGAGCGTGGTGCCGCCGACCGACTCGAGCCGCCCGAGGGCGTCCCAGACCATGGGCACGATGCGCTCGTCGGGGCCCAGGATGGAGGTCGGACGACCGAGCGCGTCGTACTCGAGGATGAGCGTGCCGGACTCCCCGATGAGCTCGGTGATGCAGCCGCCGTCGTCGACCCCGTAGCTCAGGACGTCCTCGGCGACGCCCCACGCGAGCGGGCCCACCGGCGGCGTCGCGTGGCTGGGCTGGCCGCGCTCGTCGAGCAGCACGCGTCCTCCGTCCGGCGCCGAGATCTGGCCGGGCGCCCAGAGCCAGGCGCCGTCGTCGGACTCGCGGGCGACAAGGGTGCCGCTGGCGTCCCGGTGCAGGCGCTCGGAGCGAGCGCCTTCTCCCGTCTCCGTGAGCTGGACGACACGGCCGTCTGGGCCTCGGGTCAGGGTCCGGCTGAGCAGGATCTCGCCGGTGGGCAGCTCGATCCGCAGCTGCTCGAAGTCCGGCGTGACCTCGGTCTTGCGCAGCGTGCCATCGGGGAAGCGGACCAGCGTGGCGTCCCCTCTCAGGTCCCGGTCCAGGCTCAGGGCCGTGCCGCTCGGGCTCGTCCAGCGCGTGGCTCGTCCTTCGGCGTCGTGGAGTGCGCGCCAGGTCGAGTCGCCGGAGCGCACCCGGTAGACGATGGCCCGGTCGTCCCGATCCCAGGCCACCTCGTCCTCGCCCAGGCGGACGCCGACGACGTTGCCGCCCATGTCGCGCACGAGGTCGACACCGTCGGCGCCGTCGTCCACACCGATCACGCGGCCTGCGCCGTCATGTGTCAGACGCCAGCTCATCGCGCCGGCCTCGACGCGCTGGACCGCTCCCGCCGCGCTGCGAGCGAGGATGAGCGACAGGCCCGGCGCCTGGACACCGACCAGCCGGTCGAGCGCATCCCACGTCCAGTTCGTCGTTCCGAACTGCGTGGGGTTGCCGTGGGGATCGCGCTCGATGACCTTTTCGCCGATCCCGACCAGGCGTCCCCCTGGGCTCCAGTCGAGGGCGGTCTCGACACCGTCCGGATCCCGCAGGACAAGCGGGTGTCCGGTCGCGTCGCCGACGACGCCCCAGCGCGCACCGAGCGCGTCCTCGATCTGGGTGAGGAGGCCGTCGCTGCGGTAGCGGAATCGCAGCAGCGCGCGGCCCGCCGTCCACAGGCTGTCGAGGCGGCCGAGTCCGTCGCGTCGGAGCTGGAGGGAGACGCCGCCGGGCTGCTCGACGCGGGTCGGGCGGCCCATCGCGTCGTAGGAGATGGACCAGAGCGCGCCCCCGCGTGAGAGCAGCGTCTTGGGGCGCTCGTCTTCGTAGCTCCCGAGGATGGACTCGCTGCCCGACGGGTCGCTGACCTTGGTGACGCGGCCTCGAGTGTCCCGGTCGAGACGCGTCGCTGCGCCGCTGGGGGCCTGGATGGTGTGGAGGTGGCCGCGGGTGTCGCGCTCGAGCCGCCAGGGGACCGAGCCGCGCTGGATCGCCACGATGGCGCCGAAGGGGTCGCGGTCGTAGCGGACCGTCCGGCCCTCGGGGTCCTGGACTCCGATGAGGTCGCCGTGGCTGTCGCGCTCGAGCCTCCAGCGCCCTCCGGTGGGGTCGGTGAGGCCCGTCAGGTCGTCGGCGGTCCATTGGAGTCGCCACTGGCTGCCGCTCGTGCGGACAACCGAGGTGATGTGGCCCGCGCTGTCGCGCTCGAGCCGCACGCCGGCGCCATCCGGGGCGGTCCAGCCGACGAGCTCGCCGTCGCTCCACTCGCGCCGTGTCGTGGCTCCGGTGGGCGCCGTCACCTGCTCCGAGGTGGCGTCCCGCTCGATGCGCCAGACGGCGGCGCGCTCGTTCTGCAGCTCGACCCCGCGTGCCGTCCAGGTGTACACGCGGCGGAGCGAGGCTGGCCCGGCGATGTGGTCGACGCGGCCGTCGTCGTCCCGTCGGACACGGATCTGGCTGCCGTCCGGCCAGACGACCGCGCGCAGCGAGCCGTCGTCGTCGTGGCTGTAGCGGGTGCGGCCATCCGGGCCGATGCTGGTGACGAGGAGCCCGTCGGACCAGTCGTAGAAGTGCTCGTTGCCGCCCTCGGCGGCCAGCGCCGAGACCGACCCCTTGGAGTCGTGCAGCACACGCAGGGTTCGGCCATCGTCGCCCACGACGCGCGCCAGGCCGAGCGTGTCGTAGGTGTAGTCGAGGCCCGATCCGCGGCTGTCTTCGAGGCGGATGAGCCGACCCTCGCTGTCGAAGGCGCGATCCAGGTCGCCGAAGACGCGGTAGCCGGCGTCGGTGCGCTCAGCTCGGCCGCCGTCGAAGGTCGCGCCTATGGGCCAGGAGCCATCGTCGGCCAGGCCCTCGGGGACCGGCAGGTCGATGGGGAGGAGCTCGGTGCCTTCGACGTCCGTGAGGGTCACCCCATCACCGTCGATCAGGATGCGGTCATCCAGGCTCAGGTGCCAGACGCCGCCTCGATAGACACGTCGAACCTCCAGATCCGGTCCGCGGCCGGGCACCACCAGGTCCACGTTCTCGACGAACAGCTGGCCTGTCGCGAGGTCCACGTCGACGGTGTCCCGTCCCTGACGCAGCCGCTCGGGCGCATCGGGGCCCAGCGGCCCGATGTGCATCGGGCCGGATGGGGCCAGGACGGGGCTCGGCGCCGCCAGCGCGAGCGCCGGAAGCAGGGCCAATGCGGTGAGCATCATGCTCCGGGGACCTCAGCCGTCAGGGCTGTCCGTGCAGGAAATAGGGGCCCCACCAGCCGGGGTCGGCCCCGAGTCCGTTCAGGTCCATCTCCTCGCGGAGGGCCTGCCGGGCCTGGAGGAGCGCACGGGCGGGGGAGCCGTGTTGGATGAGCGACTCGTAGAACGTGTAGACGAACTTGCTCCGGAGCGCCAGCGGGGTCTCCCAGCTGGTCGTGATGACCGAGGCGCAACCTGCCGAACGGAAGGCCTGCACCCAGCGCGACGCGACGCGCGGATCGGCCGGAGACGAGATGATCACCGTGTGGCCGTGCAGGTCCAGGCCGCGAACGTCGGCCAGGACGACCTCGCCCGAGCCGAGCGCCAGGCTGCCGCTGCCGCCCTCGCCGATGTCGGCGAGGTGGATCATCCGGGCCTTCGGGGCCTGGGCGAGGAAGTCCTCGGCCGAGGCCTCTTCGCCGGCGCGCACGAACCGCGCGGCCTCGTCGAAGTGCCGGCCGCTGTTCTCGGTCTCGGTCGGGATCTTCAGGCCTTCCTCGGTCAGCGCGTCGTCGGCGCTGAGCCCGGAGAAGCCCAGGTACTCGGGGTTGTACTTGCCGAGCGGCTCGGGCGTGGTGCGCCAGGCGTCGGCCACGGTCACGCCGTACCCGATGGTCCGGATGTCGGCGAGGTAGCGCATGCTCGAGTGCTGCTCGGGGAGCACGTTCAGGCTCACGCCCCAGAGCGGGCCGTCGGGCAGGACGATGTACCGGCCCGTGCCGGCGAGCTCGTCGTGGAAGGGCTCGACCAGCAGGACGCGTAGGTCGTTGCCGAGCTCTCCAGCAGCCTCGGAGCTGGCGCCGGCGCCGGTCTGCTCGTATTCGGCGAGCAAGGAGACAGCGGCCTTCTCGATGGCGCCGACGTCGTCCAGGACGACCGCGCGGGCGTCATCGGGGGTCACGGCGACCGCCTCGCCGCCGTCCGGACCGAGCCGGTAGCTCAGGATGGCCATGCCCTTGAGCTCGGACTGGACCGTCGCGTAGTCGGGCAGGGCGGGGGACAGGGCGCGGTCGAAGGCCTTGGTGCTCCGCGCGTTCACGTCCGCCGTCTCGAGCGCGTCCCGAAGCTCGACCGGCTCGGGGGCGACCCCGGCGAGCCAGCGCACCGTCTGGATGCGAAGGGTCGAGTGGGCGTCGTTGTAGGAGATGCGGTCCGCAGCTGCGAGGCCGGCCGAGGGGTCGTCCCCGATCTCGAACGCGGCGTCGATGGCTCGGGCCGCGTGCCACCAGTCGTGGGCGGCCAGCAGAGCGAGCGCGGCCTTGGGGTTGGGGCTGTCGGCGAGCAGCGCCGCGTCCGTCGCGATGTCGACGCCGGCGGCTCCGGTCTGGACGCTCATCGGGGACCAGGGGCCCCGGTGGTGGGAGGGCAGGGCGCTCCAGGCGTCGTGGTAGGCCGCCTCGGAGTCGTCCAATCGGTTCTCGGCGGCGAGCGCACGTCCCCGAGCCATCGAGGTGAGCGGTCCCTCACCCTCGGCGGCGACGTTGTCGGCGAGCAGCGCGGCCCAGGGGCCGAGCTCGGCGCTGGCGCGGAGCGGGTCGTCCTCGGCGACGGTCACGCCGTTGAGCGCGTGCCGGACGATGATCTCGGCGGACAGCGGACCGCTGGACTCCATCTCGGCGGCGATGCCGGCGAGCGTGGCCAGGGCGTCGGTCTCGGCGCCGACCTGGCGAGCGAAGCGTTCCTGCTCGAGGAGCGCCTCGAGGAGGACGGTCGCGGGCACGCCCTCGGCCGTGGCGAGCCCGACCGCGCGAGAGGTGAAGGGGGCGGGGTCGCCGCCAGAGGCAGCGGCTGCGCGGGCACCGGCGAGCTGGATGCGGACGCCCTCGGCGCCGACGTGCTCGGATGCCGCCAGTGTCTCGACGGCATCGGCACCGGCGCCGGTCAGCACCGAGGCGAGCGCCGTGGCCACGTCGGCGTGCTGGTCGGGGACGCTCTCGGCAGCTGCACTGACCTCGCCGGCGAGTCCGAGCGTGTATGCGGCCTGGACCTGGTACCAGGCGGCCTTCTCGGCGAGCCAAGCGTCGTCGGACTCCTTCAGCGCGGAGTGTGCGGTCGCGGCGTGCTCCAGGGCGCTCGCGGCGTGGCCCATCGCCAGCGCGGCGTCGGCGACGGCGAGGCTGGCCTGGGCCGTCCCCAGGCTGTCCTTGGCCTCCTCGCGTGCGGCGTGGCGCTCCAGCGCGAAGGCCTCGGCGTCGTCGGCGTGGCCCACGGAGAGCCAGTTCGTGACGGCGTTCGCGCCGAGTGCGCACGCGTGCTCGGAGAGGCCGAGCTCCTCGGCGCTGCGCGCGGCGTCGGCAAGCTGAGAGGCGGCGACGGCGCGGTCTCCCATCAGGCGTGCGGCCAGGGGAGCCGCTCGCACCGAGGCCTCGAGGTCCTCGGACTCCAGGACCGCGGTGAGGTCGCCCAGCGCGCTGACCGGGTCGCCCGTGCGCTCGCGGATCTCCGCGCGGAGAACGAGTCCCTGCCAGGACTTCGGGTCGCTCGCCTCGAGCAGGGTGTCGATGCGGGTCTCGTTGGTCTCGACGGCCGCCAGGACGAGGGCCTCGTTCGGGTCGGCGTCCGAGAGCGCCGAGGTGTCGTGGGTGGCTCCCGCGAGCAGGGCTCGGGCGGTGTAGACGGCGCCGAGCTCGGCGTCGGCCCGGGTCAGCTTCTGGGCGGCGTCGAGCGCGTCGTCCGGCCGGTCGGAGTCCAGCGCGAGGCTGGCGCGAAGCATCTGGTGGTGGAGGTCCTGCCCACCGAGGGCGGTGTTGGCATCCAGGCGGTCGAGCAGGGCGCTGGACTCGCCGGCGGTGCTGGCCTCGAAGCGCAGCAGGCGCCAGACGCGCTCGTCGTCCGACGCGGTGGAGAGCAGGCCCTCGAGCTCGCCCAGGGCGTCCCGATGGTTCCTCGAGGCGGTGAGGCTCCGAGCGCGGTCGAAGCCCTCGAGGCCGGAGAAGGGATCGTCCGGGTCGGCGATGGGAACCTCCGCCTTGGCCTTGCCCTTCTTGGACTGCTTCTCGGGTGTCGGTGTCGGGTCCGCCGGGGCGTCGCCGCCGTCACAGGCCCAAAGTGCAGAAAACAACAGGATCAACGAGGCGTTCAACGTCCGCTCCCGGGGCTTCCACAGCCCGCTGCGTGAGCGGCGAGCCTATCACGCCATCCGAGGCCTACTGACAGTCCCGCGCGCCGTCGGAGAAGCAGGTGTAGGCCTTGGGTCCGGCGATGGTGACAAACGCCACGGCGCTCCCGGATGCGCCCCGTCCCTGGACGCGGCAGGGGCCCTCGGCGGCGTCCTTCACGGTGACCGGGTTCGTGCCGACGCTGGTGCCTCGGTGGCACTTCACGACCAGGCTCGTGATGCTCGGATCTGCGCTCAGGAAGGAGACCTCGAAGCCCGCGGCGGGCTCGGGCTCGGGCTCCGGCTCCGGCTCGGTCTCGGGCGCCACGCCGAGCTCCTCTTCGAGCGCCTCGACCAGGGCCTCGTCGTCCGGCTCCGGATCGACATCCGGCGTCGGGGCGGCGCGGGGGTTGAACGCCTCGGGCGCGGGGTCGGGCTCGGGCTCGGGCTCCGGCTCGGGGGCGGGCTCCGGCTCCGGCTCCGGCTCGGCTTCGGGCTCCGCTTCGGGCTCGGGCTCGGGCTCCGCTTCGGGCTCGGGCTCCGGTGTCGTCTCGGGCTCGGCTTCGGGCTCCGCGACCACGTCCAGACCAGCGGGCTCCTCGACCTCGACGTCGAGCTCCGGGACCTCCTCGGTCTCCACCGTGTCGCCGGACCGCATCAGGAACATGCCGCCCCCGACCAGCACGAGCGCGACGCTGGCCGCGCCCAGCAGCAGGCCCACGCGGCTCTTCTTCGGCGGCGGGATGTCGTCGTCGGGGTCTTCGAGATCCTCGGGGGCGCGCAGGGCACCCACGCCCGGTCCGTCCGGGCCCGAGAGCGGCGTCGCGGCCGCGGCCAGGGCGGGCTCGGCGGCGTCGAGCTCCGAGCTGGGGAGCTTCACCTCGGCCGTCGGATCGTCGTCCTCGACGGCCAGGCCAGGCTCGGGCAGCTTCAGCTCGGGCACGCCGGGCGTGGGCACGGCGCGCTCCGGACCCTTGGTCGGCATCAGGCCTTCGACGGTCTTGTCCATCGGATCGTCGAGCGACGCCTCGACCGTCGGCTCGGCGCGGGCTTCGAGCGCGGCCTTCTCGAGCAGGGCGACGGCGTCGCGCGTCACGACCGTGGGCTCCTCGTCCTCGTCCGGCATGGGGGGCGCGATCGGCGCGAGGACGGGGGTCGGCACCGTGAGGGTCTCGGGCCGTGGGAGCGTCGCGGCGGCCATCGAGATGGCTGGGATCGCCGCGGCCGCCCAGGCCTCGGTCTGGGGGCCTCGCATGACCGCCAGCAGCTGGGAGAGCTGGCTCGAGAGCGCCAGCAGCTCGGGGCGCTGATGGGGCTGGCGGGCGAGAGACAGGCGGACGACCTGGCAGAGCGCGGCGGGGACGGGCTCGCCAGGACGACGCGCCAGCGCGGCGACGGCGCTCTGGACGGCCTGTTCGTGTCGAGCTGCGTCGGTGCTCCCGGTGGGCGGCGCCTGGCCGGTGAACAGCTCGACCGCGAGGGCGCCCACGCCGTAGACGAGCGCGGTCTCGCCGGCCGGGCCCTCGGGCGGGGTGTACCCGAGCCTCGGGATGCCTGCGGCCGAGCCGGGCGGACGGACCGAGAGGCCAGCCAGGAGCACACGACCCGTGCTGTCCACCAGCACGTCGTCCGGTGTCGGTCCGCGGTGGCCCAGGATGTGGCCGGGAAGCTGCTGGCCCACAGCCCGCTCGGAGCGAGCCAGCGTCGTCGCCACACGGGTGAGCATGTCGACGCAGAGCCGGACCGGCAGGAGTCCGCCGCGAGCGCGCTGCACCGCCAGGACCGTCGCGATCGAGGCGCCGGGCACGTGTCGGTAGACGAGGGCGGCTCGGCCCTTGAGCGCGGTGACGTGCAACAGCCGGAGCAGTCCGTCGACACGCAGCTTCGAGAGTCGCTGGGCGTCGTTCTGCAGCGTCGCCAGCGCCTCGGGGCTCGCCGCGATGTGGTCGAGGATGCGCAGCAGGACGCGCCGGTCGTCCCCGCCGCTGAACACGGCATCGCGAGCGAACGGGCCCCACGCGGGGAACCGACCGACGATCTTCAGCTTCGAGGTGGCCATCGGGTGAATCGTAACCAGCGACCGCGCGTTACGCGGCCGCATGCCCACTCCGCACCACGACGCGCTGCGAGCGCTGCTCGAATCCGCGGGTCAGGAAGGGCTCAGCCGCTTCGGACACCCGCTCGTCGAACAGAAGGCCGATCGGTCGTTCGTGACCGATGCCGACAAGGCCAGTGAGGTCGTGCTGCGCGACGGTCTCGGGCTGCTCTTTCCCGGCGATGGGCTCATCGGCGAGGAGGGCACGCACATCGAGGGCACCGGCGGGACCTGGTTCATCGACCCGATCGACGGGACGCATGCCTTCGTTGAGGGGCTGGCGCACTGGGGGCCCACGGCCGGACGGGTCGTCGACGGACGGATCGAGCTGGGGGCCACGCTGTTCCCTCGCATGTCCGAGTTCTTTTTCGCCGAGCGGGGCGCGGGCGCGTTTCGCGACGGTGCTCGGCTGGGGCCGCTGGTGTCCCGCGCGCCCCGGACCCAGGACGTGGTGTTCGTGCCGTCCCGCTTCCATCGCTGGTTCGACCTGGACTTCCGGGGGAAGACGCGCAGCCTGGGGAGCACGACGGCGCACCTTTGTCTGGTCGCGACGGGCGGCGGCGCGGGCTGTTTCGTCAGCGCCGGCTGGCAGCTCTGGGATGTCGTGGCCGGACTCTGCCTGTTAAGCGAGGTCCAAGGAGTTGCCCTGACGCTTCAGGGTGACGAGTTGGACCCCATCGCCGATCGCGGCAGCCCGTTCGTCGCCGGTTCTCCCGACGCCGTTCGGTTCCTGTTGGATGCGATGACGTTCCGGCCGAGGGAGTAGCGGATGGGTGAGCGCGACGAGACCGATGTCCTCGACAAGGAAGGGAACGTTGTCGACCCTCTCGGGGAAGACAACCCCAGCCGTCGGGTCCCCCGCGACCTGAAGATGCTCGCGCCGCCCAAGAGCGGCGTGAACCGGGCCAGCAAGGACGACCTCCTCGCCTACTACCTGGCCGAGGTGCGGCGCTGGCCGCTGCTCGAGCCGGAAGAGGAGAAGGAGCTCGCAGTCCGCTGGGTCGAGGACGGCGACAAGTACGCCGCCGAGCGCCTCGTCACAGCCAACCTCCGCCTCGTGGTCAAGCTGGCGTTCCAGTACCACCGGCAGTGGAGCAACGTCCTCGACCTCATCCAGGAAGGCAACGTCGGCCTGGTCGAGGCGCTGTCCCGCTACGATCCGTACCGCGGCATCCGGTTCTCCAGCTACGCGCAGTACTGGATCCGGGCGATGATCCTGCGGTACCTGATGGACAACTACCGGATGGTCCGCCTCGGCAGCACGCGGCACGGTCGCAAGCTGTTCTTCCAGCTCAACAAGGAGAAGGCGCGGCTCATCTCCGAGGGGCTGAAGCCGAGCACCAAGAAGCTCGCCGAGCGCCTGAGCGTGCCCGAGCAGGAGATCATCAACGTCGACCAGCACCTGCGGGCGCCGGCGATGTCGTTCGATGCTCCGGCTGGCTCGGATGCGGACGGCCGCTCGCTCAAGGACGTCGTGCCCGACGCGGAGATGATGTCTCCCGTCGAGCAGGCCGAGCGCGCGCAGCTGGGCAGCGTCGTGAAGGAGAAGCTCGACGTGTTCGCCGAGACGCTGGTGGACGACCGCGAGCACGCCATCTGGTTCGAGCGGCTCACCGTCGCCGACCCGATTCCGCTGTCCCGCCTCGGCGAGCGCTTCGGAGTCAGCAAGGAGCGCATCCGCCAGATCGAAGCGCGGATGCGCAAGCGGCTGCGGGCCTTCCTCGAGGCTGAGCTGGGCGACGAGATCGACTTCGAGTTCAGCGTCCCGAAGGACTGATGGGCGTTCTCGAGAGGGTCGCGTTCGCTGCGTGGTCTCGACTCCGGCGCCAGCGGGCGTTGGTGTCGGAGCCGCGGAGCTGTGCGCCTGGTCCGCGCCTCGGCTCGCCCGGTCCCGCCGACCCGGTGGTCTGGTCTGGCCGATCGGCGGGTCGCCATCGCTGGTTCCTGGACGGCGCTCGGAACGGAGCCCCGGACGTCGAGCGGCTCGAGGCCTGGCTCGCAGCGGATCGGCCGGGCGAGGGGGCGGACTGGCAGCACGCGAGCGACGCGGCGGCTCGGCTGGTGAGCTGGGGCGTCGGCGCCTCGATGTGCGAGCTGCCCGACGAGACCTGGGCGCGCCTGGTGGGGAGCGCGACCGCGCACGCGGTGTTCACCTCGGATCGGCTCGCCATCCGCGAGGGGGACCATCGCGCGGTCCTGCAGGCCGCCGGGCTCGCCATCGCCGGGATGGTGTTCGGTGTGGCCGAGGCGCGCGAGTGGAAGGCCGAGGGCCTGTCCCAGCTCGAGGCGTTCCTTCCGCACGTGATCCTCGCCGACGGCAGCGGGGACGTCCGGACGGTCGGTCGGGCGGTCGCGGCGACCTGGGCGGTCCTCGAGCTCGCTCGGTCCACAGGCACCTCCGTCTCGCCGGCCTTGGAAGCGGCGGTGCAGCGGGCGGCCCCGTTCCTGGTCCTCCTCGGACACGGCGGGCCGGTCGAGACCACGTACGAGCCGCTGCTCGGCTGGGAAGACGAGCTGTTCCGCGGGCTGGCTCCGGACGAGCTCCAGGTCGAGAAGGACTGGTCGCTGCGCGCCTTCCGCGAGGGCGGCGTCGGCATCGCCCATGCGCGGCTGGCGAAGGCGGACTCGAGGCTGGTCTTCCACGACGGCGAGGTCCGTTGGCACGTCGGCGGTCAGCCGGTCCTGACTGGCGGTCCGCGTGACGTCACGGGGCTCTCGGTGGCCCGGATCGACGGCCGGCGCGTGACGCTGGTGGCCGACGGAGAGGGCTCGCGCGAGCTCCGACTGGAGGGCGGACGCGCCCAGTTCGTCGACCGCGGGACCAGCGAGGTCCGCTTCGACGTGGGTCTCCCCATCGAGAAGACCGAGAAGGGCTACGCGCTACAAGGCGACGGCTTCCGTCTGGCCGTCTCGCTCGACGAGCAGCTCGCCTGGACGGTCCAGGGAGCGACGTTCATCGGACGGGGTCGGGCGGACCGGGTTCGTACGAGCTTCGAAGTTCGATAGCGTTCCGGGTCCACTCGTCATGCGAGCAGCAGGCCTCGAGGTGTGCCAGGACGCGGTCCGTGCCGGCCTCGTCGCCCTCGACCCAGTAGGAGTCCATGGCGTGGAATCCGAACGTCGGGACCGACCCGTGCCCCGGGTTCGCCAGCATCCAGGCCTCGATGTCCTAGGTCCGCCCGACCTCGGAGCTCCACCCGAGGCTGACCGGAACGGCCGTGATCATGTCGTCTGCCCACGCTTGCTCAGCCTGGGCGAGTCTCGTCGCGACGTGGATGTCGGTCACGGTCTCGTTGCCGGTGTGGACGGCGGTGAGGGTGAGGACGTCCATGGTGAGGATCCACAGGTTCATCGCTCACCCCGTTCCATCCGCTGAATCTCGACTGCGGACTGGGTCCAGACGTCGTCCGGCGCGTGCTCGAGCAGGTCGGAGACGACGGTGTCGGCCTTGGCGTCCATGCCCTTCATGTCGTAGCAGGCGGCGAGGACCCATCCGAAGCCGCCATAGGCCTCGTGCGTCGGGCTCTCCGCCATCCACTCCTAGATGGCGTCTTCCCGGTCGACCTCGCACAGATCGGCGAGCGGGTCGGCCGGGGCCATCTGGTCGTAGGCGTAGTTCTCCTCGGCGGTCTCGAGCGCGATGACGACGAAGACGTCGCTCATCGTCTCGTTGCCCGTGAGCGTCGTCCCGGCGTGCAGGGGCTGCGCGCTGATGTTCAGCATCTGGATTCCGGTCACGTCGCCTCCGTGTCGGCCCAGCGATCCTGCCCGATCCCGTCGCGCTCGATGACCTCCAGGAGCTCGCGGGAGCGCGGGTGCCCGAGCCCGCGATGCGTGGCCCAGAACCGCACCGCTTCCAGGTCTTCGGCGTCGATGGCCTGGATCAGCCTCTGGTTGGCGACGAAGAACACATCCGGTCGGATGTCGTCTCGCGGCTCCATGAGCCACTCGATCCGCTCGCGGGCCGTGCTGACGGACTCCAGCGGGAAGCCGTCGAGCAGGAACCCGGGGTGCTGAACGAGCGCCTCGGCTCGTCCGCGGTCCGGGCACTCCGAGAAGAGGGCCACGAGCTGCACGTGGGTCAGCGAGCCGCCCCCGTCCATCTTCCACGCCGCGTGGACCCGGCTCTCCCAGTCAGCCGCCACGCGGTCGCCCACGAGCCGGCCCCGAGCGGTAGTCCCCCGGCTCCAGGTCGTACGCCTTCATCTTCGTGTACAGCGTCCGCCGTGTGATGCCCGCGGCCTCGGCGGTCTGCCCCAGGTGACCCTCGTGGCGGGTCAGCAGCCGATGCAGCAGCTCGCGCTCGATGCGCTCGGACACCCGGCGCGTGTTCTCCGCCAGCGAGACGGTCTCGTCGATGGCGATGCTGCTGCGGTCGGCGATCGGCGCCCTCCGGAGCATGTCGGCGGACAGGTGGTCGACCTCGAGCCGCTGCCCCGCCCGTGCGATGAGCCATCGCTCGCACATGGCCCGCAGCTGCCGGACGTTGCCGGGCCAGCGGTACGTCAGGATGGCCTCCATGGCCTCGCCCGTGATCTCCGGCGGCGTGAGCCGGTACTCCTGTGAGGCGTCGTCCAGGAAGTGGCGGATGAGGAGCGGGATGTCCTCCTTCCGGTCGCGCAGCGGTGGCAGGATGATGGGGAAGACGTCCAGCCGGTAGTACAGGTCCTCGCGGAACTCCCCGCGCTCGACGGCGCCCTCGAGGTCGAGGTTCGTCGCGGCGACGACCCGCACGTCGACGCGCACCATGTCGTGGCCGCCGACCCGCCGGAACGCCATCTCCTCGAGCACGCGCAGCAGGTTGACCTGGACGGACAGCGAGGTCTCGCCCAGCTCGTCGAGGAACAGCGTGCCGCCGTCCGCCATCTCGAACACGCCCTCGCGCCGTCCGCTGGCCCCGGTGAACGAGCCCTTCTCGTGGCCGAACAGCTCGCTCTCCAGCAGGGTGGGCGTGAACGCGCCGCAGTTCACGCTGATGAACGGTTTGTCCTGGCGCCGACTGCGCTCGTGGATGGCGCGGCTGATGAGCTCCTTGCCCGTGCCGGTCTCGCCGCGGATCAGGACGGTCGCATCGGTCACCGCCACCGCGCGGACCTGGTCGAACACCGTCAGCATCTTCGGGCTGCGGGTCAGCAGGTGGCTGAACCCGTACCGGTCCTGGACCCGCTCGCGCGCCGCCTGCAGCTCGCGACTGGTGCGGGCGTGCTCGAGCGCCGCGGCCGCCGCCTCGACGAGGGCGCGCGGGTGGATGGGCTTGGCGAGGTAGTCGCTGGCTCCGCGGCGGACCGCGTCGACCGCTCCGGGCAGGCTCGGAGCTCGGGTCAGCGCGAGCAGGGGAGTGCCGGCGGCGCGCTCGCCCAGCACGTCCAACACCCGCGCTCCGGACAGGTCGCGGAGCTCCAGCGTCGTGGCGATCAGATCGTAGCGCCCGTCGTGGATCAGCCTGAGCGCCTCGCGCGCGGAGTGGGCGATGGCCACCTCGCGCCCTTCGCCCAGCAGCGCCGTTCGCGCCAGGCGCGCGCCTTCTGGCTCGTCGTCGACGACCAGGATGCGCTCGACGCGCTCCGACGCTGTGGGTTCGCTGCGCACGGCGCATCCTCGGGCGATCTGGGGCATCCTAAGGCATGCGCGAGACCTCGCCAGTCCACGTCCTGGCGGTCGCGCTGGGCTCGCTCATCGCGGTCACGTGGCCGCTCGCGATCCAGCCGCTGCATGTGCTCGCGCATCCCCTCGGCGAAGGCAACAACCACGTCTGGATGCTCTGGCGCGCGTTTCAGGCCGGGCCGGTCGCGAACTGGCCGGATGGCGTCGGCATCCCGTTCATGGACGTCGTCAACCTGCCGCTCGGCATCCCGGTCCTGCTGCACCCGGCGCTGGGCCACAACGCGGTCGTCGTCGGCAACCTGCTGCTCGCCTTCGCCGGGGCCTGGTGGCTCTGTCGCGAGCTGGGCGGTTCGAGCTGGGGGGCGCTGACCGCCGGAGTGGCTGGGATGGCGGCGCCGGTGCTCTCCGGGCTGGTGGACTTCGCCATCACCGAGTCGCTGCCCGTCGGCTGGCTGGCGCTCCACATGGCCGCGCTCCTGCGCTGGGAGAAGACCCGCGCGCACGCGTGGTGGGTGGCCTCGGGCCTGGCGCTCGCCGCGTTCGCGCTGTCGGGCTGGTACCACGCGTTCTTCGGCGTCGTCGTGGAGGTCCCCTTTGCCATCTGGCTCGTGTGGCGGTCGCGCAAGCCGCTCCCCGTCCTGGGTCAGGGGGCGCTGGCGCTCGCGCTCGTGCTGCCAAGGTTCCTGCAGTTCCTCGAGGTGAAGTCGATGTGGGCGGCCCGCTTCCATGGCCCGTCTCCCTTCCCACCCGAGTTCCGCCCGCACTGGCGCCAGCTGCCGGTGTTCGGGACCGATGTCCTCAACCTCGTGCTCCCGAGCGTGGACACCGTCGTCGTCAGCAAGTCGGTGTACGTCGGCCTGGCGACGCTCACGCTCGCGCTCGTCGCCAAGGAGCGGCGGCTCCTGCTGCTGGTGGTGCCGCTCTGGCTCCTGACGCTGGGCTTCTGGCTGTCGGTCGCGGGCAACACCCAGGTGTTCGGCGGCTCGGTCACGCTCCCGGCGAGCTGGCTCGTCTCGGCCTTCCCCGAGCTGGGCGGCCTGTCGCACTGGCACCGAGCGGCGGCACCCGCGAGCATCGTGCTGGCCGCGGTCGCCGGCCTGGGGGCTGGTCGACTGGTGGAGCGCTGGCCTCGCACGGCGCTCGTCTGGCCGGTCGTCATCTTGCTCGACAGCCTGCTGCTGTCACAGACCCCGTGGCCGCGACCGATGACCGACCCGGCGTCGCATCCGGTCTACGCCTACGCCGTGGGGACCGGCGCGCTGCTCGAGCTGCCGTTCGACAACCAGCCTCGACCGCAGTTCAGCCAGGACCTGCCTCGGTCCTCGAACCTGTGGCAGGCCACGCACGGCCGCCCGGTGGCCGAGAACATGGAGGGGGACGACGCGCTGCTTCACGACGACGGTGTGCGCGGTCTCCACGAGCTGTGCCTTGAGCTCGGGCCCGCGACCCGTCCCGTGGACTGGGAGGCCATCGGCGTCGACGATGTGGTCGTCTTCCCCGACAAGTGCACCCGGCCCGACGACGTTCGGGACGAGCTGGAGCGCCAGCTGGGTCCAGGCCTCGAGGTCGAGGGCGCGTGGCTGTTCAGCCCGCGCGAGGACGTCATTCTCTCGGATCCGTAGAGCTGAATCTACTAGAAGTCGACGAGCTCTGGCTGCTCGGCCGCGTCGGCGTCGCTCACGCTGAACGCGGCGACGACCATTCCCATCACCAGCCAGCCGAAGGCCAGGAGGAGGAACCCATTGAAAAGACTGGAGGTCTCGGGGTTCTCGGTGTGCTTGACAGTGAGCGAGCGGGCCATGGGGAGTCTCCGGAGCAGCAGCGGGAGGGAGGAACAGCAGGGTGGAGCTGTTCGTATTCGATGCAATCGCTGTGCCATAGCGCAAGATGCGTGCCACCCGGGCCGGCACCGGGTACGAAGACGGCATGACGCTTCTCCTCCTGGCCTGCACCAACAACGGCTCGGTCGCCCTCGGGCCCGAGTCCCACTCCGACACCGGCCCGCATGGCGGTGACACCGGCGAGGTCGTCGAGCACGACCCCAACGGCGACTACGAGGGAGACCTCCAGGTCAGCGTGTACTGGGACGTCTGGGACTACTCCGCCACCTGCGACGACGACGACGTCGAGCTCACCGTCGAGGACGGCCAGGTCGACGGCACCGCGGTCTGCGTCTTCGACTGGGACGACGGCGACTCGATGCAGTTCCGCGTTCGCGTGACCGGCGAGCTCGACGACGAGCACATGCTGGACGGCGACGCCTACGTCGATCTGGCGGACTACACCCGCGAAGACGACAGCGACGCGTCCGGGGACTTCAGCTCGGATGAGCCCGTCCTGGGCGGCTCCGACGACATGACCGCGTACGGTGAGGACATGGAGTACGAGTGGCAGCTCGTGCTCGAGCGCCGCTGAGGCCTACCGCCGGAACATCCGCTGGAAGAAGCCGCGCTCGGCCTTCTTGGGCGGCACGAGCTCGGCCAGCAGCGAGCGAGCGCCCTGCATGGCGGCGTCCAGATGCAGCGCCTCGGTGAGGTGCCGCCGCGCCGGGTCGTTCCGGCCCTCGACCGCGTGGAGCTGGCCCAGCCGGAAGTGGGCGTCGGCCCGCGCCATCGGGTCGTGGTTGTAGACGAGGATGCGCTGAAGGTCGGCGACGAGGGGAGCTTCCATTATTTGGATAATGGCGCTCGGCTCGCCATGCGGTCAAGCGGGTCGAGGCCCGTTGACAAGCCCTCTACACGCCGGCGAGATCCTGCTCGATCCGCTCCAGCAGCATTTCGCAGCTTCGATCGACGATCTCGTAGACCTCGCGGTAGCCGTCGCCGGAGCCGCCCCAGGGATCGGGCACGTCGCCCGGCCCGCTTGGATCGAAGTCACGGAGCCGGTGGACGGTGCAGTCGCCCAGCCGCTCGGTGTTCGACTGGTTGCTCGCGTCCATGGCGATCAGCCAGGCGAACCGGGACAGGTCGGAACGCACGAGCTGCCGGCTGCGCTGGTCCGAGATGTCGATGCCGTGCTGGGCGGCGACCCGCACGCTGTTGGGGTTCGGCGGCTCGCCTGCGTGGTAGCTGGACGTGCCGCACGAGTCGACGAAGATCCGGTCGGCCAGTCCGGCCGCGCGCACCTTGTCGCGCATCAGGCCCTCGCCGAGCGGCGAGCGACAGATGTTGCCGAGGCAGATGAAGAGGACGCCGACGCGGTCGGCCATGAGCACTCCCGCTCCCGGAGGGCTCAGTCGAGCGTGACGCCCTTCTCGCCCTTGATCTTGACCTCGTACCCCTTCTCGACGAACTGGGCCTCGAGACCGGAGACGAAGTCGTCCATGCCGTCGGAGCCCAGGGGCTCGGCGCTGGCGATGACCGTCCAGTCGCCCTCGCTCATGCACTTGCTGAGCTTCGGCTTGAACGCGCGCATGGGGGACTCGATGTCGTCCTGGAGGATGTAGCGGTTGCCGGGCTCGGTGACCTCGGCGGTGTGCAGGACGGCGTTGAGCGTGCCGTCGCAGTCGGCGGCCTCGACCGCGACTGCGCCGTAGACGAAGCTGCCGTTGCTCTTGACGCGGTCGGGGTAGATCGCAGGGAGGAGCGAGGCGGCGGCCCCTTCCGAGCCGGCGTTCGCCAGGCGGTCGGCGATGGAGCGGGCCTGCTCGGGCGGGAGGCCCTTGGCCATGTTGACCAGCGCGTCCTCGAGACGGGCCTGGTCGTCGGCCGAGATGTCCTCGCCGAGGTCGGGCGCGACGGCGGCGTCCATGAGCGCCAGGATGGCCTCGAAGGGACCTCCGTTGCCGGCGGCCTTCTGCGCGCCGATGGCCAGGCTGTCGAGGCTGTCCGCACCCTTGCGCTCGACGTAGACCTCGGCGACCTTGGCCCACTTCTCGTCGTACTGCTTCGCGGGCGGGTTCTGGACGGTCTCCATGAGCCAGCCGTCGAACGACTCCGTCTTGCAGCTGACCATCGCGTCGTCCCACTGGGCGAAGTCGATGTCGCGCAGGCCGAAGTAGGCGGCCTGGAGGAACTTGACGACGGTCTCGTTCTCGCCGCACTGGTCGCCGACACCGGCGGCCACGACGTCACGGGCGTCGTAGTCCGGGATCTTGCCGAGCATCTCCCAGACGGGGTTCCAGACCTCGGCGTCGATGGCGACCATCGACAGCGCGATCAGGCTCTCCGCGTCTCCGGCGCCCTGCATGATGGCGGGGAAGTTCTGCTTCGCCGCCTTCGCGTCACAGCTGACGACCTTCTGGAAGGCCGGGGCGACCGCAGCGCCCTTCGCCTTCTTGGCAGCCGCGACCTGCTTCTCACAGGCGGCGTTGGCATCGGAGCCCATCAGGGCGGAAAGCAACAGGAGCATTGGGTATTCCTCGCTGGTCAGCGGGTAGTGGCGCGTTTCTAATGAGCGACGCTTCATCCGTCGAGGCTCAGAGACACTGGGGCCGGGGCCTGTGTTCCAGGCGTGTTGACATCCGGTTGACGTTCGAGTGCAAGACATGGGAGGGTGCGGCCGTTTGGGATACGTCCTGAGCAGTTGGTGTCCGTCCGTCCACGGCCACCCTGGAGGAGCACACGATGCGTGCAGCATTCATGACTTTTGCCCTGGCCTTGTCGGGCTTCACCCTTGCTGGCGAGAAGCCCGCCGACGAGCCGGCTGAGACCGAGGAAGTCACCGAGACCGAGGCCGCGGAAGAGGCCGCCGAGGAGTCGACCGAGGCCACGGAAGAGGCCGTCGAGGAGTCGACCGAGGCCACGGAAGAGAAGACCGAAGAGGCCACGGAAGAGGCGGCAGAAGAGCCCAAGAAGGGTGGAAAGGCCAGCCGCGACAGCTCCGGCAACATGGAAGCCGAGATGGATGACGGCGCCGAGGACGAAGAAGACGAGTAGAGGGGACGTCCCCGAGAGCGAGAGCCGGCGGCTCTGTGCCTCTCTGCGGGTGCGGGCGCCGGCCGACTGCGTCGGCTGTTCGGCGCGCACCCTTGGGCTCAAACGCCCTCGATGGATCGTGCCTCGCCATCGCGCCGCCGAGTAGCTTGCTCGCCCGGAAACTGCGTTTCCGGTCTCCGCGAGCCCGGCGACGGGCGTTTGGCTTCGGGCTTCGCCCTCGCGCTCGCTGCGCTCGCAACGTGCGGCGCTACGCCAGGATCATGCGGGTGTAGGCGCCTACGAAGAACGTCAGGATGATGAACCCGATGAGCGTCTGGATCGAGTTCAGGTAGCGGAACCTGTGGTCGTCCTCGCCGAAGTCCCAGCCGGTGTTGATCGCCAGCAGGGACTGGAAGCTCACGAAGAACAACGCGGCGAAGCTCACGTCCCGAATCGCGATGTCGCGGCCGTGGTACATCAGCATCGTGTCGGGGCAGAAGCGCCGGTAGATCCAGGCGAACAGCGCGGTCACGAGGAACGTGCAGGCGAACAGGTTGCCCAGCTGGACGCCCCAGCCGAAGCACCACTCGAACAGGAAGATGTCGGCCACGCCGATGATGCGGTCCCAGATCGAGCCGAACTGGATGCGGGCCATCGTCTCGTGGTGGCGGGTCCACCAGTAGGCGTCGTCCTCGTCGTCGATCATGGCCCGGTCGCCGAAGCTGTCCTTGAGGCCGACGAACTCGTCGATGACGGCGTCGTAGCAGGCGGCTCGGATCTCGTCCTCGGTCAGGTCGCGTCCGCGGGTCAGTCGCACGACCCGCTCGTCGGTCCGCCACGCGTCCCCGCGGTCGGTCGCGCACTTCTCGTAGAACAGGCGGTGGCCGTCGTCCGAGTGCAGCTGATCGGCGTAGACCTGGAACGTCCGGACCTCGGCGGCGTACCAGCTCCAGTCGGCGTCGCCGACGAACTCGGCGTCGGTGAGGATGACCCGGCCGGGCACGTTGGCGTCGTCCAGGATGAGCGTGTCGTGGAAGATCGACTCGTTGAACGCGATCTCGTTGCCGAAGATGGTCGTGAAGTCCGCCGCGGCGTGCCAGGTCGCGCGCTCGAAGTGGCTCTCGCCCAGGAACTGGGTGTTGTAGAACTGCGCGACGTTCTTCTCGCCGGGCGTCCCGAACGTGACCCGCTCGAACACGGCGTACCCGGTGAAGGTCGTGTTCGCGAAGCTGATGCTCTTGTCGATGCGCGCGATCAGGTCGTCGACCGTCTCGACGCCGTAGCTGGCGGTGGTCGCGAGCGGCTCGTCGGCGTCCTCGTCCCCCTGGTAGTCGCGGTAGAGCGCCAGCAGCGGCGTCGTGTCGGTCAGGTGCTGGGCGCGGGTCACGTCGTCGAGCGAGAAGCGCACCTTTCCGTCGAAGCGGGCGTCCACGAAGCTCGCGTTCCCGCGGAAGTGCGTGCCGACCATGTCGAGGCCCTGGGTGTGGACCTCCTTCACCGAGAGCGTCTGCTCGAACACCACGCGGCTCATGTTCAGGCGGCCGTCGATGCGGGTGGTCTCCAGCGAGGCTGGCCCCCCGAAGCGGCTGTCCTCGAAGGTGGCTCCCTTGCGCCACTCGCACTTGTCGAACCGGGCGGCGCCGTCGAACGTCGCGCTGTTGAAGTAGACGAACCGGTCCGAGGACACGCCGGTGAACACGACGTCTCCGGCGTACCGGGTGCCCCCGAAGTAGACCGAGTGGTGGAGCCGCGCGTCCTTGAAGTTGCCGCCCTGCTGGAACGCGGCGAAGCGCAGATCCGCCGGACCGTGGAGTTCGGCGCCCTTGAAGTCGACCGGGCCCTCGAACACGGTCATCTGGAAGCCGGTCGTCTTCTCCCCGGTCTCGACGCCGGCGAAGTTCGCCTCGCCGAGGATGACCGACTCGCGGAAGTTGAGGACGTCGAACGTCGAGCTGCGGATGGTCGTGCTCTTGTTCTTCTCGCCCGACCACTGCTTTCCGAGCTGCACGTCGCCGAGGATGAACGCCTTCACCGCGAGCTTCTGGAAGTGCTTCGTCTGGGCCGTCATCGAGCCGATGACGCAGCGGTTCAGCACGATGTCGCTGGTGGCCAGGAGCTCGTCGTCGAGCTCGGTGAAGTCCAGGCTCTCGACGTAGCAGTACTTCGCCGATTTCCCCGCCTCGATGCGCTCGATGACCTCGTCCTGGGTCATCGGTTTCAGCCGCTTGGGCGTGCCCTTGGCGGTGGTGTAGATGACGCCGGACTCTCCAGCCTCGGCGGCGGCGACCGCCTCGCGCACGTACGCCACCGTCTCGTCGACCAGGGCGTCCCGGTCCGGATGGATGGACAGGATCCGCAGGATGTGGACGGTCCGGAGCGCGTCGTTCGAGAAGCTCTCCCGGTAGGCCTCGGCGGCCTGGTCCATGTGCCCGAGCCGCTCGAGCACGAGCGCTTCCTTCAGGCCGTCCCGGTAGGGGAGGTAGCGGCGGACCTCCTGCAGCTCGAACATGTGCTCGAAGTGGACGCGAGCGCCGGCCTTGTCACCGCTGGCCAGGGCCTCGTTCCCGAGCCGCTCGACGACCCGGTAGTCCTGCACCGAGGGGACATCGCCCGAGGTCGTCTCGCCCGCAGCCTGGGCCGGAGCGAGGAGGAGGAACAGCAGCGAGAGGAGCGCGAGCATGACGCGCTCTACTCGGTGTCCGGCTGCCCGAGCAACGTCTGGATCTTGAAGAGGAGCCTCGCCATGTCCACCGGCTTGGTGTCGTAGTCGTCGCAGCCGGCCCCCAGGGCCTTCTCACGGTCGCCGCTCATCGCGTGGGCCGTCAGCGCGAGGACGGGGATGTGGGCTGTCTCCGGCTCGGCTCGGATCAGCCGCGTGGCCTCCCAGCCGTCGAGTCGAGGCAGGCTCATGTCCATCAGCACCAGGTCGGGGACGTGCTGGCGGCACATCTCGAGGCCTTCGAACCCGTCCATCGCGAGCAGGACCTCGTACCCACGCTTCTTGAGTCGCCTCGAGAGCATGTCGCGGTTCAGGTCGTTGTCTTCGACGAGCAGGAGGACGGCCATCAGATTCCGGAGTCGCCCCCGCCCTGGTCCCGGTAGGGCGTGAAGCTCCAGACGAGATCGGGGTCGTCCGCGCCATCGGTGGTGAATGAGATGGAGCCGGAGACCTCGGTGGTGAGGTCGCCCGGGTTGTAGCCACAGACCGACGTGGTGAGGAGCAGCGTGGCGCCCGGGGGGAGGACACCCAGGTCGAGATCGGAGTCCGCGGGGTGGCCGCTGATGCAGAGGTAGTCGCCGTCGTAGCCGCTCGACGTGATGGTCAGATCGGCGTCCCCGGCGTTCCGTAGGACCACGTCTTCGGGCAGGCAGCCGCCCTCGTCGGTCTCGCAGCCGGTCTCGTGGACGTTCACGTCGCCCCAGGAAAGCGGGTTCGGCGTGATCTCGAGTGCTCCTTCGGCGCAGCCAAGAGCCAGAATCAGCGTCATGTCCTCTCCATCCAGCACCACGTGGTGCACGTGCGGAAGAGTACCTCTGGCCGGAGGCGGAGGAGGACCTCCCATGTCGTGCGGCGTTCGTGCCGGCGCCGTCGGAGCATCTCCAGATCGAGTCGACGCAGCACAGCGTGGATGGGCGGGACGCTGGGCAGGCCGATCGCGCCGTTCGCCGACCACCCCTCGGCGGTCGGCGTCACGCGAGCCAGCACCGCCTCGATGGGGCCGTCCAGCGGCACGATGTCGCCCTGGACCGGGCCGTCGGGGATCCAGTGGTCGATCACGGGCAGCAGGGGCTTCCAGTCGGTCGTCCAGAGCATCGGCGGCGCCTTGTGCACGGCTTGGACGGCACGACGGATCGGGATGGGCGCTTTGGGGGACGAGTTGTAGAAGCGCAGCGCAGGCGAGCCCTCCATCTCGAGCAGTGGGATCCAGGCCAGGTGGACGCCCGCGGCGCGGACCAGGGCCCGATCGGGCAGCTCGTCCGCCCAGGGCCCCAGGAACCGGTCCTGGGCCATCATCCCGCCGTCGGGCACGTACTCCTCGACGATGTCAGTGATGCGGTCGTCCGGGATCGGGAACGGCGCCAGCTTCGGGGGCCGCCGGTCATGGGTGCGGGGACCGACCAGGTGCAGCCGGTCGCTCAGCGAGGCGAGCTCCTCGTCGTCAAACTCCCGGTCGCCGCGCAGCACATCGAAGTACGCGTCGAGCCAGGCCGCGTCGAGTCGGTCGTGGGTCTCCCGGTCGAGGCGGCCGCCGATGAGCAGGTGGTTGTCGTGGTCGCCCTGGTCGGGGAGCCACTCGTCGCCGGCCCACGGGTCGGCGGCCTCGTGCACGAGCGGCCAGCCGTGGGGAGGGTTCGGGATCACGTGTACCGCTCGAGCGCCTGCTTGTGCGCGTCTCGGACGCGACGGGCCAGGGACGCAGGCTCCTCGACCTGGACGTCGCCGCCGAAGCCCAGAAGCCAGCTGACCAGCTCGTGGGTCAGCCCGACCTCGAAGCGGACCCGGACCCGGCCGTCGGGCAGCTCCTCGATCACCTGGCTCGGATGCCAGTGTCGCTCGCGCACGTAGTGGGCGACGGTCGAGTCGAAGCACGCGGAGACCGACTGGGGCTCGCCTTTCAGGATGCCGAACGCGCCCCGCAGCTGATCCTCGGGTCGGTAGGCCGCCGGGGGACGGAACTTCTCCATGCGCAGGCGGGAGAAGCGCGAGAAGCGCTCCACGGCGAACGACTTCACCTGCCCGTCGTGACGATCGCGGGCGAACAGGTACAGGCCCTGCCGGTAGGTCGCGAGGGTCAGCGGCTCGAGGAAGTAGTCCTTCGATGCGCCTGTGGGCTTCGTGTACGAGGCCCGCGACGGGTTGTCGTAGAGGAGCGCCGTGATGATCTCGTCCACGAGATCGCCCATCTCCGTGTAGTCCTTGGCGTGCTCGGGCACGGCCATGAACTTCCGGTCGAGGTCCTGGGCGAGCTCAGCGTGCGCTCGGGGGATCGCCGGCTCGAGCCGCTCGATCGCGTCGTCGAGGTCCTGGGCGAACCCCGTGCCGTCCAGGAACGTGAAGAGCTTGCGCCCGAAGTGCAGCGAGAGGACCTCGGGCAGGGTGAGCTGGACGCCGCTCCGGCGGTACTCGGCGTCGAGGGCGATCGTGCGGTCCTCGCCGGCACCGTCGTCGTTGATGGGGAGGTTCATCTCCTTGAGATCAGAGAGGTATCGACGAAGCGTTCGGGCATCGACGTCGAACCGATCCATCAGCTCCCAGGCGCGCACACCGCCCCGTCGCGTCATCAGTTCGACCATTCGGACCAGCTTCTGGGCCTTGTTCAAGTTCATGGGTTCTCTGCTACCCCGGACAGTTTCTGGTCGATGGTGGTGGCACCTTATCGATGCACCCGGTTGCTGGACATCTGAACGGACGTACAGTATAGCTGAACAAGCGTTCAGGCCAGCTTCTCGCCGGTCATCGAAAACAGGAGGCACGCCGACATGCTCGACACGC
This sequence comes from Pseudomonadota bacterium, assembly GCA_024228935.1. Classification (GTDB taxonomy): domain Bacteria; phylum Myxococcota_A; class UBA796; order UBA796; family CAJQPC01; genus JAAESX01. The sequence continues at coordinate 44,000 of JAAESX010000248.1, forward strand.
TCACCATGGACCTGCTCTTCACCATCGCCGCCAGCTTCTCCCTCGTGGCCATGTGGGTCGCCAGCGCGGCCATCCTACCCTGGACCGAGGCCGAGCTCGACGAGGTCGACGCCGATGCGAACCGGCTGATCGAGGGCCTGCGCCCTGTCGTCAGCGCACGTCCTCGACTCGCGGGAACACAACGCCGCTGACGGTCCCGGCCGAGAACGTGGCGTCGATGCGGACCGTGGTCTGCTCGTCCGCCAGCGTGACCAGCGAGATGCGAGAGGTCGCGAGCTCGCCATCGAACAGGAGAGTCAGGTCGTTGCCGGTCTGACCGCCGTAGGAGGTGTCCTCCAGCGGCCGCGGGAGCCACGCCTCGAGCCGGTCGTCGACCAGCAGCAGGGCATCGTCCTCGTACAGGCTGAGCGTCGCCTCGCACCCTGGCGTCCAGCCCGGGATCGTCGTCTCGACGCCGCAGGTGTCCACCGGCTCGGACGCCGTGCACGCAAGCGCCAGCAGAAGCGTTCCCCAGGGCATGGGACGTGGTTATCCACGTGCGCCGAAACGTGTGAGGAGACGCCATGCGGTACGACCCGTCCGCCATCGAGCCCAAGTGGCAAGCCACCTGGGACGAGCAGGACACCTTCCGGACCCCCGAGGTCGAGCCGGGCAAGCCCAAGTTCTACGCGCTGGGCATGTTCCCGTACCCCAGCGGCTCGGGCCTGCACGTCGGTCACCCGGAGTCGTACACGGCCCTGGACATCGTCGCCCGGTACAAGCGGAAGAACGGCTTCAACGTGCTGCACCCGATGGGCTGGGATGCCTTCGGACTGCCCGCCGAGCGCCACGCGGTGCGCACCGGTGAGCACCCCGCGATCATCACCCAGAAGAACATCGCCACCTTCAAGCAGCAGCTGAAGGCGCTGGGCTTCAGCTACGACTGGTCCCGCGAGGTCGACACCAGCAAGGTCGACTACTACCGTTGGACCCAGTGGATTTTCCTGAAGCTGCACGAGCAGGGCCTGGCGTACCTGGCCGACGTGCCCGTCAACTGGTGCCCCGCGCAGGGCACGGTCCTGGCGAACGAGGAGGTCCAGGACGGCAAGTACGTCGAGACCGGCGACGCGGTCGAGCGCCGGAACATGAAGCAGTGGATGCTGAAGATCACGGTGTACGCGCAGCGTCTGCTGGACGATCTGGACGACGTCGACTGGCCCGAGCACGTCAAGGAGATGCAGCGCCAGTGGATCGGACGGTCCGAGGGCGCCGAGCTGAGCTTCCCGGTCGATGGCACGGACGCCTCGTTCACGGTCTTCACGACGCGCCCGGACACCCTGTTCGGTGCGACCTACTGCGTCCTGGCCCCCGAGCACGCGCTGGTCTCCGAGATCACGAGCGCCGCCCAGGCCGACGCCGTGCACACCTACGTCAAGGCGGCCAAGAACCGCTCGGACCGCGACCGTCAGGCCGTGGGCGACAAGGATAAGACCGGTGTCTTCACCGGCGCCTATGCGGTGAACCCCGTGAACGGCGCCAAGGTCCCGATCTGGGTCGCCGACTACGTCCTGGCGACCTACGGCACCGGCGCCATCATGGCCGTGCCCGCGCATGACGAGCGCGATCACGCGTTCGCGCGGACCTACGACCTGCCGATCATCCAGGTGTACTCGGGCCCCGACGGCCACGACGTGCAGGAGGCGGCCTGGCCGGGCGAGGGGACCTCGATGAACTCGGGGGACTTCGACGGGCTGGACGTCACCACGTTCAAGCGCCGGATCATCGACTGGCTGGAGACCGAGGGCATCGGCCAGGGTCGCATCCAGTTCAAGCTGCGGGACTGGCTGTTCAGCCGGCAGCGGTACTGGGGCGAGCCCTTCCCGATCCTGCACAGCGAGGACGGCGACATCATCCCCGTCGACTTCGCCGATCTGCCGGTCGAGCTGCCGCACATCGACGCGTTCAAGCCGACCGCCGACGGCCGGCCGCCGCTGGCGCGCGCCGAGGACTGGGGCACCGTCGAGATCGACGGCAAGACCTACACGCGCGAGACGAACACGATGCCGCAGTGGGCTGGCAGCTGCTGGTACTACCTGCGGTACATGGACGCGCAGAACACCGAGCTGCCGTTCAGCCCCGAGGCCGAGTCGTACTGGGGTCCGGTCGACCTGTACATCGGCGGCGTCGAGCACGCGGTCCTGCACCTGCTGTACGCGCGCTTCTGGCACAAGGTCCTGTACGACTGCGGCCTGGTCCACACGGTCGAGCCGTTCCAGAAGCTGTTCAACCAGGGGATGATCCTGGCGTTCAGCTACCAGGACGAGGCCGGGAAGTACTACCACCCGAGCGACGTCGAGGAAGTCGATGACAGCTGGGTGACCAAGGCCGACGGAACGCCGGTCAGCACGCAGATCGAGAAGATGTCGAAGTCGCGGCTGAACGTCGTGAACCCGAACGACGTCGTCGACAAGTACGGCGCCGACGCCCTGCGCATCTACGAGATGTTCATGGGCCCGCTCGAGCAGGTGAAGCCCTGGCAGATGTCGGGCGTCGAGGGCGTCTACCGCTTCCTGGCGAGGGCCTGGCGCCTGTTCGTCGACGGCGAGGGCAACCTGAGCGCGGCCATCCAGGACGTCGAGCCGGACCGCGAGCTGAACAAGAGCATCCACGTCGCGATCCAGTCGGTCACCGACGGGATCGAGTCGCTGCGCTTCAACACCCCGGTCAGCCGGATGATGGAGTTCGTGAAGCTGGCCACCGGGCGCAAGGTCCTGCCGCGCAGCACCGCCGAGCAGTTCGTCCAGATCCTGGCGCCGTACGCGCCGCATCTGGCCGAGGAGCTGTGGGAGCGCCTGGGCCACACGACGTCCCTGGCGTACGAGCCGTGGCCGGTGTTCGACCCCAGCGCGCTGGTCGAGGACACCGTGACCATCACCGTCCAGATCCAGGGCAAGCGCCGTGGCCAGCTGGACGTGCCGAAGGACGCGAGCAAGGAGGCGATCCTGGCCGAGGCCAAGGCTCTGCCGAACGTCGCCAAGCACCTCGAGGGCATGGCGATCGTGAAGGAGATCGTCGTGCCGGGCCGTCTGGTGAACCTGGTGGTTCGCCCGGCCTGATCGCGTCAGGATGCCGGTCGGGAAACCGACCGAATTTCCTGTGGTTCGGTCGCACTCGTAGATATACTCCGGACCATGTCTCTTGACGTGTCCAGTGCTGCGCCGACGATGGACCCGGCGGTCGACCCCTTCCACCCGCTCATCCGTCTGGTCGATCGCTATCGACGCGACGTGCATGCGCTCGCGGCCGGGGCCTCCGAGGACGCCATCCGCGCGGCCGAGCGCCACCTCGGGCACCGACTGCCGTTGTCCCTGGCCGGGTTCCTGCGTCGCTGGAACGGCGGCTCGCTGTTTCGGGGCGCCCTGAAGCTCCGCGCCTCGAGCGAGCTCGCCCCGCCGGACGAGCTGTCGCCCGGACTGGTCGCGTTCGCCGATCTGCCCGGCCGGCGGCAGTGGGCGTACGCGCCCGACGGCAACGGCACCTTTGTCTTCGGCGAGGTCATCGACGGCGCCCTCGTTCCCCTGCACGACCGGTTCGACCGGTGGCTGAAGGGCACGCTGCGTCTCCTGGACGAGGACGTGCCGCTCGGCGAGCAGGAGCTCTCCATCCGCCGGGAGTGTGATCCCGACGGCGGAAACCTGCTGCTGGCGCTCGGCGAGCGCGCCCTCATCAGCGGCGATCCCGAGCGTGCAATGGCGCTGTTCAGCAAGGCCACCGCCGGGGACCCGAGCCTGATCCGAGCCTGGCAGCGCCTGGGCGAGATGCAGCTCGCCGACGGGGAGCGAGGGCAGGCCCGCTTCTCCCTGTTGAAGGCCCTGCGCAGCTCGCGCATGCCGCGTCCGTTCCCGGGCTCGCCCGTCATCGACGTCGACGCGCTGGCCACCCTGGAGTCCTTGTTCGAGCCCGGCGACCCCGCCTGGCGGCGCGAGCTCGAGACCTTCCTCGGCGAGCGGGTCGGAGACGTGCGCGCGGACAAGGGCCTGGAGCTCTTCGAGGCGGCGGCTCTCTCGCTGGCTCGCGACGCCATCGCCCGCGGTGCCCGCCGAGACGCGCGGGATGTCCTCGTCCAGGCGCTCGAGCGGGCCAAGGCCTTCGCCCACCGCGCGCTGCTCGCGGACGTGCTGCTGATCCTGACCCGGGTCGAGCGCGATCTGGGACAGCACGACCAGGCCGAGCGTCGCCTGCGTCCACTCCTGCGGGAGCCCGAGGGCGAGCTGCGCAGTCGCGCCTGCCTCGAGCTCGCTGCGATCCTCGTGGCCCGCCAGGAGCCCTGGGCCGAAGACGTCCTGCGGGAAGCCCGCCGTGGTCTCACCCGCCTGGGTGACCGGGCGCGCTGCCACCTGATGCACGGCGAGCGCCACGTGCTGCACCAGCGGCTCGACGAGGCCGATGCGGCGTTCCGCGCGGCGGATGGTCTGGCCGTCCAGTGTGGGGACGCCGCGCTGCAAGGGGCCGTCTGCGTCGGCCTGGGTGACGTCGCCCGTCTGCGAGGTGACCTCGATGCGGCCGCGGTCGCGTACCGAGCCACGCACGCTCGCGCCGAGGAGGCCCACGACCTGGAGCTGACCTTCCGCGCCGTCCTTCGTCAGGGAGACCTCGAGCGCGCCGCCGGACGCCCGGTCGAGGCGGGCCAGGCCTACGCCGAGGCGATCGAGGGCTACCGAAGCCTGGACCTGCCCATCCGCGAGGGCTGGGCCTGGCTGCGGATGGCTCGCGTCACCGACGGCAAGAACCGCAAGGAGGCCCTGCACCGGGCTCGCGAGATCTTCCTCGACGCCAACATCCAGCTCGTCGCGGGGATCGGTGCGTGTGACGCGCTGGTCGGGGACCCGGGCCACTCGCTGGACTGGCACCTGTCGTGTGCCGCCGTGCATGCCCGGGAGCGCCATGAAGCCCAGCGCGCTCGCCCGCCGCTGACCCGCGCGGACGCCGACCGGCCGGAGCGTCGACTCGGCGCCCACCGCATCGCCATCTCGGCTGCGGGGCTGGACGTCGTCGAGGCGCTGGAGAAGGCGCTGACCCGCGCTGCTCGTGAGCTGGGTGCCGCCAGCAGCCGCGCGACCGATCCGAACGTCGCCGCGTACGTCGCTGCCGTCGACCTGCTCGCCTACCACCGCTCGTACGAGGCGGCGCAGGTGCTGCTCCGCCAGCTCCTCGAGGTTCGCCTGCCCGAGCTCCCCGAGCGTGCCCTCCGCGGTGCGCTCGCTCGCTCGCCGAACGCCGTGCTCGTCGACGGGCTGCTCGAGGTGCTCGAGGGGACCGCACAGCCCCGCGGCATCGCAGCCGCGGCCGAGATCCTGGGCTGGCGTCGCGAGACCGAGGCCGTCGGAGCCCTGCGCTCGCTGGTCCGTGGAACGTCGAGCTCGATGGTGCGTCGCGCGGCGGTCATCGCCCTCGGACGCATCGGCGACCCGTCCGCCACGGAAGACCTGCTCGACATCCTCGAGCGGCCCGACCTGGCCGAGGACGTCGCCATCGCACTCCTGATGCTGGGTGACCGGCGCGGCGTCGACTTCCACGGACAGGCGCTCAGCTCGGGCACCGAGCTCGCGAACCCGCCCGGCGAGATCGTCGGGCGCTACGGCGGACCCAGCTACCTGCTGCTCCTGATGGGCAGCGCGGCCGGGGAGGGGGCGCGCGCTCGCGCAGCGCTCCAGGGCCTCGGCTACCTGGGCGACGTCCGGGCCATCCCGCGTCTGCTCGCCAGCCTGTCCCATCGCGATCGAAGCGTCGTCGCCGTCGCGTGCGGTGCGCTCGCTCTCCTGACGGGTCACCGCGAAGACGCGGACGAGCCGGGCGTGCACGCGCGCTGGGAGCGCTGGTGGGAACAGAACGCCTCCAGCTTCACCGAGGGCGTCCGTACTCGCTACGGCGAGCCGATGAGTCCGACCGTCCTGGCGCGGAAGCTGGGCGACGACGATCCGCTGGTGCGTCGGGGTGCCTACGACGAGCTCGTCATCACGACCGGCTGTCACCTGCCGTTCGACGCCGACGGCCCCTGGCGGATTCAGCAGATGCATCGCCGAGCATGGCTGATGTGGGCTCAGGAGAACGAGGAGCGGTTCCACCCCGGTCGGTGGTGGTTCAGCGGGGACTCCATCGGGTAGCCGTAAAGAATTTGGAGAATGGCACCAAAAGATGTTGTGTTTTTCAGACGCCTGCTGCGAACATGTTCATGGCAGCGTTCCCCGCGTGTCCCCGAAGCTCCCGAGGATGGGAGCCCACTCCGTGTAAACGAGGAGGTCTCATGGCTCCTTGGATGGTCGTTGTGTGCACCGCACTCGCCGTCTCAATCCCTCTCATCGTCGGCTGGTGGCACAGCGAAGTTCGACGAAGGAGGGAGCTCGGTGACTGGGCGGTCCGAGTCGAGCGTCTGGTGGCGCAGGTCCGGGTCCTCAACGATGACTTGGCGTCGGCGTCCAGACGGGCGAACGCGCTGCTCGCGGCGTACTCGGTAGAGCGCGAGGACACCTCCCTCGCAGACTCCCTGACCTCGCTCCACAACACGCTTCAGGGCCGAACGCTCGAGCTCTCGGCGCTGCGTCGGAAGCATGCCTCCATCGTCAGCGAGCTGGTCGAGCTGCGGCGCGACTCAAAGCACCTGAAGGGGCTCTCTCGGCAGACCCTGGCCGACAACCAGGAGTTCCAGCTCCACCTGTCCCAGGTGACCGACGAGCGCGACCGACTCAAGGCCGCGGTGGACGAGAAGGCACCCCGTCACTACCGCCTCCAGCTGAAGGCCCTGCGCGACGAGGTCGAGGAGATGCGCTTCAAGCTGAAGATCGCGAACCGGGCCATCGTCGAGCTCGAGGGCACGCTGAACGTCCTGCGGGCCGGCGAGCGTGCCGCGAGCGAGATCACCGCTCCGATGCTTCGGCCGGTGTCGGGAAATGCATACACCGCGAACTGAGGAGCCCTAGAGCGGCAATCACATAGTCACGCCGCTCGCTCGAACCGGTCGGCTGCGAAGCAGTTTTCAATGAAGGCGTAGCGGCAGAGATCGAAGACGTTGTGCTCGATGCCGACGTACCGAGCGCGTCGTCCCTGCCGGTTGCA